>NBMB01000040.1 GCA_002084765.1 Candidatus Cloacimonetes bacterium 4572_55 | reverse complement strand
GAGTCAGCCCAAATAAGGGTTCTGAAATTCTCATAGAAGCTGAGTTCTCTTGGAAATGTCGTTAAAAATAGACTTTAACCCATTAAATATCAAACATCTGAGATATCTAGTTCTCCGAGGCTTATGAATAATGCAGGCTTAGTATAAGATTTTGTTAATTGGAAATCAAGTTAAATTTTACATATTAAAAATTATTTTTAATATGAATTATTCAAAAATACAATTATTAACAGGTCGGAATCACTTTTGCAATGCGTTTTGCAACCGAGACAGACGCGCCTTTTGAGCCTGATCCCATAAATTCCCCGTGACAAAAGATTCCTTTTTCGATTCGTAATGCCATTCAGGGAGCAATTTCGATCTCCGAATCGATTCATGGATCACCGCTTGCGCGGAGTCTCGATCTCCAGCTTCGATCAGCCGTTCTGCCTGGAGCAGGAGCGCGTCTTGGAGATACGGAACTTTTTTCAACGCTCGCACGCAAAGTGCGACACCTGAATCTGGATCGGTTTCAAATTGGGCTTTCAGCAGATAGAAATGGGGGTGACGCGCGTCCAGAATTTCCGCTTCATCCAATTGCTGTCGAGCCTCTTCTCGGCGATCGCAGTCCAGCAAAAAGCGACCATACTCCGCTCGCAGTTCGATGATACCGCTTCGCCGAGACAGTGCCTTTTTGTAATAGCGATCCGCCTCGACCTGATCGCCGAGACGATTCAAAGCAGTGGCTATCCCATGCAAAGCACTCTCATGGTCTTGCTGAATAGCCAACACGCGGCGGTATCGATCAACCGCCTCCTTATAGTGACCGAGTCCGACCAAAGCGTCGGCGATTGATAGATCGAGATTGTATTGATCCCCTTCGATAACTGCGCGTTCCCCCTGCCTCAGAATCGTGAGAGCCTGTTGATAATCGCTGGTTTTCAACAGAATTTCGTGGCTCAGCCGGCGATAGGAATTCGCGTATTGGGGATATTCGAGGGTCAGCCGCTTTGCAATCGCTTCTGCTTGTTCTGTCTCTTTTAGGATCGAAAGGAGATAGCTACGCGCGCGCAACACAGGTTCCGTTTTCGCTGCATCCGGCTCAATTTCGACGATCATATTCTGCGCTGCGTCCAAGTTGTTTGATCCGATTTTGTCATAAATCGTGGTCGCTATGCTTTTGCCTAAAAATCGGGAGAGGTCGGTCTCCTTTTGATATTTTTCGACAATCTCCACCATTTTCGGGTCTAATTCGAGCAACCGCTCCCTGACAATTTCTCGTGTATCGTATGAATTTCGGCGCGGGGAGAAATAGGAATTCACGCCCTCGGCAAAATATTCCCAAACCGAAGAACTTTGATAGCGGGAGACAAATCTTTTGGTTCCAAGAGCCTCTTGCTTTTTGGCTTGGCGATAGAGAGTTTCTACCGAAATCCAATCCTCTGTGGGAAATATGTTGTGAACTTGATGGGCAAATTCGTGCAAAACCGTATCGTAATGGTGGAAAATCGAGCGTTCAACATCCTCGATACCGGTGACCATGTGGAACCCGCCCGCGCCTCGCACATCGTCCCATAGCCGAGAATCATAGCTGATGCGGGTATCCCGCATATTCTCGAAATAGGGGGATTCGGACAACCTTTCATACAGCGGCTTGATATATACCGTGGCTTCTGACCGAACCAAAATCGGCACAAAGTGCTTGAATGGCGCAAGAGAGAGAGCCGTTCGCTTCTTGTGGCGATCCGACAGCGCGGGCCAGTTGATTACAAATTGATCGATATTCTCGATATCCGGCATCGGTTTATCGGCAAAGTCAGCTTCGTCTCGCTCAGCGTAGATACTGACGGACATTTCCATTTTTTCCAGAGTGCGAGCAAGTCCGTTGTGCGCCCGTCCATATTCTGGGCAGATCCGCAACGCTTCCTGATAATAGACGATTGCGCTGTCATAATCTCCTTCTGTCCACTCGATCGCTCCCAGCGTGTTGAGAGCTTCTACATTCTGTGGATTTCGCCGAGAAAACGCTGTCAATTCTGGCTTGATTTTTTCTCCACGAGCGAGCTGATCAATGATGTCCTGCAACATATCTTGGTTAGAGAAATTGTCTGCGTATCGCTCCTCCAACTGGGTATAATTGAGATTCGTATAACCGTTTCCCAGGGTATAATGCGCAGATTGATGAAAAGGGTTGAGCTTGAGTGTGATTTTTGCCGTCTGGATCGCCTCATGTACCCGGCTTAGTCGGATCAGGATAAGGACAAAACGATTCGCCAAAAAGTCAGAAATTTCGCCTTTATCGACCGCCTGAAGCAGGTACTCCAGCGATTGATCGAATTGGTTTTTTTTGTAGGCTATATTCGCCAAACCCGCATACGCTCGGCTTATCGCATCTCGGGATAAATCTTCCTGAAGAGCGTCTTGATAGATTCGCTCCGCCTGATCATAATCGAACGTCAGGTAATGAAAATGCGCCAAATTCAGCCGCGCGGTCACCCATTTTTTTTGATTTTTCTGGGCTTCTCGTTGATAACCTTCCAGGTCTTGGCTTAACAACAAGAATTGAGACCTCAACCCATACGCCTCCTCGGACTCTGGAAATTTCTCTGAAAGCCGTTGAAACTCCTCAAATTGGTATCGCTCGAAGCACATTTTTGCCATCATCAAATCAATTGCCGGACCGCTCTCAAGTGAGAGAAGTGCCTCCTCTGCCGCGTCAAAATATCCGAGACGAATCAGCAGTCGAACCCTCTCCTCATTAAGAATTTGAGATTTTTCCAACCTTTGTCGAAGCGATTTTATCTTCTTTTCAAGCAAGTCAGGCACGTTCTCCGAGGCAAACGCGGGGAGTGCCAGTTCAAATAATAGACCGAATAATAGAAAAAAAATCCAGATGAATTTCATTGATCCCCCTCTTTCAAGTATATTGAAAAAGGTCGCCCGAAAGCGACCTTTTCAATTCAAAACAAAATTTATTTTTTTTTAGGATCAGCGCATGACCACTCTACCCTTAAATCCATCGGATTTCACATATTTCAGATACTCTTCAGCTTCAGCTTTTGTCTTAAAAGCACCTGTTCTCAAAAGTACCCATCTCTTGTCATCTTTTGACTCAATAATTCGATATGTCGAATATTGCCGACGGGTCACTTCCTTTGCAACCGCGTTTGCTGACTCGATCGAGGTCTGCCATCCCAACTCAATAGCGTAGGGGAGTTTAATTACAGAGGTTTCGGTCTTTAATTCTTTCCCCAATGATTTTGCGACGTTCACTGCCTGCTTTCCAGTCGCGTAGACTCCTACCAACACCCGATACCAGTCTTCTCCATTGATATTAGCTTTTGTCCAGTAAGCTCCATATCCCTTGATTTTCAGCCTCTGGGTCTCCGAGATCGCTTTTTTGATCGGATTGTCGCTACTTTTTACACTAAAAGAATGAATCAATATCGAGAAAGGTAGCCGTCCGATTTTGGGATAATCGGACTCTGAGACTGTCTTTTTCACACTTTCCTCGGAACTCGTCGGAGGAGAGTTGGTTGTTGGAGCCGCTGTAGGCTGAGATGAAGGAGCAGAGGAAGAAGGCTCCTCAGATTTTGGTTCCTCTTCTTTCTCAGAGGACTGAGCCTCAGCTACAGTCTCCGGCTTTGATTCCGTAGATGCCGCCGGGGTATCGCCCAATTTTTCATCACCTTCTGCCACGACCGCGGTTGTCGGTGATTTCTCATCACCTTCTGTCACGGCTACGGCTGTCGGTGATTTCTCATCGTTACCCGGCTCGGAGGAATCCGTCAAATTATCGCCTCCCACTTCTCCAGTCGGAGCAGCTTCCGCCGCTGGATTGAGCGATGTCGGTTGAGAAGCGGGCGTCTCTTCTGGCTCCTTTCCGAAGGGACCGTCTTGCGATTCCGTTCCGAAAGGACCGGATGACGATAAATCATTTTCTTCAGCGTCGGAATCGGCTGGAACCCCAAATACGCCGGAAGCCGCCTCTCCCTCTCCGTCTTCCTCCAAAGCCGTTTCTGTTGTCTGATACGGAGTGCTTTTGATCAAATTGTCCGTCGTGGAGGAAAATTTTTGAATAATCAAATACCAAACAATAATGCCTAATACGGCTATCACCAATACGCCGCCTATAAAAATAAAAATATAGGTTTTTGTCTCGCTTGAACCAGAACTTCCCGTTGATTTCTTCTTTCCGACGCCAGCCGGTTTTTTCTTACTTTTTTCAGGTCTTATCGCCATCGCTTTTTTACCTCCAGCAATATTTACAATTCCTAACACATTAATTTTCAACATTTTTAGGGCACTACAACTATCCTGCGCCGCGCTCTTATCCGTTTTGCCGAGCTGATGAACAAAAAGCGCATTTTTCACCTTGGAGACGAGCCCGTCGATTTTCGATTGTTCCGACACAAACGGAGCGTTAATCAACACGATATCCGCGCTAAATCCCAAAGAAGAGAGCATTTTGCCCAATTCAGGCGAGGACAACAGGCTATCAGGGTCGTTTGTTGCGCCGGAAGCGATCACAGATACATTTTTTTCCGATGTCTCAATCAACGTATCTGAAATTTTTCCCTTACCAGTTACCATTTCGGCAACGCCGGATTTGGCGTCTTCCAATCCGAAAAGGAGATGCAGTTCAGGACGTTCAAAATCGCAATCGACGGCAATAACCCTTTTGCCTTTGGCTCCCAACGCAATAGCCAAGTTTGCAGTGACCATACTTTTTTCCTCGTCGATCGTGGAATTGGTCACCATAATCAGCGACTTTTTGCTCCGCATCACCTCTTGCGCCAATTTATCATAGGCATCTTTAAGCTGAGGCGTCGAGGCACTTAATAAAGTCGCCCTTTTATCAGATTTTTTGATTTTTATCGAAGATATTTCGCCCAACACAGGCAAGCTCAAAGCTTCGCTTATCTCTTCGCTTTTGGAAAAAACCGACTTACTCTTTCGATTAAAAAATAGCATAACTTTTACCGATCCGTTATGAGTCGAACTTCCTTTTAGTGACTTCTTAGTAATTTCAAATTTATAGATTATTATAGCTGGCTTAAAGTGACTTGTCAACAAAAAATTGTAACATTAGCTTAAAAAATATGTTACACGATTCAAAATTGAATTCTATAGCGTTATATCGCGGGGACATAAGAGGTCGCTAACTGGCGTTCACGTTCTCCGCGCTCAAGAGCTAATTGAATCAGGTGGTCGGATAACTCTGAGGCGTTTACCCCGCTGACTTCCCATAGCTTTGGATACATACTGACCTGTGTGAATCCAGGCAGCGTATTGATCTCGTTTGCTAGGATCATCCCGTCTGGTTTAAGGAAAAAGTCCACGCGCGCCATCCCTTCGCAGCATAAAGTCCTAAAGACACGAATCGACAATGCCTGAATTTTTTTCGTGATATCCACGGGGAGTTTTGCCGGTATGTCCAATTGCGCGCCTTCTTCATCAATATATTTTGCGTGATAGGAATAAAAGTTGCTCCGAGGAATCACCTCGCCAGGCAGAGACGCGATGGGCTCATCATTGCCCAAAACAGAGCATTCAATCTCCCGACCATCAATAAATTCCTCGATGATAATTTTTCGATCATATCGGAACGCGTCTTGAACCGCTCGCTCAAACGACTCTGAATCCACCGCTCTGTTGACTCCTACAGACGAACCCATATTCGCAGGTTTGACAAACAGAATGGAGCCCAATTCCTTTGTTATGTCTTGAAAATTAAGATTTTTTTCCTCCGATATGGTCACGACCCGAAAACGACACACAGGTATATCCGCGTCCCGTAACAGTCGCTTCATCACGTCCTTATCCATTCCCACTGCCGACCCCAGCACGCCCGCGCCGACAAAAGGTGTCTCCGCGATTTTCAACAACCCTTGCATGGCTCCATCCTCGCCAATAGAGCCGTGCAAAATCGAAAATACGACATCGACCGATTGAAGTTGGGCTATCGGATCCGAGACTGGGGTTTGCGACGAGAAAATCGTGTTGTTCATCCGACCTGTCAACTCGAATTTGTGCCAACGTCCTGATTTGTCGATACCAATTAGCACAACTTCATATGTATCCCTATTTATCGATTCGACCAAATTTTTTGCCGATAAAAGAGAAATTTCATGTTCGGCAGACTTGCCTCCGAACAAAATCCCGACTCGTATTTTTTTTTCCACAATGGCGTTTTTCATCTTATATCAATTCCTAACGTTATGTTTGATAAGGTCTTAAAATTATTTCGTCTAAATTTCGTAACACCCGGCGGTCTGAACTTGCGCATTTTCCAGAACCTTTTGAACGCATTGTACGTCCGCGCGCCGGACTCGGGCGCAAATCCCACAGTCTGAGCTAATCTTGCGAGGTGTGGGAATCAGTTTAAATACAATACGCGCTTGAAGAAGTTTTTTTTCCGCTTGAAGAGCGTAACTTGTAGAATCAAATAAAATTACGCTATATTGCTCGACAATTGTTATTATATTTGTTATCATGTTTTCCTAAATTACGACGAAATTAAAGTCCATTTTCGCCTGGGATATAAAGATTTTCTTGGCATATAACGGAACGGTTGCGGCCCGATCTTTTTGCGGTCAATAGGGATTGATCCGCCTTATCGATAAAATCGTTTTCTGTTTGGCATTTATTCTCTTGAAAGGAGGAAGTTCCGGCGCTGATTGTAATCGCTATAAGTTTTTCATTATGCTGGAACTTCAATTCTTGAACGACCCGACGCAATCTTTCCGCGGCTTCATGCGCTTTTTCCAACACAGTTTCCGGCAAAATAATTACAAATTCCTCGCCTCCATAGCGGGCTACGGTATCATCTTTTCTGGTATTTTTTTGCAGAGCACTAGCGACTTCCTTCAGTGCCTCGTCGCCAACAAGATGCCCATAGGTGTCGTTTATTAATTTGAAGTGGTCAATATCGACAATAATAAGAGAGAGATTGTTTTCGTATCTTTTCGACCGGGCGACCTCTTTTGAAATAGATTCATTAAAATAGTGTCGATTATAGACTTGAGTTAAGCTATCTCGGATGGAGGCGTCTCGGAGCATTTTATTTTTCAGCTTCAACTCCTTCTGCATGTCAATCATCCGGAACGCGGCTTTCACTCGAGCCAATAACTCCGTTATAGCAAAGGGTTTACCGAGATAATCATCTGCGCCGATATCCAATCCTGTCACACGATCGTTGATAGCGTTTTTTGCGGTCAAAAGAAGAAGGTAAGAATCCATCAGATTCGGGTCGTTCTTGATATAACGGCACAGCTGGAAGCCGTCGACTTTCGGCATCATGACATCGGAAATGATCAGGTCAATCACCCTTTTTTTCAGAATGTCAATCGCTTCCTGACCGTTTTTTGCCTCGACTACCAAAAAATTTTTATTGGTAAGGATCATTCGCAGCATACGACGAATTGAATTATCGTCGTCTACTACCAAAATCGAATTTTTCTCGGGTTTACGATCATTTAGATTCATGGGAAATATCCTTTACTACGAGTCGCCTACTACGAGTCGCCCCTTAATAAATTTTTTCAGCAGACTTTTTCAAATAACAGAGCCGCCTTCCTTAATTTAAGAATTTAAGTAATTTATACGTCAATTTAATTTAAGCGTCTCATCACGTTTTTCCAAATAAAATTTAAAAAAAATGCTGGACATTTCCGATTAAATTTTCTAAAATTTTTGACGCCAACATAAATCGCTTTCAAAATCAGGTTTTTAAAATCAGGCAGTAATAACGATCGCCGCTCTGTTATTGGCTCATGGCAGAACAGCGTTCTGCGTTACGATCTCCTGCATGTAAAAAATCAAAAAAAAAATTAGATTGATAAATCATAACTCGTAGAATTAAAAAAAAATGATAAAATTTTTAGGGCGATTGAGGACTGTATTGGAATCTTTTTTTAATATTATTTACATTTTTGAAGGAGGTCTTATGAAGCGATGTTTTTTAATTGTGACTTTGGTATTATTCTTATTTGTCTCGGTCGGTTTTTCTCAGACTGTGTATCTGACTGAGACTTTCTCCGACGGGGTTGCGGAGAACGAATGGCTTTCCGGTTATCCGGGCTATTCGCCGATTATCGAAACCGCGTACATGGAAAACAATCCGAGTGGCGATAATTGGGTCGGGATGTTGAACATGAACGATGCAGGCGTCAGCGAGAGCTATACCGGCGATGAGAACTGGACAGATTATTATTACGAAGCAAATATCTATGTCCCCATCAACGAGGGTTGGTATTATGGCATTGAGTTTCGGGTTCGGGTGGATGGAGAGGCGACGACGGCGTATCAATTTTCCTCTCAATTCAACGTCTCTTCTATGGAACAACGGCTGCGTTTTCGTATCCGTCCGTCCATGGGCTTCCCGGAAGTCATCCAGGA
This sequence comes from Candidatus Cloacimonetes bacterium 4572_55, assembly GCA_002084765.1. Lineage (GTDB taxonomy): Bacteria > 4572-55 > 4572-55 > 4572-55 > 4572-55 > 4572-55. The sequence goes on along the minus strand of NBMB01000040.1, from coordinate 15,032 downwards.
CTGGTACGCCGCCGACATTCCCGGCGGGGTTCCGACTCTTAGCGGCTGGAATAAATTTGCCGTGCAAGCGGTCGGCAACCAATTTTGGCTTTATTTCAATGATCAGGAGATGCCCGGATGTCCATACGAGAACGATATGTTGACGCAAGGAGGCGTCGGCGTCTATCTTTTCGATATGATGGCGGATATCGGCATTACGCTCTATGCCGACGACCTCGTCGTCAGAGAGCCCTCCAACGCGATTGAGGAGGAGAATGAAATCGAAGGGCAGGTCGGATTCAAATTACATCAAAATTTTCCGAATCCTGTCACGAATTCGACAGCCATCCGCTTTCATCTGCCAAGAACCGAAAAAGTTTCGCTGGAAATTTTTAATCTGCTCGGTCAGAGGATCAGGACCTTGTGCAACCGCTCTCTTGACGCGGGCATGCACGAAATCGAATGGGATGGCAGGACAGAAAATAGTCAGCGGGCGACTCCGGGCATTTACTACTATCGCTTGCACGCCTTAGATTTTGATTCGACCCAAAAGCTGATCGTCGTGGAATGATCGATTTTAATGATACGCGAATATCGTCGAAACAGGGAGGGGAGATGAGATGAGAAAATATCTTTTTATTCGGATATGGCTCGGTATGTGCCTTATTTGGGTCTCGGTCGGCTGGGCGGGAACCACAGGTAAAATCGTCGGGATGGCGACGGATAAAAGCACGGGAGATCCGTTGCCAGGGACCAATATTCTTTTGCAAGGGACCTCCAACGGCGCAATGGCAATGACCGACGGGAGTTATATGATTCTGCACGTCGAACCTGGCGCGTATCAACTCGTGGTCAGCATGATGGGCTATCAAAGGACTATAATCAAAAATGTCAGGGTCTCGACGGACTTGACCACCCGGATTGATATCCAAATGACCCAAGAGGTGATGCAAGGCGACACAACGGTTGTGGTCTGCAAGCGACAGCTGATCCGAAAAGACATGACAGCCTGGGAATCTCGAATTCGCGGTTCCGAGATATCCGAGCTTCCGGTGCAGGATATCAAGGATGTGATCGCGCTGCAAGCCGGCGTCACAAAGGACGCTGCCGGCGAGCTACACATTCGGGGCGGACGGAGTGGAGAGGTCGCTTTTCTGATCGATGGGATCGAGCTGACCGATCCGTTGCAGGGCGGATTTGGAAGCGAGTTAAGCGACCAAAGTCGAAGCAGGAAATCGGCTGGCTCGAATCTGAATTTGACGCTGGGAGACGACGCGATCAATGAACTGACATTGATTAGCGGGACTTTTAATGCGGAATATGGAAACGCAATGTCTGGCTTGATCAACGTGGTCACAAAGAGTCCGGGCAATCGGATGACCGGCAAGGTCGGGTTCACTTCCGATTATGTGAACGACTCGCCCTATCGTCAAAGCAACGCGCTTGTCCAGGACAAAAATCCGATCCTGGAGAATGATGAACGGCTCATTTATGAAGCACCAGAAGAAAATTTTCAGGGCTTTGACGTGGACGTGGAGACGCCGGGTAAATGGGAATGGATGCTGAACGGTCCGGTTCCGGGGATACTCGGGTTGGGATTTTTCGTTTCTGGGAGCTACAGCAACGAAGATTCTTACCTGCCGCATGGATTTGATCTGACCCGTAACTATTTCGGAAAAGCGATCTATCAATCGATCCGAAATGTGAAATTGATTTATACTTATAACGAAAATCGTCGGATATCGCAGGTCTATAGCCATTCGTGGAAGTATCTTCCGGAGAATCAGGGTCTTAATGAGTTGAGGAGCCGGCAGCATATTCTGACGGTCGATCACAGGCTTTCCTCGCGCATGTTTTATACCCTGAAGCTGGCGTATGGAGACCGGAGCAATGAGTTCGGAATATGGGATTGGGAGAAGCGTCGGTTCAGTGATCCAGAAACTGAATATAGAAAGGCGGATCGAGACAATGAGCTGGAATTCTATCTGCGAGGGACAGACGATCTCTATATTTTATCCAAATCTAAGAGCTTTTTGACTCGTGGAGACGCGACGTATCAGCGGGGAATGCACCATGGATTAAAGATCGGTTTTGAGATAAAATCCCGAGACCTTTCCACCTACAAGCGGATTGAGCCGTGGCCTGATGAAAACGGCGCGAATCGGACCATCGAATTTGATTATCAGCCGTTTGAGACTGCGCTCTATTTTCAAGATAGAATCGAATTTGATTTCTTGACAGTCAACGCGGGTCTCCGTTTCGATTATGTCGATGTCCACGCGGACAGTTGGCAGGATATCGGCGATCCTCTCTCTCCGCTGACAGACGCGCCGACTCGTTCCCAGCTCAGTCCCCGCTTAGGATTTGCCTTTCCTATCTCGGAGCAGATGGTCTTCCATTTTTCTTATGGCCATTTCTTCCAGATGCCGAATTATTCGGATATTTACGCGAATCTGGTCTACCAGGACCCAGATCGATTAAGCGAAGAAGCGATCGTCATCATTGGTAATCCAGGCATTAAGCCGCAAAAAACTGTCAGTATAGAATCCGGTCTGAAATACCAATTGGACCGCAATAGCTATATCAAGATGACGGCTTATCATAAGGATTTGACCGATCTGGTCGGCACGCAGTTTTATCGACGCCAACTCATCTACCGGTATTCAATTTATACGAATATTGATTACGGGAACGTGAAAGGGATTGATTTTTCTTGGGGAACATCCGTGGGTAAAGCGATTCAGACGTCATTGAATTATTCCTACTCGGTTGCGACCGGAAACAGTTCCTTTCCGACTGATCAGGCGTATAACGCGTATTATGAGCAGTCTGAAGCGCAACAGGAATATCCTCTTGATTTCGACCAACGGCATACGATCAGTGCTTCGGCGGCTCTTTCCTATCCCATAGGATCAAATTCTCCTGGATGGAAAAAAGCTCTGTTTTCAAATTTGAGCGTCAATATCGTGGCGCAGTATGCTTCGGGTTATCCCTACACCCCGATCACCGACGACCCGACTCTGTTCATAGAGCCAAATTCCGCTCGGATGCCCTGGACAGGCACGGTCGATCTTCGGGTACAGAAACGGATTCCTATTGGGGTGGGGGCTGCTCGCAATTTGACTATTTTTACCGAAATTTCTAACCTTTTTGATCGACAAAACGCGCTGAGAGTTCAGTCTCGTACCGGAAAATTATGGGATACAGGTAGGCTGGAACTGCTCTCCACCGGCGAGGACTATGTCCATGATCCATCGGATGCGGGAGCACCTCGGTTAATCCGAATCGGAGCTGGTCTGTCGTTTTGAGATTTTTGTTTAATACAAAAAAAAGCCGGCCCTATCACGGACCGGCTTTTTTTGCGCGAATTTTTCCAGCCTGCATTATTCATAATCCTCGGAGAACCAAAGATCTCAGATGTTTGATATTTAATGAGTTAGATTCGATTTTTAACGATATTTCCAAGAGAACTCAGTTTTTATGAGAATTTCAGAACCCTTATTTGGGCTGACTCTGCTCTCTCTGTGACTCTGTTGTGAATATAGTGAAATGCGCGCAAAAGCTCCGTTTTCCTGAAGAAAATTTGGCAAAAAAAATATAATTCTTTAATTATCCATTCTTAATCTGCGTAATCTGCGGATTAATTTCCGTGATGACGAATAATCCAGGCCAGATAGCGAATATGTCTAAAATTTCATACCGACTATCGCCAGAACCGAGCGACTTTTTCCGAGCGTCCCTTTCAGCAGATAGTTGTTATCCGAGCTGACAGGATACCGTATTTCTTGATCCAACAGATTGGAGCATCTCACGTTAAGATAAATCCCTTTGTAGATTCCGTCGATCCTCATATTTGTGCCGAGCAGGAAATAACCGTCCACCTTATCGCCGATGCGATTGCCGGTTGTTCCGCCCTCATTCTCAAAATAAGGATCATAATATGACTCCATCTCGTCCACATAATTGCCCGTCAGCGCGAGCGACGCCCATCTGTATCGATAAGAAAGATCAAAGTAACCGAGAAATTTTGGAGAATATGCAACGTCGATATTCTCCTGTTTTTTGTCGTCTGTTTTCTGATATGTCCCACTCAGACTCATATAGAAATTATCGATAAACTCAGTGCTTGCCGTGGCCTCAATGCCCACGGTTTCCAGTTCGCCGCCATTCACGATGTAGATAATAAAAGTGCCATCCGTAGACGGAGAAAATTCTAATGTTTTTGTAATCAAATTTTTCAAGGAATTCCTGAACAGACTCAAGCTCGAATTGAATTTCGGGTATGATAAAAGAAAATTTATCTCCAGCGCGCTGATATTTTCCGATTTTAACGGTTTTACCGACTCTTCGGCGTCAGGATCAAAAAGAGTGGTCATGTGTTCGATATTTTTACTGTAAGAGGGCTGCTTAAGCGCTTCTCCGTAGAGCAGCTTCACGACTTGATGCGCATTTTTGGCGTAGATCAGGGCAAATCTGGGAGTTGCTTCCCACTCGCTCTCTTCGATAGTCAAGTCAATCTTTTGGAAATCGGGATTGAAAGGAGACCCGTCATTGTTCTTTTCCGCATGCAGCCGATATTCTGAAATCTGCTCCATTCGGAAACCCCCTACCAATTTTATTTTTGGGATCGGAGCATAGACGGCTTGGACAAATCCGGCTCTGTTAACCATATCGTCCCCGTCAGCGAGAAAAAAACGATAATTATTCAGGCCCACGAGCGGTACATGAGTGCGGTTTCGAGCGCTCACAAGAGAATGATAGCTTATGCCGAGCGAGACGTCGAGCGTTGGCGTGGGACGCAGAAAACTATTGAGTTCCGCGCCAATCATCATATTATCGGCCTCCTCGGTCCCATAAAAATCGTCGAATGCCGCGTCAAAGTTGGTATAAACTTGATTTCCAACGTAAACAACCTTACCATCCAGCGTCATGTTGCCGGAAACTTCTCGCCGATACCCCACGACTCCGCCTGTGAGTTTTTCACGAGTGTCTGTACCGTCTTTCGACGCCGGGACGTTTTGATAGGTCTCGTTAAAAGATTCATGATAGGTCAGATCAAAATAGTACTCCTGAAATTTACCAGATACATTAAAATATCGGCTGCTCTTTTCCAAAAAACCGCCAGTAGTCTGTCCTTTCGGCAAATTTATTCCACCCGCTTCTAAAGGTCCTTCCAAAATTTCCAAGCTATCCGCGGGAATCATCTTGCTATAAGGCTCGTCGATTCCATCGGTATGAAATGTGGAGGCGTTGACGCAAATGTTTAAATCTTCATTGTTTTCAGCCGCGCGGAAAAATACTCTGTGCGTGGTCATAGACCCGTATGAAGCGGACAAAATTTCGCTCTCATTTTCGTCAAGAGCCCGATTGGTGATGATGTTGATCGCTCCAAAAAACGCGCCGCTCCCATACATAACAGACATGGGTCCCCGAACAACTTCGATTCGGTCAACAGACTCAATCGGCGCGAATACTCGAAATAGCGGGGAGCTATAGCTGACATTGTTTAATTGGCTAACGCCGTTCACTAAAAGGATAAAATTCTCACTTAAAGAGCTGGATACAAAACCTCGCATGCCGAAAGTTTTATCCACATAGTTGTCGATCATATAAATTCCGGGTATATGGGACAACGCCTCGTATAAAGTTTGATAACCGTTTCTCTCGATATCCTGACGCGTTATCACCACCACGCTTGCCGGAATATCGGCAACTTTCTGCTCGGTTTTCCCCGCGGTGACAATTTTGACTTCAAGCAGATCTTCCAAAGACATATCCCAGTAGTCCGGGGATCCGTGTTCCTGCGCGCTTGCTGTAGATAAACAAACTGCGGTGATACAGACTATACGAATAATAACGAAAGCGCGTTTCGAAAAAAACATAACAGCCTCCTTTTCCTACTTTCGTGATTCTTCTTCTTGTGGTGATCCCTACATCTCTTTGGTAGATGACTCTAAACAACTTTTCAGGAAACCGCTAAAAGCCTCCAATGTGCCGGGTTCCGAGCTTAATTTAATGAGGATACGTTTGATGCCGTCTGCATAAGTATTCGGGCGTCGGGCGTAATCCTCCATCAACTCGGATAAGGTGAACAGCTTAAGATCAGAGCAAGTATTGGCTGACTCTTGCCCAGGGACTCCGACGCTGTCCAGTGCTCGCAAATAATTGTCAATTGAGTCGTTAGTCGAAATTGTGAGCGCCTCTTTTGGGACAGGAGCCATGTAGAATGTGGAGAATTCCCGATTGATAGGGTTCGGATCATAAATGCCATAATCAAAGGATCCGGGATCGCCGAACCGGTGGAGGTGATCCGGTGTAAACTTAAAATCTCGGTTCAAAATTTGGACTTCTTCGTTCACTTCTCTTAGCGCGGTATCGTCAAAAAGACGACTGATAAAGCTGGGAACATCCCACATTTCGGTGTACATTTCCAACGGTAACGGGACAAATCCGTCTGTAAAAATCTCCACATGACTGCCAAAAACGTCCCACATCTCGGGACAGACCCGCTTAGAGGAAGATCGACGGCGTAGCAAAAATCCAGGCTGAACGCCCTTTTCGGTTTCTTTATGAATAATAACGCCGACGTGAACAGCGGCGTGGGGAATTCCGTATATGTGCGCCATATCCCGACGGACAAAGCCGACAATCCGTAAACTTTTTCCATCAGCACTCAAATATTGATCAAATATTGGAACCAAGCAATCCATTTTGCGCCTCATCTGCGTTTCGATTAAATACCCTATGAAATAACTCAAGTCACTGTTATATCACGACATAAGTTTTTATTTAGCCGATTGCATTGAGAACTTACGCCGATATAAACCGATATGAGAAGAATCCCAATAATCGGATTTTCCGGAGGTTTTGGAAAGGATTGTGAATCTATCATTAACGAGACGTAAACTGCAACTCGACTTCTTTTTCCTGACCGTTCCTTACATATCGGAAAACCGCCTTATCTCCGGGGTTGTAATTCTTTAAGGCATTCGTATATTCCTGCAAGTTGCTTACCTCCATATCGCCAACGAGAATAATGACATCATCCTTTTGCAGACCCGCGTTTTCAGCCGGAGAGCCCGGGGCGATCGCGCCGATCTTCATACCCTGTCCAGAAAAAGAAAAATCCGGCATACACCCTGTGCCGACCTTACGTCCGTTTTTGGGATGCATGGGTTTATCGCCTTCTTTTTGAGTGGCGGGGACAAATGTCAGAGGTTCTTCCCGTTCAACGAGATAAAGAGCCGCCTCTTTAGCGAACATCGCGGCTTTGACCATGCCATCTGGATCGATTTTATCGATCGTATCGGTCGGTCGATGATAATCCTCATGCGGTCCTCCAAAAATGTGGATGGCAGGAGCACCGTTGCGAATAAAACTGACGTGGTCGCTAGAGCCTAACTCTTTTGTGACGGTCTCCGATTGGATACCAGTGACAAAACCAACTCCCATAGCGATATGCTTCCATTCCGACGCGGAACTTGCTCCGAGAATCAGCAGTTTTCTATCGCCCAACCGACCCACGCTATCCAAATTGATATTTCCTATTACCGCATCGATCGGATAATCCGTCATATTTTCCACATAATGCTTCGATCCCCGCAGACCGCACTCTTCGGCTGTGAACGCGACAAAAATAACGGTTCGATCCGGAGTCAGGATTTCGCCAAATGTGCGAGCCAACTCCAGCAATACCGAGATACCGCTCGCGTTGTCCTCAGCTCCAGGGTGAATCTGCCCACGATTTCCCTCTCGAATTTGATCGGGGGGCCAGCCCCATCCCAAATGGTCATAATGCGCGCTGATCACAACGGATTGACCCTTATATTTTGGATTTGTCCCCGGGATAATCCCGATAATATTTTTCAGAGTCGCAGTTTTTTCTTTCATCCCTCCGACGTCTTGCCAACTTTGGATACTGACTTCCAGACCTGCGTCTCGGAAATTTTTCTCAATATAGTCTGCGGCTTTATCCAAACCGGGGCTGCCAAAACCGCGTCCCTCCAACTCCTCGCTTGCGAGATACGCGACGTCCTGCATCATCCGATCTGCAGAAAAAACAGGGGGCAATTCCGCAAGTGCTTTTCGTTTCGGCAGGGTGGAAACGATTGCATCTGACAGGATTTCTGCCCCTGAAGCAACCGGGCTACTCATCGGCGAATTGACCACGGGCCACTGCCCTTTGTGCGCGTTTGTCGGCTCTTGTCCCTCAAAAGCCAAATAGCTATATTTTCCGTAATGAGGCAGTTTGCGAGCCAGACCGTTTATCGCTTCGGGATTGTCCGCGCAAAGCCAGACAAGCGTGAGATCCGGGTTGAGAGGGTGACGCGTGGATAACACAAAAGCATGATCCTCAAAGGGTAAGAGTGTCTTGTTGAAACGAATGCCATCCTGCTCGATCTCTGCGTCGTAATCGCTGATCCCATCGAAAACTCGCTCGAAATAGCGATTATTTCGCCCGAATATCCACACCGAACGATCGCTGGGAAGCTCGGTTATCTCATTATCACCCACAGCCTCTTTTCCCCAGGCGTCAGCCAACTGCTTATAACCGGTCAAAGACTCTCCCCCTTTAGCTTCAGTTGACGAGGGCAATAGGATCAGGACGTCTTCTCCGCCGAAAATATTGGATAATGAAGGAGGCGTTTCGTTCCGATGAAGTTTTCGGAATAGATCAAACTGCGGATCCACATCGATACGGAGGGGTCGGCTGTCGAAAATCAGCTCATATTTTTGCTCCGACGCGTGCATCTCGACAGTTTTCATATCAGCGACTGGCTGATTCTCCAGGTGCGTCGCGACAGGAACATTCAATCGGAAAGGGTCTCCGGATTGTGTCTGCTTCAACGTAAAATTTAGGACATATTTGCCATTTTCCCCACGGGATTCCACATGGGACATAAGAAGCGTTGGCGCGCCCATACGGGTCGTCCATTGATCAAAAAAGTCTTGATAATCTTGACCCGTAACTTGTTCAAACGCTGACTGAATGTCATCAAAAGTCGTTTTTTTGAACTTATTTTGGCGATAAAACGTCTGCCATACCTTAATAAACAGCTCGTCTCCGACGTCCTGACGCAGCATATGATACATCATCATTGCCTTGTTGTATCCGACCGCGGCGGTTGCTGCATCGTGGCGAGAACGGAATTCCACAAGCGGAAAGTCGTTTCCTTCTTTGACATAGTCCGTATAAGCCGATAGCGAGCTACGCCGATATTCGACTGCCTGACCTCGCTGCTCTTTGATCAAATGATCTGCAAAATAGACCGTGATACCTTCGCACCAATTGCCTTGATCATAATCGACAAAAACCGAATTTCCCCACCAATTGTGCAGGATTTCGTGGGGATAAGAGGAGTGCAGTATAAATGGGAATCGGATCACTTTGGGTCCCAGCAATGTAAAGGAGGGCATGCCGTACCCGGTTTCCCAAAAATTTTCGATTAACGCAAATTTTTTATAGGGATAAGGTCCAAGCAATTCTCGGTACATTTCGAGATATTGCGCGGTCGCTTCCAGATACTTATTTGCCAGGTTTTCATCCGAGGATCGCAGAAAAACCATAGCAGTCGCCGCGCCCGCGTTGCGGTGATATTCATGGAATTTCCCGGCAATAAGATATGTTTCATCCACGGGATTTGGGGATTCCCAGCGCGTTTTTTGATCCGAGATGGTCCGATCTCCTTGGCTGACAACACCCCACGAATCCGGCGTGTCCACTGTCAGATTAAAGGTGATCAGACCGTCGTTGAACCAGGGTATCCAGAGGCTCGAACCTGCAAGAAAAGCACCTTCCGGGGAGATTATGCCGGGAGTCACGCTGAAAGATTTGGCATATTCTTCGGAAAGCGACTCGATTGGGTGATAAATTTCGCCCTGATAGCGCATACAAAATGTGAAATCCCCCTGATGGTCCGCCGGGGGATGGAATGAGAAAAGCTGGACTGGAATCTCTTCCGGGAGCCATGAGTCTTCGGGATCCACGCCAAAGTCCGTCGCTTGGGGCTGTCGGCGCAGAGGTTTTACAGAAACATTTTTTGTGGATTCAGAAACGCGGCAGGAACCGTCCGGAATCAGGCTACCGTATAGCAGAAAAAGCATCTCCGGTTTGACAAGATCGGCAGGAATCGTGATCTGATCCTCCACCTCAATCGAGTGGTCCTCGACTTGCAATCGAACGGTCAATTCGTGATGCACATACTGCGACGCAGACGACGCAGACGCGCATAAGATAAGGAATAGCAACGCAGTTCTTCTCAACATAATTCTCTCCTAATAAAAAAAGATATGACATAAAAATATGAATTTCAGTATCGATATACCACTCGTTTCAAATTTTCTTTTATACAAAATTTGGTACATTTCCCCAATCCTTGATCTCGGCAGATCGGATTCCTCTACGACTAAAATATCCAAATCACTATTTTTTCGATGATCCCCTCTCCGGACTTTTATATGCCATTATTTACTTTTCCATCAAAAAATATAGGATCTCGCAGGGTCAGGAAAACTTTGGATTGATCCGGTAAAATGAGCGTAGGGTCCGCCTGAACTCGAAGTATCTGCCCGCCAATATCGATCCGGTAATCGATCACATTTCCCAAAAAAGTCTGACGATTCACTGTTCCGTGGATCTGTCCTCTCTCGGTGGAAAGATCGATCTGTTCCGGTCGCACGGACATAATAAAGGAATCGCCTTTGATATGCGTGGGCGGGGCAATCAGCGTGGCTTTATCAGAATACGCGAGATAAATACGCCCTTCCTGAGATCGACATGGGATGAAATTGGTCAATCCGATGAAGTCCGCGACAAAACTGTTTGCCGGTCTCTGATAGATTTCCCTCGGCGCGTCGATCTGCTGTATCACCCCATGATTGATCACTACGACCCGATCCGACATTGCCATGGCTTCCGCCTGATCATGCGTGACGTAAATGATGGTGATCTTTAGCCGATATTGCAAGTCCTTGATCTCGAAGCGCATTTTCTCTCGTAACTTGGCGTCAAGATTGCTAAGAGGCTCATCCAACAGCAAAACTTTCGGCTCCATGATTAGAGCGCGAGCAAGCGCCACGCGTTGCTGCTGTCCACCGGACAATTGATGCGGGTAGCGACGGTGCATTCCATTCAGGTTGGTCAGATCCAAAGCGTGATGAACCCGCTCGACAATCTCTTTTTTTTCAATTCCACGACGAATCTTCAGCGGATAGCCGACGTTATCGAACACATTCATGTGGGGCCAAACGGCATAATTTTGGAATACCATGCCGATATTGCGTTTCTCTGGAGGAACAAACAGATTTTCCTCCTTTGAGAATATCGGTTTATCGCCGATAAGTATTCGACCGGAAACCGACGAATCAAATCCGGCAATCATTCTCAGGCACGTGGTTTTTCCGCAGCCGGATGGACCCAAAAACGAGATAAATTCTCCGTCTTTTATCTCCAAATTAAAGTCGTTTACCGCGATGATTCCGCCGAATTTCTGGGTAATATTATTCAGAGATACAGATGCCATTGGTGTTTCCCATGCGTAAAATTATAGAAAGCAACGAGTCTAAATACAAGTTAATAACGTATAGTATTGAATATTACGCTATTCTTTTTTTGATCTCCGAGATCGGTAGCGGCTTGATTCGTCTCATCTCCGGGGGCAACTGAACGCCTTGAGACCGTATCAACTGAAGCCTCTGAGTCAAACCGGCACCGTAAAGTAGGTTCATTGCAACGGTTACCACGTCACGATTTTCTGCCTTTTCCAAAAATGAACCTCTTGTCCATTCGTTGAAAGCACCCATAGCGGGCCCACACCAGATCTGATAGTCGATCTTGCGTGAAGCCTCCCCTCTGTTCGCCCAATGCGACGCCTGCCCCAGATACCATCGGAAAATGAGAGCCATTTTATATTTGGGATTTTTTTCCGCCTTATGAATCCGGCTCACGTCTCGCTCCTGAAAATAACGACTGGTCTGTCGCCAGACCTCGTCAAACGAGCGGTGGAAAATTTTTTTTTCGATCATGTCCCGTTCGGTCGTCGGGATACGATTCACGGAATCATATTTCCGATATATCTCGTACAATTTTGTTCCGCGCATGGCAAACATGGTGCCTCGCTTCAGGACTTGCACCTTGACACCCATCTCGAACATGTCCGCGGCTGGAGCCATAGTCACATCAGCCTGCTTTGTCTCTGCGAGCATTTGCCGAACCGTCTCGGATGTCCCAGCCTCCACGCAAGCCTGATTCACCGATCCGGTCAGGATATAAGCCGCGCCCATAGCGAACCCCGCCCCAGCCGCGATTGGCGTAGCGATACCGCCCGCGATTCCTACCCGCAATGGCTGACTATAATTATACTTAGCTTGCATTCGATCCCGCAATGCTATGATAGTTGGGAGCAGAGCCAGAGCAGGGCGATTGTCCGTATGTCCGCCGGAGTCGGCTTCCGCTGTCAGATCTTGCGCCATCGGAATCTGGGACGCCAATTGCGCCTGCTCTGATGTGATCTCTCCGTGGGCAACCAAATTCTGGAGTAGACGATCAGGAGGGGGAGAAAAAAAGTACGCCGCAACTTCTGCGCGGGAGACTTTGGCAATGATGCGGTTGGGAGCGACGATCCGTCCCTTCTCATCTCGGTGGATATTTTGGATTCGATAGCGCGCCAGACTTCGAGTAATGTTGAGATACGCGGACGCGGAGACCAGTCTCACGTCCTTTCTCAAATAGAGATCAACGGTGCGAGCTTCCAGTTGCGGTTCGTCAGGGCTGTGGATCAGATTAAAACCATAAGGGCGTTTAGAGAGCCGAGCCGACAGATAATCGATAACGCCCTCGATCTCATGCGGGGAAAGTCCAGCCGAGCCGAAAAAAGCGAGCATCCCGCTTTTGCCGATCGCTTCGGTCATCCGTGACGACGTGATGCCGTTTGCCATTGCCCCGACGAGATAGGGATAGGTCAGCCCATAATCGTCACAAAACCCGGCGTCTCCCAAATTTCGCAATTCAAAAGCTGGGGCGTAAGCACTCTGCGCGCGGCGATCCTCTGTGGGTATGATAGGTATGGGTTCTCTATCGTGCACATCATGGAACAAATCCGGACAGTCAGCCGAGACTTGAGGAATTCCCGCATTTTCTATCAGGTAAACAGGACGATTAAGCTGAAATATCCGAGACTTGACAGATGCAGGATCAACTATTTGTGATTGTGTCATAAATATTCACTTGTCAAAAAAGAATTAAAACTTCGTGAGGCAACAGACCGTTTACCGATTTTAATCGTATCTACAAAATCTGCGAATCCGGGTCACTCCCTCTTTCTCAGCACAAGCGAAATATCCTGATATCCGGACTCGCCGCAGGTAAACATCACCTGCTTGATGGTCCGGAAGGGTATCTCTTCATCCGCCTGAATCAAGACCTTACCTGTGAAAGCGATAGAGGAATTTGTCTCCTGAAATTTTTCAATTTTTTGTCGATGATTAACCATCTCTTGTTTCAGCTCTGGGATGGAAAGACCCGCTTGGTCCACATCATTCAAATCGACAACATGCACATGCTCTGCCGATATATGCGCCTTGCTGACCGTGACCATAAAGTCTCGATTCGGCTTTTTTTCCACCGCTGCGGCTGGCAGGTTCAGGTCTGGCGATATCGAGACAATATCACCCTCGACCGAATAATTTTTCAGCAGAAAAACCAGCAAGATCGTAAAAATATCGATCAACGAGGTGATATTCAACTGTTTGATTCGTTTCCTGTTGCTTGCGCGGGGAATACGGAAATGGGTCATACTTTTTCCTCAGGGCTTATTCGGGGGGGACTGCGAGACGGATTCTCCCCGCTGCGGACCAGATAGCGAGATATTGCCAAGACCGGTCGCAATGCAGATGTCCATCAATCGGATCAAAGTTGCGTATGTGGTTTTGTCCGGAGAGATCAAGACCACATCTTTTTGTTTCGGGTATTCCGCGACGATATCCTGAAGATGACGCTCAAATTTGGACAACCCCACGTCATTTTCCCAATCTTTAATAGGGATCGGCGGGTAAATCCGTTTATTTGTAGCGATCTGAATCTTGTTCTCGGAAATATTAATCATGACAAATTTCAACATATCCGGAAGCGATTCCTGCTGCAGTTGCGCGGGTTGTCCGACTCCCTCCTTCGGCAGGGTGATATCGATCACAACGGTCTGGGCAAAAACAGCGGTCAGCAGCAGAAATGGGATCAAGATGCAGAAGAGATTCATCACCGGCGTGACGTCCACCTCGGCTGGGGAATGGCTGAATTTTTCAGTTATTACGAATCTCGCTTTCTTCATGATAATTCCCGGTCGCTAAATCTTTTGTTAATAGGTTAAAGACTCGCAAAGATATCTGCTCGATTTCCGCAATCAAGCCATCGGTTCGGCTGAGCAGTATCGCGCTTGCAACAAGGCACGGAATCGCGACCATCAGTCCAAACGCTGTGGTGTTCATTGCGATGGAGATACCGCTGGATAACACAGTGGCTTTCTCGGCGGCGGCAGCTGTCGCGACTGCTTTAAAAGACATGATCAAGCCCTGAATTGTGCCCAAAAGTCCCAACAAAGTGGCGATCTGCGCGATCATGCTCAATTGTGGAGTTCGGCGTTGTAACGCGGGCAGAACCTCCAAAATTTTCTCTTCCATGTTGTTTTGGATATGATCCGATCGCTTGAGATTGCCTCTTAATCCAGAAAGCGCAACTTGCGACACTGGCTGTGGATACGTCTTACAAATTTTTTTTGCTCTTTCATAATCTTTCTCGGACAATGCGGGTTCCAACTGCTTCATAAAATCTGGAACGTCCAGACGGCATTTGAAATAAATATAATACGCACGTTCGATAATAATGGCGATGGCGACGGCAAGGGTAAACAAAATGATGTACATAAAAGGACCGCCGTTTTGAAAAAAACGGATAATATTTTCCATATTCGATCGATCTCCTTATAATATATAAAGAAAAATAATATATAAAGAAAAATAATATATTAAAGAAAAATAATATATTAAAGAAAAATAATATA
>NBMB01000080.1 GCA_002084765.1 Candidatus Cloacimonetes bacterium 4572_55 | reverse complement strand
GACTGTTGAGATGGAGGCTGTGGTCTATAATGACGGCAGACAACAGATGGAAGGATTTAGCCTGACCTTTTTCATTGACGCCAATTTTGACGGGGAAGTTGGCAACGACGAAATTTCTTGGCTGGAGTATACGGAAGTCGTTCTATTGCCTGGAGATTCGGCTTCTGTGACCGCGGACTGGGAAAATCTGCCGGAGGGCATTTTTTCCGTGCATGCGTATGTCATACTATTTCCTGGAGATTCGGCTTCTGTGACCGCGGACTGGGAAAATCTGCCGGAGGGCATTTTTTCCGTGCATGCGTATGTCATACGCGCAATAGATGAAAACCCGTTGAACGATCGGATTTCAAAAAATTTGCCGATCGGCGAGAGCCAACTCGCAATCAATGAGTTGATGTATATACCTGACAGCGCGGAAGGGCAAACAGAATGGATCGAGACAGCGCGGAAGGGCAAACAGAATGGATCGAGCTGTATAACCGCACCGATTTCCCTCTTAATTTGCAAGACTGGACGGTCGAGGATGGAACGGAAAACCAGCGTCTGATCGCCGATGACCTGACGATTTTTCCAGAACAATCCTATCTGATCCTGACCGGCGATCCGGAAAGTTTTGCCGATCTCCACCCCGATATCGCGTGCCCGGTCCTGCCCATATCCAACTGGCCCAGCTTGTATCGCGGCGTATGGGGAGGCGAATCTGGTCGAACTCTGGAGCGAATCAGTGTGGACCAAGCGACCAATGATTCTACGAACTGGAATTCCTGCCTCGATCCGGATGGTGCCACTCCCGGGGAACGCAACTCGGTTTGCACAAGATACCGTGATCTGGAAGCGACTATGATGGAGTTCATTCCACCGAATCCCGCCGCGGGTCAGGATTTTTTGGTGCGAGTCACAGCGACGAACGTCGGTCTTGATCCCATAGATAATTTCAGTGCCACCTTCTTTATAGACAGCGACTTTGATTCCCTACCGGATGATCCGGAAGTTATTGGCATAGTTGATCATACGTTCACCACTCTTGGGCCCGGGGAAACAGTGGAGATAGAGAGCGACATCGTCAATTTTCCGACCTCTGTTTTATTGGTATCTTGTCAATTGCCGGGCAAAAGTGACCAATATTTGTCAAATAATCGAATCGATCAAACCCTGATGATTGGGGAAGATCCGGTTCTGATTAATGAAATCTATTATCTGCCAGACCAGGAAGCAGATCAGCCGGAATGGATCGAATGCTATCATCAAGGCGGAAGCCCTATCAATTTGCTGGACTGGACTATCGAGGACGGCACGGCAAATTCCAAACGTATCAGCACTGAAAGGGTTGTTATTCCAACGGATACATACTTTATTTTGACCGAGGATCAAGAGAAATTTGTCGCGACGTATCCCCAAGTTTCAGCCGAGACGATTCAGCCGGAAAGTTGGCCCTCACTGAACAATAGCGGCGACATTTTGGCTATCCGGGTTCCATCCGGAGTCGCTGTGGACAGCTTGGAATTTGACGATCAATGGGGAGGAGATGTGGGCGTCTCATTAGAACGGATTGCGTTTCTTGTTGACAGTTTTGACCCGGATAATTGGGGAAATTGCGTGTCCGCTGACGGATCCACGCCTGGTGAAAAAAATAGCATCGCGGCGAAAGATCACGACTTGGCTCTAAGCGACAGCTTGGGGATTTCGTCGTCAACGCCCCTGCCTGGGGAGTCGATCAATTTGACCGGATATGTCGAAAATAGGGGCATGAACGCGATCTCCGGGATCGTTGTGCGACTGTTCCATGACGCGAATCAAGACTCAATTTTGGATCAGGGAGAAAATCTCGCGTCCGCGACAATTGCGCAAGAACTCTCGCCAGGGGAATCGGCTCCCTTCACCGGCTCTTTTTCTCTGCCGGAAATCGGATTGTATATCATAGGCGCGCGGATCGATTATGAGTCTGACCAATATGCGCAGAATAACTACGGCTCGATCTCTGTCACGGTCGGAAAGGAGCTGATTGTGATCAACGAAATCATGTATAGTCCCGCATCAGGCGACGATAAAAATGGGGCAGAATGGGTGGAACTGTATCTGCCGGAGCAAGAAGGAATCGCGGCTGACCGACCGTTGATCGATCTCCAAGGCTGGCGACTTTCCGACAGCCGTATCGATGAATTTTCTGTTATTACGGAAGAGTCTCGCCAGCTTTATGCTGGAGATCGGGTCATACTGACTGGAGACCCGGACGCTTTTTCCGAGGAATTCCCAGATGTGGACTGCCCTGTGATCGAGCCGATTGACGGATTTCCCTCGCTGGCGAACAGTGAAGATATGGCGATTCTATACGATCCGACCGGAGCTATTGCGGATTCCGTCCCCTACCTCGACGATTGGGGGGGAGATACGGGTCGTTCTTTAGAGCGGATCACCCCGACAGTCGCATCGACGGACGCGCGCAACTGGGGAACTTGCGTGGCAATGGGACAAGGCGGAACCCCCTGTGATGAAAATTCGATTGAAGCGAACCTGCCTCTGCGTTCGGACGTCAGGATCGAGACGCAACCTAACCCCTTTTCTCCAGATAACGACGGGTTTGAGGATCACGCTGTGATCACTGTTGATCTCCCCTTGACTATGGCTGTCACAAATCTCTATGTATATGATATTCAAGGCAGATTGGTGCGTCGCCTGCTCTCCGGTCAGAGTGTGGGCAATAAAACGACTGTGGTCTGGGACGGCGCAGACGACGATGGAGAGAAGGTGCGGATCGGGCAATATATCCTCTATCTCGAAGCGACGCAGAGCGAAAGCGGAAAGGTCGAGACTGAGAAAAAACGAATTGTGGTCGCGGGGCGGTTATGAGTTCTTGGGCAAAAATTGATAAATAACTCCCCTCTTTGTTTCAAAAGAAGGCAGTTTATCAGTTGTGGTGCACAGCATCTCATCAGAACGGGTAAAGCATCAGAGGAATTTCCATCTCGTCTCGGGTCAATCCGCCGTGATGACCGTAAAAATTTTGCTCGAATTTATCCTTCTCATACCACCAGACCGATTCGTAAATGTATGGCAATATCACCAGGTCGCCGACCCGTTCCAGGAGCGCGCGCGAGGGCGGCGCGGGTCCAAAATAACCGTGATCGATCAGGTCAGCGGTCTTGCACACCTTGGCTTTACCAGCGAGTCTTTTCGATAGAAATTGCTGCGCCTCTTCCCACAGTCCATCCTTTATATAGAGAAACATATCTCGGCAGGAACCGGCAGGCACGATCAATTCCCCCCGGCGATTTTTTCGGATAAATCGCTTGATTCCCTCGAAACGGGGATCACGGTTCAGATAAATGGTGGTCTCAGGGTCTACCGACGTCTGCCCATGATCCGCGGTAATCATCAGCAGAGTGTCTTTTAGTTTGTGGGCAGAACGACGCCAGAAAAAGTTTTCAAATGTTGACAGAAACGAGCCGATTTCCGCGTCTAATTGGGGCGAATTTGGTCCATAATGATGAGAAATTGTATCGATATTTGAAAAATAAAGGAAGATATAATTCGACTGATCCTGGGATCGAACGGTTTTCAGCAGCATCTGCAAGTTTACCAACATCTCCGGCAAGGTACGAATTTTATGTATCCGCGCGCCTTTGGACACCACGCGATTGAAGACCGAGTCCGCAATCGCAACATGGCTAAACAGATAAGAGTTCACGTTATCCGCGTGAAGCGATTGGTAAAGGGTTCGCGTCGGGAAGACCAGCGAGGTGTCCACATCAGTCGGTAAAGCAGAGCCGCGCATCCCCGCGTACGCGTAGGGAAGCGGCATGATCACCGCGTCGAAGTTGGGGTCATAATACTGCCATTCATATATGCCGCTCTGAGAAACCGGAGATCCCGTATGAATCGTGGTGACGTGGCACGCGGTGGTTGAAGGAAACTGAGAGGTAATTTTGATGACCTTACCCTGTTTTTCGATCTGTCGAAGAAAAGAATATTTGTTGCGATATTTGTCATAAAAATTGTATCCAAACGCATCGACCAGAAAAAAAATAACGGTCTTGTAGCGGTTTGGTATGCCGGATAGAAGACTGTTGGCACAAGGAGGTTTGTCCTTGCCTGTCAATAAAAAATGGATAGTCGCTGGCAGATCAGCAAAGCAGCCAGAACCATATTTAGGTTTGATGAATCGGTTTGATAGCATAACATGTCCTTTCAGAATGTGTCCGCGCAAGACGCCCGGTGCTGTGTGGAGAATATGACAGGGCGCTTGCGCGATTGGGCATTGGAAATCAGTACGTTATCGAATAAGAACCATACGTTTTGTATCCTCAAAGTCTTTGGATTTCATACGATAGAGATAGACGCCGGAGACGGCCTTACGCCCATGTCTGTCGATTCCGTCCCATTTTATTTGATGGTTGCCCGCGGGCGTGACACCCAGACCCAAGGATTTTATCCGTCGTCCGGCAACGTCATAGATTATCAACGAGACATCAGCGGATCGCGCCAGGCCGAAACGGATCGCAACCGAGGATCCGGATTGAATGCCCGGCAAAAATGGGTTGGGATAACTCGCGCCTAAAAAGTTTTCCACGTCTCCAGAGGGATTCTCCGGCTGATCTTCTATAGCGGTTATATCGGCTGTATAACCCGTGCGCGTGGGACTCCCTTTGTAACAGGGCCAGACAATCGTCGCAGGACTTTTATAGTCGATAACGCAATAGGAATCATAGTTAGGGATAGCGATTTCCACATCGTCGTCCCCATCCAAATAGCCGATCGCGGGGCTGACGTTTAGGTTTCCGCCGACCTGGATCGGGAAGCCTGAGAGCAGACTGCCGTCAATGTCAACCGCGTTGATATTCCCCTCGTTATCGCCGAAAATGACGTCGATCGTACCATTGCCGTTTAGGTCGGCTAAGATCGGGGAAGATCGGACAGACGCATCCGCGTCAAATGGAGAGCTATACAGATCATTTCCTTCTTTGTCCAGGATGTAGATCAAACCGTCGTCGGAAATAGCGACGATCTCCATCTCGCCATTATCGGCAAGATCGATATCGGCAACAGCCGGAGCCGCGGCGACATCGCTGCCCAGGTCCCGAGCCCAACGTTGGCTGCCGTCGCTATTAAATAGAGAGAGATTTCCGTTTGCCAGGCCGATTAGGACTTCCGGCAGACCGTCTTCCTCAAAATCGGTTACAACCGGGCCATTCTCTGAATTTGTCCCCACATTAATGGGCCACCCCCCGATATTCTGACCGTCCGCGGTGGAGATCGCCAAAAGAGAGGCGTCGCTGTTTGCGCCTACAAATACGAGAATATCGAGATAGCCGTCTCCGTCCAGATCAGCGATTGCCGGAGAGATCACCGAGACACTTCCTGTAAATAGTGGAAAATTTGGATAATTCTCACCGTTGCTGTCAAGGACAGAGACCACGCCAGCGATGGTGATCGCAATAATTTCTGGAGAGCCGTCCCCATCCACGTCCGCAATCATGGGATTTGCAACAACCTGTCCGACTGTGGAATAGGAAAAGAGCGTCTCGCCGGTATGGTCGATTGCATACAGCTCGTTGCCGAACGTCCCTGCGACAATCTCAAGCTCCGCATCCTGATCCAGATTGCCGATCGCCACAGCGGCTCGGATTTCCTGCCCCAGATCAACCGGAAATCCGGGAAGCTCGGTCACACCGTCATAGGTCAACGCGTGCAGATACCCTTCTCCGTCGCCGAAAATCAGCTCGCGAGAGCCATCCAAGTCGATATCGATGATCACAGGGGAAGAAAATGAACTCCTACCTAAATAATATGGCCAGCCGGGTTGATTCAGAGAGACGTCGATCAAAACTTCGTAATCGTTCTCATAAGGATAATCTGTTTCCCCATTTGCAGACAAATGAAGATTTGCCGACGCGGTAAAAGTTTCGCCAAATTCGGATAAAATTCGGAAGGGCTGATCCGTGTTGATAGAAGAATCGCCGCCAGCAATATCGCCGTAGTTGACTGTGGGGTTCTCAATAGTCAGCCGCGTGTCGGAACAGGTCAGGGTTGCGGTCACATGTGCCGCGTTTCCCCAACCTGCGAGATTTTCTAGCGCAATGGAAAGGAGCGCGCTTTCATAAGGATTAAACACGCCGTCTCCGTCGGAATTCGATTCGTCCTCAATGAGAACCACATGATCCATCTCCAAACCCGGATAGATAGTTCCCAAAATCTCGATGCTGTAAATTTCAACCGGCGTGATGGGTCTGTCGTTACTATCAGTCGGCACATGACCAATCTCCAAAACCGTCTCTATCCCCTCAATGACCTTGCCGAATACCGCATAGTTATCGTCCAGACCGGGCTGCGGAGATAGTGTAAAATAATACTGAGAACCCGCGCTATTCGGATTCGCGCTGCGAGCCATTGCCAACGCGCCCGCGGTGTCGTGCCGTAAGTCCGGATGAATTTCCAGCGGGATCGTCCATCCCGGACCCCCGCCTCCAGTGCCGGTCGGGTCTCCGTCTTGGATGACAAATCCGTCGATTATCCGATGGAAAATCAGCCCGTCATAGAAGTTGTCATTTGCCAAATTAATGAAATTCTCACCAGTAATCGGGACCAAATCCTCCCGAATGACCGCCCGAAACATGCCCATCGAGGTCTGCCATTCGGCTACGCTCTGGGCACATAAAGGCACGCTTGATCCTATCGTTATGAATATCGTTATGAATGAAATAAATAACACGAAATTCCGTTTTAATCGACTCATTACTCTTCCTCCTATAAATCATTTACGTCACGCAGATCACCGACCTGCAATTTATTGAATCATGGCAAACATGGCAAAACGAGGTCATGGCCTCAATCCAGATGGAACCTGGGGCGTGGAGATCAACTCATAGAACAGTTCCCACTTCCGACCTGGGCTCTCCTCCCTCCCTGAGCGCGTCTCGATATACTCCCTGATCAAATCTTTACCGAGCGAATAGGTGACAACATAGCTGCCGTATCGGTCGGCAAACTTCAGATTTTGCTCTGCTCTCTCTCGGGTGCGCAGACCGTATCGCACCAACATCTCAATCGCCTGCTCACGGTCGATTTTTTCGTCCAAGTAGCCCCGAGACACCTCGATACCCAGACCTCGAATCCCTTTGAGACACTCCAGAGCTTGATAAAAAACCTCCGCCAGTCTCGCGTCCAGTCCGGCAATGGGGAACAGTTGGCTCAGCTCGAATTCTATCCTCTCATCTTTTGGGAAAACGAGATCGACCCCATACTCCGCCGTGCCTTCCGCAATAATCGCGGCAGGACAAAAAAGAGGGGCAATACAAAACTCCATCCATCCTCTCTCCCGTCCCAGATTTTTTTCCAACAGAGAATGAAATAGATGGTGCCCCGGATATCCCTCATGCGCGGCGAGATGGAGAGGTTCGTGAATACGCGTCGGAAAATCGGTGTTAATTTGGATCAAGCTGAAGCCGTTTCCTTTATACCAATTATACGCGGCCCACGGCGCATCCTTCACATATTCGATGGTAAAATTTTCGCCTTCTGGCAGGGAAATATATCGCTGGGTGCGTCGTCGGCATTCGTCGAATACCCTGTCGAATACCTTTTCCAGTCTATTTGTTGGGATAGAAACGTGTTCCTTGAGCTTATTAAACCGCGTCAGAATATCGCCGCTACCGGGCAAAATTTTGTCCAGATTATTGATCATTTCTCCAAACTGTTCTACATCGTAAGCCGGAGCAACCACGTCATACAACGCCTGAGACTCCTCGTCAAAGGACATCTGTGCGCCGAAGATCAACTTGATTTCTGTCATGAGAGATTCTAATTGCTTGGTCATAGAAACATGGCGGAGTTTTTCGACTCTGTCCCAATCACGACTGGTGATCTCGGAAAGTCTGCGGGCCAAATCTTGGACTTGTCCGACAAGCTCCTCAAAAGGAAATGTTTTTTCTTCAACAGAGGACAACGCCGCGGGTCGAAACTCCTCTGGCCCGTGATAAGAATCGATATAGTCCGGGTCATACTGACCGGTTCGGAGGGCTAATTTAATATAAGATTCGACAATGTCATTCATTTTTCAGCTCCTTCGCAGAATGGTCCGCAGATTGGTCCGCAGATTACGCAGATTAACGCTGATTGGTCCGCAGATTAACGCTGATTGGTCCGCAGATTACGCAGATTAACGCGGATTAACGCGGATTAACGCGGATTGGTCCGCAGATTACGCGGATTAACGCGGATTGGTCCGCAGATTACGCGGATTAACGCGGATTAAATTAAAGGTTGAGGACTAATCTTTTGTGTTGGAGGCTTAGCGTGCCGAAGTTAATGAGGAGACCTCGATTCAAGTCAGACGCCTTGAGGTAGTTGATGACCTGTCCCTCATCCGCGCTGGAGGTCTTTTTCAGAGCCTTCAGCTCTACAATGACCTGGTCGAAGCAAAGAAAATCTACCCGATACCGTGCGATCACCTCGCCCCGATAATGCACCGGCAACTCTTTCTCTCTCTCGTAGGGAATATCGCAATAGATGAACTCTTTCTCAAGCGCAGCCTGATAAACTGCCTCAAAAAATCCATTGCCCAATTTCCGATGAACCGTCATTGCCGCACCGATTATTGAGTAAGTCTGTGAGTCCCCTTTCTGCAACATAATCAACCTCCAGGAGAATGGTCCGCAGAATAGTCCGCAGATTAACGCAGATTAACGCTGATTAGTCCGGACCATCTGCGAAAATCAGCGTAATCTGCGGACCATCTGCGGACACCTTACGTGAATTAAAGATTTTTTTTGGATACGAGGTCTTATACTAAAGGATAATAATATAAAAATCAAGAACTCATTTCCATATCTGCGGACCAATCCACATTAATCCACATTAATCTGCGTTAATCAGCGTAATCTGCGGACCATCTGCGAACCAATCCACATTAATCCACATTAATCTGCGCTAATCAGCGTAATCTGCGGACCATCAGCAGAACGTCGAATCACTTTTTTCCGCTTGCGAGATAAAAAAATGTTGACAAATAATCGAAACTCTGTTAAGTTGCAGATCAATTTATTCCGTAAAAGGTTTGTTTTTTTTTAGGGACAAAATAACGGGATTTGAGAGCTTAACAGCTATTAATTATAGCTATTAAGCCGAGTTTAGAATTGATTGGTCTCATAAATATGATCAAAATCTAAGCTCTTTACATTTTTTTATTGAATTTTTTTGAAAATAGTATAAAATTCTATCTTGAGAGGAGATTCTTCTCAAAAAAGTAATGATAAACGATTCCGCACTAATCTGCGTAATCAGCGTAATCTGCGGACCATTCTGCGGACCATCTGCGTTAATCAGCGTAATCAGCGGACCATTCTGCGGACTAATTAATTAGAAAAAGGGAGATAATGATGAAAAGTATCATGGTGACATATCGAATTGAAAGGAGGCGGTAGTCGAACCATATCAAAAGCGCCCGAATCTTGATCCAAATCTAACGAATTTTTATTGAATTTATGAGGGTTGCGAAACTGACACAAATGTAAACAACGAATAACCGATGGGTGCCAAATGGCAGTCGTCAATGGAATCTTTTGAAAGGAGAATTTCAAATGAGATCTAAATCTTTGTTAATTTTAATCTTTTTACTCTTATTCGGCGTGGCGCTGATGCCAGCCCAGGCCGATAATGACGCGGGCAATAGTGCTATTCGAGCACCGATCACTGTCACTCAACTGATAATACAGACATTTCCGCCTGGTGGAGTTGTTACCGACCAAGTCGTTATTGATCACACTGGTATTACTGCTGGTTCTGATACCCTACTTCTTGGCTCTAATGACACTGATGGATGGGCTCTGGGATCGCCGGCTGTGAGCGCGACGGAAACCGCGGGCGATACGCTGTGGTTTGAATTGACAACAACGGACTCTGTATCCCGTGTGACCGCAAATGGCAACTCAACGCCTGATATCCGAGTGGATATTTATGACCAATATGGGTCGCGGACGCCGACACTCGTACCGTTTGAGAATTACAGCAGTATTAATGCTGGTGCTGCCAGCACCTATAAATTTTTTTTGGTGGTGGGTACAGACCTCTTAGTGAGTTCGGGCGATATTAATCTTGCTACTGTTGATAGTAACCGATACGTTGAATCACGGGGTATGGATGGCCTCAATGATCAGGATAATCTGGAGTTATATCTTTCTGTGACAAACAACCGTGACCTTCCGAATGGAAATGTTGATGTGACAACGTTTATCATTGCCCATAACGGAACTGATGGCGGCAATCTCGGATGGGACGTAGAGGATTTTATCCGATACGACTCTGGCGAGCCGCAACTTGTTCCTGATAGTCTTAGCTTTACGCCTTCAGCTCCGGCTAACTACGACGTGGGTACCAATATTTGGACTCCACAGGATTGCGCTGAAACGATCACATACTCTATTGATGTGTATGATCCCTACGATACCACAACCGACGCTGATCCAAATACAGCTGGGCACCAGAGTGCGAGTACTCCGAATGCGAGCGGGATAGATACATCCAAAGCAGTATTTTATATCGACGGGGTTGCTGTAGATACTAGTGGTACTGGTGCTCCTGTGGTGGGAATTACCAGTGTCGTGAGTGATACCGTGGCAATAACTGGTGAAACTAGCTATACCTACACGCTTACCTTGCAAGCTCAGTATTTTCTGGGACAGAGTGGGACTAATCATCATGTCACCTTCACAGTTCCGGATAGTGCTGGCAACTTGATCACTTTTGACGGGCGGGGCGGAGCTGACGGCACGGATGGTAGGCTTCCTTGGGATGGCGACTCCTTACAAAACACAGCTGGCGTAGACATCATCGAGGTGGACTTGACCGCTCTGCCCCAGCTTACGGTTGAAGTCCGGTATCCTTTTTCTGCAGCGGAAGGTGTTGGCGGTGTGGTCGGGGGGACTGCTGTAGGGTATTCTGCGGTAGCTTACCCAGCATATACCGTGGGTGGCGATACCACTGTTAACGTGACTACTGTACCGCAATATGACTGGATGGATGACAATCCGACTTTTGATGGAACCGGCTTTACCGACAGCTCTGTTGCTAATGCCGCCAGATATTACATCCGTTTTGGTAGTTCTTCAGGCAATCTTGGTTATGATCTAAATGACGATGGAGTGTCGGACG
>NBMB01000079.1 GCA_002084765.1 Candidatus Cloacimonetes bacterium 4572_55 | reverse complement strand
CAGACTTGATAATGATAGGTCGTGCCTGACTGAAGCCCAGTCAGCGAAATTGCATGAGAAGTCGCCACGGTCTGGGATGTCTCAGAATCTCCATAAGCTGTTGTTAGACCATAAGTTACTGTCGATGTCGCAAGCTCGTCCGTATCAAATCCCACAGTCGCCGCGGTCGTCGTGATCCCGCTGACCTGCACGTTGGAAATGACCGGAGGCGTGACGTCCGAGGTTGGGCTGTCATTATCCGTAATCGTCAGCCCGAATTGCGATGGCGAACCGGCAGAAGCATTGTTCCCCCCGGCAACATTTTGCAACTCGAAGGTGAAAAGCTCGCTACTTTCCTGCTCAATGTCATCCGTGATCGTGATGGTCACGGTTTGCGGCGTGGAGCTGCCAGCAGGAAAAGTCACTGTCTGAGTCGTATAATCCCCGATATCTGTCCCGGAACCGTTGGTCAAAACCACATTGGCAGTCGTGGCACTTGTAGCGTCCGGGTTTGTGATCGTTACCGACAAGTTATAGGTTCCGTCGCCTTCTCCAACCGTACCAACCGCTGTCGAAAACTGAACCGTTGTTTCTGTGGTCGGCTCGCCCCAGACACTGTTAACCCATTCCGGATGATCGATAAATGGATTGCGGTTGCCCTGGCGGCTGTAGATGCGCTCATTCCTGCCCTGTTCCCAGGTATCGACAGGGTCATCGGTATGCCATTGTAACAGGGTTGACTCCACGCCGAGAACACTCCCGGACGGCGTTGATTCGTTCGTATTATCGACCATTTCCAAATCATAAGGATCGCTTCCGCTGCCTGTCCCCTCGTATCGGACAGCCATGTAGAAAATAATACGAGCCGCGTCTCCTTTGACGTTATCTGGCGGCTCGAATGAATTACCGTCGTAATTACAGCCGGTAGCATAACCGTCATCGTTATACTCCGAACCGCCCTCATCGAAATCAAGACTGCCGCGGGCATTGTTCACATTCGGATCGCAGGGACGAAGATGGTGCAAGTCGGTATAACCGGGTAAATTATTATCAATGCCATGGGAATTGACCCAGGTATGCTCGCGATTCCATTCATCATCACCGCCGCCATGAGCATTTTTGGAGCGAGATCGGTTGGTATAAAATAGGAGGACGTTGCTGCTGTTGTTTGGGTCCTCGTCGGTCTCCGACAGAATATCCCACAGTTGACTGTAGCTATAATTTGTCGTGTGGCTTGTCGTGACGATGGTGTGGAGAGCATCCTTAAGTTGTTGACCACTAAGACCCATAGCCGAGGCATAATAATCAGCGACGCTTGTCGTGAGATCGCTATCAGATGGAATGGTTCCATCCAACTTGTAGTCGATTTGCGAACCGGAATTTGTGTACGCGTAAATCTTAAAAAAATATTCTGTCGTTGCCGACAATCCGCTAAAGTTATATAAGCCGGAACCCTGAGCCACATTTGCCGCGCCAACTCCGTCCGACATATTGGTATCGTCAGAGACCGGCGATCCGTCCGCGGGATTGGTGATTGCCGCAAAACTCACATTGCTGGCTTTGATTAAATAACCGTCCGGCGACGTTGTTCCTGCCGCGTCTGTCCAGGTCAGGCGGATGGTAGAAGAACTCACACCTGTTGCCATAAAATTTGTCGGATGGTTGGTCGGTTCATTTTTCAACGTGGTCCCATTGGCAGTGATTCCGTTAGAATAGGCGACTCCATTAACCGACCAGGCTTTATAGTAATAGGTTGCGCTTTCAGCCAAACCAGAATGATTGTACGTGGTTGCCGAGCCGTTGTAGATAACAGACCCGCCTCCAGTTATCGGATCGCCAGCATTGCAAGACCCAGATGGCGCGCCAAATGCATCCGTTGTGTTATAGGCGACCATCACGTTATCATTGCCGCTATTTGCTGTCCATGCCAAATTAATCTGCGAGACACTTTGGCCTGTCGCTGTGAAATTTGACGGGTCCACCACGCCGGAGGAACTGTTGATCCGAACCTCATCGACACGCCATAACGCGCTGGAGCCGGCACTGTTTCCGGTCGAGGTGTATTGGAAAGCGATATAGACCGTTCCTGTATAAGCAGACAGGTCTATGTCGCCGGAGTTTGTCCAGGTTTCAGAATCTTGTGGTGCTAAAGTGGCACTCAACGAAGTCCATGTTGCTGAAGTCGGGTCTCCGCTGCCGGAATAATTGGTCGATATTTTCGCTTCTAACCCAGTAATTGTGTCTGTATAACTTGTCCAGGAGTAGAAATCGAGCTGGGGATTCGTATAACCCGAAAGATCGATAGAGGGGCTGATCAGCCAATCGTTTCCAGCCCCATCGCTATTATAGGCGTTACAATACATGTAATAACTTGTCGAGTTTGCCCCCCCTCCGGCAGAACTGTTTCGCTCCCAATCATAATTGTTGGCAACGCTATAGATGGTCCAGCCGTCATAGCCGCTCTCAAAATCTTCGGGGTCGTCAAAAGCCACTTGACCAGGATCATGTCCATCAAGAGCAGTTTTGGGCTGTTGCGCGTCCTCAGCCAAAAGCGCGTCGCGATCCACGTCCGGCATATCAACCTGGTCGATCTCTCCAGACAGAGATTTCGTGAAAGATACAGGCGTTCCGCCCGAGCCTACCTGCGCCCATAACGAGGAGCAGGCGGTTGTGATCAGTAAAAAAAGAGTCATGGTGATCCATGACATTAACGATACTTTTCGAGACATTGGTTTCTCCTCCATTGGAACATTTAGAACATCGAAAAACTTCAGGAACATAAAAGTCCTTTTATAGACAATTTCAGGAACATGACAATTTAATCGTGAGACGGGCGTATGTCAAGAACTTCATTAAATGAAAAATAAAATTAGGAATAGTCCTCTTCCGGTTTGACGATCACCCCTTTACCCTTTTTGCCGTTCATTTTCACCAAAACTGGGCTGTCAAAATGGATCAGTCGGATATGGGACATCTCTTCCGTTGCGGGTTGTTGATAGAGCCAGTCCCAGTTAATAAAATTGGAGCTGTCGGTAGAATAAACGGTAAAGTAGCCGACCATAAACGCTGTGATATTTTGGAAAAAATGCGATCCTTGCGAGGGTTCCACAATCATATCTAACAAACCGGTTTCAACAATCGCGTGAGCGCCGGAGATTTGTTCCCACTTCAGAGGAATGCCCAGCCAGGGGTCTACAGTTCCCAATCGTCCACAGGCGAACAACAGATACGGGCGTTTTTCCGAGACCAATTTTGCGTTCAATTGGGTCAATTCTCTGGCGACCTCTTGGCTTTTCGACCGATCGAAATTTTTGATATCCACTGCTACAATATCATAAATACCGTCGATCACACCGTTTCCCAGCACATTTTGACTCTGGCAAATCAATTGTTTAGGCTTATAATTTTCGACATTCAACTCCTCTAACTCCTTGTTGATCACCAGAGGGCGCATCTGCAGGACGCCGAATCTATGCGGCTTGCCTTTTCTTCTGGACATCTGAACCGCGAACTCGATTTCCACTGCGGTTCCCATTCCCCAACATCCCAATTGAAGCAGATAGTCCAACGCTTCCGGCAGCGGAAACAGCTTATACTTCAACAACGGGGCGAATGTGACCAGCCGAATACCGCGACGCGATAAGCCCGGATAGACGCTCTCATTTTCCGGTGAATAGACCGAGCCGATATTGAACAATGTCCCATCTTTCTCCGCTACGTCCAATTCGTATCTTTTGACCGATTCGATTGACGATGTGAAATCCGGACTGGTTCCCGATGGGTTATCTAAGGAGAGTGCCCAGAAAGAATTCTGGCTATTGCGCAGCGTATCTTTGGCAGAGGAAAATTGCGGGAAATGTTGTGGCATTTTGGGGCTAAATTTGATGGAATCCTCCCCTTCGACCACAGTTTTTCCCAAACCGAGAGCCACAGCGATAATCCCATCTTCTGCGTTCTGGGGAGAGATCGGATAGAAATTATGTGATTTTGCCACGCCCGCGAAATCCGGGTAGAAACGGTTGTCGTGCCTGGACCCGACCATTTTTTGGACAATAACCGCCATCTTTTCTTCTTCCAGACGATAGGTGGTCATTTTGATATATTCTTTTGTCTGCTGATAAAATGTAGAGGCGTACACCCGCTTAATAGCATTCACCAGATAATTGAGCCGTACGGAAGGACCACCCTGATTGTTCGGTATCATATATGTCTCATATACGCCTGCAAAAGGGTGATACTGCGAATCTTCCAACAGGCTGGAAGATCGGACGGCGAGAGGCGTTTGCGTCATTTCCAAAAACATGCGCAGTTCATTGTATGCATAGTCGGGGAAGTAACGAGCGTTCAAGAATCTTTCGGTAATCTCCTTGTCGCTTTGGGATTTTAAGGCAAATGCGCGCAGGTGGTTGGTATCAAGAAAATCGTCAAATACTTTGGCACCGAGGATAACGCCTGGGGGAACATAAACCCGAACGCCCTTGAATTTATCGTACACGTTCATGCTGTTAATCAAGGTATTCAAAAAATTGAGTCCTCGAGCTTTACCGCCCAGGGAACCTTCGCCGATCCGAGCCAGGTCATTGGTATGGTCATACGCCTCTTTTATGAAATCGCTCACCACGCCGCGCTGTCGGGACTTACGGTAGTGTCTCAGGGAAGAGACCAGATGGTCTCGCATACGCTCTACTGTGGAAAAATCCGTCACTTTGGTTGGTCGGATTTTATTTGCCAGCCAAAATTCTGTTCGCGCTTTGAGCCAGGTAGAAAAATGATTCCGCTTCGAGTGATACACCAGGCTCTCCTCTGGCAATAATCGGATTTTCTGTTCTAACGATATCAGATCCGTCGCGGGGCTTATCTCAGCCGTCTCGCCTCCCGGGTTACGAAATACAAAATCGCCGAATCCGAAATTTCTGCTGATAAAGTATTGAAGCTCCTGCAATAGTGTCGGAGAGCCTTTGAGTGTAAAGGAAACGTCGATATCTCTCGCTTTTTTCTCATTTTCTGCTTCCGTGGATTGCAGTAAGATAGGAATATCTGGATGCTGTGCTTTCACACTTTTTGCGAAACGGATGCCGGCTTGCGGGTCGGACTTGCCGAGTCTCGGAAGATCGATGTCAGAGATAACTCCCAGGACGTAATTCTGATATTGCGTGTAATAGTCCCATGCCTGCTCGTAGGTATTCGCTAGCAAAATTTTCGGTCTGGCGCGCATCCTGATATATTTATGAGACAGACTGACGCCCTCGGATATCAGTTGTTGCGATTGCTTCATCACCTCGATATAGATCAGGGGCAGGAATGAGGAATAATACTGCACATTGTCCTCAACTGCAATAATAACTTGGACGCCGATGGTCTCAATGTCATGCGCCACATTTCTACGGTCTTCGATCGATTTGATGATCGCTAACAAGATTCGATAGTCGCCCTGCCAAATAAAAATCCCATCAAATACCGATGTATCCTGGTGTGTGATCAGATCGGAAAATTCTCGGTTGTCATACCCAAGCAAGACGATGGGAATATCCAACCCTGACTCTTTGACCAGCCGGGCAAAAGCCAAGGCGTGCATACCCTCGACGTGCATGGTCGTGATGATCAGGTTAAACCGTCCTTCTTTTTGAGCAAGATCAACCGCCTTTTTGGTGCTGGAGACTCGCGTCAATTCTGGAGTATGGCTCAAATTTAATCCGCGATATTCATGCTGCAACAATTCATATAGACGGCCGTCTTCTTCCAGTAAGTAGAGGTCATACAAACTGGAAACCAATAAAATATCTCGAATTTTAAAACGCATAAGATTTTGAAAAGTCTTAATTTGTGTATCATAAGTCCGTTCAAAATTTTTATCGATCTCACGTTTTTTTTTCATAGTCCTTAATCGCCTCGTTTTATTTTTTTTGTTTGAGACTTTCGCCAATATATGCCGGCAGGATTAATTTGTTAGATATTATTTATTTTCCATTCATTATCAACCCATAACCCGATTATTTTTATTTCAGGATAATTGATTTTAAGATATTTAATAGCTTTTCTTATTTGTTTTTTCTGTATCTCTTCATCGCAAGGATTTCCTGCGCAATCATAATGTCCAGAAATAGCAATGAGTTTCGAACCATGCCTATTTATTGATATTCTCGTCCTTTTTAGAATAGAATTAACTGATATTTTGTCTTCACCCTTAGCAAGTATTTTGCATGGTCCTGGTTCAGTTATTGTGTCAACATAAGTTATATTATAGTTCTCTTTTAAATACTTTATGATAGGCTCTTGTATTCTCCCATCTATGCAATGAATTGATGTGCAAAAAGTCATTTTTTAACTCCAATTTTAATTAATTTTATTTTTCTAACGCCCAAATTCACCTGAATTTTGGGAGCGACAGCGGAAAAATGTCAGGCGCAACAATTTGTTATGAGCGTATATTATGTTGACATTGATTTATTTTTCTATTGATCGTTTTTTAATCATTCCTCCTTTTGTGTCTTTTATACTGTTCATAATAATAAATGCATCAGAATCAATTTTGTCAATTTCTGATCGTAGTTTTGCAATTTCCAACCTTGTGATAACTGTATAAACAATGTCAATTTGCTTCAAAGTATCACTTCGTTTTCCATATCCCCCTTTGCCCGCATAAATTGTAACACCTCTGCCTAGCTTTTCAGTAATCATTAATCTTATTTTGTCGCTATTATCTGATATGATCGTTATTCCTGTGTATTCCTCAACCCCTTCAACCACAAAATTTATAGTTTTTGCAGCAGCCAAATAGGTCAGAATTGCATATAAAGCAACCTCTATTGACAAAATGTAAGCTCCAAATGAAAATATAATAATGTTGAAAATTAATATTATGTCCCCAATGGTCAGTCCTGATTTTTTGCTTAGATGAATTGCTAACACCTCGGTTCCATCTATTACAGATCCACCACGGATTGCCATTCCTATTCCTCCACCCAAAAAAAAGCCACCAAAAACAGCAATAAGTAATTTGTCTGTTGTAATTAAAGGATAAGATATA
Source organism: Candidatus Cloacimonetes bacterium 4572_55 (assembly GCA_002084765.1). Lineage (GTDB taxonomy): Bacteria > 4572-55 > 4572-55 > 4572-55 > 4572-55 > 4572-55. The sequence goes on along the minus strand of NBMB01000079.1, from coordinate 2,789 downwards.
AAGTGAACAACTAATGCAAGTCCAATTATAGCAAGAACACTTTTAATAGCAAATTGCTTTCCTATTTGCGAATATCCAAGTATGAGAAATGGCAAATTGACAGCGATAATAAGAATGGATAGTGATACACTGGTTGTTTCTGATATTAGCAAAGAAATACCCATAGCGCCACCATCGATAAATAAATTAGGTAGCAAAAATCCTTTTAGTCCAAAACCAGCTGAAACAATACCAATTAGGATAAAAAGAGTATCCTTGGCAATATGAGCAATATTTAATTTCAAAATTTCAACCTCTCTTAATCGTCGTTTTAGGTGGCACATTGTAAAAGTAAAAATTTAAATTCAACTTGACTTAGGTTTAAAATAGTATAATGACCAATGTCCATTATTAGCCCAGAAAGTTTGGAGTCTGGGATTTTATTGAATGCAAGTTGGTAGCGGACAGTCCGCGACAATTGAGTTTCATCAAGCACCCACTTGACCCAAATATCGTCTCTTTACATTTTTTCGCAATCAAAAAATAGACGATCATTGCAGGTATTAGAAAGCCGAGCAATGATCGTCTATTTTTTGTATAAATGTAATGAATTTCCCCATGGTTGGTCTTTTCATAAACAGATATCAAGAAGACTAACGTGAAGTTCAGGCATGATTAGCAACGTTTTGAGATCAGACGGCTATTACAGCCTGTTTGCTGCGGCGCAGGATAAACGTTCCGGTGATAAGGACTAACAGCGACAGGACGATCATGCCCCATTCGGAGACAGTCGGAATTACTGTGGCCGATCGCCCGTAAGCTCGAATCAACCAGTTCCCCGGGAATTGTCAGGATATCAGTATCGACATTTTGCACAGTTGTCGCGGTCGAGGTTAAAAAGACGGCGTCTGAAGGATCGCCGTCATCATTTGGATCTTCATATAGAATGACGGAGCAAGGCGCGAAGTTCGGAACATTGCTTGGCCCGAGTTCAGTAGCAGGCGTCCTGCCCCAGGCCACATGGATTTCAGTTATTTTTTCCGAGCCGGCGACAGCGGTAAAGGCATTCAACCACAAAATATCACCTACTACTCCACCGATTGAGGTCTCAGCACCTCCATCATCCAGGGCATAGAGCAGGTCGCGAACCGACCTGGAGCCGTCATCGCTTTGCGGAATGGTATATTGCTCAGATGATGGCGGGATTGTATTCGAAATGTTATCCGGACCTCCGGAACTTAGCCCAACCTGTTGCCCATAAACCGTGCTGACAACAAAAAAGAGCAGACACAATACAACAAAACTAATGGAAATTTTTTCATCATTTTCCTCCGTTTTAATAAGTTGTTTGGATTTCAAAATTTTAGAGAACTATTTAGAGAATTAATTTAAATGGGGGAGGGAGGGATTGTCAAGTTTTTTTTTCATATTTCAAAAATCATTTCTGAAATGAACCTGATTTTTTCACATTGTTAGCGTTTCGTTATTTTTCATTTAATTGTATAAAATTCAGACAATTTCTTTACTGCTTGATCAACATGTTTATCAATATCATACAGACCAACGTGTGTAGCTCCTTCAATTTTAAAAAATTCTTTTGGTTCATTTGCCCTTTCAAATGCTTTTTCACTCAACCCAAGTGTGAGCGCTTTTGTACCAGCAATTGCCAAATATGGTCTTGGAGATAAAAGCCGAATTTGGTCTGTAATATCAAAACTTCTACGAGTATCTCTACTCATAACTGCCATTTTGTTTTCCCCATAATTTGGACATAATCCTCTGGAAGTACAATAATATTCATATGCTTCTTTTCTCAATTGATTTGAATTTTCATCTACATCAGGCATCTGTTTTATATAAACAATTTCGCCAGTTTCAAAATATTTTTGTCTCGCATTGGAAGATTCTTTCATTATTGAAAATAGCCTCTGTTTTTCATCTGGTTTACCATTTATTATTTGACTTCTTAAATCAAAAAGACCTGATACAGAGGCATAAGATTTCACTCGTGCATCATAGATTGCCGCTGCAAGACCAAAACCTCCTCCATTACAAACCCCAAGCATTGATATTTTGTTAATATCTACAATATCAAGAGAAGCAATATAACTTACTGCTGTTTTTACATCTTTTATTTTCATATATGGATTTTCATAATGTCTTGGGTTCCCTCCGCTTTCTCCATAAGTTCGGTGGTCAAAAACGAGAGTTAAAAATCCTTTCTCTGATAATTTTTTAGCATAAATACCCCCTGTTTGTTCTTTTACCGCTCCTTTTGGTCCAACCACAACAATTGCTGGTAATTGCTCATCTTTATTGTGATTGATGGGAACATATAAATTTCCAACTACTTTTGTTCCTTCGCTAAAGAACCAAATTTTGTTTTTTTCAGCTTTGAAAGTAGTTGGACTATCTGGGGCAATTCTTCCGCCAAATTGATGTTTTTCTTCTAAACTTTGAGCTTCAGTCTTGTCTAAAAACTGTTTGTTTTTTCCTGAACACCCAACAATAGATATTATAATTATCAGAAATAGCATTTTTTTCATCATTAATCCTCTTATTATAATCCAAATTGGCTCTTGGGAAGTTTTTACGGAAACTACAGAATTCGATTGAGATTAATCGATTTATTTGGTATTTTAATTGAAGCATTTTGATCCATTTTTTTATTATTTTTCAAGTAATCGGAGTGAATTGGCTATGACTTCACCATCAGATTTAAATAAGGTTTTTGAGATCATTCTTGAGTTACCGGGCATAACCGTTACCGATGTTGTCATCGAAGATAATGCCTATCATGTGCATTGTAC
>NBMB01000039.1 GCA_002084765.1 Candidatus Cloacimonetes bacterium 4572_55 | reverse complement strand
TTGTTGGCCAGAACCGGCACTGCGAACATCGTTAAGATCAGGCAGATTACGAGTAGGATAGTGAATAAAGATAGGTGTTTCATACGTCCTCCTTTTCCTCATTTTAAAATGAGGAAATAAATAAAATAATAAAAATAAATCCATCCTAATACCGATTTTAACAGATATTCAAAAGAATTACTTACTTTTAAACATCCGCTCTCTGCCTACAGTGTGTATCCCATCCAATTTGCCTAACTTTTTAATCACCTTAATGAGTTGATCATTTCCCTGTACCTCAAGCAGGAATCGACCGAAAAATTGTTTCCCTTTACTGACTGTTTCATTCTTACGGATATGAATATTCAGTGCGAAAATCGTCTGGATAATATTTGCCAGCATATCCCGACGATTTTTTCCTTCCACATAAATTTGGCTCAGGAACGTCCGAGACTCCTTTAATCCCCACGTCAAATTGACCAATCGATTGGAGTCTTCTTTTTGATGCTTGGAAATATGAGAGATATTAGCGCAGGTTCGGAGATGGATCGATATGCCTCTTCCTCGGGTAATAAATCCGACCGCGTCGTCGCCCGGCACCGGCTGGCAGCAAGACGCTATGCGCATCATCACATTATCTACGCCGTCGATCACGACTGTGGACTGTCGTCGGAACTCCTCTGCGATCTCCTCGATAGCTTGTTCCTCCCTTTCTATCTGAGGAGCAAGCCGCTTGATGATCGGAGAGATAGACTGCTTCCCGGATCCGATCGCTTCATGCAGATTGTCGAGAGACGCGCATTTCAAATCTGCGAGGAGATCGGACAATTTTTTATCCTTTGGCAGATCGATATGACGGGTTTTCAGCTCCCTCGTCAACTTATCGCGCCCCAAAGCCAGATTTTGTTGAAATTCCTGCTCCCGGAGTGCCTTGCGAATTTTGCTCTTTGCCTTAGACGATTTCGCGATATCCAGCCAACCGCGCGTGGGCTTTGCCTTCGGATAGGTAATAATTTCCACGCAATCGCCCTTATTCAGCCGATAATTCAGCGTAACCATGCGGCCGTTTACCTTTGCTCCTCGGCAGCGCAGCCCCACCTCGGTATGGATGGCAAATGCAAAGTCGATCGGGGTGGTGTTTTCCTGCATCTGAACGATCTCGCCACGTGGAGTAAAGAGGATGATCCGCTTTGTTGTCAGTGCTTTTTTCAGGAGATCAAGAAATTCGGTCGAACTGTCGGAATCATCATCCAGGGTCAACAATTCTCGGACCCAGGGAACCAGATTTTCCAGATATTTGTCGCTGACAGATCGCTCTTTGTAACGCCAATGCGCGGCGATGCCCAACTCAGCGACTCGGTGCATGTCATACGTGCGGATTTGTATCTCCGTCTTTTTGCCTTCCCGCCCGATTACAGTGGTATGCAACGACTGATATCCATTGGACTTAGGCGACGCGACATAATCGTCGAACGCGCCGGGAATCGGCGGGAAACGTTGATGGATGACGCCCAGAAGAGAATAGAGTTGGCTGATCTCCTCCTGCTCTCGCTGACGATCCTTTCGTCTCAATTCTTCGATTTTTTCATGAGTCTCTTTTTTGTCCGACGATCCCATTTTTTGCCCGGCATGATCGTCAAAAAATTGCCGGACAAAACTTTGATTCGCTCCTATTATGATCCGAAAAGCATAGAGATCGTCCAACTGTTCAATCGACTTCCCCTGCCGCGTCATTTTTTTATAAATAGAATAGATGTGCTTGGGACGACCCGACACCTCGCCTCTGATGTGATTTTCCGCCATAATCTGCAACAACGGCTTGATCATATCTGCCACGTATCGCTCGCGTGCAGGACGTTTCCGTTCCAATTTCGACTTGATAAAGTCAAACGAGCGGCGATCCAGATGCTTGAAGCTCAGGTCTTCCAGCTCCCATTTTATTTCCGCCAGACCGAAGCGATGCGCGAGAGGCGCGTATATATCCATAGTCTCTTGTGCGATCCGCCGCTGCTTTTCCACGGAATCGTGATATTTCAAGGTGCGCATATTGTGCAGCCGATCCGCCAACTTGATGATAATCACTCGCACGTCTTCCGCCATGGTCAACAACAGACGACGGTAATAATCCGCCTGTTTTTCATGGTAGCTCTTGAACTTCACGCCTTTGATCTTGGTCAACCCTTGAACCAGAGTCGAGACCTGCGCGCCGAAAGAACGGTGAATTTCTTCGACGGAAATATCCGCGTCTTCGACAATATCGTGCAGAATTCCGGCTGAGACAGAATCGGTATCCAGTCCCAATCGAGCCACGATTTCTCCCACCTCCAGAAGATGGCTGAGATACGGCTCTCCCGATTTCCGCATCTGATCCGCGTGCAACTCCGAGGCGAGATCGTATGCGCGTTCGATCTGGTCGATTTTTAGACGGGGGTTATTTTTTTTGATTATATCGAGAAAATCTGTTTTTGTCCGCATAATCCACCCTGCGAAAAGCAGAGATTAATTTCGCCAAAATGTCGGCAAAAGAAGGGCGAGGATCGTGTAGAACTCCAGCCTTCCCAACAGCATACAGAATGTCAGGAGGATTTTCCCCGCATTAGGGATATGTGCAAAATTTTCGATGGACCCCACCTTTTCCAGTCCGGGTCCGATATTCCATAGCGTTGCTGCGACCGACGTGGTCGCGGTGACAATATCCAGTCCCAGCATGCCCATGGCTAATGTGCTCGCTACAAAGATGGACATCCCGATAATGAACAGGCCTGTCACGCCGTCGATCACATCCTGACCGATCGGTTTTCCACCGATCTTCAGGGTGACGACCGATTGGGGATGAAATGTTTTGTATATCTGATAGTACGCCAATTTGACCAGAATCATCAGCCGGATGATTTTCATGCCGCCGCCTGTGGATCCGCTCGAAGCTCCGAAGAACATGAGCGTGATCAGTGCCAATTTTGAGAAGGGGGGCCAGGTATTGAAATCCGATGTGCCGTATCCAGTTGTGGTGATGATCGAGACTACCTGAAACCAAACGTAACGGAACGAGTCGATCAGATTATCAAAAATTTGGTGACGCATGGTATCGAACATGATCAGGAACGTACCGAGAGCGACGATTCCGAAAAAAACGCGCATCTCCGAGTCTTTAAAAATCGTTTTGTAGTCGCCTCGTATCACCTGAAAGTATAGCCCAAAATTGATGCCTGCGACGACCATAAATACGACCGTGATATACTCGATCCACGCGCTTTGATAATGCCCGATACTGGCGTTGTAAGGCGAGAATCCGCCGGTCGCCATTGTGCCAAAGGTGTGGCATAGCGCGTCGAAAAAATCCATCCCCGCGAGAAGATAGGCAATGGTCTGAACCGCGGAGATCGCCATGTAAATGCCCCATAGGATCAGCGCTGTGGTTTTGATGCGAGGACGAAGCCCTTCCGGTATGGGTCCCGGCACTTCGGACTTGAAAAGTCGTTTTGCGCCCGCGCCCAACATAGGCAAAATCGCTATAAATAACACGATGATCCCCATTCCTCCCAGCCAATGGGTGAAACTGCGCCAGAAAAGCAATCCCTTTGGCACGATCTCGATATTCGTCAGCACAGTGGATCCGGTCGTCGTGAACCCGGATAGAGTTTCGAACAGGCTATTTATGATCTGCGAAAACAGCCCGTTTTCGATCTGCACGCCCTCTATAGTCTGGAAGCGAAAAGTGTGCGACAGGATAAAAGGCAGCGAGCCAATGATCCCGGACAAAAGCCAGCCAATGCCGACAACCGCCATCCCTTCTTTGCGCAAAACCTCTTCCTCTGTGCCAGCCCCATACCATACCAGTCCGCCGCCTAAAATGATACATATCAATATAGTATAGAGAAAGGAGAACGCCACGTTCCATTCTGAGTACCATACGCTCCAGAGGAGTGAAAAAATCATACAGATCGCGAGAAAAAGGATCAACAGTCCGGTTAATTTGCTGACAATTTTATAATTCATAAGATTTTATTTTATCCGCTGAATACTCTCTGGTAAATACAGAGTAACGAGGTGAAATTTTGGGTTAATTTGCTTTCTTAAACGCATCTTCAACTTGTCGGACAACCTGCGGCAGAGCGAAAATGATCACGGTGTCGCCTTCATTCATAACCGTATCGCCAAAGGGGATCACCACTTTTCCACTTTTTACCACAGCACCAATAACCGCGCCGCGGGGAAATTCGGCTTTGGGAGCATCCTTCAGAGTGATGCCATCCATTTGGCTATTTTTTCCGACTAAAATTTCAAGAATTTCCGCCTTGTCCTCCTTGATAAAAGAGACCGCGGAGACATTGCCAGGATGGACGTATTTCAGCACATATTTTGCGGTCAGGATGCGAGGGCTGATCGCCGAGTCGATGCCGAGCCGCTCATAGACCGGCATATAGTCTGGTCGATCTACCAGCACGATGCTTTTCGGCACGCCCAGTTCTTTTGCCAGCAATCCTGCCAGCAGATTGGTCTCGTCTTCGCCGCTGACGGCAATAAACGCGTCTGTATTAAAGACTCGCTCTTCCTTTAGCAGCGTCAGGTCTGTCCCGCTCCCATAGATCACCAAAGTCCGGTTTAACTCGCGGGAAAGCTCCTCGCACCGTTTGTGATCCTCGTCAAACAACTTCACAGAAATATTTGTGGCAGCCTCAAAATTTTTGGCGACTGTAATGCCGATATCTCCGCCGCCGACAATGGTCACGTTACGGATATCCGGAACCGACTTGCCAAAAAAAGTCTCGATCTTCTTCATTTTATCCTTTTCGCCGACCACAAAGACCATATCGTCTGCTTGTAGCACATCGATTCCGCTGGGAATAATGACCTGATCCTCTCGCAAAACCGCGGCGACCACGCATTTGATCGGCAGGCGATAGTCTTTCAACTCCTGACCGATGTGTTTGAACGAGGGTGTCACATGAAGCTGTTTCATCGTGACCCGCCCTCCGGCAAAGCTCTCCACAGCCACCGCGCCCGGCATCCGAATCCGCTGGTATATCTCCATTGCAGCGAGATTTTTGGGGTTAATGACCAGATCAATGCCGAGCAAGTCCCGATAGAGAAATCGATCGCTCACATCGTGATAAGCCGGATTTTCCAGCCGGACTATAGTCCGTTTCGCGCCGAGCTGTTTCCCTATCAAACAGGCAAGAATATTGATCTCGTCGTTTGACGTCACAGCCACGACCAGATCTGCCTCATCGATGTCCGCCTCCACCAATATGACCGTGCTGGCTCCATGTCCTTGCAGTGTCTGGACGTCGTAAGTCTCCTCAATCCGCCTCAGGGCTTCCTGGTCGATGTCGATCACTGTCACATTGTGCTTTTCCATAGAGAGGAGTTGCGTGATATAAAAGCCGACAACTCCCGCGCCGATTATGATCGTGTTCATAATGATCCTCTTTTTATTAATTTTATTAACGTATCTTCCGTTGATATTTGGGATAGATTCTCTAAAGTTGGAAAGATAGTTGAGCAAAACCTTGATTTTTATCAATGGGTTTGTTCACTATAACTATTTTTAGTATTTCAGGTTAACTTAGCAGAATTTCTTAGCCTGCATTATTCATAATCCTCGGAGAACCAGAGATATCAGATGTTTGATATTAAGAAAATTTGGCAAAAAAGATATAATTCTTTAATTATCCATTCTTAATCTGCGATAATCTGCGTAATCTGCGGACCGATTTCCGTGATGACGAATAATCCAGGTTAGCAGACTTTGAATGGCTATTAGTCAGCGTATGCGGCGATAGAGGTCGAGATATTTTTCCCCTTGTGAGTCCCAAGAAAAATCTTGCTCCATGCCGCGTTTCATAAGTGGTTTCCACACATGCTTATAGGGAAAAGTATGGATGGCAAAGTTGATCGCCCAACTCAATCCGACCGATGTGAAATGATCAAAGACAAAACCGACGCCGTTTTGATATCCGTGGTTGTGAGGTTGGACTGTATCGGCTAAGCCTCCTGTTTTGCGAACCACGGGCACCGCGCCATATTTTAAGGCGTATATCTGCGTCAGACCGCACGGCTCGTATTTGGACGGCACGATCAACATATCGCTTCCTGCTTGGATCAGGTGAGAGAGGCGGTTGTTATATCCCCGATAAAAATAGGCTTTATGTGGGAACTCGTATTGGATAGCCTCGAAAAAGTTTTCGTAATGACGTTCGCCGCCGCCCAAAATAATAAAACGGACGTTATTATGATAGAGGATCTCATGCAAACATTCAAAGAGCAGATCGAGTCCTTTTTGCTCCGTTAATCGAGAAACAACGCCCAAAACCGGCGCGTCTGGGTCATAAGGCAGACCCACGTCATTTAACAGATACTTTTTATTTTCCTCTTTCCATTCCAGATTATCAGCGGAATAGTGATAGGGAATGAACGGGTCTCGCCTCGGGTCCCATTCGCCATAATCCGCACCGTTGACAATTCCTGTGACCGCGTCGCCTTTGTAGCGCAGCATGGCGTCCAGCCCGTGACCCAACTCCGGCGTACGGATTTCGTCCGCGTAGGTCAAGCTGACCGGTACCACCGCGTCGGCATGAAGGATGCCGATTTTTAGAAAGTTGACAATATCAGACTCCCGATCTTCTCGAGGGATCAAGTTGGCATAATCTTTTATGCCCAGTTTCCATATCGCGTGGGTGGGGAAAAGTCCCTGATAGCCGTACCCATGGTTGTGCATAGTCAGCACGCTTTTGCTGCGATGAAACAGGGAATCCCACTTATATTCGTTTTGATAAAGCAGCGGAAGCAACGCAGTGTGCCAATCGTTACAATGAAAAATATCCGGTCCCCACCCCAACCGTTGGCAACTCTCGATAACTGCTCGACAGAAAAAGCCGAAACGCAGATATTCATCTCTATCGTTGGTATATACATTTCCCCGATGGAAAAAACGGGGGCAGTCGATGAAATAAACATCCAGTGAAGAGTTCGGAAGTTGCGCCGTGATCAGTGTAAATAGGACTGTCTCATCTGCAAGACGCACTGGCACATCCCGGATAAAATCTACTGCATGAAAATGGCGCTCCCCGGTGTCAATGGTATCATAGAAGGGCATGAAAGGACGGACATCATGTCCCTTCTGGCTGAGGAATCTCGGTAATCCCGCGGAATAATCGCCCAATCCCCCAATTTTGGCAAAAGGCGATATTTCCGAGGCGGCAAAACATACTTTTAACGGATACATGTGTCTCTACTCCCATTTAAATCCTGGAAATCATTAAAAATGGCAGAACAGCGTTCTGCCGTGAGCCAATAAAATACAGATCATCGATCTGCGTTATGTACGTTGGGCTTTTTATCACTAAATTCATCACTAAAAGTGATAGCCAGCGGTGGCACCGACCCATACTTTATCTTTGTTAAAATTGACGCCCATCATTTTGCCTTTGCCGACCCGCACCAGATTATTGACCAATATCGGCTCGTCGATCCAAATGAACATCATGCGGACTTCCACCTTTGCGGGATCGTCCGGGGTCAAAATCAGTGGATCGTAGGCAATCTTTTCTTGCAGAATATAGTTGTCCCGATCCGAAACCGAATCCAATTTCTCAGCCGTCGCGTCGATTTTTACACCGCTGCCGGCAAACGAGTAAAGAGGCTTCAGCACATAATTTTCGAGATCGTCCGGATAGTGATCCAACTCGCTCAGAAAGTAGGACTTCGGCGCGTAGACCTCGTCAAAAAAAGGCAATGAATGCTTGCTGATTTTGTAAAACCAGTGAGGATGCCCGACCCATTTGACGTCCAAATCATCTTGAAAGGAAAAATTATAGGAGATATCCGCACCCTGCAATTCATCGGATATGACTCGATTATAAACGCGCTCGATCGGAATTTCTTGATTCTCTTTTTTATAGAATAGACGTTGCCCTCGTTTGATAATTTTGCTCAAACATACCGGCTTGATTCCGAAATAATGCTCGGTGCACGCAAAGTCGATACGCGTCTTTTGGCTCTCCGGTCGAATCTCCAGCAGGATCGTACGCTCAGGGTCGCTCTCTCCGATAACTGCCTGACGGAGCAGATCGAGATAGGAGTCCCGGTTGTGGTCGCTAAAATAGGCCCCGAGGCCCCGAGCAAGGTCAAAATGCGCTTTGATTTTTTCATCCAGATGCGCCTGAAATCCATAAACAGACGGAAAGCCTTGTAACTCAATTAGTTGCGGATAAAAATCCCCTGAAGCATCCTGGCACAAGGCAAAGTCGATCTGAAGAAAAGTCGTATGTGCATCTTGGTTCGGCACAGTTAAGTTTTTTGGGACCGCGTCAAGGCAATGTTGTTTGAACGCCTCGCTTTGGAGCTTGACGGTAATGTCTTTCGAAGCGGAGACCAGTTGCTCACAAATCGACTCCTGGAGAAAAAGCGGAGTCTCGCATACTCGAAAATCCACTTCTCCTCGGTTGATCGTCCAGAGGTCGTCCAAAAATCGCCGGTATCGTTCCGGGCTAAATTCAGCGTTATATTTTTCTCGCAATTCGGGTATCATGGTATCACTCTTTCCATATTCTTGGAGATTAAATTCGCGGTTTTTTTTAATTATAAACCATGGTGGGTTTCCTCAATAATAAAATCCACCACTGCTTTGATGTCGCCTTTTTGACGCCATACACTCAGTTGTCGGTCAGCACCGCTGCCTGTTTCCAACATCTGATAGATGTATTCGATCTCCCGGCGCGAACCCAAATCATCAACCACATCATCAACAAATTCGAGCAGTTCATGGATCAAAGAGCGGACGCTCACTTCTTCTCTTTTCCCAAAGTCAATCATCTTCCCGTCCAGACCATAACGAGACGCGCGCCATTTATTTTCCATGATCAAGGCTCGGCGATAGAGTCGAAAACCCAAATTTTGTTTGATCAATTTATACAGCTTTGCTGTAATCGCCTGGAAAAGCGCGGCGATAGCAATGGTCTCATCGACCCGCATCATAATGTCGCATACCCGATATTCGATGGTATTGAAAAAGGGATGCAGGCGAATATCCCACCAAATTTTCTTAGCATTGTCGATACATTTGGTTTTTATCAACAAGTTAATAAAGTTATCATATTCCGACAAACTGTTGAAATATTCAGGAATCCCAGTCCGAGGAAATCGATCGAAAACTTTGGTGCGATAGGACTTCAAGCCCGTGTTTCTGCCCTGCCAGAATGGCGAATTGGTGGATAAAGCAAAAATATGAGGGATAAAATAGCGAGCCTCGTTCAGGATACGCAGCGCAACGTCTCGATCCTTTATACCGACGTGAACATGCAGACCAAAAATGAGATTGGCGCGTGCGATCTGCTGCATATCCTGCACCACTTCTCGATAGCGTGGATGATCTGTGATCTTCTGATCCACCCAATGGGAAAAGGGATGCGTGCCAGACGCGGCAATCCGGTACCCTCGATTTTTCGCCAAAAGAGCCAGTTGGTATCGGAGATTCGTCACCTCCTGCCGCGCTTCATGGACACTGCGACATACCTTTGTGCCGATTTCCACAACAGATTGGTGCAACTCCGCCTTCACCTGTTCCCGAAGCGACATCTTTCCATCGGCTAATATCTGGGTGATAAAAGAACTCAGTTCCCGAGTTTGAGGATTGATGATTTGAAATTCTTCTTCAATCCCCAGCGTAAAATCTTCTTTTCGTGTCTTAGGATTTTTCAACATAGCTTTCCCCCGCAGATTTGTCCGCAGATTTCGCAGATTTGTCCGCAGATTTCGCAGATTTGTCCGCAGATTTCGCAGATTTGTCCGCATCTGCGGATCAGTCGTTATTTCTCCGACGTTTCTTGGACAGATTTTTTTCGCGATTTTTTTCGCGGCTTCTTCGATTTTTTTGATGGCGGGAGCGGAACCAGGGGTTTTTTATTCACAAAAGATCGGACAAAATCACCCCAGGCCATATTATTTCTCTCAGGTTTGTGGTTCTTTGCCCGACGGATCGCCATATTTGCCACGGCTTCCACCACCCACTCGAAATTTTCGGGACCGACCGAATGCAGGTCCGCGTCCGGCGCGGGATTGCAAAAGTCGATAGCGTACAGAACTCCGTCCTGTAGTGCCAGTTCAACAGTGTTGAAATCGTATCCAAGTGCCTTGTTCAGGTCCAGGACCGCCCTCCGAATCGACGCGGTCATCCGCCTGGAAATCGGCTTCGGATCCCGGACATAACGCAGGTGGTGAGGCTGTCGAGGGTCGTAGCGCATAATGTGCACGTCTCGCCGGTCTATGCAATAGCAGCGAAAATACTCGGTAAAATTGATCTCTTCCTGCAGCATCATCACCAACTGTCCGGTCTCGTTGTAAATCTGAAACAGAGCCTCTGGGCTTTCCACCCGATAGACATTCTTCCAGCCGCCGCCAGAAAACGGTTTGAAATACGCCGGAAATCCCACATAACCAAAAATTGTGTCCCAATCTAAAGGATATGCGAGATTGCGCATAGATTTTTCGTTCGTATCCGGCGGATGCTCCTTTGAGGGCAGCACGACGGTCTTCGGCACTGCCACGCCGATTTTTTCCGCCAACGCGTTATTAAAAAATTTGTCATCCGCTGTCCACCAGAAAGGGTTGTTGATCACAGCTGTTCCCGATATCGCCATATTCTTGAGCGTGGTTCGATAAAAAGGAATATCCTGCGAGATACGGTCAATGACGACTGCGTATTCCGACGGTTGGGCTTGCAAGACTTTGTCTATCCTCACAAATTCTGCTGTAATTCCTTCGATTTCTTTCGAGTTCACCCGATCCACAAAGGCTTGCGGAAAGGTGTCCTCTTGTCCGAATAAAATTCCGATCTTCTTCTCCATCATTTTTCCTTTCTCACGCTGGAGCGTAAGATTTTGATTTCATCGTAATTTCCAATATTTACAATCGTTACAAAGAATGAAAAGTATATACTTACCTTCCGCTTATAAATCAGGTCATTTTTTTTGACTCAAATTAAAGTAACGATAATTCGTTAATAATAAAAATTTTATATTTTATTTTGATAATTTCTTTTGATAATTTCTTTTGACTCTATGAAAGTATAGAATAAAACGCAAAGCTGGAGAAAAAGCAATAAAATTAATAATTCGCCGGTTCTTTTTTATCCTGCATTATTCATAAGCCTTGGAGAACCAGAGACCTCAGATGTTTGATATTTAATGGGTTAAAGTCTATTTTTAACGACATTTCCAAGGCGAATATAGTGAAATGCGCGCAAAAGCTCCGTTTTCCTGAAGAAAATTTGGCAAAAAAGATATAATTCTTTAATTATCAATTCTTAATCTGCGATAATCTGCGATAATCTGCGGATCGATTTCCGTGATTACATACAAAATAATTGACTACGAGAATAAATCAGCTATTTTTATAAAAATCTAAGCGAATAATTTTTGAACTCTATGATCGATTGGAATCATTATGAAAATTTATACCAAGACGGGCGACAGGGGAAATACCGTGCTTGTGGGAGGGCACCGAGTCAGTAAACATGACCCACGCGTCGAGGCGTATGGCACAGTCGACGAACTGAACGCTATGCTGGGCGTGGTTCTATCCGAGTGTCCATGGGAGGACATACACGGGTTTTTGGTCGCCATTCAATCGCATTTGTTCGCTCTGGGGGCGGACCTGGCAACGCCTTATCGCAACAAGCATGAGGATAAAATTGAGCGTTTTACCGCGGAACCGGTGAAAATGCTGGAGGGGTGGATCGATGAGGTAGACGCTGGACTTCCGGAAATCCGAAGTTTTATTCTTCCGGGGGGCGCGTATCTTGCCGCGCAACTGCACCTGGCTCGCACCGTCTGCCGTCGTGCCGAACGCCATGTGTCCTCTCTCAGCGAACAAGAGCCGATAAACGGGCATACGCTTGCTTTTTTGAACCGTCTGTCCGATCTTTTATTTATTTTGGCAAGATATGTGAATTTTCTCGATGAAAAGAAAGAATCCATCTGGCAATCGAGACACTGACTTTATGGAAAATATGAAAATATGAAAATATGGAGGACGCACAAATGAAAACTGTCAGCGAGGGCAAATTGGTCGGCACAGTCAAGGGACCGGGAGAGACGCCTCATCAATATATATTTATCACCTCGGATAATATTGATACTCGAATCGGTGAATTTGTCTATTATCACGCGCCGATCGGGTCTGATAAAAAAGCGATCTTCGGGAGTATCACCGAGAGACAACTGGGACGTCGGCTACCCGACGGGTTTTTTTCCAACCCAAATATATCTCCCCAAGCCGTCTCCAAATTGATCGGCTGCGAGTTGACCCGTCCCGAACTCTACGAGGTGACGGTGACGATCAAGGGCTATTATGAAGAGGAAATGCGAGAGTTTGTCAATCCTCGTATTTCGCCTGACCCGGGTCAGCAGATTTATCTTGTATCTGACCGCGCGTTGACTCACGCGTTGTCGCCCAGGAAATTTGAGGAGACGGGTTCCGCGCATATCGGTCATTTGTTGACCAGGGATCCGGATAGCGTGCCTGTGGTGCTGGACGTCAAGGATGTGGTCAGCACCCACTTGTCGATCTTGGCTGGCACCGGTAGCGGCAAAAGTTATACAGCCGGCGTGTTGATTGAGGAGCTGATGCGACCATATAACCGCGCCGCGGTGTTGGTGATCGATCCGCATAGCGAATATAGCTCTTTGAAACAGATAGAAAGCGAGCCAAAATTTCAGGAGGTGGGGAATTATTCGCCGTATGTCAAAATATTTCAACCGGATCGCGTTTATATCAGGATATCTTCTTTAGAACTCGGAGAGATTCGAGCATTGCTCCCAAATATGACCGAAAAGATGAATTATTTCCTAAGAGAGGCGTTTAACGAGGCTCAAAATCAAAGCGAAATGAGCGATGGTTCCTGGTCTTACCGCGACCTGACCTTAGAGTTAGAAAGGATGCGGGTGGAAAGAGGAGAGAAAAATCCGACTGATGTGATCACGGTCGACGCGCTACGATGGCGGTTGGATTCCAAATTTAACAATTCAACGCTGTTTCGAGATCGGGAGCATATTCCGCTGAAGGACCTGGTGCGTCCCGGTCAATGCACGGTTCTGCAGATGTCCGATATTGACGTGGAAGACCAGCGGGTGATCGTGGCTACTGTTTTGCGCCGGATCTACAAGGCGCGGATCGATACGCAAAAAGGTCAGGTCTCGGATCCCGATCATGAGCGGTATTTGAATTATCCAGTGTTCGTGATTTTGGAAGAAGGGCATCGTTTTGCGCCGCAGGGAGCGATTGTGACCACGACCGATCTGCTCAAGACTGTTTTATCGGAAGGGAGAAAGTTCGGCGTGGGCGTCGCCATTATCAGCCAGCGTCCGGGGAAGCTGGATCAAGACGTTCTGTCGCAATGTATGACGCAAATTATCATGCGTATCGTCAACCCGATCGATCAGACAAGCATTGCTTCCGGGGTAGAGAGTGCCGGGCGGGACATCTTGAACGAATTGCCCGCGTTGACTAAGGGTCAGGCTGTCATCGCAGGCAGTGCGATCAATACGCCGGTGTTGTGCCAGATTCGAAGGCGGATGACCCCGCACGGAGGCGAGACTCTGAACGCGCCCGAGGAATGGATAAAATATTTTTCCGACTCCCGTCAACAGAAACGGTGCCAAGACAACTCGATCTATATGCCTGTCAGCGAGAAGGAATTCGAGGACGGATTCGAGGTATGATGTAAAATGCCGAACAAATAAAAGTTATCGAATCAAAACGACTTTCTTAGCCAAATCTGATCTCTGCCCGGGGATGATAAAATACAACCCACTTGCTGCGGCATTTCCCGAGCGATCTTTCCCGTCCCAGACAACAGGATCCCCGTTCAGCGGGATTGTTTTTATCATTTGTCCCGAAATATTATAAATCCCAATTTCAGCTGATCTATCGACAAGTGGATATTCGATGGTCAAGCTGGATTTAAACGGGTTAGGGTAACAATTGAGTTGGGAGCCAGAGTCGAGGACGTTGTTTTCTTCGATCGAAATCTCATCGTCAATGAACTTCATCAGCCACATATCGACCCTACCCGCTCCATCGGATAGCGTCATACCGCCGACGATAAAGCCGTGATCCGGAGTTTTCCTGACGACATGAGCCGCGTCTGAGGCAGGTCCGCCATACACGCCATCCCAGATGAGCTGACCCTCTTCATCCAGTTTGAGTGCCCACATTTGTGTCCAAGGATTGCCCTGATATCCTGCCCAGGCAGCGACAATATAACCGTTATCCGTTGTTTGCTCGATATAATGACCCTCGTCGTCCGCGGCTTTGTCATAAGTCTGTTGCCACAGGATATTTCCCATGGGATCGACCTTCATCACGATGAGATCGCCTTCTCCATTGACGTCAAATTCACCGGTCAGGATATAGTTATTGTCGTTGGTCTTATTCAAAAAATATGCCCGATCTCGACCTGGACCGCCATACAGCGTCTCCCATTCCATGACGCCGTCGCTGTCTAATTTGAGCAACCAGATATCATTCCCACCGGCTCCTTGTGAAGAGGTATAACCCGCGGCTATGTACCCGCCGTCTTCAGTTTGGTAGATTGCCTTGATCACCTCGTATTCATCACCGCCGAAAAGGGCGTTCCATTCTTCGTTGCCATCCGCGTCGATTTTTAAAACCCAGCCATCAATCCATCCCGCGCCATAAGACCGGGTCACACCGCAAGCAATATAACCGCCGTCCTCGGTCTCGCTGATAAAACGCACCATGTCGCCGTCGTTACCGCCATAGCGTTTTAACCACTCTTGAGTCCCGGACGCGTCAACCTTGAGGATGATCGCATCCCCACCGCCAAATCCAAAAGTTTCCATGCGTTCACCAGCCAAAATATAGCCCCCGTCCGCTGTCTGGATGACGGAATACGCAATATCGAGACTGTCGTCAGCACCATAAGTATGATCCCACTCGACCTCCCCGTATTGATCTAATTTGAGCAGCCATATATCGGGTTTGCTATATTCGCCGTACCCGTACGACTCGGTATAACCGGCGACAATATACCCGCCGCCGTCAACGGGAATGATCGAATGCGCCTCTTCGTTGTCAGCACCCCCGTAGTAAAAGCTCCAATCTACGATAATATCCCGTGGATCGGAAAACAGATCGGTTGTTGCCATGATCATAATCATGATCATAATGGAAAACGCTGAAAAAAATACCTTAACTCTCATGTAAAAAAACCTCCAGATTAGAAAATTAGTGAACTTCAACCCAGTTACAATCACTTGATAAATGACGCCAACTAAAGTAAAAAATAATTCTCTAATTGTCAATATAATAATCAAATTACAGCAATTCCCGCCTATGCATCAACCGCGTGTAATCACAGGATTTGATTAAAGGTGGTCATTAATAAAAATTCAGCGTAGCGATTATGAAAAAATATTCCGAAAAAAGTGCTTATTATCAACAACCGACAGGCAATCGGTTTTGTCGAAAAAGGCCGTATGTGGCAGGGGATAGGTATGTTCTCAAATAAAAATCCAAAAATTATAGATGAGCGGGAATTGCTGGCGAGGAACGAGCGACGCTTTTTACTGCCGGTGATGTGAAGCGTTATCCCATATCTTTGTAAGCGATGAGAATGCTATTTTCAGGTAATGTGTCTCTGATACTTAAATAAGCATTATTGCGATAAAGTTGACTAGTGGAGAAACCACACTCTCGAAGCTTTCTTTCCCAATGACGCTTGCTTCTGAGGCGTTTATTGATATGTCCATTCTGATCAATTTGTACATCAATATTATCTAACAGACCGAAGTGTCCTCCAATCACAAATATTCCTTGTGAATCTAATTGGTCTGAAATTGCTAGTATGGTGTCTGACCAATCTTGGTCGTCAATTATATGAAACATAACCCCAATCGCATTAACTACAGAATAGCTTCGATTTATTGTCCTAATGAGGTTGGCTGCATGTCCGTGATGGATTTCAATTGCTTTATTGGAGGAGTACTTGCTTGTTAGATAATCGACAGAGGATTGTGATATATCAATTCCATCTATAGAGAACGCTCCCAGCTTTTGCCAAAAGTCTATCCAATGTCCAGAACCAGAACCAATATCTAGGACTCTAATGTTATCTGTTACAATATTATTATTGAATATAGCTCTTAGAATAAGTTGCTCTACTGAACAGTAGTGATACAAAGAAGATATCTCACTTTTTTTCGGTGATATCGTTTGCCTGTCACTGACTCCAGAAACATAAAAGTCGGAATCCCACCAGGATTTAGTATCATAAGGAACTCCGTATTTTCGGAATTTTGTATTTACTAAACCTCTCAGGATCTTTTTTCTTTTCCAAATATATTGTTGCAGCATGAACTTCTCTCCTTTGGGATAACACTTAATCGGTGGAATGAATCCGCCTATCATAATTTAAAAACAACCACTAAATATATACCTAATAAATATTTATGATTCGTCAGCTTGAATCGAATATTGGCACAAGCATTTATGGAGTATCCTGTTTAACCACGGATTCAAACTATCAATAGGAAAAAAATAACCGGTTTACCACACTTTGTCAAGGGGAAACATCATGGCTACCGAGGAAAAACTATTGGATCAAGTGCGGGAGACAATCCGCTGTGAAAACTGTTTGGAAAAGGTGAACAAAAAGAGTGGCGAGATTACCTATCATCATCAGATTTTTGGCGGCTCAATTGTCCACCCGATGTGAGCTGAATTTGAAACCAATTTCATGCCAAACACCAGATAGAATAATCAATTTATCCGTAAAAAACAAGATTAAAAAACAAGATTAAAAAACAAGATTAAAAAACAAGATTAAAAAAATAAAAATCCAAAAATTATCGATGAGCGGGAATTGCTGGGCAAGCTATAATGGCCTTCGATTGGAAAATTATGAACAGAGAAGAAGTGCTTTAAACATAGTAAACGCACTTGAGACTGAGTCAAGTCAAATAATTTATAAATTTACGAAAACATTTTCTCCAACCCGTGTAATCATGTGAATCCATTGCAAAAATAAAAATTGCTTCCGATTTACATTTTCTATTCGGGATTTTTTGATGTCAATATGTCCGGAAATGAACATTTTTTGGAAATTAGGGATTACCCATTTTAATTTTGAGAAGCAAAATCAAGCAAACCTGGTCGTTTTCATAAAAAAAATTCGAATTTTTAAATTCGGCAAAAAAATTGCTCAATTCTCAGAGAATTTGCCAATCAATTGGTTCGTAAAAAGCGGAGTCCTTGAGAGGCGTTAATTATCGTTTGGTGTTTATTTTTATTATATTTTTTTGGAAGTTACTCTGAATTTTGGAGTTATTTCGGGAGGTTTTATGAGGGTTTTAATTTCAATCACGTCTATTTTTTTCCTACTTCATTCCAATCTGTTTGCCGCGGCTGCGGATCAGTGGATCGCCTTTTCTAAGGAGCTCTCGCCAAAAGCCCCTCAGATCGAAATGATCTCGTCGGACGGACAAAAAACGGTGCTCAGTGTGGACGTGTTCGGCATTCAGTCTATGGATATTGAGCGAGAAGATCACATCTATCAAGCGTTGCACCTGTCTGTAGAAACCGGTTATACGGCTGACGTCGGATCACCGGAACTTCCGGTTATTTCCAAATCGATCGCCCTTCCCTCGACTCATGCGCGGGTTCGGATCGTCGCCGCCGAATATCAAGAACTGACTGATATCGATGTTATGCCGGCTCAGCCATCATACAAAGAGGGCGATCCCCAACCTGCATTTGTAAAAAATGTCGATATTTACACAACCAACGCGTTTTTTCCGGATCAGCCCGCGACAATCAGCGAATCTTATATCATGCGCGACTTGCGTTTGGCAAATCTGACGATCTCTCCGGTTCAATATAACCCAGTGAGCCGCGCGCTTCGGGTTTATACACATATCGAGATCGAAGTGCAGACAGACGGCGCGAGCCTGACTGATGCTGTGGTGCACGATCGCCCTCTATCCGAAGCCTTTGATCCTCTCTATCGCGCAATCGTGATGAATTATGACGACATCGCCGAGCAGATCGGAGTCGCGCCGGGTCTATATCTCATTGTTACCCCGGATAATTGCGTTCAGTATGCCGAGATATTGGCGCAATGGCGGCATCGCACCGGTCATCCGACCCGGGTGGTTCCTATTTCCGAGATCAGCTCGAATCCCAACCCCTCTCCAGTGACCATTAAAAACTTTTTGCAAGACGCGTATGAGAATTGGGAAATTCCCATTGAATACATTGTCCTTATCGGCGACGAATCCGGTTACATATCGATCCCTGATTATGTATACAACACATCTTTTGGCAGTTACGCGTCGGACCATAAATATGCGATGTTAGACGGGGACGATTTTATAGCGGACGCGATTATCGGACGAATCAGCGTGGATAACACGTCCCAACTGGGCAACTATATTTCAAAAGTATTGGCTTATGAGCAGGTGACCCATGTCGATCCCGACGATGAATGGTTTACACGAGCGTGCCTGGTCTCTGGGAACGTTTGGAACACCATCACGACCAAGTGGACAAATATTTGGATCATGGAACGGCTCCAGGAACAAGGTTACACCGAATTTGACACCATATTCGACCCCTACCCGTATCCCATTAACCAATCCCTGAACCAGGGCGTCAGTATCGTGAATTATCGCGGCACAGGCTGGGCTGAGGCGTGGGGCTCGAATGAATACTCGGTAAGCGATATTTTTAACCTTCAGAACGGATGGAAAACGCCAATTGTCGTCAGTATCGTGTGTGGCACTGGCGACTATGGCAGCGGCTATGTAGACCCTTGCTTTGGAGAAGCCTGGATCAGCGTTGGCACGTCGGCGAACCAAAAGGGTGGGGTCGCGTTCTTCGGCGCGACGGACGGAGATACGCACACCAAATGGAATAACCCTATTGCCATCGGCTTTTATTGGGGCTTATTGCAAGAGGGGATCGGGCGGTTCGGGCAGTGTATGTTACGGGGAAAATTGATGCAATACAGCGCGTTTCCAGCTTTTGTCTATGACGGCGGGATGATCGAGCAGTATCACCATACCTATAATATGCTTGGCGACCCAGCATTGACCGTGCGCACCGGAACTCCTATGCCTCTGATTGTCGATTATCCGGAAATTTTCCCGCTCGGTCAGAATAATTTTACAATCTCTGTGCTGGATCATAACGACAATCCAGTCCAGAAGGCGTTGGTCTGTCTGCTGAAATCAGGCGAGGGAGAGGACGAGGTCTTTGCGCGCGGCTATACCAACGTCGCCGGAGAGATCACACTTCTGGTCGATCCTCAGACTGCTGGCGGAATGCTTGTCACGGTCACAAAATCCAATACCGTTCCGCATCTCGGCGAGATTTTGGTCATTCAGGAAGAATACAGCGTGGGTTTGGATCACCTGGAATTGATTGATCAGGGAAATGGGGACAATTTGCCAAATCCAGGGGAGACCGTAACGCTCAACGTTTCTCTCAAAAATTTTGGCGTGCAAGGTGTGGATAACATTTCCGCCACATTGTCTTGCTTACAATCCGATATCGATATCCTCGTTCCAACCTCTGAATTCGGCGCGATGGACAGTGGTTCGATAGCTGAAGGTAGCTTTGAAATCATGATCCCCGATGCGTGGCAACATGGTCAAACCGGTCGATTTCAGATACAAATTTTCGACAATGCCGGACACGAATGGAGTTCCATGTGCGATATAACGATCAGCGCGCCGCTGTTTCATATCAGGTCACTCTACTTTAGCGATACCGGGTCAGACGAATACGTAGACCCCGGAGAAGAGGTTGGATTGACAATAAATATCGTCAATGTCGGAGAACAAGGCGCGGAAAACGTTCAAGCAACGGTCTCGGATGTGTCCCACGATTTTGTCGATGTGGCGCAAACTCCATGCGATTTCGAAGACGTCCCGGCAAACGGATCCGCCACAAACATCCAAGCACTTGTCATGGGAATTCATGACCAAGCCCCAATCGGTAGCCAATTGTCTATGCGGTTGGAACTCACCTATAACAACGGTCACAGCCAATCGGTCGATTTCATCATCCCAGTCGGGAATGTCACTTCAGAAGCGGTTGTGGGACCGGATTCTTATGGATATTACGCCTACGACAGCGATGACCCGTCCGAATATCGCACGACTTATGATTGGGTAGAGATTGATCCGACCTTAAACGGGTCTGGCGTGCAACTCAATCTATTTGACGATAATACTGGAGTGGTCGATCTCCCATTTACTTTTAAATATTATGGGCAAGATTATGACCGACTTTCGATCTGTAGCAATGGGTGGGTTTCCTTTGGAGCCACGCATTGGGCTTTGTTCAGAAATTGGCAGATACCCAATCCTGCGGGACCAGACGCACAAGTGATGGTCTTCTGGGACGACTTGGACGCAACGCCTTACAGCGCGCATGTTTCCTACGCTTATGATGCGGAAAATCATCGATTTATCGTGGAGTGGTACAACCTTCCTCCTCGATGGAACCAAAGCCACCGAGAGAGCTTCGAGCTGATTCTCTATGATCCGCAACATCATTCGACTCTAACTGGAGACGGCGATATTGTCTTCCAATATAAGACCGTTTCTAACTTGGACTATGAAAATAATTACGCCACTGTTGGGATCGAATCTCCGGACCAAATCGACGGAATCCAATATCACTATATGAATATCGAACATCCCGCGGGGGTCCCTATCGAAGAAGAGTTAGCGATACGCTTCTCAACCAATCTGCCTTTTCCATCGGAATTGGTTCACAATGGAGATCCGGAAGTGCGGCAACACTCTCTCTTTCTTGCCCAAAATTATCCGAATCCCTTTTCTCCACAAACCACAATCCGTTACCAACTCCCGTCTTCGCAAGAAGTCCGTCTGAAGGTCTTCAATATCGGCGGTCAGTTGATCCGCACTTTGATCGAAGATGAGATGAAAGCCGCGGGTAGCCATACCGTTTCGTGGGATGGACTTAATAGCCAGAATGATCCAGTGCAAAGCGGCGTCTATTTCTATCGACTGGAGACCCTAACGGGAAGCCAGATAAAACGGATGGTTTTGATCCGATAATTACCCGCTCTTTTGAAATCGAAATTCGATTCGTCTATTTTTTCATTGGCGAATCAAAAAAAAGTAAGATATTGCGGTTTATCGGTCAACTATTTAATTAATACTGTTTTTTTTTATTGATTAATAATCGAATAAAGTATATCTTACAATTTAAGATCATGTGAGTGAGTAATTCGGAGTAAATTCTCTGATTAGCAGTTGAATAGGATGGTAAATTTTAGATGAATGAAGGAGGTAGGGAAGCCGGGCTAATTTTGTGTCTGTCAATTTACACCATAGAAACTCTAACCTGTTAAATTATCGCACCAAAGAAATTGAATGATTGAAGGAGACGTGACGTAATGAATATATATGTCGGAAATTTGCCTTATGGCATAACTGAAGATGAATTGCGCGGAGTTTTTGAAGAATTCGGCGAAGTTGAAAAGGTGAATATTATTTCGGATAGATTCTCAGGCCAATCAAAAGGATTCGGTTTTGTAGAGATGCCGACTAATTCCGAAGCTGAAGAAGCGATAAAAGCTTTGAACGGCGAATCCCTTAAAGGACGTAGTATTAAAGTAAATCAAGCCAAACCTCGCGCTGAAAGAAGCGAGAGACCACAACGTGGTCCGAGATATTAATTTTTGATTATAAATAAACCTGCCGGCTTTTTATCTATCTACTATTAGGAATATTAGGAAAGATAGATAAAAAGTCGGCAATTTTTTTTCCATTCACCTCTTTACCTTTCCCAATCATTCATAACCTCCTCATATTTGGAAAATTAATGAAAAATATATTTTCAGTTTTTATAATTTTGGCGATCGGCGCTTTAATTACTATCGGTTTAGTCAAAATGAAGAAATCGATTAAAGTAAAGCCCTCTGATCCGCTGGCACCGTTGGTTCGTGTGATGACCGCGCATGTGGGCGACACGCAACTCACTGTTGCGTCTCAAGGCGTGGTCGTCCCACGTACGGAAAGTGCTTTATTTGCACAAGTGACGGGAAAAATAGTCAGTATATCGCCCTCTTTTGCAGCGGGGGGCTTTTTTGAGAAAAACGATCCCCTGGTTCAAATTGATAAGGCTGATTATGAATTGGCTGTTCAGCGTTCCGATGCTCAGGTGGCTCAAGCCCGATTGGCAACGCTTCGAGCTGAGCAGGAGGCCGAGATCGCTCGTGAGGAATGGAATCAGGTGGGAGAGGGAGAGCCGAGTCCGCTTGTTTTACACGAGCCTCAATTGGCTGAAGTCAAAGCGGCTTTAGCCTCTGCCAAAGCCAGTCTTGAGCTTGCCAGACTGAATCTGAAACGAACCACGATCCGAGCTCCATATACCGGACGAATCCGAGCAAAGAATGTCGATCTGGGGCAATATGTGGGCCCCGGAGCTGCGGTAGCGCGTATCTATGCCGTAGATTACGCGGAAGTTCGGCTGCCTCTGACCGACGCTGACCTGGCGTTTCTCGACGTGGGGTTTGATTTTCGGGGAGAATCGAATCGGACAGCCGGTCCTGAGACGGTCTTACAAGCAAATTTTGTCGGTCAAGTCCATGAATGGCAGGGACAGATTGTCCGTCTGGAGGGAGAGATCGATCCTCGCACTCAGATGATCCACGCAGTGATGCAGATCGAAGACCCGTACGGGCGGCGAGCAAGTTCTTTCGGAAAAGAGCGTCCTCCGCTGGCTGTGGGATTGTTTGTGGACGCAACAATTTTTGGAAAATGGGTAAAAGACGTTGTGATTCTTCCACGCGGAGCTGTTCGAAATAGGAATGAAATTCTCGTGATCGATGAAGAAAATAAGCTACGGATTCGGCAAATAGAAATAGTCAGCACTCAAGGAGATGAGGTCATCATAAAAAAAGGTGTGTCCAACGGAGAACGTATCTGTCTCTCTCAATTGGAAGTTGTTGTGGATGGGATGCCTGTGCGGACGCCGGATTCAGTCAGTAACAAGTCTGGAACTTCAGAACAGAAAGAAAATTAAGGTTGGAGGATTTTGGATTTACAAGCTAAAAACCGAACCGAGACGAAATGTCAAATCAAAAAAACGGACGGATGTGGCTTTTCATCCGTCCGCTTGATCTGTTCCGGGCAACTCTTTTAGTGCTTAGCGGTTAGCATTGACGAAATATCCAGCACAAAACTGGTTTCCACATCGTTGTAGGTACCGAGACCAACAATTCGATGGGTGTCATTTATGCTTCGGGCCTCAGTCAGCTCCCATCCCGAGTCCGTAGGCAGCAGATCGTTCAGATCGATCATTCTCCCATTTTCCCAAAGAAAAGCGTGTTGTCGATCGTCCGATGTCCGCGAATATCCGACGACCAGCCCGCTGTTATTGATAGAGACCGCCATACTGGTTTCTCCTCCCAATGCGCCTAAATCCACAGTTTCTGCATCTTGCCAGAGATAGGCGCGGACAGAGCCGAATTGGTTTACGGCAAACCCGACTGTTTGATCCAGATCGTTGACGCTCAACGCGCCGCTTGTCGTTGTATTGGGAGGCGAAGCCAGCTCGGTCATTCCCTGTTCCGCTGACCAAGTAAAGGCGCGACGTTGGTTATCCGACTTCATTGCTTGTCCGACCACCCGCCCATTATTACTGATATCGTTTGCCGTACTGTGGCGGCCTCCGAGTGTGCCTAAATCGGTCATCTGCTCGCCGTCCCAAAAAAATCCATGATAAAATTGATTGGACTTGACATAGGAATAGCCGACCGCGCGTCCATGATCATTAACTGAGAGGGCGCAACTTTCGCCGCCCAACGACCCGATCTCCACCATACCTTTGTCAGCACTCCATAAGTAGGCTTTTCTGCCCGACCTGTCGAACATCGAGCCAGTTACATCGCCGGCGTTGTTGATTGCGTATGCTTTGGCGTTACGCTTTTCCGGATCGATGATCTCCCGCACAGAATCTTGGTCGCAAAGAAACGAGCGGAAATTTTTGTCGCTGGAAAATATAAATCCGACAACCTGGGCATGATCGTTGATATCGCGCACCTGACCCATACCTTCTCTAAATTTACTGAGTTCCACGATACTTATCTCGCTCTCGGACTGAATTATTTCATTGGTAAAAGCTGAGCTGGAACAAAGAAATCCTCCTATCAAAAAATAGAGCATCGCTTGTCGAATAAACAAAAAAACAGAACTTCTCATTTTTCCCCCTTTAATCTTAACAGACAAAAAACAGACAAAAAACAGACAAAAAACAGACAAAAAAAACTTAACGGCATCCTAAATTAGAGTGTAAACCACATTTTTTGCCATGACGATTTGCAATAATGCAATCCGTGTGCCGACTTTTGATCCATCCGATTTTATCTGAGAGACGGAAGAAAGCAAACTTTGTGCTATCATTTAAGTTGCCTATTTTCGAACAAAAGAATTTTATGGGGATTTTTCTAAAAAACGCTTGTGAAATCTACTAAAACAGCTCATCTTTAGAGTTCAATTTCGATTTTATTCTTGAGTACTTTCCATTTTTTGGATTTTTTGGGCAGAACAGGGTGGGGTAATCTATGCGGCAATTTTTTGTTTTGATAATTATTTATTTTTCTATCTGCTCTGTTGGACAAGCACAAGAGATGAGCGCATCCGATTTGATGGAATTGGATTTGGACGATCTGCTGAATATCATGAATCCTGTTATATGAGTTCTGATTTTTGGTTTATTTCCCTTGCTCCCCATTTGAATTTTTCTCGTAATACCGAATAAAAAGTGGAATCTTTCAGGTGGATCAGCGTCGCGTCATAATAAGCCCTTAAGAAAACAACCTCGTCGTTATGCGCGAGATCATACTCCCAGCGTCCATCCACTGTCAGGATGATCTTGATATTTTCGGAACGAACCCGCACCCGGAAAGTTTCTTTATCAGAGATGATCAGAGGTCGGACAGCAAGCGTATGCGCGCATATCTGAGTCGCGATCAGCGCGCCCATGTGTGGGGCGACCACGGGACCGCCTGCAGAAAGCGAGTATCCAGTCGATCCGGTCGGCGTGGCGATGATCAAACCATCCGCGGTATAATCGCTGACAAAATCGTCGTTGACAAACATCTCCAGCTCGATAATACGGGCAAAGTCGCCTTTGATCACAGTGACCTCGTTCAGGGCAAATAGCTGCTTGACACACTTGGAATTACGGTAAACTTTGGCATGGAGCATCATCCGGCTTTTCAGCTCGAAATCGCCTCTTCTGAGACATTCCAGTGCTTGGCATACCCTCTCGACTGAAATCTCCGCCAGGAACCCCAGATGCCCTAAGTTGACGCCCAGGACTGGCTTACATTTATCCCCCATATCATTAATAATCGAAAGAATCGTGCCGTCCCCGCCGAGAACGATCAAAGCGTCAATTTCCTTTAAAAGCTGATGAAACGGCAACGAAGGCACGGGTATGTTTAGGCACAAGGCGAGTTTATCGCTAAAAATAATTTCCATGTCTCGCTCCTTGCTCCATTCGGCAATCCGACAAGCCACGATGTCAAATCCTTTTTTTGTCTGATTGGCAATCACGCCGAGCTTTTTCATAATATCCCTCTTAATTTTTGAAAACTATTCACGCAACCAGTTCGCCGGTCAGATCATAAGCGTCGCTATCCGTGATCCGCACATCGACAAATTCTCCGGCTCGAAGCGGACGCATGTCTGGTTTACAAGATAAAGTTATTTTCACTAAGCCGTCGATTTCGTACGCGTCTCGGTAGCTGCGACCGACCCAGCGCGCCTCTTCCTCTGAATATTCGTCGATTAACACGGAAAGACGCTCTCCACGCAACCGTTTATGAACCTCATAAGAAATTGCCTGCTGGGTTGCCATCAGCTCGTCCAGCCGACGGTTTTTTGCCCGTTCTGAAACCGGATTCGGGAAGCTGTACGCAGGCGTTCCCTCCTCCGGAGAATAGGCAAAAGCACCGAGTTTATCAAATTGAAACTCTTCCATAAACCGAATAAGTTCATTAAAATAGCGTCTCTTTTCCCCAGGCATACCCACAAGCATCGTGGTACGAATCACAATACCGGGGATTTGTTCTCGCAGCCGCCACAGCAATTGTTTTTGGCTCTTTGCGGTTGTTTTCCGCCTCATCAGGCGCAGCATGTCGTCATTGATATGCTGTAGCGGAATATCCAAATAGTTGCATATTTTTTTCTCAGACGCGATTATTTCGATAAATCCTTCGCTGTAATGCGCGGGATGGGTGTAAAAAATCCGGATTCGAGGAAGTTGATCAATCTTGCAAAGTTCCTTTAACAATGTCTCAATATTGGTCTCTGGGGATTGATCCGATCCGTAGCGGTTCAGATCCTGCGCGATCAGCATCAATTCTTTGACGCCCTGATCGACCAGTCGCCGCGCTTCTGTCAGGATTCCTCCAATCGATCTGCTGCGAAACTTTCCACGAATTGACGGAATCGCGCAATAGGAACAGCGGTTGTCGCACCCATCCGAGATTCGGAGATACGCCAAATGCGGCGGTGTGGTCATATAACGAAAAAGATAGGGTTGCGTATAAAAAGCGGGGTCAACTTCGCGGGGCGGATTCATGCCGAGCCTCCGGCAAAGCTGATCGATTTGATAAATTTCACGAAGGCTCAGAAAACCGTCAACCTCTGGGAGATCTCTCTCAAGGTCGGATCGATAACGCTCTGTCAAACAGCCAGCCACGATCAATCGACATCCGGTCTGTTTTTTGACTTCCGCCATTGCAAGGATGGTCTCGATAGATTCCTTTTTTGCAGGACCGATAAATCCGCAGGTATTCACCAAAATCAGGTCTGCCTGAAGCGGGTCGTTCACTGGTTCATATCCAGCGGACTTGAGTTGACCGAGCATAAGTTCGCTGTCGATCAGATTTTTCGCGCATCCCAGACTCGTCATAGAAACTTTTAACAATTCATTTTCTCCATTTTCAATTGAAAACTTGACTTTTCCATTAAATTCTTTTTTTTTACAGATCGTATAGCGACCAAAATGAAAAATCTCACGCGATTATAATAGCAAAGTGAAAGTCAAAACGCTATAAATTTCATGCGGGTCTCGGAATTCTGGATTAAAAAATCGACTATTTTTGACGAAATTTTTTGTGGGGAATGATATGTTTAAAAAGAAGGTAATTACGCTATCGAGGAATCATTATGAAAATTTGTCCGATATTCAATCTGATCTTGAGCAGTTGATTATTGAGTTGCAAGAAGCGGATTTAGAAAAAACCGATCGCCGTTTTATGCGTGATCTAAAAGAGGCTTATGGGATGATTTGGCGGATGTTCAAAAGATATAATATTGAACAGAAGCAGAAACAGGGTTTTGACGAGGAAACTGTTTGGCTGACATGATAGGCGGCAACGGATGGCAACGCTAAAAGAGAGCTTGACATTATCATATTTTATATCGCATAAATGGGGCGTTGCCATCCTTATTTGTCTACTGGCAATTATTTTTGGTTGGGTCATTTCCGACCGGGCTTTGTTCCGAATGCTTGAACTCAAATCGATTGACAGCCGTTTTGAGATTCGCGGAGGAGTCGATCAGGACAAATCCAATATTGTAATTGTGGACATCAGCGACCAGGCATCCGCGGCTCTACCAGAGCGATGGCCCTGGCCCAGAGAATATTACGCCCGTCTCATCCGCAATCTGAATCAAGCCGGAGCAAAATCGATCGGTATCGACGTGGTTTTGGATATGCCTGATATAAACAATCCGCAAAGCGACGACGAGCTTGCTCGCGTTTTGAAAGAGACGAATAATGTGGTTCTCGCCGGTAAGATATTAGAAGAGAGGAAAGAAGGGGGTTATCATTATCGAACTCTGATCGAACCTTACGAGATATTCAATCGCGCGATCCAGGGCGGGTGGGGCATGGTCTCCGTGGCGCCAGATATGGATGGATCTTGGCGTCGTTATCTGATGATCGATCAATACAAAAATCGAACCTATTACGGATTCGCTATCGAGGTTTTGCTCAAATATTTCGATTATCACGAAACAATCAAAATCCAACTGTCTGAAATCCCGCAATTCAGCAAAAATTACATGTTAATTAATTTTCAGGGCGCAAAAAAAACATTTCCTTATTACTCTTTTGATACCGTGATCGACGACTCCACCTTTATGACCAACGAGGAGGACGCAGATTTTAAGATAAATTCCTTTGACGCACGACCGGAACCAGACATCGGTTTTGACGGCGGGCTATTATATCAAGGCATTTTCAAGGACAAAATCGTGCTGGTAGGTTCCTCAATGGCGGAACTGCACGATCTTTTCCCCAGCCCTTTCTCCACAGAATTGGACCTTATGCCCGGGGTTGAGATTCATGCCAACGCGCTTCACACCCTTTTGAATCAGGATTATATTTATCGACAAACCGTTTTTAAAAAAGCGGTTATGATCATAATGCTGACGGTTCTCGCTTTTCTAATGACTTCCTACCTCAAGCCTTTTGCCGGTTTCATCTTTATCAATGTCGAAATTGGTCTTCTCATCATTCTTTCTATTTATCTCTTCAGTTATTTCAACTATTTGATCTATTTAGTTTCTCCGATATTGAGCATCAGTTTTTGTTTTGTTGGTAATGTGATGTTTCAATATTCCAGAGAATTAGAGCAAAAACGGTTGATAAAGCATGCGTTTAAACATTATCTTGATAAAAATGTAGTCGAGCATCTGATCCATCACCCTGAATTGCTCCAACTTGGCGGTGAGGAGAGGCACATGACCGTGCTTTTCTCCGATATAGAGGGATTCACGTCTGTTTCTGAAAAACTGACCCCATCCGAGTTAGTGGAACTGCTGAACGAGTATCTGACCGAGATGACGGAGATTATTCTGAATCATAAAGGCATTATCGACAAATATGAAGGCGACGCGATTATGGCTGAATTCGGCGCGCCGATCCATTATGAGGATCATGCGTATCAAGCCTGTCTGGCGGCTTTGGACATGGAGAAGCGGCTTCGAGAACTGCGGCTTAAATGGCGTCGGGAAGGAAAGCCGGAGCTTAAGGCGCGCATAGGCGTCAACACTGGAGCCATGGTGGTCGGCAACATGGGGTCTCGCAATGTATTCAATTATACGGTGATGGGCGACAGCGTAAATGTCGGCTCCCGTTTGGAAGGAGCGAATAAGTTTTATGGCACCTATATTATGATTAGCGATGCAACTTATCAAGAGGTCAAGCACAAGATGGTCGCCCGTCCGTTGGGCTTGCTACGAGTCAAGGGAAAACTGTATCCGATTCAAGTATATGAACTTATAGCCACAAAATCTGATCGGATCGGTCCAGATAAAACACGCGTTTTACAGGAATTCCAAATCGGATTGCAGGCATATCAACATCAAGAATGGGACAAAGGCGTCGATATTTTTCAAAAAATACTTGACCGTTGCCCCACAGATGGACCGAGCGCAGTCTATTTGGAACGGTGTTTGAGTTTTAAATATCGCCCACCAGCTCCGAATTGGGACGGCGTTTATGTGATGAAAACCAAGTGAGAAAAGCGGGTCAATTCTCTCTACGAGGAGAATCGTGACCAGGATTTTCCTTTCGGAACTTCTTTGCCATACCGCGGATATGCTCCTCAAATTTTGCCTCGAACAGCAACCAACGCGCCTCCTGTTCGATAGTCAACGCATCGGCTACTCGGGTCTGCAACTCTTGTATCTCTTCATAATGCTTTTTCTCCGACTCTCTGATCTCAAGAATCTTAGCTTCCAATTCAGATTCAGTTGTCTCTTGATTTTTCATCAGATTTTCCAAATCGGAAAGATATTTTCGCTGTTGAATTCCAAAATTCTCCCGAGCTTTTTCCAGCTCATTCAGTCTGGGGAAGACCTTTTCTGTTTGCTTCTCGTTCAGGTCTAAAACCTCCAACAATTTCCATTTTTTTATTGTCAGAATACGCTCGCGCATATCTCCCCGATTTCCATTTTGACGCCCGCCTCGATATTCGTTAGAAAAAACAGGTTGGCAAATCGCGGCAAAGACGAACCAAATTGCAATAAATAGCGTGATTTTTATCCTTAGCATCTAATTCTCTCCTTCCATATTCGTATTTCAGATTTCTCATATTTTTCAAAGTAATCAAATTATTTCTATTTCAGACTCGGACAATTTTAGCAAAAATTTTTCCGCTCTCTGTTCATCCATTTGATCAAGTTGATCGATAATGAGGTTCATATCAATAAAAACATCTTCCAATTCGTTCAGATTGAAAACAGATTCCGCGTCTTTTTTCTGATTCAGATCGTCAGCCAAATCATCAAAAGTCAGTGTCGATTCCAAAGAATTCAGAATCGCTTCTTGTTCCGATTCATCAAAAAAATCGAGAAGAATCTCGTCATCGCTATACGACATGTAAGCCAGCTCTTCATAAGCGTCCATCGAAGTAAAAGATTCTTCAAAAATCCAAGAAATTTCCCCAGAAGAAATTGGGGTCCCCGAGCGAAAATAAAAACTCAATATGAATAAAGCCAGAGCCGCTCCGATCGATGCCCACACCGGCGCAAGTCTCGGCAGCCAGGACCAATCCCAAAATCTACCTCCAGACTCGATTTTTTGTCGGACGTGTGGGACAAAATTTGCCCACTCGACAGAATCCAGCTCTGGCAGCGCGTCTTTCTCCAACAGAGAAAACGTCAGTTTCAACGACCGAAGCTCGTCCCGACATTGCTGACAGACGCCAAGATGCGCGTCTACCTCTTCCTTTAATGAGGCGGAAAGTTCGCCTTCAATATAATCGATTAACAGATGTTCCGAATGCGTTTTTTTCATAAGACTCACACACCCCTTTCATAATCCGCAAGCTCTTGTTGGAGCTTTTTGACCGCATGAAAATAGCCGGCTTTAATCGTACCGACGCTTTTTCCCAACAGATTTGCAATTTTTTGATGGCTCATTTCTTCGTAATAGCGCAGGATAAAAATGACCCGTTGTTTTTCCGGAAGCGAGACGATCGCCTTATCGATAGCGGTTTGCAGCTCTTCTCGATCCAGCGACTCGGATGGATTGCCTTTATGCGTTTTGACCGGCTTTGGCACATCCTCAAAAGATTCCCAAAATCGGGTTTTGTTTCGGTTGATGTGATTCACGCTCAGATTCACCGCGATGCGACAGAGCCACGTATAAAAGCCAGATTCTCCCTTAAAACTTTGAATATGCCGATACGCGCGGACAAAGGTATCTTGCGCCAGGTCTATTGCGTCGTCATGGTTGCGCACCATACGAAGAATAACATAATATATCGGTTTTTTATAACGATGAATCAGCTCATTAAATGCCTTTTCATCACCGTTTCGGAACTGATCCACCCATTTTAAATCATCAGCCATAGCCTCCCCTTTTTCTTTATACAGCTGATTTGACACGCATCGAGAAGAAAAGTTTATCGATTCCCAAAAATATTTTCCTCCGATATAACTCTTTCGGTTGAGTTTCTCATTGACTTTTTCTCAGATACAGCTATAATGTACTTGTGGCGATAATACATGTTAATAATTTAGGATACTGAAAGAGAGACTTTTTAAGGGGGTGGTATGTATAGGTTTAAAATCGATAATTCACGGGGGTAAGCGACGTATTTTAGATTTGTTTTTTTTAGGTGCCTGATTTTGCCAAACCCCCCTGGTTAAATTGGGTTTTTTGTTTTCGTACCATATCTTCATAAATTTTCATAGATTAAGGAGGCGAGCCATGTCAAGAAAATTATTGTTCATTCTCTTAACGATCTTTTTTGTTTTCACTGCATTTCAAATTCAAGCCCAAATTTTTACTACGGAAGAGTTTCAAGAACATGTCCGAACATTTGTGGACGATACTGGCATGGAAATTGTCGAGATAACTGTCCCCGGGCGTCCCCCTGTCGATTTTCGTGCGCCGGTAGCGGTAGCTCCTGACCCGGCAATCCGCGACAGCAACATTTTACCTTCTGTTCCGATATTTGATTGGTCCTACGGTTGTTCTTCAACCGCGGCCGCGATGATGGCGGGTTATTACGACCTTACTGGTTTTTCGGACATTTATACCGGATCGACCAACAACGGCGTCACGCCATTGAGCAACTCGGTCTGGGGACCGGGCGAATGTCCCATAAGCGCGACGCATCAAGGAATCGACGGCCGCACGACCCGAGGTCATGTGGAAGATTATTGGATCGAAGCTGACAATGAGGATCCGGATCCGTATATCACCGGTGGGTGGACTGAACATGGATACGGCGACTGCACCAGCGATTATATGGGAACCAGCCAATCTAATCTTTCCAATCTTGACGGGTGGACCACATTTTATTACGCGCTGAACGGCGAACCTCTCCATAATTACATCGCTCCGCCAGGGAGACAAGATGGGTGCCACGGTTTGCACCAATTCTTCGAGTCTTTCGGCTACCAAGTGAACCAAAGCTACAACCAATATATTGTTGAAGCACACTCCAATGGCTTTACCTATGACGATTTTGTGTCCCAGATCGACGCGGGACACCCTGTTTTGATCCATGTGGAAGGTCATACCATGCTTGGAGTTGGCTATGAGGATAGCCTCATCTACATCCACGATACATGGGATCACGAGCTGCATTCTATGGAATGGGGCGGGGTCTATGTGGATATGCAGCACTATGGAGTGACCGTGATCGAATTGGAGCCTGTGCAGGAACTATGCGAGTACGCGGCTGAATTTGTTGGTCAAGCCCCGAATCCAGACCCTGTTTTCCCCGGATTTGATTATGAATGGTGGGTCGAGTTCCGCAATACCGGGTCTGAGACATGGACTCGTGATAGCGGTCCCGATATCTATCTTGCCACCGGCTCTCACTCCAATCCGGATCAGCTGTATGATATTATTTATCTCGATTGGGTGAGCGACTATCGACCGACTGGTATGGATCAAGAAAGCGCGGCTCCTGGAGAAACCGCTCGTTTTACCTTTACCTTCCATGTTCCTGGCGACGCGCAGATGGGTTGGAGTCAGGAATATCTGTTCTCGCCTATGGTGGAGAACGTCTCCTGGTTCGACGCATGCGATACGCCTCCGGTCAGCGCGGCTCTGCGGTTTCTTGTGGATCAAAGACCAGATCCCGCGGCCTGTTACGCGTATGCAATCCATGACGAAGGCGTCAACGATACTCAGATATTCACAATTGACATCAATAACGGCAATGCAATCGCTCCGTTGGGCGAGATGCACGAAGATTATGATGTCGAAGGTATTGAAATTCATCCAGCGACCGGTATAGTTTACGCCACAGCCGGCTCGCACAATGAACATGGAATGGACGGCTATCTCTTTGTGGTAGATGCAAATACGGGCGATCTTACGCCGGTCGGATATTCCGGATTTACCGAAATTGTCGCGCTGACCTTCCGTCCATCCGACAACACCCTCTGGGGCTGGTCAGAAGGATCGGGTTTGCTTATGATCGATCTGATCACAGGCGCGGCGACGCTGGAATATAGCTCCAATCGAAACATCGAGGGTCTGGCATGGGACAACGACGGGCTGACTCTCTATGCCACAGCAAACACGAGATTGTGGGCGTACAATCCCGATCCAGCGGTAAACGACATGACTCTGATCGCAGACAATCTGCCCGGAGAAACAGAAGCACTTGAGATGCGCCGAGACGGTCGCCTAATGGGATCAATCAACGAGGAGTATTGGATCGTCATTTTTTCTTATGACCTCGCCTCATTGTCCATTATCACGGAGGAAGAAATCCCGACTCCTTATCATGATATCGAATCGATCTCCTTTCCCGACTGGTGCGATGTGGATATAGGCGAGACGACCGCGCAATGCCTGGCTTACGCGGTGCATGACGAGGGTTTGAACCATTCCCAGCTCTTCACGATTGATCTGAATAACGAAAATGAAGTGAGTCCCTTGGGCGAGATATATATGGATTATGACATCGAAGGAATTGAGATTCATCCGGTGACTCATAAGCTATATGCGACTGCGGGATCCGATAATTTTCACGGCTATAACGGCTATCTTTTCACCTTTGACGGCTTTAACGGCGAACTTACGGCAATCGGTTACACAGGATTTGATGAGATCGTCGGGTTGGGTTTCCGTCCTTCCGACAATAGCTTATGGGGATGGTCGGAAAACGTGGGATTGATTCAGATCAATGTGCAGACCGGCGCGGCAACGCTGGAATATAGCTCCAGTCGAAACATCGAGGGGATGGCATGGAACGCTGAAGGCAGCATACTCTATTGCGCAACTGGAAATCGCTTGTTTGCATATAACGTAGCAGGTGGCTCCCTGACGCAGATAGCGGAAAATCTGCCAGGCACAACCGAAGCGCTGGAAATGCGCCGAGACGGCTATCTTATGGGATCGACACATCAAACCGAGAATGTCACGATCTTTGCATACGACGTGGAAAACTTGCAGGTCGTGGCGGAAGAGGAAATTGAGACGCCTTATTATGATATAGAGTCCATTGCCTGGCCCGACTGGTGCGACTGGAACCTGCGCACACGCTGTATCGATATCCATGCGGGGCGTTACAACTACGTCTCTTTTGGTTGGGAATTGGCGATTCCAGCGATAGAAAATGTGTTCCAGCCTATTGAAGAAAATCTGGAGATCGTCGTAACAAATGAGGGCGGAGTTTATATCCCAGGCACGATAAACACAATCGGCAATGCAGAGCCTGGTTATGTGTATCGCGTTTTTGCTAACGGCGAAGCGGGCGATATCTACGACCTATGCGTGATCGCGGATTCGCTGACGTCTTCAGAGGCGATTGTGTTGAGACCAACTCAATGGAACTGGGTCTCCTCCACTTGCCCCGAGTCGATCCCGATAGAGAGCTTTTTCGCGGATATAATGGATGATGTGACGATCGTCACGGACGATAACAACGGTTTGATCTACATCCCCGGTCTTGTTAACACAATCGGTTTTGTGTTGCCTCATGTCGGCTATCGGGTCTATACCTCGTTAGACAATGTGACGACTTATGAATATGACTGCGAGAACGGAGCCGCTCCCGCGGCAATGGCGAATTGGACGCGCCCCGAGCGCCCGACTCAATTCGATTATACGCAAACCGGCGAATCTTACGCTGTAGTGATTCGGGACGCCCGAGTTGACGGCGAACGGATTCCGATTGGATCCGAGATTGCAGTTTATGACCGCTCTCTCTGTGTCGGAGCCACTGTGGTTCAAGGCTATCCAGTCACTATTCCGGTTTGGGAGTCTATCTCTGACAAGGATTTACCCGGATTCACTTCCGGTAACAACATGAGTTTTAAGGTCTGGAGCAACGGCAGAGAGATCGAAATCGACGCGGATTATGAGCAAGGCTCAGGTCTGTTCGGCGACGGTCTATATTCTGTTGTCACTTTAGGCGAAAAGGCTTTTTTACAAGAATCGGGAGTCGAACTGGAGCAAAATCGACCCAATCCGTTCAACCCGCAAACCGCTATCAGTTTCAACCTGTCCTATTCGGCTCATGTCTCGCTAAAGGTCTATAACATCAACGGTCAGTTGGTGCGCGCTTTGGCAGATACCGAGTTCCCAGCAGGATCGCATCAAGTGAATTGGAGCGGCGAGAATGATCTGGGTCAAACTGTGGGATCGGGTCTCTACTTCTACCGCTTGCACACACAAGACGGTAGTTTTGACCAGACCCGAAAGATGATCCTGATGAAATAAGAAATAATTGTGCCTCTGATGAAATGAAATCCCGGACGCGTGCGCGTTCGGGATTTTTTTTTGTTTATAACCTACAGGAATTTCCAAAATGCGCGCAAAAGCTCAGTTTTCCTGAAGAAAATTTGGCAAAAAAGATATAATTCTTTAATTATCAATTCTTAATCTGCGATAATCTGCGTAATCTGCGGATCAATTTCCGTGATGACGAATAATGCAGGCTAAAGGATAAAGCAAGCAGAAAACACGAAATTTTTTGAGCCGAAAAAAATCTTGACAACAGCGCATTTTTTTTATATATTAGCCACTTCTGAAGAGTAAAAAGAGACGAGTCTCCCGTTTTCCTCCCTTTTAGCCCTCTTTATCGACAAGCCTTTGCGGCGCAGGCAGCGCGCCATTCTTATCGATTACTTCCTTCTTAGTTTCATAATTTTAGCTTATTAAATGCGTATAATTTAATGGAAAAGGAGTTTTTTACTAATGAAACAAAAAATTTTGTTTTTTTCAATCATGGTATCTTTTTTTATAACTTTTATCGTATCCGCGCCAAATGCCAGTTTTGCCACCAAATACGCAGGTGAATTTTTAAGCCTTGGCGTTGGGGGGCGGGCGTTGGGTATGGGCGGAGCTTATGTCGCAATGAAACATGACGCGACCCTTGCTTATTGGAATCCTGCTGGACTGGGCGCGTTTCAATCGCAAGAGCTGGCATTAATGCACTCGGAACGATTCGGAGATTTGGTAAATTATGACTATATCGGCTTTTCCCGACCCTTTGATAAAAGTGGGAAAAGCGCAATCGCCGTGACTCTGATCCGTCTGGGCGTGGACGATATTCCCTTCACCGAAGAGCTGGATTTGATCGAGCCGAACGAATCAACTCGTAACGGTGAATTGGACGCGCCCGGAGAATATGTAATTTATGACGAGGACAAAATCATCTGGGAAAGCGACTCGGAGACCGCTCTTTTTTTCTCCTACGGTCACCGGATGGACGACCAGTTATCGGTTGGCGGCAGTCTCAAGCTGGTTCGGAAGTCGATCGGCGAATATAATGCAAACGGCTTTGGCTTTGATCTCGGCATGCAATATCAAGCAACAGATCATCTCACCATTGGTGCCAATATTCAAGATGCGACGACCACCCTGCTGTTGTGGAACAAGGGCGGCGAGCGAGAATCCATATCTCCAACGATCAAAACTGGGGTGGCGTGGATAAAAAATATTGGCTTTTTTTCCGGAAGAATATCCGCGACCTTTGATGTCGATACCCGCTTCGAGGGCAGAGACAAAGCAGGCAGCCAATACACGGCGGGCACTGTCAGTTTCGACACCCATTTCGGATTCGAATACTTTTATCGAAACGCGCTCTCCCTGCGATTCGGACCAAGCGCGGGCGACTTGAGCGCGGGCGCGGGTTTTATCATCGACAAACTCCGCTTTGATTACGCGTTTATCGGACACAATGATTTGGGCGATACGCATCGGGTCTCTGGATCGATCCGATTTTGATCCCAGTTTGAAACGCTACCAAATCCCTGGTTTTCCTTCATAAATTTAAGGCGCAAGACCGGGGGATTTTTGTTTTGGTGCGACTATGAACGATTTTAAACAAGAATTGGGACGAAAAGCATTTCATTTTCTATCCTCAGTCATCCCAGCGGCATATTTTATTTTGACTCGCTCTGAGATGACGCGATACGTCGCCATGGCTCTTACTATCAGCTTGACCGTGGATCTCGGCAGATTCTATGTCCCACGATTGCGACGCGTCTTCGAGCATTTATTCGGTCGTTGGCTGAGACCGTTCGAGTTTTATCAATTGACCGGTGCCACCTATTTTTTGATCGGCTCTCTGCTGACCGTGATCCTTGTCCCAGATCGTCTGATTGTGATATCTTCACTTCTATTTTTGGCATGGGGAGACTTGTCCGCCGCGCTTATCGGAAAAAAATGGGGGCGGATTGCGGTATTTGATAAGACGTTGGAAGGATCGCTCGCCTGTTTTTTCGTCTGTTTCATCGTGAGCCTCTTTTTAACAGATTGGCGAGTTGGGTTGATCGGGGCGATCGTCGCCACTCTTGTCGAGGTGCTTCCTCTGCGGATCAACGACAACGTCACGATTCCAATTTCCTCAGCACTGGTCATGGCGGCACTCAGTTGAAAAATAATCGACCGCGCGACACTGGTTGCGCGATATCTTAATTTGACAGAACAAATGTGTAATGATTCCCAGACCTGGATCAATAGCTTTTTTTTCAAAAAAAAAATCAGATGCGCCACATTGCGCGCCGCATCTGATTTGCCAGAGTTATCGAATTAGTGCCATTCTCTTTGTTTGACGGAAGTTATCCGCTTCTATACGATAAAAATAAACGCCGCTCTGCGCCAGGTCGCCTCGATCAGAAACGCCGTCCCACATAATCAGATGATTCCCACTTTCCAACCTATCGTTGACCAGCCGCTTTACCCGTTGACCCGCTATATTATAGATGCCGATTGTGACGTGACTCTGCTTCGGCAGTTGAAAACGGATTTCAGTCTGTCGTTGAAACGGGTTGGGATTGTTCTGCGCCATACCAAATTGGTCGGGCAATTCCTGCGTATTCGGGTCGTGGATCGCGTTCGGATTCACAGTCAAGGAAAAGGGAATTTGCACCACAGGCTCGTCTGGGTCGTTGGATTGGATCAGGATATTGGCACTGTGGATCCCGCTTTCCAACAGGTTTGTGATAGCTCTCACCTCGATCGCAAACCAATCGTTCGGCTGCACCGTGGCTGTGAGCGGAACCTCTACGAGCCATGCCACATCCGCTCCCTGACCAAAAGTTCCATGCCCAAACGTGGGCGCGAAATCGATTGATTGGGCGTTTTGCCCCGGTAAAAATAAAGCGGTCACATCCATTTGACCGTCGTCGTTCCCGATCGAACTCAGCGGAATAGACGCGCTCATTTGGTTATCTTGCATGGTAATTTGCGCAACGCCGAGCAGACTTTGTCCCAAATTATCCAAAATCAAAACCGAGGAGCCAAAGCCGTTGACGTTGGAAACATCCCAGAGCAACTCATACTCAGAACCAATGTCGTGAGGCAGATACGACCCGCCCAAACCTGGTGGATATGAGCCGGTCTCATTGTTTTGGTCTGTATCCAGGGAGACGATGCCGAGAGCCGCTATCGGGTTGACCGGTTCCTCAAAAACAAAGGTAAATGTGACGCGATTGGCGGCTAACTCAGCATATAAGCCGATGATGTCAGGCGTTCCGGACGGCACATCGCCCCCTTCATCGGAAATGATTAACTGCATATCCTGAATCTCAGGCGGATCGTCGTCAGCCAAAATCATCTGAGCGTCGGAAATATCGGCGCGGCTCAAAATTTCTCGCGTTTGGCGCAGCATTTCCGGTATGTTGATATCCTCGGATATTGGAAACATTTCCGGCGAGAACTCAGGAGTCGATATGGGATGCCCAGGACCTCCGCGAACCTGATCAATCGGCTCGTCTGTACAACGCAAAATAAGAGGCAGATTCCCTGTATTTTGAACCAGGAAAAACTCCGATGCAGTCTCGCCCTGGACAGCGGTCAGATTGATCTCATTAACCGCCACGAAAATATCCTGAACCTCGTTTGTCACAAGAAATTGATAGGTCTCATCCGGCGCGCCCGGAGGATCGGAAACCGTATGTCCTTCTTCATCCGTCACTTCGACGTAATAATTCACGACCGTGATATACTCGACCATCGGGAGGTATCCGTCGAAAGTAATGGATCCGAGCTTCGGCGATTCCTTGAGCGTCGGTAGCCATGACTGTCACTGGATAGGGACCCAAAAAGTCGGTATCCATCAGCCGAGTGGAGGAGAGAATACGGGGCTGGAGGGGTTGGTCTGAAAATCCCAACAACAAAATATCGTCCACATACCAGCCGTCGGATTCGGTCTCGTCGTCGGAAGCGAGATAGTAGCGGAAAAGGATTTCCTCGCCTACAAAATCGGACAGAAACGCCAATTCTTCCAGCCACACAAAAGGCCGAAACCCGTTATATACTGGCTCTCCATAAGGTTGCAGCGCAGTGCCTGTTCCGCCAGTCGTATGCGTGGACCCGACCGGATGCCAACTTCCGCCAGTATCTGTGGAGACCTGAAGCTGCGCAATGTCCCAATCGTCCTGCATATTCCATTTGGTATTGAAGATCAGAGCCGCGTTGTTCATATCGCCTAAGTCGATGGGGTTGGCAAGAGTCAGGGCATCCTCCCAATTCGATGGATAGGCGGAATAGGGCGAGTCGGTAAACGAATATTGACCGCTGACACGATCCTGCAATGTTTGTCCCCACAAGGTTCCGGTATCCCAGTTCTCGACGCCGTTCTCCGCGTCGTCCAAAAAAAGAATGATGGGAGAACCGAGCGGAATCTCATAGCTATGGTCCAAATCGTAGCCGTTGGCGTCGGTGAAGGCAACCCGAACCGTCGCGACATAGCCGGAAGGAGCGTCTTCAGAAATTTCCACGCTGAACAGTGCCTGGGCGTCGGTCAAAGGATCGATTTGGTCCATCGTCCAGACCCCGCTCAGAACCGTAACCATGGGATCGTCGCTGATCAACGTCGCTGTCACATTTTCCGCCGCGGCGAGATAGCCCTTATTACGGATCGAAAAACTCAGCTCTACAGTCTCGCCAGCTTCCGCTGAGAAATCCCCGTCGCCGCCTGCGGTATCGTCATAATCGCTCCCTGTGATCTTCAGATAAACGCCGGAAACCAAAGCCGCATACTGTTGGGTATACAGATTCTCTTGAGCCAACGTCAAGATGCGGTCCGTCGGAGCCCAGAACCCGTCTGTATCGTCGCCAATTTCCGGCGTATATGCCAGAATTTTTGGCTTTTCGGTTTGCTCGGCATACATCCAGTCGTCCGAGCAGCCGTTGATCCCGCCAATGGTATAGTAGTACTGGCTGTCCCGGATCATATCGAGTGAATATTCCATAAAAGTCTGATGATCCGGCGTCTGCATGGAGTTGTAATATTGCGGAAAGAAAAGCATGTCGCCAAATGTGTGGAAGTTCAACGCAACTCGAATCTCATGCGCATTACAGAGTTGGCGCACGCCTTGCGTCTCAGGTTCCGAAAAAGCAAAGGGACCGCGATAGACCTGACTGCCCGGGGTCGGGCTGGACCCGATATCGTTAAACGCCCAGCCCACGCTGTAATTCCGATTTAAATCCACGCCGTCTACTGAGGGATTGAATACTCCGTCGCCATTGTTATCACGTTTATTTTTGCGCCACATCCCTCCGCCCTGGGGCGAATTTTCTGAATTATATCGGTACCCGTCAATATTCAGAATCGGAATCACCCAGATCTGACGCTCGTCCACAATATAGCGCGCCATGGGATCCGTCTCATAATTCCCCACAAGCCATTGGGTGAAATAGAGAACAGCCACAATAGACATCGGCTCCCGGGCGTGGTGCATGCCGATAAAGAGCACTTCCGCCTCGTCCTCTTCTATATTCGGGTTGTCCGACACCTTAAACGCTGTCAGGTCGAATCCGTCATGCGTCTGTCCCAGAACCACATTCTGAGAGATCAAATCCGGGTATTCGGAGCGAAGCGAGTCCACAAAAGCAACGATTTCGTCATGAAGAAAATAACCGCCCATACTGCCCTCGCCGATCGTTAAGGAACGAGACGCGGGTTGATGCAGGCGGGTTTGATAATGCGCGGTCAAGTCCGCATGAACCACGCGATA
Source organism: Candidatus Cloacimonetes bacterium 4572_55 (assembly GCA_002084765.1). Classification (GTDB taxonomy): domain Bacteria; phylum 4572-55; class 4572-55; order 4572-55; family 4572-55; genus 4572-55. The sequence goes on along the minus strand of NBMB01000039.1, from coordinate 2,656 downwards.
AGAAACGCCTTGAGCGTTCAGTCGTTCGATATCCTGTTCCGACGCGACGATCTGAGTCTTCGCCGTCTTTCCGTGACCGATCAGATCATAGCCTCCGAGTCTCAGAAAATCGACAGCCGCCTGATCTGGCGTATCCACTTCCAGCAAACTGAAAACAAGCGGCGTACCCGCGACCGAGACAGACAGGGTCGCCATTAAAAGCACAATTGCCAGGGTCAATGATTTAATTCGCAGTAACAAGTCACCCATGAAACATCTCCTTATTATTAGAGAATTACGGAATTCAATCCGCAGATTACGCGGATTACGCGGATTAAGAGCTGATAATTAAATAGTTATATTTTTTGCCGGATTTTATTCAGGATAAAGATAAAACAAACGCGTATCGCTTTTTATGACGCCATGCTCGACTGGCTTACGGCAAAACCGCGTTCTACGTTGCAATCTTGCTCTCAAAACTCTTCTCAAATTTCATGCCCAAATTTCAAAAAAGTCAGCCAATCGCGTCTTGATACCAATTTTGGAACAAAAAAAGGCTCCAGAGTTGAAGCGAGAAGTCCTGACGACCTGAGAAAAATCTTTGCATCATCCCATTGATCGAATGGGTATTAAAAAACCCATGTTTTTTTAGCTCTGAATCGGACAGCGTTTCCTGCAAAAGTGGACGCAGGGGTCCTCGAAACCATTGTCTCAAGGGCGTATCAAATCCCATTTTTTTCCGATCAAGGATCGCTTTTGGCAATAGGGGCGCGGCGACGTCTTTTAATATCCGCTTGCGTATCTTGCCTGATATCTTCCAGTTATGCGGCATCGCCATTGCTAACTCGACCAGCCGATGATCCAAAAATGGGACCCGTGCCTCTAAGGAAACCGCCATGGACATCGCGTCCACTTTTGCCAAGAGGTCGTCCGGGAGCCATGTCTGGAGATCAAGAGCCAATGTGTGATTGAGAGAAAAATCCGAGCCCTTTTTTTTGTCCATAAAATTTTGATCGAGACACGCGACTGTTTGCTGAAAAAATCCCAGCACGTCGGCTTGGGTGAGCGCGTGTACCAGAAAATTTTGGTCAAAAACCGACACCCAACGCAGATAACGAGATAAAGGATCCATGGTTGTCACAGCTTGGAATCCTTTTTGCCATCTCTGGGAGTTGGGAATCAGACGCCAGATCGGATGGATTAGGCTCCGCATGAACTCTGGCAGGCGGAAAAAAGCATGATACCGGTCTAAGGAATATCGCAAATATCCGCCGAAAAGCTCATCCGCCCCTTCTCCAGTCAGGACCACGGTCACCAATTCCCTTGCCAATTTTGACACGAGGTAAGTCGGCACAATAGCTGGGTCGGTCACGGGTCCATCGAGATGCCGCCATACAGCAGGCAGCGCGTCCGCGAATTCTGTGGGAGAGATCATCAAATCCCTGTGTTCCGATCGGAAATGGTCCGCGGCAAGTCGGGCAAAACCCGTCTCGTTATATCTATTGGCTCCGGAAGATTCACTGGAAAATCCGACTGAAAAAGTGTGGATCGGACGGTTTGCATAAGAACTCATAAGGCTCACAATAGTCGAGGAATCCACGCCCCCGCTCAGGAAGGCTCCGAGAGGAACGTCGGAGATCATACGCCGCTGAACCGAGTCTCTCAACAGAGCCGACAACTCCTCTTTTGCTTGATGATAATCCCAATCCTGTCGGGGTTCTATCTGCGAGATCGACCAATAGCGCTTTTCTTGAATATCTCCTCCCTGCGCGATCAACAGGCATCCTGGAGGAAGTTTTCGTATGGATTTGATAATCGTTTTCGGCGCAGGGACATACTGAAAATTCAAAAGGCAATACAGACTATAGGGATCAATAGACCCGTCTATATCTCCATATCGCAGAAGCGGGCGCAGTTCCGAGGAAAAAAGAAGCCGGCGGCTGTCCTGATAAAAATAGAGAGGCTTGATCCCGAGGCGATCCCGAGCCAGTAGCACTCTTTTTTTATGCCGATCCCAGATCGCAAATGTAAACATCCCATTCAGAAACGTCACGCAGGATGGACCGGATTCTTCATATTGATGAAGGATGACTTCTGTATCGCTCTGTGTTCGGAACCGATGCCCTTTGGCTTCCAGATCGCTTCGCAATTCCTGATAATTATAGATTTCGCCGTTAAAGACAATCACGCAACTCTCATCTTCATTAAAAATCGGCTGACCGCCTTGAGACAGATCGATAATGCTCAAGCGACGATGCCCCAGAGAAATTCGGTCATCATGGAAAAATCCCTCGTCGTCGGGACCCCGATGCCGAAGCGCACGCGTTATCTGTGCAACCCGAAGACGATCCTTTTCATCCGACGGGGATTTTTTGGCGTAACTGCCGCAAATACCGCACATAGTGGAAACTCCTCGTATTTTATCTTCGATTAAAGTAGAATATTAGGAAAATATCACATTTTATTCAAATTCAAAGAAACTATATGATCCGTTAGCGGAAGACAAGAGATAAATTTTCCTTCTTATACATCTCCCTTCCTATACATTTTCCGTACCCACTCAATAATCTCTGTAATCAGGTTATGATTTATGATTTATCTATTGCAATTTATTCAGATTTTCATATACTTAAAGTACTCTCTTAAGAAACTGGTATTGACTATTTAATTGGTGGTC
>NBMB01000008.1 GCA_002084765.1 Candidatus Cloacimonetes bacterium 4572_55 | reverse complement strand
AAAGAGTCCGCAGATTACACAGATAAAGAAAGAGTCCGCAGATTACACAAATTTAAAAAAAGAATTTCTCCTTCATATAAGAGATAGAATATCTATGGAACTTTAATATTATCCCCTAAATAGGTAACCGCGAAATAGAGAGACCATCCGCTGGATTGATCGAAAAAATAGATTTTAAATCCTGTTAAAAAGGCTTGAACAATTGTGATTCATATACGATCCTGTATACGATCTTCAAAAGGAGCTGAAAGATAAGGACCTGAAAATACAACCAAGCCGACAGATCGTCTGCCGAGCTTATTTCATATTCATAACCTAACTATTATAACGGATTTGAACTTATGGCAAACGGCGATCTTTTCAACAAGATGACATTGGCGCTCGACACGGATATCAAAAAAATCGAACGAATACGCGCCCAATTATTGATGAAAGACTCTGACCAAGACGTAGGCTCTGTTTTATATGATCTCCAGCAATCGCTGAAAAGCTCGCTGGATACATTTCAGGTTAAAGAATACGAGATCGAACGGACGCTGGAGAAATGGTTGCTGTTAAAGCAAGATTTGAACTTGGCAAGAGAAGTTCAGAAAACCATTTTTCCCCAAGATAATATATACCTCTCAAATTTCCAGTTAGCCGGATTTACCAGAGCCGCATCTTCATTAGGAGGAGATTATTATACGTATAATATCTCCAATACAGGCGTCAACGCGGCAATCGGGGACATATCTGGAAAGGGAATCGCAAACGCTTTGATTACCATCATGTTCGACAGTCATTATAAAAATTTGGTGTATCAAGAAATGAGTTTGCAAGACATTCTTTTCTCGCTTAATCAATTTTTTCGCGGAATTGTTTCCAATTATAACGGTCTGGGAGAAAAATTTATGACCTTCTTAGCTTTTCGATTTATGGAAAAGATCGAATATGCCGGCGCGGGTCATGAATATATTTTGGTCAATCGAGCGGATCAAAAAATGTGTGAGAGAATCAAAACTGGAGGCATCGCTTTGGGACTCATGCCTGAGTTGATGGGACAATTCAGTCATGGCGAGATCGAGTTGAATCCTGGAGATTGTCTGGTGACATACTCCGATGGAATTACTGAAGCCCGCAATGAGCAGGGGAGCCTTTTCGGTCTGGATCGGCTGGTAAAACAGGTCGAGCTACACTCCCATCTTGACCCGGAGAGGGTGATCCAAAAAATCGTCGAAAATGTGGATGAGTTTCAGGGGACGCATGAGCAATACGATGATATTACATTATTGATTATCAAGCACCCTGAATAATTTTAGTTTAATTTGATGGGACTAAGGGGGAAATATGTTAAAAAGAATGGTGCTTTCTGTGATAGTTATTTTTTTGTTAAATGGTTCTATCTTCTGTGATAAGGCTCAAGCGGATGACGTTTCGGACTCGATTCAAAAAGCGGCGGATTTATATAAACAAAAAGAATATTCGGAAGCAATCGCCGAATTAAATTTTGCCATCACGCAAATAAATTCCAAATTGACTGAATTATACAAAGCCACTTTCCAACCGGCCCTGGAGGGATACACCGAGGGCAAAGCAGAAGGCAATTCAATGAGCGTCGCTCTATTGGGCGGCGGTATTACCGTGACCCGAAAAGATTTGCGTTCTTCTGGAGGCTCTCTTACTATGGAATTGACGGCAAATTCGCCGATTTTGTCTTCTATAATGGTCATGATGTCTAACCCAATATTTTTGGGAGATAAGAAGCTGGTCACGATCAACGGTGAGAAGGCGATTAAAGAGTGGGATGAGGAAAACCAAAATGGACAGCTTCAAATACCGGTTGATAATCAAGTCCTATTAACCTTCACCGCGGTCGGAGTTCCTTATGCGGATTTGCTTGCAACCGGTGAAAATTTTCGGTATGACGACCTGCGGGCTTTGATCAAAAAGTAATTTTCGGCGATGAATAATACAATCTATATCAACAAACTCAAACGATTTCAGCGACCGACAAAATTCCGCCTGCAAGAATTAATCCGTGAGATAATCAAAGAGGAAGGGCAGGCGGTGAAGGAGATCGGAGTCACTTTTGTCGATGGTGACGAGATTCGACGGTTAAATCGGGATTTCCTGGATAAAGACCGACCCACCGACGTGATCGCCTTCAATCTTTCGCTTGATAATCAGCCCTTGATCGGCGATATTTATATCTCTGTGGATCAGGCGAGACTGCAAGCCGCTGAGTATACCGTCTCATTGGAGAACGAAATCGTCCGTCTGGTCGCGCATGGAATGCTTCATCTTTTGGGGTATGATCACCGAAATTCGGAGGGAGCGCAAAAGATGAAACAAGGCGAGGAACGTTGGATAAAAAGATATAAAAATAAAGTATCCAGCGCGACGTAATAGGCGTTCTCAGGCAAATTCCTTTAATCATTATTATCGATCGTTATTATCGGAAAATAATATGGATATCACCGCGTATTTTGTCCAGCAACGGCAACGGATCAATCTGGCTTTAAAAAAAATCTTACCGCCAGAAGATGGCTTTCCACAGAAAATTCACGCAGCGGTTCACTACAGTATTTTTTCCGGGGGAAAACGATTACGTCCGATTTTGGCAATTGCCGCTTTTGAGTCCTGCGGGGGTAAGGGCGACGCGATTCTGCCGATTGCTTGCAGCATCGAGTTGATTCACACCTATTCGTTGATCCATGACGATTTGCCGGCAATGGATAACGACGATTTTCGAAGAGGTAAGCCCACAAATCATAAAATTTTTGGGGAAGCGATCGCTATTTTGGCTGGAGACGCGCTCTTGACATACGCTTTCGAACTGGCGGCAAAGTCCGCGGAGATGTATCCCAATCACGCTATGATGACGTCCCAATTGGTGGCGCGTATCGGACGCGCGGCAGGTATTGTCGGTATGATCGGGGGTCAAACGCTGGATTTGGAGGCGGAGAATCGCCAAATCGATCTTGAACGAATTCGTACGATCCATGAGATGAAAACTTCAAAAATGATGGCTCTACCTCTGACCCTCGGAGCCATGCTTGCCCATGCCGATCCCGACGTTGTTGAACGGATGGACTCTATTGGGATGAAACTGGGGTTGGCTTTTCAGATTGCGGATGATATTCTGGATATTTGCGGAGATGAAAAAAAGTTGGGCAAACCCGTCGGATCCGATGTGGCGAAAAATAAGTCCACCTATCCCGCGGCAATAGGAGTGGAGAAATCCCGGCAGGCGGCTAAACGGTTGATTGAAGAGGCAATCGAGTCGCTGCGGGAGACTGTTTATGACGCGACCGCGTGGATCGAGATCGGAAAGTTTATTATTGAACGAACGTATTAAACGAAACCCTTAGGGGGTTAAAACCCTAAGGGTTTTTGTATTCCTACCACAAATCGCTATTCGCCTGCACCCAATTGATCAGACGCTGCACGCCTTCATGGGGGGCGGTTTTTGGCTCCCAACCCAGCTGAGATCGGAGTCGATCAATATTCGAAATATAGACCTTTTGATCGCTCGGTCGCCAGTCGTCGTACTTAACCGGAATTTTCTCGCCCTTATTTTCCTCTAACTCGTCAAGTAACTCAAGTAATGACATCGTGTTGCCTGAGCCACCGCCTGTGTTGAAGACGCCGTGAGGCAGATCGCTCTCTACAAACTGGTTATACAGTTCGATCAAATCGCCGACAAATAGGACGTCCCGAACTTGTTTCCCATCTCCGTAAATCGTGATCGGCAGACCCTTCAGCGCGGCAATCGTAAACCACGCGACCCACCCCTGATCCTCGACTCCGAATTGCCTGGTTCCGTAGATGCAGGACATGCGGAACACGCCGGTCTTATGTCCATACAAGTGCCCCCATTCTTGCATATAGATATCCGCGGCCAACTTGGAACAACCATAAGGCGTGTGTTTGCAATGGTCTATGGAAAAATCTTCTGGAATGCCGTTTTTATACGGATCGGAAAAGTCGTATCGCTTTTCATATTCTACCAACGGCGCGTTGTTCACATTATCGCCATAGACTTTGTTGGTCGAACAATATATGATGGTTTTTTGTGTATTGGATCGGCGAACGGCTTCCAAAACATTGAACGTCCCTATCATATTTGTGCCGAAATCGGGTTCCGGCTCAACCACAGATGTCGTGACAGCGGTTTGTGCGGCAGCGTGAATGATCACATCCGCGTCCTGGCAATAAGGAGCGATTCGCTCATAATCCCGCACATCCCCCTGTACCAGCGTCACATTTTTATACTTGGATAGATAATTCCAATTATACCGCGCGTGGCGATCGTCTCTTTTCATCAATTTCGCTCGTGAGAGATTGTCGAAAACAACCACGTCGCATTCTCTATTTGCATAGAATTCTGCGGCGTGACTGCCAATAAAACCGGCTCCACCGGTTATAAATATTTTCATTTCTTCACCTTTCTTATCGGGTTACCCTGAATAATTCAACGCAGAGATACAGAGAACACAGAGAAGAGTTATAACAGAGCTGAAATTCACGTAAAAATAAGTATAACTCTTTAATTGTTAATTTTTAATCTGCGTAATCTGCGTAATCTGCGGAAAAAACTATTTTTACTCGCTCGAATTTTGTCTCGTATTATCGAACCGCCAACGCCGGTGCATCCAGACCCACTGAGCGATATCTTGGCGGATCAACTCCTCGAGTTCCTCGTTAAATCGCTGAGTCAATCGAACCAGCGCGTCCTGTTCGGACTCGTCCTCACTTTCTTCGATAACAGCCGGGATATGCGGTCTGATCGTGATATGATAGCTCTCGTCAGCCTGGCGATGAATGCCCAAAGGAATCACTGCCACGCCGATTTTTATAACCAGGCGAGCGATCCCGACAGGCGTCCTCGCTGGGATTCCAAAAAAATCTACATTGACGTTCCCCACCTTTGTATCTTGATCGATCAATATGCCAAGTACCCCTCCCTTTCGCAACGCCCTGAGCAGCACTCTGGCAGAATCGTCTCTGTCGATGTTTTTCACACCGGATCGCTGTCGAAGCTCGATCAGCATCTTGTTCAGGCGTTCATCATACAAACGACGTCCTACTACCGAGACCGGATATCCCTTGCTCGCAAACCAAGCCGCCATCAATTCCCAGTTTCCGATATGCCCTGTCAGAGCCACAAGACCCTTACCTCGCTTAACCGCCGCGTCAAAATCGATCAAGTCGTCCGATGTAACCAGCCGGTCAAAATCTGCGGAGGTCATGTCGGGAATATGAACAGCGTCCACGACATTTTTAGCGAGATGGACAAAACAGTCCCGGGCGATTTTTTGAATTTCCGTTTGTGATTTTTCCTTCCCGAAAATCCGCGTCAGATTGTCGATTGACCGATTTCTATCCTTTTTTAATATCAAAAATGCGAAACTTCCAAAAACCGCGGCGATTTTCAGGGCAATTTTTCGAGGCGGCAGCGCGATCAATTTCAGCAATATTTTGATCAGGATATATTGCAGCCATCGCTGTTGTGCTTTTAAAAATCGCCTTTTCATTCAGCGTATCCCTTTCCAGTGTATCGAATCCCACTTTTCACCAGATCATGCAAATGGATCACGCCTATGGGACGCTTTCTGATTTCGTTACTGTTGCCGCTATCAGTGACAACAAGAACAGTGATCGCGTGCTGTTCCATGATCTTCATCGCTTCACGGGCGGGTATTTTCTTATCAACGGCTTTTGGATTCCGCGTCATGATAGAATCTGCTGGACGGTCTGGGTCCGCGCTTTCCAGGCAGAGCCAGCGGCGCAGATCCCCGTCCGTGATCACGCCGGTCAGGCAGCCGCTGGGATCCACTACCGCGGTCATGCCCAACCGCTTCCCAGTCATCTCCAGCAGCGCATCTCGCATCCGCGCGTCATGCTGTACAATCGGGACCTCGTCTCCGGTGTGCATCAAGTCTCCCACTCGCAATAGCGATTTCCCGATTACGCCCCCTGGATGATTGCGGGCAAAGTCGGACAAGCGGAAATTTTTTTCCTTGAGCAGCGCAATCGCCAGCGCGTCTCCCATGACTAACGCGGCTGTCGTGCTGGAGGTCGGCGCGAGATCAAAAGGACACGCCTCCTTTTCGATATCGATATGGAGCGTCACGTCTGCAATCCGAGCCAACTGAGAATCCAGGTTACCGGTCATGGCGATAATCCGGCAGCCGTAATGCCGAAATAGGGGAATCAGGTGGTTCAACTCTGCAGTTTTCCCGCTTTTCGATATCGCTATGATCATCTCTTTTTCCGAGACCAAACCCAGGTCCCCGTGAATCCCTTCGGAAGGGTGCATAAAAAATGCAGCGGTTCCCAAGCTGGTCATGGTCGCGGCGATCTTCTTGCCGATAATGCCCGATTTTCCGATTCCAGTCACAATGACACGTCCCGAATTCTCAGCGATCATCTCCACCGCGCGGGCAAACTCATCGCCAATCTGATCCACGAGCCGCTTTATCGCGGACATCTCGATCTGAGCCGTCTCCCGACCGCTTTGAATAATGCTCTCATATCTCGTCATCAGAACGCGCGTCCTTTTCTGTTTGTTTATTATTAGTTTGTTTATTATTAGTTTGTTTATTATTAGTTTGTTTATTATTAGTTTGTTTATTATTAGTTTGTTTATTATTAGTTTGTCTATCAAAAGAAAAAATCCCATTGCAAGCGTCTTCCACGATTCGATCCCAATGTCCTTGCGCCTTTAAAATATATTCGATCCCTTCTCGAACCGCGCCTTGTCCTCCACATGACTCAGTTATAAGCCCTGCAATGGCTTTGACTTCCGGAGCCGCATCTGCGGGAGCGATCGGCAAACCGATCCGAGTCATCACCTGTAAATCGATGAGATCATCGCCGAAATACGCGATTTCAGACGCCGAGACTTCATGTCGGCTCATAATTTCTTGCATACAAAACCACTTGCGCAAAACCCGTTGATGAACCTCTTGAACCCGAAGCTCCTCGGCTCTCCGCTCCACAGCCGGACATTTTCGACCTGTGATAATGGCTATGATAAATCCCAGGGTTCCCGCGTAATAGATCGCCGCGCCGTCTCGAACAGAAAATTGTTTGGTCTCATTTCCAAAGGAGTCATAGATCACGCGTCCATCTGTCAACACGCCGTCCACATCCAGCCCGATCAACTTGATATTCTCGGCGGCTTGCGTCACATTGCGAACTTTTTTTGTCTGATATCCGATTGTTTCCATGTGTACGAAATATCCTCCATTCGAAGAATCCACAGAAGAATCCGCAGATTGCGTTGATTAACGTAGGTTATTTTGACGTGAGGGTCATGACGCCGTCCCAATCGTCCGGCTTCCCGATTTCGATCAAATGCTCGCAGCGCTCGATATATATCTGGGTGGGTTTATCCTCTGGGAATTTGTTGTAGCAGAGATTAAAGAGCGTCAAAGCGTCTTCGAATTCGCCGTGGCAATAGAGGTCCCAAGCGTCTGCAAAGACGGTCCTCAAGCCGGCTTTTATCTCTCGAATCTCGATAGGATCGCCGTCAATCACCTCATAAACTGTGATCGGCTCGTTTTTCCCCTTCACTTTGACTCTGTCGATGATGCGCGTGGTATATTTCTTCGGATCTTCCAGCTTTGAGAGAGTTTGATCGCTGATGAGAATGGCGGCACCGTACATTTTTGTCATCCCCTCGATGCGAGACGCCAAATTGACCGCGTCGCTGATGACCGTGCCATCCATACGGTTATTGCCTCCAACCGTTCCCAACATAAGCATACCGGTATTCAGTCCCACTCCAATCTTGATCTGTTGCCCCCCTGCCTTGATCTGATCCCGATTATAATCATCCAGTGTGTTTAACATTCCGACAGCGGCTTCGACGCCGTCGTCTGCGGACCGACCGAATAGTGCCATGATAGCATCGCCAATATACTTATCGATAAACCCATGATTATCAATAATATGAGGCTCCATCAAGCTCAGATATTCGTTGATAAAAGTGAAATTTTCTTCCGGCGTCATACTTTCCGAAAGCGTGGTAAAAGAGCGAATATCAGAAAAAAGGATCGTCATCTCCCGCTGGACTTGATCCCCTAATTTTACCTCGACCAGGCTCTCTTTTTGCAAAAATTTGAGAAATTCCGAAGGAACAAAACGGCTGGATGCTCGATTGATTCGGGATAGCGAGAGGTGCGTGTCCATGCGAGCCATCAGCTCATTTTTGGAAAAAGGTTTGGTCAGATAATCATTGGCTCCGGAACTGAATCCCGTTACCAGATCGGAAATCTGATTTTTGGCGGTGAGTAGAATAATCGGCAATGTGGAAGCCGGGAACATATCCCGAATTCTTTCGCAGACCTCATAACCGGACATGTGCGGCATCATCACGTCTAACAAAACCAGGTCAAATTTGGCATCATTTTCAAAATGTTTCAAAGCCTCAATGCCGTTTAACGCGCGGGTAATTTTATAATTTTTAAGCGATAGAAAATTTGAGATAACTTGTAGATTTACAGGCTCGTCGTCAACCACCAAGACGTGATATGTCTGTTGGCTATCTCCATTTTGATCTTTTTTCTTCGGCTTTTTCTCGGCGTCGCTATGAATACCCTCAGAAACTGGCGGAGATTCTTCGATTTCCAACTCTGGAATAGCGTCTAACGTCTCGTCGTCCTCAATATCCTCTTCTTCGGAGCCAAAAGAGGCGGTCGATTGAACCAACTCTAATTGCTCCGCATCCAGCGACTTGTCGCTGATAGGCAGGGTAAAGGAGAAAGTCGATCCGACATCGACCTCGGATTCCATAGAAACGATACCGCCGTGTAGCTCCACCAATTGTTTTGTCACGGCAAGACCGAGACCGGTGCCGCCATATTGTCTTGCAGTCGATCCGTCGCCCTGCTCGAATGACTGGAAAATCAGCTCATGCTTCTCTTCTGGAATGCCGATTCCGGTATCGCTCACCGATATAGTCAACATCTGAGTTTCAGAATCTGCTGACCCATTCACCTCGACGGACCCGCCAGATTCGGTAAATTTGATCGCGTTGCCGACCAGGTTATACATAATTTGTTGTATCCGGTTTTCATCGCATTCCGCTGGAGGCAGATCTTTTGGAATACAATTTGTCAATTTCAGTTCCTTTCCAGCGATTAAAGACTTGCTTAACGTCAGCACCACATTGGCGATCTGGCACATATCGATAGGTCTTTTCTTAAGAACCAGGTTCCTGTTTTTTAATTTTGAAAAATCAAGTATGTCGTTGATAAGAGTGGATAAACGTCTGCCGCTGCTCACAATCATCCGCAAGTTTTCTTTTGTGAGCGCGTTCAATTCTCCGGTAGCGCCTTCTACGAGCGACTCTGCTAATCCGATGATACCATTCAAAGGAGTGCGCAGTTCGTGGGACGTGTTCGCGAGGAATTCGTCCTTGATAGCGTCCAACTGCCGCATGCGATCATTGACCTTTTGGAGATTTCTTGCCGCCAACTTCTCTTTTTCTAACTCTTTCTGTTTAGCCGCCAATACTTTTTTCTGTCTAATGGATTGATAGCGTCCATATCCTAAAATGGAGGAGAAAAAAAGCCAGATTCCAGATAAGCCATATAAAGTGTAAGCCCACCAGGTTCGATACCAGGGCGGTAATATCCGGAACATAAAGATAGATTCTTTGCTTTCGTCTCCATATAGATTCATCCCTTTCACTTGGAAGCAATACATACCTTCAGAAAGATTGGTATATTCGTTGCGGGTCTCCCGAGACCAATTGGACCAGGAGTTGCTCAATCCTATCATCCGGAATTGGTATTGGTTTGCGCTTTCCTGGTCAAAATCGAGTATCGCATAATGGAAACGCAGCGCGTTTTTTCTATGAGAAAATACGGTATATCTCGAGCTCAGCGCGTCTGTGCCATTCTCTGACACTCGGGACCGAGTATAGTTGGTGATCTTGCCATACCCGCCATACAGAAGCGAATCGCTGTTCACGATCATCTGCCGAATTAAGACGTTGAATTGATAGTCCGAGCTTTTCTCACCGGATGGGTCATACCGAATTAGTCCTTTGGAACTTGCGAACCAGATAGTCTGTTGACCGCCAACCTCTTCCGGAAATATGAGATGAACGTCCGCGTCGGAAACCTGGAGCAACTGCTTTTTTTCCCATCGATACGAGCCGTCTGTTTTATACCGGGCGATACCCATATCCCCGGCGCAATTGATCCACGCGTCTCCCCGACTGTCGGAAGCCACGATCATCGCATTTTTGGAACTCTTGAAATGTTTGACGACTTCCTCGCCGAGAGAAAAATCGGGCGTCATCCGGTCTTTTACCGGATCATAGCGATAAAGACCTTCTGTTGTGGAAAAGACAGTACGATCGTTAAGAGTTCTGACAACGATTTCTCCTTCGGGTAAGCCTTTCTCCGAATTGTAGCGACGGATCCGAGGATTAATATGATACCCTGAGAAAAAATGGACGCTGATTACTCCCTGATACCGAGTGCCGAGCCAAATTCTGCCATCTTTATCCTGACCGATGCTTTCGATACGTTCGCTAATGCCGTTAATCCGTCCGAGATCCTCCCATTCTCCGCCGATGCGTTTCATGGTGACAAATCCGTCCCGCAGACCAATAAATAACCGACTATCGTCTATCCGAGAATGATGCAGGCATAGCGCGTATCGCCCAAAATTTTTGGAATCCTCCTCAAGGGTGAAAAACTCAGGGTCTCCTTTATGGATTTGGAAAACGCCGTCGTCAGTGGCCAAAAGCAGCCGGTCTCCAATCGATAGCATACTGCGGCACTGGCTCTTGATTCCATCGACTTGACGAAACGACGCTTGGGATCCGCCGTGAGATTGAAAAAAATAAAACACGCCTTTTGGTGTGGCGGTATAAAGTTTACCTTTATGCCTGGCCATAGATCTGGGAACTCCGGGCAATCCGAATCGATCGTCAAAAATTGAGACCGCGGAAACCATTCGGATGCGAGAAATTCCATTTTCCAACGCCAGCCAAATGCCGCCCTGTTTATCCTGATAGATAAATCGGATAAAGTTGTTCTGCAAACCGGTTGTCTGATCTATCACTTGCCACAGGTTCCCTTGACGATTAATTATGATTACCCCGCCCTTTTGGGTGGCAAATGCGAATAGTCTCTCGGAGGTGGAAGAGGAGATGGAAGAGCCGTGATAAATCTGGCTGTCGATCAGCAGTTGATCGACGTCTGTGGGGAAACTGCGGATCGACTCGTTATCAAGCAAAAAAAGCCCTTGCGACCGTGAGCCGATCAGAATTTCAGAAACGCTATCCGGGTCAGCCTCCGAGTCAGCCGGTTCGTAAAGCAACATCGCATAGACACGCTCATCCGAGAACATCTCTCCATCGGGAACAAGCGTCAGTTGCTCCCCGATCATCTCCATCAATCCCACTTCCCATTGACGGACAAAAAATCGATCCTTTACCACGAACGCGCTATGAAATCGGTTGACCGGCTCCCAGACTTTTATCTCATTATTTTTCCAACAGAAGAGATATTTCTCTGATCGAAAATAGATGCCGTGGGATGTCGCCAGCGTCTGCCACACGTCGCCGAACACACGATTCTCGGAAGGCACCTTTGATATGAGAGAGATAAAGTGCAATTCTCCGACGTTATTTGGAGACAGATAGCCAAATTCACCTTCCGCTCCAGCATAAATGGTCCCGCTGTCGTCGTCAATATCCAATGAGCGAACAATTGTATGATTTTTTGTGCGAATCAGCCGCCACTCGACGCCGTCGTACTCCAAAATCCCATCTTCATTCCCGAAGTACATCACGCCTCTTTTATCTTGGACAATCGCTGAGTTCTTAGGCTGCGCGCCATACTCTTTCGGGGTATAGTTTTTGATATATGGCAAGCCAGGCTTCCGCGGTTCCGATTCGGCTATGACGCTATGAATGAGAATGGCAAATAGCATAAGAACGAGATACCGATAATTCACGGCTCTCCGTGTTATATTTCCCAATAACATATTTCACTCCCGATAGCGGACAATCTTTCTCTAACGCTTGACCAATAATATCTTGATAATTATCATGTTAAGTAACCTTTTAAGTAGATATTAATGGACTGCTGCTCGTCTATTATGAGTCCACTCTATATAAAATTTATATAAAAATTTTCAAAAACTGAATATGTTCATCCACATTCCAAAGCGCATTTGGAACGCCATTAAAAATATCACTGATATTGTGCCAAAAGTCAAATGATAAATATAAAATCTCTCACTTTTTCACTATCATGGAGTTCGATCCGCAGATTACGCTGATTAATAATTGATAATTAAAGAGTTATACCGAGTCCAGAAGTGTTTTTTAGTACGACCATCAGATATTTATTTGTTTTTAAACCCTAAGGATCTTTAAAGATCCTTAGGGTTTCCGCAGGTCAATGCTATCGGAGGCTATCGGAGTGGGTGTGCAGAGTCATTTGGAGCGGATACGATTTTTATTGGGGTTGATCTCTGTCCAAAGAATACCAGTCGATCTCTCGGGTAATATACATTACTGTGGTTAATACGACAAATAGTCCAATACTGCCCATAATCAAGGCGTAATCTTCAAGTTGAAGAACAATGTATAAATATGCGTATAGGATAATCAATATGCCGCAGACGGTTAATGTGAAATAATTGCTTTTTAGAATACCCTTAGAGTAGCAGGTTATGATGGCGGTTATCGCAACTGCCGACAAAATATAAGCGTAATCGAAATTTAAATGCTCAGAAATTGAAAGAAGTAGAACATAAAATAAGATAATGGCTAACCCAATTAAAATATACTGGATTGGATGAACTCTTTTTTTGTTGATAATTTCTGAAAAGAAAAAAGCAGAAAATGTGAAAACAATAAACATTAAAGCATATTTGGATATCCTAATGGATTTTTGATATATATCCGCAGTGATGAGTAATTTTAGCCCAAAGGAAGATTCATTGACTTTATAGTAATTTCCTTCCCAAAATTGAGGGAAGTTTCTATTTAAGTGGAGGATATTCCAATCAGCCGAAAAGCCTTTATCCGTAATCTCTCTAACGGATGGAAGGAACGAGCCGTTGAAGCTTGGCGAAGACCAGGTTGATATAAGGTTGACGCGAGTTGTTTCACCTACTGGGATAAAATGAATTTGTTCACTACCATTCAAGTTGAGTCCCAAGGAAAACGCATTGCTATTTTTTGTTGGCGACAGCGGAATAACACACTGTATTCCTGATGAAGCGATATCCATTGTTTTTAATCCAGGGCTTGCCTTATAATTCTCTCCATTAAAGTTAATAATTATATTTTCTCGGATTCCTCTCATATCTGTAATGCCAATAGAAAATATAGCTTTTTCCCAAAGCACATTTTCTGGGTCGATGTGAGACTGGCTAAGCACAGGAATTTTAAAATTGCCGTTTATATTGATTTGCGTGTTATACAAAACAGCTTCATAAATACTTCTATATCTGATTTCCGGGTCAATTTCCCCAGAAATGTCTATTTTTTCTGGTAGGATATGAAGGTAGTTAATATTAAATTTTAACTCATTATTTTCGTCTTTGTAGAAATATTTAAATGGCACTGTAAAAAATGGACCTGTAATAGTTTGACTGTTTCCCCATTTCTGGTTAATTTCTTGAACTACAGAGTCTCTTCTTGATTCCCTTTCCCTCATCAGGGACGAAATCATTAATGTGGGAATTAAAAGGACAATGACCAACAGGCCAATGGATAAAATTTTTATTGTTGCGGAATTTCGAATGAAATCGCCTATTTTCTTTAATGTATCTTGCTTATTCATAATTTCTCCCAAGATCTCCTAATAAATTTATTAAAACGGCAATGTGCCATTGTCGAAAGCCATACGGGACTACTTAAAATTATACTTCAAATATAACATTGGATATTTGATAACACAATAAAAAAAATGTCGAATATGAAAAAGAATATTTCTTAGCCGATTTTTCATTCGTATGTAAAATGCGCCAGTTTTCCTGAAGAAAATTTGGCAAAAAAGATATAATTCTTTAATTATCCATTCTTAATCTGCGATAATCTGCGCAATCTGCGGACCGATAATCTGCGTAATCTGCGGACCGATTTCCGTGATGACGAATAATCTAGGATAAGGCGATTGGGAACGTTTCTCAGCGTAACTTTTTTTGATTCTATCGGATGATCCAAATTTTCCTTGCGAATAAAAATGAAAAGTCACATCTTGTATTCGCTTGATTGGCTTATCTATGTAAAGAGTCTGATCTGGTGAGATGAATCTGGCCGCTAAGACAGCAAGACCATATATATATTAGACGAAAAGTTATTTGTATGTAATATATATATAGATGATTAATTTAAATCTTTTATTTTTTTTTAAATTCTAAATTGGAAGGACTTGAAGTATTATGACTGAAATTAAGCCGCGTTTTGAGTTCAGAACATTTGCCCAAAACTTTGGACTCGTCGAAACAAAGATGCGAAAACTTTCCCCTGTAGAAAAAATCAGGGAAAGTTCGGAGATCTACATCATGTCCGCTGGAAATAACGAGAACAATACCAAAATCCGGGACGGCTTGATGGACATCAAAGTGTTTGTGCAGGAGAAAAAGGGTCTGCAGCAGTGGAATCCACGCATGAAGGGGAAATTCCCCATGGAAACCGCCATGATCAGGGATGAGGTATTTCCGGCATTTGGCATAGCCGCGCCGGAATTCAAAAGAGATGTATATAGCCTTGAGAGCTATCTCAATGAAATCATCAAGCCGCATCCCGATTTGATTGCGGTCAATGTGTTTAAACGCCGTTTTGCATTTACCATTAACAATTGTATTGCCGAAATAGGGGACGTTCTGATTAATGGCGCGCAGATCCGCACGGCAAACCTGGAGTCGACAGATATTGAGGCAATACTGGAAGCGATGAAAATGGTGCGTCTTGAAGAGTATGAAAATATCAATTACCTGATGGCAATAAAACGAATCATCGGTATGGAATCGTTTTAACTTTTGGAGGAGACA
The DNA here is from genome assembly GCA_002084765.1 of Candidatus Cloacimonetes bacterium 4572_55. Lineage (GTDB taxonomy): Bacteria > 4572-55 > 4572-55 > 4572-55 > 4572-55 > 4572-55. The sequence goes on along the minus strand of NBMB01000008.1, from coordinate 36,521 downwards.
ATACGATGAGAAAAAGATTATTGATTTTAGCGTCAATTCTGCTTTGTTTGGCATGGGTTTCAACATCCGCCGCGGCAGACGACGTGAAAGCGGATGCGGGATGGGATGATGTGGGATTTTTGAAACATACCTCGCCGGACGGTCAATTCGAGATGCGGCTGGATGTGCGGATGTATATGGACGCGGCTTATTTTTTGGAAAATAAAAACGAAATGCGCAACGGTACTACGTTGCGTCGGGGGCGACTTGCGGTCAAGACCAAAATGTGGGAAAAGTGGGAAGCCGAATTTGATATGGATATTGCCGACAACGTGGTGGAAGCGAAGGACATGTGGGTTAGCTACCAGACTTGCGAAAAGGGCTTTATCAAAGCGGGTCATTTTAAAATTCCATTCAGCCTGGAAGAGTTGACCAGTTCCCGCTTAATCACTTTTATGGAGCGGGCTTATCCCAATGTGTTCCCCCCAGGTCGTCGGTCTGCTTTGGGCGTGACCAGGTGGTTTAGCAAGGCGCATTTTTCCGCCGCGGTGTATGGTCAGGAATTTGGCGACAAGGAGTCGGATCGTGTCAGCGAGGGCATGGGTCTTGCTGCACGCGGAACGTTTGCGCCGATTTTAGATGATGAAAAAGCCATTCATCTCGGAGCCGGAATCGTCTATCAAACGCCAGATGATGAGAGCGAAACGCTTGAGTATAAAATTGAGCCGGAAGCCAAGACTGGCGATACCGAATTTTGCAATACCGGCGATATCAAAGATGTGGACTATTTCACTTTGATGGGAATCGAAGGCGCGGCAAGCTACAAAAACATGTACGTTCAAGGAGAATTTATTCAGAACGATATCACGCGTTTGGACGACGCGGAAGACCTCTCCTTTTATGGCGGCTATGTTTTTGCTGGCTTTATTCTCACCGGCGAGCATCGTCCGTATATCGTCAAAGAGGGCGAGTTCGGCAAGATTATTCCTAAGAATAAGAAGCGCGGTGCCCTGGAGCTCGCTGTGCGATACAGCCATATCAATCTCTCCGACTATGAAATTATTGGAGACCCCGACCTCGGGACTGAGTCCATCAAAGGCGTGCAGGGCGGCAAGGCAAATAACTTCACAGTCGGTCTCAACTGGTATGCCAACCCAAACGTGAAACTTATCGCCAACTATATCTACGTCGATAATTCCATCAACGCCGGCGTCAAAGGGGGTCTGGAAGGCGACGACGACTTTGGTATTATCCAAACCCGAATTCTGGTGAATTTCTAAAAGGAGGAAAATATGAAAGCTCTTAAAATATTGATGCTACTCGTGATCGGAATATCATTTTTAGCTGGATGCAGCACGGACGAAGATACGATCGGACCCCCGCCGGAAAGTAGTCTTGAACTTTATATTAATGAATTTATGGCAAGCAATGACGCGGCTGTCACTGATGAAAACGGCGAGTATGACGACTGGTTTGAAATTTACAACGCCACATCCGAACCTGTGGATATTGGCGGCACGTATGTGAGCGACGATCCGACTGATCGCTCCAAATGGCAGATACCGACGTCAAGTCCAACCGAAACGACGATCCCTGCCGGTGGACATCTTGTGATCTGGTGTGATAAGCAGCCAGATCAAGGTGCGCTCCATGCCGATTTTTCACTTTCTGGAGGCGGTGAATCGATCAGTTTGGCAGACTCAGACGGCATAACCGTTATCGACGATCTGACATATGAGGGTCAAACAACCGATATTTCTTATGGTCGGACTCCTGACGGCGCGGATGATTGGCAATACTTTGATCCGGCAACGCCCGGAGAAAGTAATACCGGAGCCGCCGCCACTTTTCCGCCGGTGATCAGCAACATTACCACGTCGCCGGAAGAGTTGACGGAAACCACGATCATCACCATCTCCGCGGATGTGGTCGATCCAGACGGTGACCTGTCCACCGTGATCTTGACATACGGCGAAGAGGGCACTGTTAATCAAACCGTTTCTATGACCCCTGATGGGGATACCTACTCTGCGGACATTGGGCCATTTGCAAACTCGCCTATCTACTACTTTATTACCGCCACCGACGACGCGAATAAAACCGCGGAAACCGCTACCTTGACCATCGAAATCGGCTATGTGGCTCCCGCGCTGTTTATCAACGAGTTTATGGCGAGCAACGAAACCTGTTGTCCTGACGAAAATAGCGAATATGACGACTGGATCGAAATCTACAATGGCAGTGCTGTATCTGTGGATATTGGTGGCATGTACATAACAGACACCTTGGATGAGCTGACGTTATGGCAGATTCCGACGTCAGATCCGAGTTTGACCACAATCCAACCGGAGGAGTTTCTCGTGTTGTGGGCTGACAAGGAAACAGATCAGGGAATTCTTCACGTTGAGTTGAAACTCAGCGGCAGCGGGGAAGCTGTCGGTCTGGTCGCACCTGATGGAACAACGGTCATTGATTCACTGACTTACGGCGAGCAGACAGATGATGTTTCTTATGGACGGATACCGGATGGTAGCGACACATGGGAACCCATTTATACCCCGACTCCAGGACAAGCCAATCAAGGTGGGGAGCCCCCGATCATCCTCTATATCAACGAGTTTATGGCGAGCAACGAAACCTGTTGTCCTGACGAAAATAGCGAATATGACGACTGGGTCGAAATCTACAATGGCGGCGACGGCACCGTTAATTTGGCGGGAATGTACCTGACCGACGATCATTATGCTGAGGGCCTGGCTGAATGGTATCAAATCCCTGATTCCGATCCAGACCTGACAACAGTTGAGCCGGGTGGTTTCCTGCTATTCTGGTTTGACAAGCAGTCTGAGGAACAGGGCGTGATGCACGTCAACCAAAAACTGGGTGGTAGCGGCGATGAAATCTATCTAATCGATGCAGACGCCGTGACTCTGCTGGATTCCTATATCTATACCGAGCAAGAAACCGATATTTCTTTCGGACGCTCGCCAGACGGCAGTGATAACTGGGAGTCCATGACGGCACCAACTCCTGGCGAAAGTAATCAATAAGACGCAACTGGTCTCACCTCACAGGTTTTTGAAACCTGTGAGGTTTTTGTTTGAGATTTTCCTCGGGGGAAAAGTGCACATGTTTTTCATATTGTTTTTCAGCATATTTTTCATCGCGAGCTGCGATGCTGATTCCGATTTAGAGTCGAGCCTGGGAGACCACAAAATTGAATTGATCGGCGTCCATGACATTGATGTGCCGGAGCCCTCTGGACTGACCTTGCACCGCGATACGCTCTGGACGGTAAGCGATGATACGGGAAATATTTATAAGCTAGACCTGCAAGGCAATACGAGAGAAATTATCACCGTAAATGGAGACGATCCGGAAGGCGTCGCTTATGATCCGACCGATTATACATTATGGCTTGTCGAGGAAAGAACGCGAGAAATTGTCCATGCAGACCAATCAGGGAGTATCATAGAACGCCATGAGATTGAAATCTCAGGGTCTGGAAACAGAGGATTTGAAGGCGTCTGTATGGATGACGATCACAATTTTTATATCCTGAACGAAAAAGATCCCAGTCTTTTTATTTCATTAACGCATGACTTTTCGATCAGTGAACAAATCACGCTGGATTTTAATCAGGACTATTCTGGTTTGTGTTATGACAGGGGTCGGAACGCCTTCTGGATAGTCAGCGATGAAAGTCAAACTATATGCTTATGGTCGCCTAAAAATGGTCTGCTCAGCGAATTAATCCCGCTATCGTTTAGGAAAGCTGAAGGTGTCGCTTATGATCCTATTAATGACAAAATCTATATTGTAAGCGATTCGGAAGAAAAACTGTATGTCTATGAATATCAACACTGAATAGTTTATATTAATACGAAGGAGAGAATAAAATGGCAAACGAAATTGAGCGTAAATTTTCGGTAATTGGCGAGTTTAAAACCTTAGCCACAAAATCCATTCGCATTACCCAGGGGTATCTGTCCACAGTCCCAGAAAGAAACGTCCGGGTGCGGATCAAGGGCGATAAAGGCTTCTTGACGATTAAAGGCATTGGCAACGAATCCGGCGCGACCCGTTATGAATTTGAGGTTGAAATCTCAGTTCAGGACGTGCAAGATTTGTTGAAAATTTGCGAGCCGGGAATTATTGACAAGACGCGCTTCTTGATACCGGTTGGCGCGCACACGTACGAGGTTGACGAGTTCTATGGAGAAAACCAGGGCTTGATCATGGCAGAAGTCGAATTGTCATCCGAAGATGAGGCTTTTGATAAACCTGAATGGCTCGGTGAGGAAGTCACGGGCGATTCAAGGTTCTATAATTCCATGCTCATGAAAAATCCGTACACGAAGTGGGTGGAAAAATAGAAATAAATATAACTTTTTAATTATCAATCTGCGATAATCTGCGTAATTTGCTCATGGTGATAGATTATCCAGGTTATAGGTATTTAAATTCGGGAAAAATATGGAGAACATGGAAAACAAAGGCAAAAATTTTGACCCATTAGATATGAGTCAATATAATCTGAACCGGATGCCTAAGAGAGAGCCGACGACATTTGAGATGTGGATGGTGCGGATCGGCGGTCCCCTGGCAATTCTTCTTTTTATTCTACTTAATTTTTTTATAGAGCTTCCCTTTTTGCATAACATCGACCCGACAATGCTCAGTAAAAAGGCAAAAGCTATTTATGACACTGTGGGACCCGAAGTTTTTGCGGCTAAGAATATTTCCATGTTAGCGGTTTTTGTCGCTGCGGTTATCCTCTGGATTACGGAAGCAATCCCCAACTATCTGACGTCGATGATACTGATCATTACTTTGGTATTAACTGGCGTTTTAAGCGAGGTTGACGCGTATCACCAGTTAGGTCATAAAATCATGTGGTTGAATATCCTCTCTTTTGTCCTTGCCAGCATGTTGGTAAAAACAGGCGCGGCAAAACGATTTGCTTTATGGTTTATTGTTAAATTTGGCAAGAATGCCTCTTCGATAATCATAAGTTTTATTGTCATCAATTTGATTTTGTCCGCGTTTATCTCGGCAACGACAGCAAAAGCCGCGATCCTACTTCCGATTTTTATGGTTGTGGCTGCGGTATATGGCGCAACCGGCGGTAAAAGTCGCAATAATTTTGGTCGAAATGTGGTATTGCAAAATTTGTTGCAAATCAATATGGCTGCCGGAGCGTATGTGACCGGATCCGGTGCCAACTTGCTGGCCGCGGCACTTATCGTAGGCGCAACCGGATCCGACATTTTTTTTACCGATTGGATGATTGTCGCCTTTCCGATAGCCACCGCCATCATGATTATTGGCTGGGTGGTAGGCACGAGATTTGTATTTCCGCTCTCACCAGAGGAAAAAAAGCCCCAGATCGAAGGCGGCATGCAAAGGCTTAAAGATGAATTGCAAAAGATGGGGAAATTCAATTTCGAAGAATTCAAATCGATCGCTATCTTTGTGACAGTGCTATTGTTTTGGGTAACAGATCGATGGCATGGCGTCAGCCCCACAGCGATTGCGTTTGTCGGAGCTGTGGTCGCGCTGACTCCCAACATCGGCGTGGTCAAGTGGAACGAGGTCGATATTCCCTGGCATTTGCTCCTATTTTCAGCCGGTGCTTACACCTTAGGCGCAGGGTTCAAAACGACCGACTTCCCAGCTCTCGCTGTGGACGCTGTATTTACAGCCATGGGCTTTGGAAATGACACGCCTTTCTGGATATTGTACTTAATTTTAACAGGAACCATGCTCTTCAGCGCGTTGGTATTTCAATCCAAAACCATGCGCACCCTGATATTCGTGCCGATCGCCATTGGTGTGGCTCAAAAATTCGGCCATCCGATCATGAGCCTGGCTTTCCCGGTAGCCCTGTTGATCGAACATGTGTATGTCTTGCCATTTAATAGCAAACCCGCCTTATTGTTATATCTTACGGATCACTATAGCTGGTCTGATACGTTTAAATTCGGCTTTATCATGATGTGTATCGCCTGGGCCATTAGCATCCTGATGGGTATGACATTTTTTAGATTTATGGGTATCACACCCAATGGCTTAGGATTTTTTTAGGAAGATACTTGTCGGACTTATTACGCTATTTATATCATGCTATTTATTAGGACAAACGGAGAAAAATATGGATGTGTTGTTTAAAAAAACAAAGCAACTTGAGTCTAGAATTGACAATTTCCTGGACACGGTCAGCAAGGGAGCACTGATATTCAAGCAAGGAATAAGGCTCTACCTGAACAATAACATGGAACGATTTGAAGAATCTCGAGATCAGATAAACAAGCTGGAAAATAAAGCAGACGATTTAAGAAAAAATGTGGAGAATCACCTATATTCCCATTCACTGATCCCCGAGCATCGAGGCGATGTGCTGGGTTTGCTGGAAAGCATGGATGATGTGATTGATGTGGCAAAACAAACCTTGAACCAGTTCTCTGTGGAGATCCCGAACGTGCCGGAAGATTTCCACAAATATTTTATCGAATTGACCGATAAATCGGCAGAAGCCGCAGGTGAAGTTGTGTGCGCTACCAGAGCTTTTTTCAAAAATGTTCATGCTGTCAAAAATCATCTGCATAAAGTTTCACTTTTTGAAGAACAAGCTGACGACCTGGCTGATAGGCTAAAAAGAGAAATTTTTCGGAAAAAAGGGATGAATCTAAGCCATCGTATACACCTGCGTTACTTTGCGCTCCATATCGGAAATTTGTCTGACGCGGCAGAGGATGTGGCTGACAGGTTGGCAATCTACACGATTAAACGAACGATTTAGTTTATACGTGGAAATGTTTAGAAAATAAATAGGAATTGGATTTTGATTTTATTTTTCCTCTCAAGCGGTCTATTTCTGGGTTGGTCATTAGGCGCGAACGACGCCGCTAATGTCTTTGGGACAGCTGTCGGCACTCGAATGGTGCGCTTTAAAACAGCGGCTCTGATCTGCAGTGTATTTGTGGTAATCGGCGCGGTATCCGGAGGCGCGGGCGCAGCCCATACACTCGGTAAGTTAGGAGCGGTGAACGCGTTAGCCGGATCATTTATGGTCGCATTTTCCGCGGCACTCACAGTCTTTTGGATGACCAAACTGCGGCTACCTGTTTCTACTTCGCAGGCTGTTGTCGGCGCGATCATTGGATGGAATTTTTTTACTGGTTCATTAACCGATTATAGCTCCCTATCAAAAATCGTCTCCACCTGGATTGTATGCCCGGTCTTGTCAGCTCTGTTCGCCATGATTTTATTCAAGGCACTTCAGACGATTTTCACACACGTCAAACTTCACTTATTAGAACAGGATATGTACACTCGCACGGGTCTGTTATTGGTCGGCGCATTTGGTTCGTATAGCCTGGGAGCAAATAATATCGCCAATGTAATGGGAGTTTTTGTCCCGGTTTCCCCATTTTCCGATTTAGACGTTTATGGATTATTCACCCTGTCTGGTTCTCAGCAACTTTTTTTTCTGGGTGGAATTGCAATAGCAGTAGGCGTTTATACGTATTCCCAGCGGGTGATGGAAACTATCGGCGAAGGATTGTTACGTCTATCGCCAGAGGCGGCGTTTGTGGTGGTTCTCTCACAGGCAATGGTTTTGTTTATTTTTTCATCGGAAGGGCTTGAAAGCTGGTTAATTAATCATAGTATGCCATCATTCCCATTGGTCCCGGTTTCCAGTTCTCAGGCAGTCGTCGGAGCTGTGATCGGCATCGGCATAATTCGCGGTGGGGGGAAGGACATCCGCTTTGGCGTGTTGCGAGAAATTGCCACTGGTTGGGTCACAACCCCTATTATAGCCGGTATTATCACCTTTGTCGCGCTATTTTTCTTGCAGAACGTGTTCGATCAGGAAGTATCGCGCAAAACGACCTATACCATATCCGAGCCAGCGATCCAAGCCCTGCAGACAAACGAAAATATACATGACAAGAATCTTCAAGAATTTCTGGGTAAGCGGTATCAGAACGCAATAAAATTTCAAACGAGCTTAAAAAGAGATACCAAATTGTCAGACAAAGAATTGATCCAAGTCCTTGAATATGCTGAAATTGACAGCTTTTATATCGACCCCGCCTTGATACCGCATAAAATCGATCCCGATTGGTTCACGCCCAAGCAGATCATGGCTATCAAGCAATTAGCGGGTCAGTCATTTAGCTACAAATGGGAGTTGTTCAACGCGTTAAGTGCTTTATCCAATAAATGGGATGAGAAAGAAGCGATTCCAGTCAATAAAAATTATAACAAAGAAATTAAAATGAAAAAGCAATATATACTCAATACATTTCAAATGTCAGAAAATTTGAATGCGCCTTGATGAGTAAGAATATTACGGACGTATCTCCTCATCTCCCAGAGCCTATCCAGAAGGTTTCGAGTTGATTCGCTCGATACAAGCCCCTAATTTTTTCAGCCGCTGATCGATTTTCTCATATCCTCTATCGATCTGGACAATATTTTGAATCTCGCTTTGTCCTTTGGCAGCCATAGCCGCAACCAATAAAGCCATACCAGCTCTGATGTCCGGGCTACTTAGTCTGGAGCCGTGCAATTGCGATGGACCAATAATCAACGCCCGATGCGGGTCGCACAGCACGATTTTTGCCCCCATCTCAATCAAGCGGTCTGTGAAGAAGAGCCGGCTTTCGAATAACTTTTCATGGATCAAAACCTCGCCTCGGCACTGGGTGGCGACCACCAACGCGACACTGGTCATATCGGCTGGAAAACCTGGCCAGGGAGAGTCCTCGATCTTTAGGATATTTCCGCCCAGGTCTCCAGTAATCTCAAGCGATTGATCAGATGGCACAAAAAGATCGTCCCCTCGGATTTCGGTGCGGATTCCCAGGCGGCTGAAAACCCGTCGGATTTGGAATAGGTGCGGCACAGCTGCTTGGCGGATCAACAGCTCTCCGCGGGTCAGCGCGGCGAGTCCCACAAATCCTCCAACTTCCAGATAGTCGGATGTGATGCGATAATGCCCGCCCGAGAGTCGATTTCCTCCGTGGATCGTCAAAAGATTGCTGCCGATTCCCTCGATCCTCGCGCCGAGCTGGTTCAGAAAGTGGCAGAGTTGCTGGACATGCGGCTCGCATGCGGCATGATAGATCGTGGTTGTGCCAACAGCCTGCACCGCTGCCATAATAGCGTTCTCAGTGGCCGTAACAGAGGCTTCGTCCAACAGGATGTCCGCGCCGGACAGCCCGTCTGGCGCGGAGACCAAATTTTCCTTGTCCCACTCAAATTGAGCACCGAGTTTTTCCAAAGCGTATACATGCGTATCAATCCGCCGCCGCCCGATCTTATCTCCGCCAGGCAGGGGAAATTTGAGTTTGCCGATCCGACCCAGCAAGGGACCGAGCAACATCAATGATCCGCGTATCTTCCGGAAAGCTTCGGAGCATAGATTGACCTCCTTGATCCCGTCCGCCTGAAAAGTGAACGTGCGCTTGTCAAGCCGCTCCACTGAGACGCCGACAGCCTTGAGCAACTCGATCATCAAAAGCACGTCGTTAATAAGCGGAATGTTAGAAATCGTCGTTTTTTCTGGCAACATAGCGGTCGCCGATAAAATAGCCAGAGCTTCGTTCTTGCTACCGCGAGGCTCGATCTCCCCTTGAATTCGACGCCCGCCTTCAATAATAAATTTTTCCATTTATCCCCCGTCAATTCTACTCAATTAGACCTTTTCCAATTCCAAAAGCTCCTCGCCATATTCGACCGCCTTCCCTTCTGTGACCGATATTTTGGCGATTCTTCCAGAGCGTTTGGATCGAATTTCATTCTCCATCTTCATAGCTTCAATAATCATAAGACCATCATTCTCAACGATTACGTCGCCCTCCTTGACCAATATCTTGACTATTAGACCGGGCATTGGGGCTTTAATAGCTCCAACCTCTTCAGAGCGTTTTGTCTGGATGCCGAGTTTTTGCAGACGGCGCGTCAACCCATCCGTCAATTTGACAAAAAATTCTTGGTGCGCAAGATGAACGGAATAATCGCCGTCCTCTTCTGTCGCGGACGTCTCATAACTCCGCCGGTTGATCAGATATGATACCTGATTCCGATCGTATAGCCGCTTTTCATCCACTTCGAACAGATTGCCGTTCAGTCTTATCACCGGCTTCCTCTCTGTTCCCGTAACTTCCACCTCATAGCTTTTGCCGTTCAGTTCAGCAAAATATTTCATCTGTCGGTCCTCATAAATATTTATAAATAACGATTTATAAATAACGATTTATAAATAACGATTCACAATAACGATTCATAAAAAGTTCTTCTCTATACTTCATTTAACTCGTCGATTTTCTTCGCCATAACGGCCCTTTTTCGCCGCCTGAGGTAGTACGCGGTCACCATCGCCATTGAGATCGACAGAATCATACCATATTTAATCAAGCCCTTCATCTGCGCTTTTTTTCTCTCCATTTGATTTTGGACAGAAGGGACTTTCTTTTTTATCACAGTATAGAAGAGATTCGCTGGATTGGCATTTGCCTTTAAAGTCTCCAATTCCGACTTTACCAGAGATCGATTGGTATCGATCTTTTGACGTAATAGTTGCTTTTGATATGCGAATTTATTCATTAGTCAATCCTTTCATCCATGTTTGATCCCGCTTCAATTCGTCAATCGTTGCGGTAAACGGTTTGGAAGATGCGACGATTTTTTTCCGAATGGATAGCCCAATCAATCCGGTCGTCAATCCATAGATAACCATCAAGCCAACTGCCAGAGGCACTCGAAAATCCCAGAAAATCACAAACAGAGACATATTAAAAAAGAAGAACGCCATGAACAATGAGAACAAAGCGATGAGTGTCTTGGTTATGATATTGATGAACTTTTTCTTTTCCTCCTCCAGTTCCATCGAGAAAAGTTCCAACCGATATCGCATCCCCTCTCGAAGGCTGATTTTGAATCGGTTCAGAGATTGGGATAATGCGTTGTTGCCTTTCCCACCGGATTTTTGACTTCCCTTCTCCATTGGACGCTCCTTTTTCAGTTTAAATATCAAGTAAATCGATTAATCTCAATCAAATTTTGTAGTTTCCGTAAAAAATCCCCAAGAGCCTTGATTTTTTAAAATATCGCATTGAAAATTGATTCTAATTCTTCAGAATTAAATGTACCCGATTTAGTAAAAGGAATATTTAAATTTTCTAAAACATTTTGAAATCGCATATACCCATTAATATTTCTTAATTCGACCCATTCTATATTTAAACTATCCAACTGATTTTTATTGGTATCTGATAATTTATCAGCTACGAAAACTCTACTATCTCTCGCAATAACAGCATCAGCACTTTCAGGATTTCCTTTTCCCATTAATTTAACTTCACATTTATGAAAATCATTGTTTGAATTCAGATAGAAATCAACCTCCCTTTCAAAAGAAACGTCAGATTTTCTACCGCTTCTTGGAACAATTTTAAAATTTGTATCGGGAACTCCAAAAAGCATACATAATGTCTGCACAAGTGGTTTTTCAACTCTTTTACCAGCCGTACTCCACAAACCACCCCGTAGAGCAGCACGTTTTACTGCAAGTGTATTGATGACAATTAAACTTTCACTAATATTTAAATCAACACTTACTTGATTAAATTTTATCGTAAGAGTTATATTTAATTCATTTTCACTTTTAACAAGTGATTTAATTGCTTCGTAAAGATATTCATAATGATCATTTGACGCTTCGATAACTATCTCTTTTCTGGCTGAATTATACATATTGGAGATAGTTTTTTTATTCAGTCCAGCATTTATAGCAATTTCGTCGGATGGTAAATCTTTAGATAAAAATCCTCTCTTATACCAATCAGCGGTTATATTTTCACTTCGTAATTTTGCTTCAATTACCTTTTTAAAGAAATCAATAGCATATTGTAAAAATTCAGCATTAATAAGCGTGACTATTTCTATTCTATAGTCTTCACCTTTCAATAATTTAACAATGATATTTTTTGCTACTTGCTCTGTTAGTGTCATGTCATCTCCTTGTTGCCTTAACTTTAAAGTCTTCATAATACAAAAATCTTGTTTGATTATTATTTGAAAATAAACTGCTCTGATTTATATTTTCCTTTATTCTCTGAAAATATTTTGGAGATATCTCCGTTAGGAAAAAGAATCTCTCAAGGTTCAGAGCTGATTTACCGAATGTACCACTTCCCCCAAAAGGATCAAATACTAAATCTCCTTTGAAAGAATAATATTGAATAACTTTATTACATAACTCAACTGGGAAAACAGCTGTGTGGATTTTATCAAAAGTGGGATCAACATTCCAAGTATTAATTTTATCAATTTCTCCTAATACTTTACTTTCTTGTACTGTCTTATAATCATACTGCTTTATATTCCAATCAATTAACTTATGGGTTTTTTTTCGGTAGACCATTAAATATTCAGTTACAGCAGTTGGTTTATAAGCTAAGGGTTTTCTGTGTTGACGAAAACTTGAGTTACGATCCTTTGCACTCGCTTTTGGTTTTACCCAAACGATGTCGTCAATAAATTCCCATCCCATTTCGATTAAAAATGGGTGTATATCAAATGGAATAGGATATCTTTTACTTGAATGTTGTCGGCTCACACGTGGTATAATTATGGGAGATGTATTCAAAATAAAAAAACGACCTTCTTTGGTGATTCGAAAAACTTCTTTAAATACATCTCTTAAAAATTCAAGGTATTCTTTATAGCTTTGATAAATCGAATAATCCCGTGCGTTATAGTAGGGAGGTGAGGTAAAAGTTAGATGAATAGATTCATTTTCTACATATTTTAAGATTGATAAAACATCACCATTTACAACAATATTTTTAAGAAAATCTGGCGATTCTTTATGTTTTGGTTTTGAAGGATCGTATTTTTTTACTGGGGCAAATTCCTTTTCGATTACATTTTTGATCAATTCATTCGGATGAACCTTTAGTTTTAATAACTCTTTTTTAATTTTTGAATTATTTTTGAAAACTAATAAAGCTCTAACCGCTTGTATAACTACTTTAGGATCAAGATCGATTAGTTTTTTTATAAGAATTGGTATCGCCTTTGAAGAACGCATCCTACCGATTGAGGAAATAGCTTCCCGTCTGACCATAGTGTTATTATCGTCCCCAGAGATTCTATCCAATAAAGTCAAATACGAATCATCGGATAACTTGCCAATATTTTTAACTGCAAGCAATCTAATTTTATCATTATTGTGAATTGTTAATGGAATTAGGCATTTTCCATCAAAATTTGATGGTAAACGGCCAAGATTGTTTAAAATAAACCCTAACGTAGAAGGATCACGTTGTGGTGTTAATAACCTATTAAGTACACCATTATCACTATTTTTTAATTTAGAGATATATTCCTTTGTTAACATTCTTCGTCCACCTTAATTATGAAGATGTAACGCAGATAGCCGATCTGCAAGAGCCGCTATCTGCGTTACAAGGTACCGACTACTAATCACTACCAAAAGTATAACGCTCGGATATGTCGCAGATTTCAGCCGCGGATACCATATTTTTTGCCGACTTTGATAAAGGCTCCGATTGCGCGATCCAGATGCTCTCGGGTATGAGCCGCTGAGAGTTGAACTCGGATTCGAGCCGCGCCTTTCGGCACCACCGGATAGCTGAATCCGATCACGTAAATCCCTTCCGCTATCATATCGTTTGCAATAGCGTGTGCCAACTTGGCGTCTCCTAGCATAATCGGCACAATTGGATGAACGCCAGGGCGGATATCGAATCCGGCCTGGGCTATTTTCTCCCGGAAATACGCAGTATTTTCCTCTAACCGATCTCTCAGCTCTGTGGTCTCGCTGAGCATCTCCAGCACTCGCAGGCTTGTATATGCAATCATGGGCGCAAGCGTATTCGAGAAGAGATACGGGCGAGATCGTTGTCTGAGCAGTTGCACGATCTCTTTTCGAGCCGAGGTAAATCCGCCGGATGCGCCGCCAAGGGCTTTCCCCAGAGTGCTGGTGACAATGTCCACCCGACCCATAACGCCGCGATTCTCGATCGAACCTCGCCCAGTCTTACCGAAAAATCCCGTAGCGTGCGAATCGTCTACCATCACCATGGCGTCGTATTTGTCGGCAAGATCACAAATCTCGTCCAATTTTGCGATATACCCGTCCATACTGAAAACGCCATCCGTGGCGATCAGTCGCATCTTGGCGGATCCTGTCTTTTTCAATATTTCTTCCAACTCCGTCATATTGCTGTTCGCGTATCGATAACGTTTCGCCTTACAGAGCCGGATGCCGTCAATAATGCTGGCATGGTTCAGTTGGTCGCTGATAACTGCGCATTCAGCATCCAGCAGGGTCTCGAATAGACCGCCGTTCGCGTCGAAACAAGAAGTATAGAGGATCGTGTCCTCCATGCTCAGAAATTCGGAAATTTTTTCCTCCAACTCTTTGTGAATATTCTGTGTGCCACAGATAAATCGAACAGAGGAAAGTCCAAATCCATATTGAGCGACGCCCTCTTGCGCGGCTTTGATCAGCTCTGGATGATTGGATAGTCCCAGATAATTATTCGCACAAAAATTGATCATCTTTTTGTCCGGATCGACCACGATCTCAGCGGACTGCTGGGATGTGATGATCCATTCTTCTTTGTGCAATCCCGCTTCCTTGATCTCGTCAAGAACCGGCTGAATAGTCGATCTTGTCTTCTCGCTATACATATATTTTACCCTCCCGAAATGAAAAATAAGTATCCGCGGATTTTACTACAAACAAATTGCCCGCATTTCTTAATCCGCAGATTGCGCAGATTGAATAATGGCATATTTTAAGCCTAATTTTTTAATTTTTTCAGCATATCTTCTGTCATTGCCGCCAGGTTATAGTCATGCTCCCATCCCCAGTCCCGCCTCGCAATCGAGTCGTCTATATTTTGGGGCCAGGAATCCGCTATAGCTTGGTGGAAATCCGGCTCATAAACACAGACGAATTCGGGGATATGCTTTTTGATCTCAGCCACCAGTTCTTCTGCCGAGAAGCTAATCGCGGAAAGGTTATAACTGGTGCGGACTTTTATCTTATGAGAGCTCGCATCCATAATATCGACAGTGGCTTTGATTGCGTCTGGCATATACATCATGGGCAACCGCGTGCCCGGCTTGACAAAGCATGTGTAGCGTTTATTTCGAACCGCCTCATAAAATATCTCCACTGCATAGTCGGTCGTGCCTCCGCCTGGCAACGTTTTGTAGCTAATCAAACCCGGATAGCGCAGACTCCGCACATCCACATTAAATTTGTGGAAGTAATAGTTACAGAGCAGCTCGCCCGCAACTTTTGTCACGCCGTACATCGTATTGGGTTCCAAGACCGTCGCCTGGGGCGTATTCATCCTCGGCGAGCTGGGACCAAAAGCCGCTATCGAGCTGGGCCAAAATACTTGAATATCGTATTTCTTTGCCAAATCCAAAACATTTTTTAAGCCGTTCAGATTAACGTCCCATGTCAAGTCGGGTTTCATCTCTCCGGTTGCCGACAGCAGACTCGCAAGGTGGTAGATCACGCTGATATCATACCGCTCGACGATTTCCTGCAGTCCGATCTTATCCATCACATTCATAATTTCATAATTACCCACTTCTTTCCGCTGGATAAAATGTCGAGGCACTTGCAAATCCAGTCCGATGACATTCTCATGACCGTGCCAGCCTCCTAATTCCGTGATCAACTCGCTGCCGATTTGACCGTTCGCACCGGTAATTAGTATTCGCTTCATAAAAGTTCCTCTTGGTCAATTGACGAAATAATGAAGTTCTCCAACGTCTAAAACCGCGTTTAATATACAAATTTTAAGGGATTTTGTCTTAGCAATTTTCATTTCCATAATAAATACGAAAGACCCCCAAATTTAAAGGATTGATATTGACAGAGAGGCAATAATTTTTTATACTTCTCAAAAAATTTCACCACAAAAAAGTATCTGATAATTTAACTTTTTTTAATATTTCTGTCAAGTGTTTGAAAAGAAATAACCGATATTTTGGAAGGTCGTCGGAGTTTCGACGGCTTTTAATAACCGATTTACGACACGTTAAGGAGTTTAATATATGCAAAAGCATAATCCCGAACAAGCCATGGTCAAGATAAGACGAGAATTTGGAGAGCATGGCGGCGTTACGCCTTCGATCGCTCGCTCATCCACCTTTACCGTTGTTGATCCTGGAACTATGCCGGAAATTTTTGAAGGCTTAAGGGGACCGGAAAAAGGAGGCTGTTTTCTCTATAGCCGCCACTTTAATCCGACCGTGGATGTGTTGAATCGCTATCTTTCCGCAATGGAGGGCTCGGAAGCGGCAGTCAACACAGCCAGCGGCATGTCGGCTATCAGTTGCGCGTTGCTCCAACTTTGCGTCCATGGCGATCATATTGTTTCCAGCGATACCGTGTATGGCGGCACACATGCCCTGCTCAGCGAGTTGTTGCCCCAGATGAACATTCACACAAGTTTTGTGGACCCCAGCGACACATCAGGGTTCGAGGCTGCGATCACTCCCAAAACCAAGGTGATTTTTACTGAGGTGATGGGCAATCCGACGCTGAAAATCGCGGATATCCCGAAATTAGCAAAATTAGCGCATGATAAAGGGATCAAGTTGGTCGTGGACAACACCTTTACGCCCTTGATTTTTTCTCCCACTGTCTTGGGAGCGGACGTCGTTGTCTATTCAATGACCAAGTTTATCAACGGCGCGAGCGATATGATCGCTGGAGCGATCTGCGCGGATAAGGATTTTATTTACGAATTGATGGACCTGCACACGGGTCGGGTCATGCTCTTTGGTCCAACAATGGACCCACGAGCCGCCTTTGATCTGATCCAACGCATGCCCCATCTGCCGCTTCGTATGCAAGAGCATAGCCGCCGCGCCCTGGCGATCGCTCAGAGTCTCGAAGAGTTGGGCGCGCCAGTCCTTTATCCGGGTCTCAAATCTCATCCGCATCACGAACTGTTCACCTCTATGATGAACAAAGAGTTCGGTTACGGCGGATTGCTGACCTTGGATTGCAAGACCAAAGAGAAGGCGGAAAAATTGATGTCGATCTTGCAAAATAAAGAAGAATTCGGCTTAATTGCGGTCTCGCTCGGCTATTTCGACACACTGATGAGTTGCTCCGGATCTTCGACCTCTTCGGAGATCCCGCCGGAAGATCAGGAGAAGATGGGACTTTCCCCGGGATTGCTTCGCGTCTCAATCGGTTATACTGGCAGCCTGGATCAACGAATCGCTCAGGTTGAACGTGCCGTAAAAAAAGTTGGGCTGGCATAATGCTGGAGTTATTTGGAACAATTGAAAACGATACTGCGCTTTTTTTTGATAAGCGCGGCATCGATAGCTTATGGGTACGAAAAAATAAGGAGGAAAGATGGCTATCATATTGAACGGTTCGGAATTGACTGTTGAAAAAGTGACGCGCATCGCCCGGCATAACGAAAAGGTCGAGTTACATCCGGACGCTCTGGAACGGATCAAAGTATGCCGCGCCATGCTGGAAGAAAAGATTCAAGCGCGTGAGATTATGTACGGAGTCAATACTGGAATAGGCGAATTTTCCGAGGTGGTATTGACGGACGAGCAGGTCAGAGAGTTCCAAAAATATTTGATCTATAATCACGCGGCTGGAATCGGGGATCACGCGCCGATTGAGTATATTCGCGGTGCTATGGTCGGGCGAATTAACGTGCACGCGCATGGTCAATCGGGCTGCCGTCCAGAGATCACCTTAACTTTGATCCAAATGCTGAACAAGGGCGTGACGCCGGTCGTGTGCCAGAAGGGATCGGTCGGCGCGAGCGGCGATCTGGCTCCTATGTCGCAAATCGCTCTGTTGTTGCTCGGCGAGGGCGAGGCGTTTTATCAAGGAGAACGGCTCCCGGGAAAAACTGCACTTGATCGAGCGGGTATCAAGATTCCAGGTCTCCAAGCAAGAGACGGATTGTCTACGATCAACGGATCGAATCTGTTGACCGCAATGAGCGCGATTCAATTGTATGACATTAATCGCTGGATCAAACAGGCTGAGATTGCCTGCTCGATGACGTTGGAAGCACTTTATGCCAATATGACACCCTATAACGCCCTGTTGCATCAAGCGCGCGGTTTTGCTGGAGCGGTGCGTAGCGCAAAAGCCATCAAATCGTGTATAAAAGGCAGCGATCTGCTTGCCGGCAAGATCAAGATGAAGGTGCAGGACGCGTATTCTATGCGATCCAGCCCACAAGTGATCGGCGCGGCGCACGACGCTGTGGCTTATGCCAAAAAGCAGGTGGAGATCGAGTTGAACGGGGTCGGCGACAATCCAATATTTTTCCCTGATCGTAAACTGACTCTGACCGGCGCAAATTTTCAAGGCACGCCGGTCAGCCTGCCCATGGAGATGATCGGTGCTGCAGTGACTATGGTCTGCGTGTTGTCGGAGCGGCGACTGAACCGGTTATTGAATCCTGCGCTGAGCGTGGGCCTGCCTCCATTCCTGACCAAGGGCGCGGGCATGTTCTCTGGACTGATGCTCAGCCAATACACCGCTGATACGCTGATCGTAGAACAACGAATTCTCTGCGCTCCAGCTTCTGTGGCGTCTATCCCAGCCGCGGCGGACCAAGAAGATTTCGTCTCGATGGGCATGAACACAGCGATCAAAAACGGACAAATTCTGGATAACGCCTACGGAGTGCTGGGCATCGAATTCATGGCTGCGGCTCAAGCACTGGACCTGCGCGATATGACGCCCGGCAGAGGCGTTGCCGAGGCAAAGAAGACGATCCGAAAATATGTCGATTTCTTGGATGTGGATCGTCCGCTCCATCTGGATCATACTCGGATGAAAGAGCTGGTCAAATCTTGCGAGATTCTGGAAGCAGTGGGGAAAAAAATCGGCGGCTTGGAGGCCCAATGATCCGAAAAAATTTTCAATTTTGATTACGAAATAGAAAATGCGACCCGCTTCTTTTTGCGGGTCGCTGAATTGGATTTCACAAATTAAATTTTATATGATTAATAATTTTAAAATTTTTCTATAAATAAATTTTGAGGAGAATATTATGTATGAGAAATTAGAGAAGCTGATTTACGAAGGATTCCAAAGAATGCAAGAATCGATTGAAAAGTCAAAGGAAGAACATGATCGGGAAATGAGCGATATGAGAAAGGAGCAGAAACTGCGGGCTGAGGAACATGATCGAGAAGTTCAGAGAGTAGAAAAAAAATTAGATAAACGGATAGCTGAAATTACGGACAGTTTGGGAAGATTTGCTGAGAACATGGTTGCTCCCGCGCTGGTAAGGCTGCTCAACGAACAAGGTATTCAAATTACCGAGTATGCGCAGCGAGTCAGATCGGATATCCGTAAAATTGAATATGATTTGATTGCCATAAATTCCGAGTATTTGGTTGTCACTTCAGTAAAAATGACCCTGAATTCAGAAGACGCCAAATATTTTTTCAAGGAGCGATTGCCCATTTTCAAGGACGTTTTCCCTCGGTATAAAGATAAAAAAGTAATCGGGGCACTTGCAGGGATGAGTATTGTTCAGGAGGCGGGTAAATACGCGATGAAGCGGGGACTCTACGTATTAACCCAATCCGGAGATAATGTAAAAGCACTGACTCACGAGGATGTGGATTTGAAGGGAAAATTCTCGCCGAGAATATTTTAAAAGGGAATGCGATTGAAAAATAATGGATTGAAGCTAATATTATTTTTATATAAAAAAATACAATCCATTTATTTATTAATGATACTTATAATATTGGTTTATAATATTTATGGATAAATTATTATTGAAAAATATGACCTTCCACGCGTATCACGGCGATTTTAAATTCGAGCGTCAATTTGGGCAGGTCTATAATGTGGATGTGGAGATATCTTTCGACGCAAAACCCGCGGGGAACAGCGACCATATAGAGGACACGATCAATATTTATCAGGTCTATTCTTATGTAGAAAAGATAATGCTGCGCGGAAAACGTTTCAATCTGATCGAGGCACTCGCGGAGACAATTGCCGCGCGGCTCCTCGAAAAATTCGACCGAATCGCAGAGGTGGTGATCCGTATGCGCAAGCATAACGCGCCGGTAAAGGGACAAATGGATTATGCGGAGGTGGAAATCCGACGATGTGGACACGATGTATCATAGCTCTCGGAAGCAATTTAGGGGATAAGCGCACGAATCTGAATTACGCGCTTGACAGGCTGGAGGAGACGTCTCATATTCGAGTCGAGACGCGCTCGTCATACCGAGAAACCGATCCAGTGGGATATGTGGATCAGCCACGATTTCTCAACGCTGCGGCTTTGCTTTCCACTCGGCTGAGTCCTGTCGATCTCCTCGGCGCAATGCAGAAAATCGAGGCGGATATGGGGCGACAGCGCACCGTGATCTGGGGACCTCGGACTATCGACTTAGATCTCCTTTTTTATGGAGATTCCGTAGTCAATACTTTAGAACTGGTTCTGCCGCATCCGGGGATACAGGAGCGACTTTTTGTTTTAGATCCGTTGGTCGAGATCGCCTCGGAATGGATTCATCCGGTCTATAAAAAATCAGTTTATGAACTGAGACAAGAATTGATAGCCTGGATTATTCGTCATCACGGAAATCGATCCGCAGATTACGCAGATTATCGCAGATTATAATTAAAGAATTATATCTTTTTTGCCAAATTTTCTCCAGGAAAACTGGCGCATTTCACTATATTCGCAACAGAGTCACAGAGAGTCGCAGAGTCAGCCCAAATAAGAGTTCTGAAATTCTCATAGAAGCTGAGTTCTCTTGGAAATGTCGTTAAAAATAGACTTTAACCCATTAAATATCAAACATTTGATATCTCTGGTTCTCCGAGGCTTATGAATAATGCAGGATAGAGTGATCTCGGACGTAATCTGCGAAATCAGCTCAAAAAATCAGGAGCGACAGACTCCATTTTTCCCAGGAGTTCCGACAGAATCAGACCCGTCATGCCCCAAACCGTATGCTGTTGATAATCAAAGTAATGCAGCTTGATTTGCTGATCAGGGTTGATAGGAGAAGAACGATAAACGACTCGACGATTCGCAGGTTTGATCAAATGGGAAAGCGGAATTTCAATTATTTCGTCGATCTCGTAAGAACTGATCCGAAATGCGTATGGATATGGGATTATGCCGACAATAGGCGTTATCCGAAATTTGGTGTATGTGATCCAATGATTCAACTCGCCAATAATTTCCACATCGTCGGCTTTCACACCGATCTCCTCCTCTGTTTCCCGCAATGCAGTCTGGATAAAATCCTGGTCAGTAAGGTCTTGCGCGCCGCCGGGAAACGAGATCTCCCCTTTGTGATTCCGCATCGACTGGGAACGACGGGTAAAAAGGAGATGAATCTCGTCTTTTTTCAGAAAAAAGGGAGCCAAAACCGCGGCTGGTTTCAGCTCTCGTAGCGGTAAGGATTTCTTTGGAAACTGCGTTGTTGCCTGCTGAACAATGGCTCTCAACTGTTCGAGGTTACGAATATGCACTAGAACCGTCCTTTTAAAACTTAGCCGCATAGATTTAGAAGGATTATCTCGTCACGACCTGTTTAATCATCTTAAAATTTTCCTGATCGTCACACATGCGGATCACGATATAATGTTCCCCCGGCTCTAACGGGTCGGTCTCAAAATCGAAAGATTCGGTATAGGAGTCGCAGATTCCGTCTATCGGAGAAAGTAGTTCCCAATCTTTCAGATCGACCGCGTATTCGACCCGATCCAACGGACTCAGCGCATCCGTGACAGTCAGTTTGACCAAAGCCTTTTTGTTCTGGATCCGAGCCTGGACGCCTTTGGCTTCCGGAGGCGTGTTGTCCACGATGAAAGTATCGCTGACCAACGAATCTTTCATCGCTTCGGACAGGGAATTATTCGGCTTATCGCAAGCCGTGATTTTGATCTGATACTCTCCGTCTGGCATCTGCTCCGTGGACCAGGAATACGTAGACTTTGTCACGTCGAGCTTCAGCTCTTTCCATGCGGATTCGTCAACGCCCTTAAAATGGAGATCATAGATCAGTTGGTCGTTATTATCATCGAGCGCAAGCCATTTCAACGACTGCAAGCCTCGTTTTTTCGATTTTTTCCCATTTTTTGAGTCCGATTTTTGCGTATCGAATGGGTTGTTGCCAGACGCCGCGGCACCGTTGTCGGGATCATTGCCAAATCCGCCGGAACTTCCAGAAAAAACCGAGCCAAATCCGCCGCCGCCTTCGCCCGGATCATTCAGCATGATTGCCTTAATTTTAGGGGGGAGATTCCGTTGTTTATAGATAACTGACACCTCTTTTATGGACGGGGATTTGTTCTTGGATCCAGGGGTCAACTCAATTTTGTATTGGATAAAACGGGCGGATGGAGATGTGATATTTTCACCCTTTTGATCCTGATAGGGCGCGGACCACTTGCTCCAGAGATCGTCCGGCTCTTCGGTATTGCCAGTGCGAGTATAGAGTTTCACGCCCTTGTTATCTGTGACAGAAGACGCCTTTTCATAGGAGATTCGCCCCCAACTGGCGAACATCCCCGCGTCATGAGTATCAGAGGTGAAGATTCCTTTTTTTGCTATAAGAGAATTGAATCCGAAGAGCTTACCGAGATTGCTGGTCGCTGCGTATAGGGAGCCTTTGTCCGCGGATCGGACAAAATCGGTGATCTGCGACTCTTTGATCTTCAGCAGTAAAGTCACCTTATCCCGATCGTCCACAGTGTAGATTTTGCCGTGGTCCCCAGTCCCGATGATCAGCTCTTGATTTTTGTCCAAACCTAACGCTAATGTGACATTTTTCTTAGATGTCTGAAGCGTCAGCACCGCGCCGTCTGGCAAAATTTTGTATAAAGTATGATCTCCGCCGCCAGGGCGTCCCATGTCAACGATAATTGGCGGAGATACCCCGCCGCCGCCGTCAGTCTGCGATTGGCTGTCGTCTCCCTCCTGCGAATCTTGCCCCCCGCCAATATCTTGCGGGGGAACCGGAGGCGTTGGCGGACCAAAGGATTGCATTTTGTCGTCAATTGCCGCGGCGTATATCACGCCCTTTTCCGAGCCGGATGGCACAACGACTAAGGCGTTGATTTGGCGCAACGGCGCGTCATACAGCACAAAGGGATTCCCATCGGGAGAGATGCGCACAACATAGCCCTGACCGTCGGTTCCCACAATCAAATCTCCAGAAGGCGTGGCTGCCATTGTGGTAATATTTGGCTCTTCGCTATCATATAAGACTGTGGCTTGATCCTGTCCCGTAATTTTATAGACCTTACCTGAATTGCCCGTCGCGGCAAATAGGACATTTTTATCAATGACCAAACTCCAGATATAAGTCTCTTCTGGATCGAACCAGACCGCGTCCTCTCCATCCTGCGTGACGCGATAAATTTTTCCGTCCGGAGAAGAGCCGATGTAAATCCGGTTATTTTTATCAATTGCAAGCGTGGTGATCTCCGATTCTTCCGCGTCAAAAAAGAGGCTTCCTTGACCCGATGGCGATACCTTAAAAACCTTGCCATTGCTTCCGGTTCCCAGATAGATATTGCCTTTTTGATCCATTACCGAGCACCAGATATACGCCTCTTCCGTATCGTAAATCTCGACCAACTCCGGCGCGATCCGCAACTCTCCTTGACTGGTGATCGAGATATTATCGACCTCCCCTTTGACAAAATCTCGAAACCGGCTCTGTTTCCATTCGCTGACCCCGTAGCCAGGCGTATTAAGCAAGATAATCAGTAATCCAACCGTGATAGACGAAATAAAACGCATGTATAACTCCCTTTCTTACAACTATTGTAACGTGTTTTCCTTGGTGATTTTAAATATTTTATTCTGCCCTCCAGCCACGATGTAATCGACCGGAATAAGCATTTCGACGAGCTTCTGAGCATTTAATTGCTGATAGGAGCCGCTCACCCGATTTGACCCCAGGATTCGGCGCGCGGATGGCGGCAGAGCAGGCGTCTCCTTACCATTAATAACCGCTCCACTGTCCTTGATCATAAGTCGGACATAGATATTTTTATTAGTCCGACGCTTATTGATCAACTCGATCAACTGCTCCATACTTTCGGGTCGAAAACGGGCTGGAGACGTCATCTGCTCGAATCTGTCCATAATATTGCCGCTCCCGATCAGAACCATTGCCATACCTTTCTCGCTGATATGGTTTGGCGTGGAGATTTGAACTTTCTCGATAAAGGTATCTCCGCGATTTGGTTTGATAAAGAGAGTGACCTCCAGATCGTCGCCCGGACTGATAACGCTTTGGCTGTACCACACATGGGTGATCTCCGCGAATTTCTCTTTGTCCACGATGTCCAAATTGATCTCAACGGATTCAAGCTCCGGCACGATAAACTTATTGCCCATGATCAAGCCGAGAGCTTCCATGATCAAAAACGCGGTGTAACCCTCGGTTGATTGGCCCGAGAAACGGTCTTCTATCCGAATCGGTTCATAATTTTTCAGATGAAGAACCGCGCTCGCTTCAATGGTGCGTTCTCCGCCGAGCGTGCCTGTGGTGAGGATCGAATAGATCGTGGTCATATATATCAGGAACGGCGTCAGGTCTTCATCCCGAAGCACCTCATAGTTAAAGGAACGAACTGGGTCGCCGTTCATAGAGAAATTGACGGAAGTCGGAATCATTTCAGTCTTCTTTCCGATTTTCCCTAAGATTCCGTGAAAATCATCCTGGGTGATCTCGCCGACGATCTCGCCGAGGTTGGACATCTTGTACGAGTAACTCTGATCCGAGACCACAGTGACAACCTCGCCCACACTCATGGGAAGGGAGACTCCGCCCTCTGTATACATACCGTGACCAAACCCGAGTATCATGTCGTCGTCTCGATAGGTCAGAGTGCCTGTGCCGCCCATACTGAGATCGCCGGACACGAGTCTCACGCCTAACGTGGATCCGGGTTCCAGCGGGACATCACCCTTTAGATCGGATATCTGTCCCACTGCTTGACTCCCGCTAAAGTATGGCAAAAAGCCGAATCCGCGAAATATATCGGTAAAAATCCCTAATGCTTCGGGTCGCGCGCAGGTGATGCTCAGAGGAGTCATAAACGGCTGGAAAATCTCGCTATTTAGAGGCTCGGGGAGCAGGGAGTCCATGTTTGGATTCCCTTCACTATCGCGAATTTCCCGCCAAAATTGATCTGTGAATTTCCGAATATCTTGAAAACCGCTAAGACGACCGCGACCAGAATCAAGCCGGGATTGTTCCGTCCTCTCATGGGACTCTTTGATTTCGAGCATGTGTTCTATCGGGGTCACACCCGCGATCGGATCCACGGGAAAGCCGCTGAATTTGCGAGCCAACGCGCCGATTATCTTATCATTAATATAGATAGGGCTGCCACTCATGCCGTGTATGACTTGAGCGAGGTCTGTGATGGGATGATGGACTCGGACTACGATAAGACCCTGCTGAGGTGTCCAGTTCTCAATAATGCCGACGACTTCGATGTCGAATCGCTCGATCTCGGTTCCTTTAAAGACGGTCTTGCCATAGCCCTTCATACCGATTTCCACCTGGCTTAACGGCATGATCTCGTCTGGATCAAACTGAAATTCTTGGGCGTAAGCACGTCCGCTGACAAGATAAAATAGCGCTGCCAAAAAGATTAATATATGACGAAATGTGATCATTCGCACCTCTTTATGTCTATTAGCAAATAAAAAAATTAAGCCGTGATTGGCATATGAACGAAGACTAAACACGAGCAAACACTAAAGGAGGCTGTTCGTTCCTCATGTGAACTGCTTTTCTGAAGAGTCCGCAGATTAAGAAGATTAAGAGGATTAAAATTGGTCATTAGAGACGCCCAATGATCCGCGGTTTTTTTTTAGTGGATACATCAAATTGAACGGTATAAAGAAATTGTCGTCCGCCCTGAAATGAGGTTCTTGTCAAATAAAATAGTTGCTTTTATTTAAAAAAACTCGTATCCTTACTAGATAGTTCAGTTCGGACGCCTGTTAGAAATTATCTATTCCACGCATCTGCTTACGAAAAATCCATCTAACCTCATTAATTTGCTAAAAAGTACAGAGAACAGGAATTTTGAGTGAAACCCTCGTACAAACTCAGTTTTCCTGAAAAACCTGAAAAAAATATAACCCTTTAATTAGCAATTCTTAATCTGCGTAATCTGTGGATCGACTTCCCTTTAAAATATAAGGAGATTTTCCCATGAGTTTCTTTTTCCAAAAAATCCGAAAAGTGATCTCTTATGAGATATCCGGTGGGATCTGTTCCTCCCGCGGAGTATTCGCTCTTTTCCTATTTTGTCTGACCGCGGCTTTTTATCCGATGAACGGGGAATCGACGCATTTTACCATCCCTGCCAGCGACGTTGATAGCCTGATCTCCGCGGTGGAAATCTCGATTGCCAATCCGGGCGCTGGCCCGCATACTATCTATCTGACGGAAAGTGCGTATGAATTTACCGATCCCTGTTCCGTGGGTTCTTTCAACGCCCTACCAGCGATCTCCAATAATACGATTTTGACTATCGACGGGAACGGCGCGCTATTGGAACGAGATTCTGATAACTTTTTTCGTCTTTTCCAAATTGACGGCGGCTCTGTGCTGAAGGTTAAAAACATGACCTTACAGAATGGTCGCGTATCGACGTCTGGCGGCGCAATCTATAATAAAGGAAATACCTCGCTAATTGGCGTGGATTTGCTTGGCAATAAAGCAGACGCTCATGGCGGCGCAATCTATAATGAAGACTCGGGAGTTTATGCGTTTGAAATGACTCTGGATAACTGCCGAGTTGAGGGTGATAGCGCCAACGCGGGAGGCGGAATTTATAATCAAACAAACTCCATAGTCAGTACAATCGAAATTACCAATAGTCGAATTTGTCATAACACCGCGTCTTCCTCTGCCTCTTCTCACGGCGGCGCAATCTATAATAAAAATAATGTCATGATGATCGTCACGTTGGTCAATACAGCGGTTGATAGCAACAACGCGATTCAAGGCGGGGGAATTTATAATTCCAGCTCGGGGTCTCCGGGTAGTAATCTTCAAGTGTCTATAGAAGATTGCGATATTATTGGGAACGTAGCGG
Organism: Candidatus Cloacimonetes bacterium 4572_55; assembly: GCA_002084765.1. Classification (GTDB taxonomy): domain Bacteria; phylum 4572-55; class 4572-55; order 4572-55; family 4572-55; genus 4572-55. The sequence continues at coordinate 9,364 of NBMB01000008.1, read as the reverse complement.
ATATGGGAGAAGGCGGAGCCGGGATTTATAATGAAGGTCCCGCCACTGGTTCAATCATAATGGAACTGGTGGGGACTGATATCCATGACAATGTCAATGACGGCGTCAAAATTATGTGGGGAATCGTTAAATTTGAACGCTGCGCGATCAAAAATAATGTGGGCAGCGGCATTATCAACCAAGATTCGCTCTATGTTGTCAGCTGCGAGATCAGTGGAAATCACGCGGCATATAGCGATACCAGCGACGGCGGCGGTATTTTGAATTATGATCGAGCCGGTATTTACAATAGCACGATCAGCGGGAATAGTGCAACAAGAAGCGGCGGCGGTATTTATAACGGGGATATGGCTATACTTTTTCTGGAACATTCTACCGTGGTTAATAACACATCCGATTCTGATCAAAATACAACCGGCAATGGCGGCGGCGTGTACAACATGAGCGGCGGAGCTGTGCATCCCACTCATACAATAATTGCAGAAAATATTATCGATTCAGGTTCATCCAAGGATGTATATGGAAATTTTTCATCCACAGGTTATAACCTGATCGGCGACACGGGTGGGTCCTTCGGGTTTGGCGTAACCGATATTACCGACCAACCCAACCCCCAATTAGGTCCCCTGCAAGATAACGGGGGTCCGACTCTCACCCACGCTCTTCTCACTGGCAGCCCGGGGATTGATGCGGGTGATCCAGCTTATGTTCAGCCGTCTTCTCCCGATCCCCTGTATAATGACCAACGAGGTGCTGGCTATCGTCGAGTCAAGGATGGTAATATCGATGGAAGCGAGACTATCGACATTGGCGCGTATGAGCTCAATCCGACACACTTCTCTATAATTGCCACCGCGCTACCCAGGTTAGACTACAGCGACATTTCCTGGGGTGATTATGACAACGACGGCGATCTCGATATCCTTATGAATGGTCAAACAGTTTCATTAAATTCTTTTACTACGCTTTATAACAATATCTCTGGGACATTTGCAGAAAATATGACAGCCACGGATTCCCTGGTCGACCTTTCGCACGGAAGTGTGGATTGGGGCGACTACGACAATGACGGCGATCTCGATATCCTCTTGACCGGAACCACGAACGGAACGCCCGCTGGAGCTACCAGCCGGATCTATCAAAATGACAATGGAGCATTCAGGGATATTTACGCTAACTTGACCGGTCTGACTGACAGCGACGGACGCTGGGGTGATTATGACAATGACGGCGATCTCGATCTGCTAATTATGGGCAGAAATTCTGTCAGCGGGTATAACACCCTGCTGTATCGCAATGGAGAAAATGACTCGTTTCACGAAATTTCAGGGGCCACCATCGAGGAATTAGCTTATGGCAGTATCGATTGGGGCAATTTCGACAATGACGGAGATCTCGATATCCTTTTGACCGGAACCACGAACGGAACATCCGCTGGAGCCGCCAGCTATATTTATCAAAATGACGGTGGATCGTTCACCGATCTACTAAATACGGGTATTGAAAATGTGTACGGGGGCGAGGCAATATGGGGCGATTACGATAATGACGGAGATCTCGATATCCTTTTGACCGGTCGGGATCAATCTGGATCTGATGTAACCAAAATTTACCAGCATAACGAGACAGGAGACCTCTTTGATGATATTATCGCGAATTTGCCTGTCATGAGTTCTGGAAGCGCGGCCTGGGGCGACTATGGAAACGACGGAGATTTGGACATAGTTATCAACGGCGTGCATCTCACAGATACCCTGGCAGTGGTCTGCTTTAATGACGGCAATGACGGCGCCGGCTTTTCTGACCGAGATACCTTAGATGGAACCACATCCGGGGCAGTTCGATGCGCGGATTATGATAACGACGGCAAGTTAGACCTGCTGTTTGTTGGGCAGAACTCCGGCGAAGGCGCGTATCTCTACCGCAACACCGCGAATATGGCTCCGAACGCTCCTCCTGATCTGCCGGCGAGTCCCAATCTCACGTCGATTATCGAGACCGATGGAAGATCGGTCACGCTTTCATGGGCGTCTTTCGGGGACGCGCTGACTCCCGATAATGGGTTATGTTATAACATTTGGGTCGGCTCGCAGATAGACCGATCCGATATTATATCCCCGATGGCAGTCGATACGGTCGAGGCAAGTAACTTCGGCTTTCGGCGAATTGTGGACAGAGGCGGCGCGGATCATAGTTTGGACCAAAACATTCGCGATATCTCTCCTGGAAAATATTATTGGAGCGTGCAAGCGATCGATACTGGATATATGGGCTCTGAATTCGCTCCAGTGGACTCCTTCAGCCTCTGCCCTTCTGGGAATGTGGTCTATGTAGACGATGTCCATCCAGAAATTAGGGATGGGTCGGGATTCTCTTGGGATCATGCGACTTCGGACTTACAAGAGGGGCTGGTTATTGCCGAGGTCTGCGAAAATGTGGATCAAATATGGGTCGCGGCCGGAGCCTATTATCCCTCAACAAACGGCAATCGAGACGTTTCCTTTCATCTCTTGAACGGAGTCTCGCTCTACGGCGGATTTAGCGGGAACGAAACCTCCCTGGATCAGCGAGACTACGAGAATCAAGAGACCGTCCTCAGCGGCAATATTGGCGCGCCAGAGGACAGCTCAGATAACTGCTATCATGTGGTTGTCGGTAGCGGAACGGACCCGAGTGCTGTGTTGGACGGCTTTTCGATTATTGGCGGGTACGCGGATCAAGCACCTGTCACAGATAGCGGCGGCGGGGTGTTTAACAACAACGGCAGTCCCACAATCAGACATTGCAGATTTAGGGAAAATTTCGCCCATTTCGGCGGCGCGATTGCGAATATCGAGGGATCAAGACCAACTATTTGGGATTGCAGCTTTGGCGATAATGAGGCTCAAGCGCAAGGAGGCGCGATATTTAACGAGGAAAGCGATCCTGTGATTTTCCGATGTGAGTTCACCAATAATATTTGTGTGGGCAAAGGCGGCGCAATTTTCAATAAAGAGATTGGCCCTCTATCTAAAGTGGAAATAACCCACTGCTTGTTTTTTTCCAACAAAGCTGATTCAGGCGGCGCGATTTTTCATGAAGACGCGAATTCGTTGATCAGCCAGTGCGTTTTTGTCGGAAACGTCGCGCAAGCAGGAGACGGCGGCGCGATAGTCAACCAGGGTTCCTCAACCATTTCAGGGTGCACACTCAGCGGGAACCAGGCTCTCAACGGACATGGCGGCGGCATATTTGTTCTCTCGGATACTACAAGGGTGAATAATTCGATCCTGTGGCACAACGAAGACACCTCCGGCATGGATTCCTCTGCCCAGCTTGCCGTTAGTACCGGCTCCAATGGTCTGGTGGCAGTGAGTAGCTCGATTCTCCAAGGGGGCTGGACCGGAGCAATTGCAAATAACCCGGGATTCCGTCGTCTGCCAGATCCTGGTCCTGACAATGCGTGGGGAACAAATGACGACAACCCAGGCGACTTGACGCTCTCGGCTTGCTCTCCCGCAATCGACGCTGGGGACGCGAGTTTGATCCCTCTCGACGATTTGGACATGGATCAAGATGGCAATACGACCGAGCCTGTTCCGATGGATCAAGATGGGAATACGAGAGAAGTGGACGGAGATTTTGATAACTCGATCCAGGTGGATATTGGTGCTTACGAACTCCCGGAACCTCATGACTATGATAATGATGCAATAGCGAACGAATGCGATCAATGTCCCGGATTCAACGACTTTGAGGATAGCGACGACGACGGGGTATCAGACAGTTGCGACGCACAAGGCGCGCGTCATGCCCTTTATTTCGACGGAATTGACGACGCTGTGGGTCTCGGAAATCCAGGAGGACTCAATTTTAACGGCGAGATCACGCTGGAGGCGTGGATCTATCCGGAGGCTTCTGATAATATTCGCAACATCATTGCCCATAATCCGGACATGGTAGCCGCCTCTTATGGCGGGACCTTTTTGCGAGTCAATAACGGCGCATACGAGGTTGGCTCGTTTGACGGGACTTCCTATTATTCAGCAACTTTCCCGATACCAGCGGGAGATATTGGAAGTTGGGTGCATGTCGCCGGGGCGTATGACGGGACGAATTGGAATCTCTATCGGAATGGGATAGAAATAAGTGAGACTCCCTCATCGATTGGCGCGGTGACTACGGACAGTTCCTGGACAATCGGCCACGGTTCCTATAGTGGTATTGGGGACTATTTTAAGGGATTTATCGATGAAATCCGTATCTGGAGATATGCCAGAAGCAGGGAGCAGATACGAGAGAATATGTGTCGGCAACTCTCCATGAACGGGAGCGTGCTTGATAGCCTGCTTGCGTATTACCGATGCGATCATCCCACAGGAACACCCTCTTTGATTGACCTGACGAGTCATGGTTTTACAGGGGAATTGGCAGACCATAATACCGGCAATGGGGATGCGAACACAGGTCCTCAATGGCTTGGGTCTGGCGCGCCGATTGGCGATCAAAGCAAGTTTGAGTATAACATTATACCCCTTACTACAGAAATCAGTCTCTTTGCGTCTCCCGGCATTACAGTGGATAATATCACAAATCCCGAGCCAGACGCGATCCATCTCTATCGAATAGACGGACAAGCGGATAATTTGGCTCCTCCGACCGGATTTGTTCGGCTGGACTCCCTGCGATATTACGGGCTGTTTCTTGTAGATGGGGACAGTTCCACCTATCGATTGAGATATGGATATACCGCGCACCCAGATAGTGCTGAGGAGGCTGATTTCGGGCTGGCGTATCGAGAAAGCTATGCGGACATTGACTGGGAAGGGCTGGACGCGACTCTGGATACAACCGCCAATACGCTGACTACCAACTCATCCCGGTCAGCTCCGCTTATCATATCTGAAGCAAATACGCAAACAAGAAGTTCCCGAGATTCTCGCAATGGAGGAGAATATATTATTGGGATACGAGACCGGAGCGACTTTGTGGTCACTAACACGAATAATAGCGGAATCGGCTCCCTGCGAGAAGCTATGGAAAACGCGAACACGAACGCGGATTTAGATACCATTATTTTCAACATTCCGGGAAATTCTATTCATGTCATCAGCCCGACAGAGAATCTTCCATTGATTACGAACCCAGTCGTGATAAATGGCTTTACACAGCCGGGTTCTCATGGAGACGATTTCCCGCTTACTTTGCGCATTGTTTTAAATGGAAATCATGCCGCCCTGTCGATCCAGGCAGATAGTTGCGTGATACAGGGCGTCGTGGTTCAGAATGACAGCACCAACGCGGGCGTGTCTATCATAGGCTCCAATAATAGGATTACCGGCTGCTATATCGGTGTCGATTCGACCGGAACCCAATCGGATTATGGAAACCGTTTTGGCGTGACAGTCCAGGGAAATCATAATTGGATCGGAACCGCTGATGCAACGAACAGTCAGGGAAACATCATTGGCAACAGCCTTGGTGGTCCTGGAGTTAAGATTATAAGCGGGTCGCTGAATCGCATTGTCTACAATCGAATCGGCGTGGGAACTGTTTTTCAAAATCTGGGAAATAGCGCAGGCGGTATTGTTATCGACTCCACCGCGACGCGCACCGAGATAATCGACAACTTTATCTTATGGAACGACGAGGTCGGCGTCTCTGTGTCTGGAGATTCTACCCATATTTCCGAAAATATCATTGGCGACGACGACGATGCCGGCTCTTCCTTACCAAATTATGGGCACGGAATTTTGATCGATGGGGGTAGCGACGCAAGCGAAATTATGGATAATATTATCTCTTATAATCGAGGGCATGGAATCCGAATTGCAAATGGCTTAAACAATCAAGGACATGATATCCAAGCCAATTTTATTGTTGGAAATGACAGCCTGGGCATATCGCTTTCCCCATTGAGCAATGGGAATATAGTGGCACCAATTCTCACTTCAGTGCTGGCGGATGGGATCGTTGAGGGAACATTGGACGGCGCGTCTCCAGGATTCTATCGGCTGGAATTTTTTAGTAACAGTTCTTGCGATCCGTCCGGTAGCGGCGAAGGCGAGCTTTTCCTGACGCGTGAACTGATTGTCCTGAACGGGGGCGCGTTAGGCGATTTCACGGTGGATTTGGGGCAAAATTTCACCCCTGGCACTGTGATTACCGCGACTGTCACCGACACAACGATGCGCAATACATCCGAATTTTCCAATTGTGAAACCGTCGCGCAACCCATATTCCAGGTTGTGTCTCATAATCCCGAACCAGGCGCAGAGAATGTCCCTCTGAACCAACAGATCATGGTCAGATTCAGCGACGCTGTAAACATAACAGCTCTGACTGATTCTGCATTTCAGGTCCGCGGATCGCTCTCCGATGCCCACACCGGAACGTTTACCGGTGCTGCAGATTCAGTCCTGTTCACGCTGACCTCTTCCTTTATGAGCGGCGAACTTGTGACAGTGATCTTGACCAGTCTCGTGACAGCCACAACCGGAGTGGATCTGAATCCTCCCTATTCCTGGCAATTCCGAACCATTGCCGATTCTGGACACGCCAACTTTATCCCGGCTTATCGGAGTCTTCTGGAAAACAGAACGACCTCGGTCGTCATGGGCGATGTGGATAACGATGGCGATATGGACGTGATCAGCGGCAATCTTGGACAGCCCAACCGCTTCTATCTCAATAATGGCACGGAATATCCGTTCCAAAATGTAGGTGGATTAGAGGTTTCTGATAGTGAAACCGACTCCACCCTGTGCCTTGCATTGGCGGATATAGATAACGACGGTGACCTGGATCTCGTGGTGGGAAACAAGGATCAGCCCAACCGAATCTATCTAAACAATCTCGGCTCGAATCCCTACAGCTCATCAATTGACATCAATCCTCAAGCCGATGAAACCCGAACCATCGCTGTCTGCGATATCGATAACGACGGATACCCTGACATCATTACAGGCAATTATCACCAACCCAACCGAATTTATCGGAATATAGGAGGAAATAGCTTTTCCATAGAAGTTCTCTCCTCTGCAAATGACGCGACGACGTCTTTGGCTCTCGGAGATGTGGATAATGACGGAGACTTCGATATTTTTGTCGGCAACTACGCGGAATCAAACAGGCTCTATATAAATGACGGAACAGGCAATTATACATTGTTTAGTGTCAGCCGTGAGTCCAGAGCAACGTTTTTTCCAATAGACACGGACACGACAACCTCATTGGCTATAGGGGATATTGACAATGACGGCGATATAGATCTGGTCTCGGGCAATCATGGAGTCAATTATCTCTACCTGAACCACAACGGCGACTTTTCAGATGTAAGATCGATCACAAGCGACGCGGACCCCACCCTTAGCGTCGCGCTTGCCGATCTCGACGGAGACGGATATCTGGATATCGTCACCGCGATCGCCGACAGCTCCAAGGATCGTTTCTATATGAATGATGGAGGGACGCCTCCCTCCTGGATCGGACATGATGTAAGTTGTCACGAGATGGACAGTTACGGTGTGGCAGTGGGGGACGTGGACGGGGACCTTGATATGGATATAGTTGTGGGCGCAATGGGTCACAATCATCTCTATCTGAACGGCTCACGAGAGGAGGGGCTTAGCGTCACACTCACGGATGACAGGGGGTTTGGCTCCTTGAGAAACGCTATGAAATACGCGAATTGTGTCGCTGGAAATGACGAAATTCGATTTAATATCGCGCCACCGGATACGCATACGATTCGCCCGAAAACCCCGTTGCCAAGAATCACAGAGACTTTGACGATAGACGGCACTTCCCAGCCCATTTCGAATCGCTCCCGGGCTGGAAGAGCGGACAATCCGCCAGGGATCACGTTGGACGGCTCTCTTGCTCCTAGCAGTAGTCTCGGTCTCGATATCGGCGCGAATCAATCGATTGTCAGGGGACTAAAGATCATAAATTTTCAGGTTGGGATCAAAATTTCTTCCGCGCATGACGTCACAATCGATTCCAATGCGATTTTTGATAATGACGGGTTAGGGATAAAAATAGACTATAGCGACCTGGGCAATCTCATTCATCAAAACAGGATCGCGTATAACGGCTCTCACGGGATCGAAATTTCTTCCGCGCATGGCGTCACAATCGATTCCAATGCGATTTTTGATAATGACGGGTTAGGGATAAAAATAGACTCAGGCGCAAATCATGGTATGGAGCCGCCCACGATCACATCTATGTATAACGGCAGTTTGATCCTATCGGGATATCTCTCAAATGTGGATCAGAACGCGACGTACCGACTACAGTTTTTCCGCAATGCGATTTGCGATATCTCGGGTTTTGGAGAAGGAGAGACACTGATCGCGGATACCCTGCTCACGGCATCGGTAGTGGAGCAAGACAGTTCCTTTACATTTGACGTCGAGTTCCCGGGTGATTTCGCGATTCAGCCGCATGAATTCATCACAGCCACCGTGACCGACACGTCAACCGGCAGTTCTTCCGAATTCTCCAACTGCATAGAACTTGCGGGTTCTATACAAGGATACGCGTGGACAGACCAAAATTATGATGGGATTCAAGATGCAGCCGAATCCGGGTTTGACAATCTGCTTCTGGAACTCTATGAGGTCGTGAATAGTCAGGATCAATTTGTCGACTCCACCCGAACCGACAGCTCGGGCGATTATCTTTTTGAAGGTCTGCCGGAAGGGGATTATAAGATTCAGGTTCCGCCCATGTTCGGCTATCTCTTTACCCAGCAATACGCAGGAATAGATACGACGCTGGACAGCGACGTAAACCCGGCTACGGCATGGATTCCGACATTTCATCTCTCTGGAGACGAACAAGATACAACCCGAGATATCGGACTCTATCTTGACGAGTTCCCTCCGACCTCTTCTATTGTCCAGCCAATCCAAGATTGCCCTGATTCAGCGACAACGGTTTACATTTCAGCGAGCGACTCTAACGGCGTTGGCGTCTCCCGTATTGATCTGTATGAGGGTACCGTGAGCGATACCCTGCTTGTTGGCACCACCATGTTCTATCCGGCTCAAGCTTTCATCGACAACAATGAAATGGATTATACCCCCAGGCAAGAGGGCGACCTATTCCTCTATACCATTGCAACCGACTCCCTAGGAAACCGTGAGTCTATTCCGGTCGGACAAGCTCCCATCGCATTTTTTTCTGACCAAACTGCCCCGACTGCGATCGCGCCCGACGCAGTCGCGCAAAACGATACGATCCGGGCTATAGCCATAGTCTCGGACAATCTCGGGCTCAGCTCTATTGTATGGTATGTCAACAACAGTTCCCTCCCGGAAAAACCGCTGACCGGAACTTCTGCGATCGACACTTTGGTTTATATCGAGACCCAATCCGT
>NBMB01000108.1 GCA_002084765.1 Candidatus Cloacimonetes bacterium 4572_55 | reverse complement strand
CCTAACAAAAATAACGACAGTTTTCGACACACAATTTGAAGAAGAGATTGGGGTCGGTTTATGAGTTTAGAATTTACACCTGATGGAATTAAAATACAGACCTATGAAGAAATATTCGATTTTCTTGCTGAAGGTTATCGTGCAATTTATGGTGTTGATATTAATCTGGATCAAGACAGCCCAGACGGTCAAAGGGTCGGCATTGAGGCCAAGGCCAGATTAGACATCCAAACTTTCGCGCTAGCACTATATAATTCATAAGGCGGTAGACTTTGGCGCAATAGAAGGATTGTCAACCGCTGAACTTGAGCAGGTTACTGTAGTTCTCGGCGTTACGTCAATTGACCCTCCAGCTGATGCAGTTGTGGGGATCGCGGAAGAAACCGACGAACAGTTACGGATAAGACGGAACAGGTCACTACAAAACGCTGCTTATTCCGTCGTGGGTGGAATGTTCGCAAAGCTCGGTAACTTAACAGGCGTTACCGATGTTGAGGTCTACGAAAATGACACCGATGTTTATGACTCGGAATTGAACCTTGACGCTCACTCTGTTTGGGCGGTTGTTGAAGGCGGGGACATTAACGACATCGTAGAGGTGTTGGCTAAAAACAAAACAGGCGGCACGGGAATCAAGGGCGCAATTGAAAACATTTACAGCGAAGAACTGATAAAGCCAAACGGTGACATAAAAATCATCCAGCACACTACTAGATTTGATCGGCCTGTATTGACTGATCTATATATTACAGTAACGGCAACGCGGAAAGATTCATTGATTCCGATTGACCTTGATTTAATCAAATCAAAACTAGCGACCAAATTATACACTATAGGCGAAAACAGCCTTGCTTCTGAACTGTACCAGTTTGGATACCTTGGCGGGACAGGGTTCGTGTTATCGTTGTTGGAAATATCAGATGATGATATCACATACACCGACGAGAACCTTGTTATTCCTGCTGGGGCTAAGTTCTCAATTGATGTTGCGAATATTGATGTTACAGAGGTGATCTAATGTCATTTATTGATGACTATAAAGCGTTAATCATAACTCAATACTTTGATCGGCCGAACGCTGCGGCTGAAATTGGATTACAGGCTGAATCGTGGGAAGAAATATTTAATTTCCTAAAATCATTCCAGACAGAATTTGACCTAGATTTAGCAGCAGGTGATCGACTTGACAAAATAGGTAAATTGGTTGGAGTGCCAAGAATCGTACCATTTGTTTTAGACAAAATACGGTTTGGTTTTGATGGTGATGATACGGCAAGAGGTTTTTTTGATGCGTTTGATTCGTCGGTTCCTTCGGCTCCTTTTTTTGATGCGTTTGAGACTAAGTATGCCACACAGGAGCTTGACGATTTTGACTATCGTTTTTTTATTAAGGCCAAAATATCAACAAATATAGCCTCGGCCTACATGGTGTCCGATGGCAGGGTGAGCATTCAAGACGCTGTTCAGTTGGCATTCGGCGGCGAGGCTACTGTCGTTGATAATCTTGACATGACATTGTTTTTGTATGTCTCAACTTTTGTTGATGCGGACAGGTTAAGATTGATCCTACAGCTTAATCTCCTCCCAAAACCGCAAGGAGTTAGATATAGAATTGTCCAACTAGATGAAAACGCTAACTCTTTTGGCTTTGATGATGACGAGTTTGCGTTAGGCTTTGGTGATGCTTTTGACGCTAATATGGGTGGTGTTTTCGCGGAAATTATTTTTATAGAATAGGTGGTATTATGGCTAAAATTAACAGACTAGATGGGAATGTCGAAGCGTTTGGATCTTCTGCTGTTGGCGTTGAGCGAACGGTTTTCGGGGATGAAACAACACAGAGTGACACTCTGGACGAAAATGTTACAGCAGACTTCAAAAGAGGCTGGGGCATCCTCGCTGCAGGAGCAAAACCTCCCAAACAATTTTTTACTGGTTTGGCGTTTACTATTATGCAATTCGTTGCGTATTTACATCAAATTGGTGTCCCCGAATGGAACAACAATCAAGAATACCATACAGGATCATTCGCAAATGTCGGAGGGATTTTATATGTATCCCAAACTGACACCAACACGGGGAATGACCCATCGGCCGACAATATAAATTGGAAGCGAGAAAATGATGAGTCAATTTACAACACTGTAGCAGATATGAAGCTGGCCACCATCCCCGCAGGACAGCTTGTTGAAACTAAGGGCTACTATGAAGCCGGTGATGAGGGCGGCGGTAGATACCTAATTAAAGACACCGCTATCGTCGACGAAGAGATTGACTTTTCCTTAGCGGGCGGGACGTTCGCGGTGTTGCAATACGGCATCGCAAGTATAAACGCAGGTAGTTTCACAAACAAAACAGTCACAGTCGGCTCCGGTGGCGGCTACGCCACAATCAACGATGCTCTCGCGTACTTGAGCAAATATGCACCAGTCTATAAAGCCGCTGGTGTTACAGCCACGATTAATTTGCTCACTGGATTTGTCATGGCTGAACAGGTGCTTGTCCGTGGGCTTGACCTCGGATGGATCACGATTACTGGAGTAGATGCAGAAACCACGATTACCCATACAGCGTTGACTACCGATTTTAGTAGTGCTGATTACGGTTTTGAGGCATACCCAGCCTTTGGTGTGTCAAGGAGCGGGGTTTTGCCACGAATTGGGCAGATGTTCAGATTTTCCACAGCTGGTGTTGGCGGAAACAAACACGGTATTATGGCAGTTGGCGCAGGAAGCAATACAGACGTTTTAAGTGGGTGCGGTGTCGCTGACGCTGGTACGCATGGGATATATGCCTACCGTGGTTCCACAATCAATGCTGAAGCTGCTGATGCTAGCGGAGCTGGTACGTCAATGCTGAAGCTGCTAATGCTAGCGGAGCTGATACGCATGGGATATATGCCTACCGTGGTTCCACAATCAATGCTGAAGCTGCTGATGCTAGCGGAGCTGGTGCGTATGGGATATATGCGGATATATGCCTACCGTGGTTCCACAATCAATGCTGAAGCTGCTGATGCTAGCGGAGCTGGTACGTATGGGATACTTGCCTCCCATGGTTCCACAATCAATGCTATTGCAGCAGCAGGCACACTTTCCCAGACGAAAAACACGGTAACATCGGGTGGCATAATCTTTCAATAGGGGGACATAAAACATGGCATATCTAACTGTAATAAAAGACCATAAATACACTGGCATACAATACGAGCAGGACACTCCTGCAATTAGAGCGCATCATGCTGCACAGGGGGAAACCCTAATTTTCTTGGATCGACAGATTAAACCTGACGATATCCCAACTGAGGACGAGTTGGCGGATATCGCTACGCCTCCACGTATAATCGATGGGCAGAAAATATCAGGAGTAACCCGATCTGAACTTGCGAATGCTACAACCACAGAGGAATTACAGGCAGTGTTGGTTAAAATACTACTAGGAAATACTGCTCCTGAAGGAATATAACTGAGTAGCTTTTAGAGAGATAAAACAATACTAGGAGAGAGAAATGCTGCAATTTATGATTTTACTATTGGTCTTGCTACCATCAATCGCATTCGCCACAGAAACAGGCGATGCAGTTACCAGCCTACTCAACAACGTAGTATATCCTATTTTGGGGCCGCTGTTGTTGGGACTTGCAACGCTACTACTCAACAAAATCCGCCAGAAATGGAACTTGCAAATCTCAGCGGATACGGAAGCGTTATTGCTAAATCAAGCTAAAAACGCTATTCGGTATGCTGAAGAAAAAGCAACTGCAAAGATTAAAACAAGTGAGCTTGATGGTTTTACTGGTAGCGATAAGCTCAACACAGCCATTAATCAGTTAATGCTATCAGCACCGAAAATCTCAGGGGTTCAGGCGGAGGCTCTTGTCCATGCCGCCCTTGGTATGATTAGCGGTGTTGGTGCCACGGGCGACAAGGCTCTCAAGTAATGGCAACCGTCCTATCAATTATCTCACTGCTCCTGCCTTTAGTTATCGACTATTGGCAGGAGCGCAGGAGTGATCCGTATGCTAAAAAACAAACATTTAGGAAGGCTGTTATTGACGGCGATGTTGATGCTATCAATACACGGATTGACAGGCTGCGCGTGGTTGCTAACAGATCAGGCATTAATCGAGCTGGTTGAGTGTTGTGGTGACGCGTTATGATATGGCTACTAATCCCATTAGTGTTTTTATTGCTGCCTGTGATTATGGTGGCTGTTGGGCTACCTTTCGCAAAACCAACCCGATACATCAAGTTTACGCAGTACAAGTCACCCACCTCAGGTGTGTACCAGATGCAACTCCCCGACTGGCTAAAGTGGTTCAGCAACCCAGAAGATGGTCTTACGGGTGATTCGCGTGGGTGGTATTGGAACACCTACTTCCCAGCGTGGGTTCCGTCATGGTTTAAAATGTGGTGGTGGTCTGGTGTGCGTAACCCTTACAACTATTTAAAACGTATTGTTATCGGATTAGATATTCGTAAGTTCACATTCCACAAACTTTGCGGCCAAGATTACGTTAGAGACGACTTTAACAGCTGCGGATTCCAGATCCTCTATGCAAGGCCAAAAAGTGGCTGGCTTGTCAGGCCCATGTTGTATTGGGTGCGTAGATGGGGGCAGTCTGATCGCGCCATAGTTGTTCAGATCGGATGGAAAATTAAACTATCTCATAACAGTGCAATTGAAGAGGATGAGTGGGATAATTTCAAAGGGGTAACTTTTGAGCCGAATTTTTACAAAGATATTAGTTAGTGTGTTGTTGGTTATCGGGGTCAGCGGGTGCTCACCGATGACAAATTACACAGCACAAATTGACGGGTACGAGGTCAATAACAAAAGGGGGGCATTATTATCATTAACTAAACCTGACGGAACTGTGATAATTTCGGACGATAGAGGTTATCCAGACCAGCCAAGCGCGATAAGTCAAGCAATGTCCATGCTGCTTATCGGTGCAGCAAAATAAAGAATTTCCACGATAGTATTTTTATTGTAAGTCTGACAAAACTATAACTGACAAGGTGATCATGGAACGATCCGGTAAAGACAGAAGGGAGCAAGTATACTGCCCATCACACGAGCGGAATGAAGAGGCTATCAGCAAATTGATTGCATCATGTGCGACAAACGGGGCGCAAATTAAAATGCTGATATGGGCGTTAGGATTGTCAGCAATGTTAATGATGACCGTGATCACAGGAGTTGTTGGGTTTACGGCTTACACTTACAAGCACGGCGAAACCATGATGACAGTGTTAGACGCGCGGATCGACGGGAACGGCGATAGACTCAGTAGATTAGAGAAAATAAAAAAGCCCACCAACAATTAAGTGGTGGGCCGCTCAGGAGACAACGCAGGGAAAGAGGAGGAACGTTGTAAAGTCACTATAGCACTATTCATTTTCTTTTCAACACAATTCTTGCTCGCTTGTTAAATATTCGCTTCACTCTTCGCAAGTATTCCACGCTAAACTTGCGTGGATCGTTATCATTTTCCAGCGTTTCAACACGTTCAACACCTATTTTTTTAATCAAATTGATTCGATAATCTACAACATTTCCAGACTGATACCGGTTGCACAATACGCACTGCGAGTGGCAATTCCAAACATTGAACCTAAGGTGTCCAGCTGAACCCCTGCTGCGATAATGGCCCGCATCGACAGTGCCACCCACCTTTTGTTTTGGCGTTGCACCACAGCTAATACATGGCAACCCATAATCCCTAGCGCGAATATATTTGTTGAAAGCTGCTTGAGCCTCTGGCATTAGGTCGCGAACTGTCTTTAAACTGTCCCTCTTAGTCTTGTCAGTTTTCTTTTGCTGTTTGCGCCGCTTCTCTTTCAACTTGTCCTGCTTTTTTTTAGCGTATTCGGCAGCGTGGTCGAATGAGCAGAAAAATCCAGCAGGTAAAACTATCCCACCATCGGCAGGAAAGTAGTCTTTGCAAAAAGTACAGCGGCGGGTTTTATTTGCCATGATCAAAACATCGCAATCTGTCGCGTTTCTCTGTCGAATCTTTCACACGCGGCCTTATAGTAGTTTTCGTCCAACTCGCACCCTACGAAGTCGCAGCCGAAATAATGAGCCGCTATTGCGCTAGAGCCAGAACCTAAGTGGGTGTCAAGTATACGCTGGCTGCAGTCAGAATACTTACCCATCACCCACGAATATAGTTTTATCGGTTTCTGTGTTGGATGTATTCTATTTGCTTGATTTGGATTCTTATCAAACTTCTTTGCGCTTGTCTTAAATGAAGTCCACGCCATTTCAAATTGAGCAAAAGTGACAAGCTCAGAAAAGCCCTTGTCCCATAAAATCCAACACGGTGAAGGCGGTAAGTGTTCAGTCATGTAATTCCCACCCCACACTATTTGATTCTTACTTATCCTCCGTATCTCCTTGAAATATTCGGCACTAGGTATCTCGTTATCCCAATATGTTTTCTTGTGTCCACTGTGTGAGTCTCCTTTTCTCCTACCTATACTCTCGTTGATGTTTATGCCATAAGGAGGGTCTGAAATAACCAAATCAAACGCATTATCATCAAGCGTTGCCATGTACTCAAGGCAATCACAATTTAAAAGCTCAACTCCCACAATTACTCTCCTTAAAATAAATCCTTCTGCATCGACATGAAGCGTTCCTTCTCGGCCTTTTTATGATCATCTGCAAGCTGTTTGTTTTGCGCTAAATTCTCCTTAAATATATCATCACGGGTTAGCATGTCCGCTACAGCATCATAATGATAAAGCGCACCGTTGTAAGTACATTGCCCCCAATGGCGCGCAACGCTTAGCTGTGTTTTGCTTACGTGATAAATGCGCTCTGGTTTATATCGTTGCTCACACATTGCCTAGCTCCAAGATAACCTCTTCCGACTTTCCACAGCACATATCACCCTCGGCACATTTACCACGCAAGCAACTTGGACCAGCCTCAGCAAACAACAGAGGCGCAGTCTGTCGGCAAATCTTCAGCATCTCTTTTGCCATTGCTCTTATTTCCCACTGGGCACGATTACAGCAACGAAGGCTGAAGAAGTGGTGCAGCTCTCGGGCGTTCATGGTCATCACGAGGCTGGTCTTTTCTGCGTTCGGTAGCACAAAGCGTGCGCGTCGGGTGCATTCATAATCGATTCGGGCCACACGCATTGATCCTGATAGTTTGGATCAAAACCAAAGTTGTCATTTACTGTCTTGACATATCTCTGTGATTGTTGGGAAAAACTAGCTAATCTGTGACGCACAAGCTGATGAGAACATGCACGACTGATACCCTCTATGCCAAAGGAAAATGTAGCGTTTTCTAAGACTGAGAAATGACCAGACTTGAGTATCTTTGCTATCAACTTCTCACGTGCTGGCCCATCTAACTGCATCAACTCATCAATTCCACTGTCTGAATAGCAAAGTCTTGCCGCTGCTGCTACGACCTGCTGCGGGTTTGGTGTGTGTGTTAGCAGGGTTACTTTCATTCTGTCACCTTAATCTTCAGTGCTGGCAGTGGCATCCATCCAAGCAAGACTGATTCTTTTTCAAATGTATTTTCAAAATAATAATCAACGAGCTGGCCTTTATACATATCGACCTGCT
>NBMB01000078.1 GCA_002084765.1 Candidatus Cloacimonetes bacterium 4572_55 | reverse complement strand
GTTGTTACACATAGCCGCGACCTCAACATGTTATAAGTAAAATAATGGGATGCGATCACTTAAGATAATACGTGAAGCAACAATATGCAATAGGGTGACTACCCAATATCTTTTTTCCCTTTTTCTATTAATTTTATCTCAGGCTGTGCCCTTGTACTATCGAACACATCCAAACATTCTGACAAAGTATAATCAGCATGAAATTTATTATTATAATTATCAACAAATGCTTTCAGTTTACGCCATTCACATTTACTATTATTTGGTAACTAACACCGCTCTTCTCCCGCCAAAGGTCGGGAGCAAGGCAAAGTTAGCAGGTAAGACAATGTGTAAACGAGTACTATCTACTAACACCGCTCTTCTCCCGCCGCTAGGTCGGGAGCAAGGCAAAGTTAGCAGGTAAAGCAATGTGTACACGAGTACTACCTACTAACACCGTTCTTCTCCCGCCGATAGGTCGGAGAGCAAGACAAAGTTAGTAGGTAAGACAATGTGTAAACGAGTTGACCTACTAACATTATAATAGACGGACAAAAATCACCTAACACACTTCATTCCTTGACTTGACAGCAAAAACAGCATATTCTGTTTCAAGATTTAAGAATGACGTAAACCTAACAAATTCCACTGGCATTGTCAATAATTTCTTGAGGAAAATGAGAAAACATCATGGCCAAAGAAAAAAAATTGCTGGATCAGGTGCGGGAAACAATCCGCCTACGTCACTATAGCAACCGCAGGGAAGGGGCGCGTATTGCAATTGGATCGCCATCCACGACGGAAAGAGGCGCGGAGAGTTAAACGATTCTCCGCGCCTCTGCGGTGATAAGCAATCCAACATTGAGGAATCCGCGGATGCTATTTTATCTTATACAAAACTTTCCCGCGATCCCCAGTTACATACAGAGTTCCGTCAGGGGACAGGGTAATATCGTTAAAAATCCATGAAGAAGGCATTCCGGGAACCGCCTCAGATCCCAGGTCCAACTCCTCGACAACGGGCGTAATGGCTCCGCTTTCAAGGTCTATCGATACCACACGGTCTGCTCCAACCTCAACGACAAACAGTTCGCCGTCACTGCCGAGGGTCATTCCTTCTGGATTAAGTAGATTCGAAGCAAGCACAAGGGGATCGGTCAGGACTGAATCCGCCTGAATGACCTGGAATATCTCTCCGGTACCCCAATCAGAGACCCACAGATTGTGCTCGTCGGCAGCCATACCCACAGGCAATGTCAGATCTGCAATCGTTGTCCGTACTTCCGGATTCTGACCATCGGCGCGAATAAGGCTGGTCGTGATCAGGTCAACCACGATCAAGTCCTCCTGAAATCGAATAGCGTTCAGCGGAATTCCGAAATCAAAATATTGCTCCACGACCTGCGTGTCACTGTGATTCCAAACCTGAACAGCTCTGGCAAACCAGGAGGTGACGATCATATTCTCGCCATCGCTGGCAACTGTCATAGAAGTTGTGATTCCAGGAACGCCGAGGTAAGATGTTGCGACGCTGAGTTCTTCACCGGTTTGTGGATCAACTTCTCGCAGGTTAAAAAGGTCTGCTACAAACAGGGAATTGGATTGATATGTAATCCCGCCGAAAAAAACCATACCCCCGGCATATACGGTTTTTCCTGTCCCATCGCTGAGAACTTCGCCGATATAACCGTCGTCCGCGCTGGAGACAAAAAGACGGTCGCTCGAATCAAAAGCCAGATTGTCTGTTTTATGCAGACCAGAGCCGACCA
The DNA here is from genome assembly GCA_002084765.1 of Candidatus Cloacimonetes bacterium 4572_55. GTDB lineage: Bacteria > 4572-55 > 4572-55 > 4572-55 > 4572-55 > 4572-55. Next base: position 8,940 of record NBMB01000078.1, on the reverse strand, counting down.
GTGTTTTTTCGCCCGTATTCACGTCAACACGATAAACAGAACCCGCTTTTTGGTCAGCTACATGCAATTCGCCCTGTGAGTTGAATTTAACAGCAGAACATAACTCGAATCCATCTGCGACGACTTCCACTGTCGGCTGTTCCGCATCGACGTCGATACGAACCACATGCTTTTGAGTCCAGATAGGACCATATAGTAGACCGTCAGGACCAAAATCAAAGGCATTTAAAAATCCGAGTTGTTGAATAATCAGACGCGGGGCTTCCTCTAAATTTGGATCCAACTCGTACAACCCGTCGCCGAGAAAATCAAGCGCGGCAAATAGTCTGCCATCATCCGAGATCGTTATTGGGTTCACCCCGGGACCGACAAATTGCTTTTTGACAGTCCCATCTGTATCCAATCTCCCAACCTCGCCGGTTAAAAATGAGGTCCAGTAGAGAGTTCCATCCGGCGCGAAAATCAGGTCATCCGGACAATCGACTCCAGTATCGGTTCCTAGGACATCGATAATCTCTCCGGTTTCTCGATCCATTACAGTGATCGACCGACCGATCACACTGGCAATGTGCAGCTGATCCTGGCTATCAAAGATGACCCCGTTTGCGCCATTGATCGCTGACCCTTGAACAAGAACTTCCGCGATTTTTTTGTCGTCTGCATCATCGTCGTCGCTGCATCCAACAAAAATCGCGGTCAAAAAAACAAAACAAATCGCGAGACAAAACCATGTGTTTTTAAACACCCTAAAACTCCTTTTGACTAAAGCCCAAAAAAAATAAATTTATACGCACAGAAAAATAATATATAAGACCCAAAAGCAAAGAAAAATTTCCGTCATTTCATATTAAATAATCCATAGTTTCTTCATATCCTCAAGGATTTGATAGCCGACTGGCACGAGGATCAAGGTGATAACCGTGGCAAAAATCACCCCGTAAGCCAGAGAAATTGCCATGGGGATCATAAATTGCGCTTGCAGACTCCTTTCCAGCAAGAGAGGGGTCAATCCTGCAAAAGTCGTGACCGACGTCAGCAAAATGGGACGAAATCGAGCCGCGCCCGCCTCTTTGATCGCCTCAATAATAGTATGCCCAGACGCGACATAACGGTTGATGTAATCGACCAGAACCAGGCTGTCGTTGACCACGACTCCGGTCAGTGCCACAATGCCCATCATGGAAAGAATACTCAGCTCCACTCCCATCACCACGTGTCCCCAGATCGCTCCCACCAGACCGAATGGTATTGCCGACATCACGATGAGAGGTTGGATATAGGACTTGAAAGGAATAGCCAACAATATATAGATCAATAAGATAGCAAACAGAAATCCGCGCACCAGACTCCTCATCGAATCTTTTTGTTCTCGCTGTTCCCCTTCGAGAGAATAGCTTACGCTCGGATAGTCAGCCAAAAGTTTGGGCAGGACTCGCTTTTTCAGATCGCTCATAATCTCGTTGGCGTTGGCGACAGTCTCGTCCAGATCCGCGATCACGTTGATAGTCCTCTGTCGATCTGTGCGATTTATCGACGCGTATCCCCGCCCGGTTTCAGCGGTAGCCGCGATTGAGAAGGGAACTTCTGTCCCATCTGGCAACCGGATGCGCATGTTCTCCAGATTATGGATAGAGCGTCGTTCGTCCGCGGGGTAGCGGATCATGACTCTCACATCGTCCCGTTTCCGCTGGATACGCTGCGCTTCTTCGCCGTAGAACGCCTGGCGCACTTGTCTTGCCAAATCGGAAAGTGTGAGTCCGAGCGACTCGCCGACAGGGGTAATCCCCAATTTGATCTCTTTCTTCCCGGCTTTAAAGGAATCGCTGATATCAAATACACCGGGGTAATCCGCCAAATTCTTCTTTAATCTGTCGGTCACAACTTGTAGAGATTCATAATTTTTGCTGGCAAATTGCACATTGATCGCGTCGCCCGCGGAGAAAAGGCTGCTGGTAAAAATCAGCTCCTCTACGTCTGGAATAGCTCCGACCAACTCCCTCCAGCGTTGGGAAACTTCCACACTGCCCACTTTCCTCTGCTCGCCCGGGAATAGCTCAATATCGATTTCCCCGAGATGCGCGCCGACAGAGCCTCCCGAACTTGCTGCAGGACCGTGTCCCTGATTTTTTGAGGGCTGTTCTCCGATAGAAGTCAGCATGTGACGGATGATCGGTTTGCCGTCGTTTCTTTCCCGAAATTCCTCGTCTAACTGCAAAGCCGCGCTTTCCAAGCGATCAATCACGGACCTGGTGAGTTGGACCGGCGATCCCTGGGGCATGGTCAGATCCGCGACGATATTATCCGCCTCCACTTTCGGAAAAAATGTAAACTTGAGCCATCCCCCGAGTGCTAAGCCGATTGTCACCATAAGTAAAGTCACTGAGAGGGCCAATATGATATAACGCATCCTTAGACATCGATCCAGCCATGGGCGGTAGATTCTTTCAATAAAGTTCTTCAACCCGTCGTCAAACCACGCCTGGAAACGCCGCCATCTGCCTTTTTCTGAATTTTTGTCGTCGATTTTCATGTGGGATAAGTGCGCAGGCAAAATCAACAAGGACTCAACGAGCGAAAAGGCCAGCGTGCCAATGACAATTATTGGAATGTAGCGAAAAACTTTGCCCATATTTCCATCCACATTCAGCAGGGGATAAAATGCCGCTATCGAGGTCAATACAGCAAAAATGACCGGCTTCGCCACCTCCTGCACTCCGTCGATTGCGGCTTGCAAGCGCGTTTTTCCTCGCTCGATATGGGAGTAAATATTTTCCCCGACCACAATTGCATCGTCTACCACAATTCCGATGACCACAATAAAAGCGAAAAGGGTGATCATATTAATAGACGCGTCAAAGAAAGGCATGATCCAGAGCGCGCCGCAAAATGAAATTGGAATGCCGAGTGCTACCCAAAACGCGAGACGAAATCTAAGGAATAACGCTAAGGTGATGAATACCAACGCCAAACCGGATCGCGCGTTGCGTAGAAGTAAGTCCAGACGGTCTCGTAAGATGCGGGATTCGTCCCCCCAGACAGTCATATTCAGACCTTCCGGGATCTGGTTTTGCATGCGATCTACATACGATTTCGCGGCGTCTGCCACTTCTATGGCACCCTCGTCCCCGACGCTGAATACCTTAATCATCACAGTTGGCTTTCTGTCGAACCGAGAGGATTGATCTGTCTCGGAAAAGCCGTCGATCACCTGCGCCACATCGCCCAAAGCGACCCGACTGCCGTCTTGTCCGGCGCGAAGAGTCACATTTTCGAATTCATGTCTATTATACGCTTGACCTTTTGCGCGCAGAAGCATTTCGCCCTCGTCGGATTTGATCGATCCACCCGGTAAATCCAGAGAAGAGAGCCTGACCGCTCGCGCGACTTCGTCAAAGGTCATACCATAGCGACGCAGTGCCTTTTCCGACACCTCGATAGATATTTCATAAGGTCGAGACGCGACCAGATCGATCTGCGTAATTTCCGGTAACTGCAGAAGGTCGTCTCTTACCTGTTCTCCCATACTTTTCAATACCCGCTCGCCCACATCGCCGGACACGGCAATAGTGACCACCTGCTTCCGGTTCAGCACTTCGCTGACAACCGGTTTTTCTGTCTCTTCCGGAAAGGTGTCGATCCCGTCAACACGCGTTTTAATGTCGTCCAACAATCTGCGAAGATCGCTATTCGGCACAGCTTCCACCGTCACCGATCCCACGCCCTCCATTGCCACAGAGGTGATTTTCTTGATCCCGTCTAAGCTCTGGATTTCCTCCTCGATTCGGATGCAAACTCCCTCCTCTACCTCCTCTGGAGCCGCGCCAAGATACATCACGGTGATCACCACACGATCCGCTGAAATTTCCGGAAAAACCTCCTGTTTGATGGTGAATATGGTCATAAAACCGCTGATCAAAATAAAACCCATCAACAAGTTGGCTGTGACGCTATTTTTGGCAAACCATGTCAGCACGGTTTTCATAAAATCTCCTTTAGATCAAAATTTGTATCGATGAAGACATCAGCCATTTTTTATCCGTTTGGAACTTGTCTCCATAAAAGTGAACAACACGCTCATCAATTTGTGGATGCCGTCGCTGCCCCCAGCGATCAAGCCGCCGGTCAAAAGCACGTCGCAAAATTGGAGCAAGGCTTTTTGTAATTGCGACAGACACTCTACTCCGCCTGAGTCCAGCAAACCTTCCAGCGTCCGCACGCCCGCTGCGCTGACCAACAGTCCCATAATCAAAGCGGACCAAAGCGCAAGCCGCTGTGTGCCGGATTTATATTCCAGTTCAGAGTGCTTCAATCCGGTTAATTTCTGCTTAAACGCTTTTGTTTCCGGCTCTCCGCCCAACTTCATCCCGATCGCCACCCTCTCCTGCACTTGCTTGATCTCATGCTTTTTGATACGCGCGTCTGGAGTCCGCCACGTCGTGATAAATATCTCCAACGCACGCTCCAATAACAAAGATATGAAAAGAAGCGTTGTCAGTATCTGGGTATAGTCGCCAATTTTCAATTTTTTGAATGGCAAGGCGTTTGGCATGAACTGCCATGATAGATAGAGAATAATGATCACCAGAATGGTCATACTCGTTTTTTTGCTGATCTTCAGCATAATTTTGCCTCCATTAATCGATACGAAAAAAATCTCGACTTCACCTTCCCGGTAAAATCGAGATTATCGGATAGTCATACGCTTTTAGGAAAAGGCGGCGTTACGGTTCGACATGATTTCCCTGCGTTTGGGCGAAAAAGTCCTCCCCAAGAATTTCATTGATTTCATTATTATCCAAAATTTCTTTTTCCAGCAACGCTTCCGCCAGATCGGTCAGCTTTGATCGATTTCCCTGTAGCAGTCCCTTTGCCCGCTTATAAGCCATCTCAACAATCATCCGCATTTCCGCGTCAATGTCTTGAGCCGTTTTCTCGCTAAAATTTCGATTCTGATTGAAGTCCCGACCGAGAAATATCTGTTGCTCCTTGCCCCCAAAATTTAACGGACCAATCTTTTTGCTCATGCCCCACTCGCACACCATTTTATGGGCAATATCGCTTGCTCGTTGGATATCGCTGCTTGCGCCGATAGTCAGTTGGCTCAGCATCTCTTCTTCCGCGGCTCGTCCTCCCATAAGCGAGGCGAGCGAATCTTCGAGATAAGCTTTAGAATAATTGTGCCTATCGTCTATCGGCATAAAAGAGGTGACCCCCAGGGCGCGACCTCTGGGAATAATTGTTACTTTATGCACTGGATCCCCGTTTGGCACCAGTTTGGCTACCAACACATGCCCGGCTTCATGGTAAGCGGTCGTTTTTTTCTCCTCCTCGGTGATGATCAAGCTACGCCGCTCCACGCCCATCAAAACTTTATCTTTTGCCTCCTCAAAATCATGCAACATCACCTTTTTCTGATTATTACGCGCTGCCAAGAGCGCGGCTTCGTTGACCAGATTGGCCAGGTCAGCTCCGGAAAATCCCGGCGTGACTTTGGCAATCACATTGAGGTCTACGTCTTCATCAAGGGGAATATTTTGGGAATGCACTCTCAAAATACCCTCTCTGCCCGATATATCCGGCCGATCCACTACGATTTGACGATCGAATCTTCCGGGGCGGAGCAATGCCGGGTCTAAAACATCGGGACGATTGGTCGCCGCGATGAGGATTACGCCCTCATTGGTATCAAATCCGTCCATCTCAACTAATAACTGATTGAGCGTCTGCTCGCGCTCATCATGTCCACCGCCCAATCCTGCGCCGCGATGCCGTCCCACCGCATCGATTTCATCTATAAAAATGATGCAAGGCGCGCTTTTTTTTCCTTGCTCAAATAGGTCTCGCACACGAGATGCGCCCACACCGACAAAAAGCTCCACAAAGTCGGAACCGCTCATGCTGAAAAATGGAACGTTTGCCTCGCCCGCGACCGCCTTTGCCAATAATGTCTTGCCTGTGCCGGGAGGACCCAACAACAGCGCGCCCTTTGGAATTTTCCCTCCCAATCGGGTGAATTTTTCCGGCTCCTTCAAAAATTCAATAATCTCAACCAATTCATCTTTTGCCTCTTTGGCACCAGCCACGTCCTGAAAAGTGACCTTTGGATGATCGCTGGAAAAAAGCCGAGCCTTACTTTTCCCAAAAGAAAAGGCTTTGTTTCCCCCCTGAATCTGGCGCATCAAAAATATCCACAACCCGATAAAAATGACCCAGGGGAGCGTGGTCATGATCAAGCCTGTCCATTTCCAAGAATCCAATTTCGCATGGATCTGCACCTCTTTCTCATGGAGAAGACCCACCAATTCTTCTGGATTTCTCAGAGGTATGCTGGTTTTGAAGTGAATCACATCGGGTCCAGAATCAGAGATATCTGAATTCTCCGTTGGATCTTCCGAAGGAAGGGACGACCGAAACTCGCCTTCCAGCTTATTTTCGATGAAAATGACCTCTTTGATGTTATCCAGTTCCAATTGCTCCAAAAACTCAGAATAACTTAGCTCGACCCAGCTCTCTTTACGAGCGTTTACCATTTGGGACAAAACGATCGCGACGATGAAAATCAGCAGCCAAAAGGTCGCCTGGCGAAAAATTTGCCATCCTTTTGGCTTTTTTTTATCATCTCCCGATTTTTTCGGAGAGGATTTGTTTGACGAGGCAGATTTTCGATTTCGATTGTTATCGTCCCGCTGAAACGTGTTCATTTTTCCATCTTTCACAGATTTAGTTTCCTATATGATGTTTTATTATGGTATGTTATATTTATGATATACTATTATACTATATGGAACTATTATAGAACTATATGGAGAGGAAACCCAAACTACGCGGTTAGTCGGTCACCGCGGCAATGTAAGGCAAATTTCGATAGTTCTCATTAAAATCCAATCCGTAACCAACGAGAAATTTGTTGGGAACTTCAAAACCGACATATTCGACTTGAATCTGGTTATCCGGCTTGCGCGCTTCTTTTTTATCAAGAAGTACGCATACCTTGATGGATTTTGGATGACGGGTGGCTAAGTTCTCCACCAAATAGTTCAAGGTGAGTCCCGTATCGATAATATCCTCCACCAACAGGACGTCTTTTCCCTCAATAGGGGCGTTGAGGTCATAGAGGAGACGCACCACGCCAGAGCTTTTCATCTCGCTACCGTAGCTTGAGATGGACATAAAGTCAATTTTCAAAGGCAGATTGATCGCGCGAATCAAGTCAGAAAGAAAAATAACGCTTCCTTTTAAGATACCGATCACCACCAGATCACGACCCTCGTAGTCCTTCGTAATCCGAGCACCAAGATCCCGAACACAATCCTGAATCTCTTTTTCAGTAATTGAAATTTCATGGTTCAGTTCAATGACAGGCATAATTATTTCCTCCCTTAGATGGCTTGAATCAGAACAATTCGAGACTGTCGGTTTGTTTCCGACACCAAAGCGATTGATCCGCGACGATACCCCACAATCCACAAAATATCTTGACCAGAAAAAATAATCGGGATTCGATCCCGCTCATGTCGAGGCGTCTTGGCGTCGATCAAAACATCTTTTACCTTTTTCGTTCCGTTACCAAGCAGGCGAATCCGATCTCCAGGCTGTCGATAACGCACAGTCAAACGTGGCTTTAATTCGTCAAAATCGGCTAAGATGTACCGCGTCGCTCCGGATCGATCCATCGGAAACGCTTCAAGTTTGGGATCATCCAACGAGATCAATTCCGCCCTAATCCGCAGCGCGCTTGTCGGTATATGAATCTCTCCGGGAATCGGTAGCGTTTGGTTCAGCGTCGCAACCTCATGGACGGATCGAAAAAAAATCAATTGATCATAAGATAGCGAAACTCTCACAGAGCCTGGAAAATGCCGTTCCCGACCGGTTTCCCCGCGCGTGATTAACTCCAGACAATCCAAATAATGATCAAACGTCCAATCTTTTGCGCCGCCTGTCAATTTCTCCGCACACCAACGAATCAGCCCAATCTGGACAGGTGCAGGATAATCAAAAAAATGAGACAAATCAAGTCTAATTTTACCCTTTTGACTCAAATCGCATGTTTTTATAGCGCGCTGTTCCGTCTGATCTTGCAAAAAAAAATCGATTTGTCGAAAAATTGTCCCCATTCGACACAAACGTCGGGAAAGACCGGAGTAATATTCTTTTTCCAATAGGGGAAGCAATTCTCGACGGATTTTGTTCCGCGTACAGTCGGTCTGCAAGTTGGAGCTATCCTGACAAAAAGGATGCCCTATCTCATGCACATAGGACAAAATTAGGCTTTTTTCTACATCCAACAGAGGGCGAATCACCTCTCCCTGTCGATAGGGAATTCCGCCCAGACCTCGGAACCCGGCTCCGCGTAACATGCGCATCAAGATTGTTTCCGCTTGGTCGTCCGCTGTATGCCCGGTAGCAATCTTGGTGGCTCCGATAGCCCCGGCGATCCGACGGAAAAAGCTGTAGCGCGCATCCCTCCCAGCAGTTTCCAACGACAATTTTCTATCTTTTGCCAACTCGCGGACATCGACGGTCTCGACATAGACCGGAATATCCAGATCGACCCCCATCTGGCGGACAAATTGCGCGTCCCGATCAGATTCCTCGCCACGCAAGCAGTGGTTCAAGTGGGCGATCGTCACATCCTGGAACATCTTTGATTCTCGACAAAGCCGATAGAGTAGCACCGTTAAACAGACCGAATCAGCTCCGCCAGAAAGCGCGACCAAAATCGAATCATGGGGAGAGATCAACTTATGCTTACGGATCGTATCGAGCGTCTGTTTCCGTATTGGAGAGATATGCACAAAAATTCCTTATAGCCTGGATTATTCGTCATCACGAGAATCGGTCCGCAGATTACGCAGATTATCGCAGATTAAGAATTGATAATTAAAGAATTATATCTTTTTTGCCAAATTTTCTTCAGGAAAACAGAGCTTTTGCGCG
>NBMB01000038.1 GCA_002084765.1 Candidatus Cloacimonetes bacterium 4572_55 | reverse complement strand
GCAGTTTCAGCAGGAATTACAAACCCCTTTCCTGCTAACTGACATCCTTCAAAAGACTTATCTGAATTTTCGGGAATCCGTTTTGCGCCTGTATAATCTGCCTCCGCTTTCAGGCTCGAATTTATATGTTTTACTTTTCGGTCATCAAGATAGATTGCCGGAGGGACATTTTTTTTATTTTTCACCCAATTGACAATACTGACATGCACATTTGCCGTTCCGCTCCATACCTGTGTTGAAATCGCATTTGTTATAATGCCTTTATTGGCAGTTATATGTTCCAAGCCTGCTTTTCTGGAAATGCCCTGAGCAACGGAATTGGTGCCGACCAATCCGATTTTTTTAGCGGAACTCTGATGCGCTTTTCGGAACCAGAATACACAATAATCAGGCTGACCTTTTACATTAGGAAAAGCGGCATAAATCTTTTCAGCATATTCATCCCCTCGCTCAGCACGAAGATGTTTACCGCCGAGAAAGGGCGGGTTGCCAATAATAAAATTTGCCTTCGGCCATTCGCAAAAAAGGGCATCATCTACAATTATATTTTTATCAAGATTCTCAAACGGTAATGTTTTATCTTCAAAATCAAGTGACAATTGATTTTGGAAAGAATTTCCAATTCCAGATTTTTAAGTTCTCTGAGGGCAACATATAAAAAGTTCCCGCTTCCGCAGGCAGGGTCCAATACTCTGAGTTTTCCCAACTCTTCTCTCAGCTTAAGAAGATTTTCCAAAGTCTTTGCTTTTTTTACTTTTTCAAGAATCGGCTGAATAATTGTGGGCCTTATTATTTTCATTATATCATTTTCAGACGTATAATGTGCGCCCGTGGCATGTTGTTCAACATTGTCCATGCTGTATTCAAAAATATTTCCGAAAATGGCAGGCTCCACTTTGCTCCAATCAAACTTTGCGGTTTTTTCCAATAAATACAACTCGTAATTATTTAATTCAATTGGAGTTATCTCTTTAAAGATGCCGCCGTTAAAATAACGAACATCTCTGAATCTGCCGCCTCTTGCTTTTTTCTTACTGTTCATTTGCCTGAAAAGAGCTGTAAACAAATCATAAGTGGACTGATTTTTCTTACAATCCCGAACCAATTCCAAAAAATAGCCGTCAATCGGGAATAACCCGATATCTTCTGAAAACAGACAAACAAGCAATTGAAGAATAAATTTTTGGATTTTGTTTTTATCTTCCCCTCTTTTGATCAGCGAATGATAGATTTGAAGTAATTTTTCAACCGCTTCTTTTGTAACCTGTTCGACATTATTTTCAAAAATCGGTTCTATGGGTTCTTTTGATAAGAATGCTAAAGTTCTCCATCTGCTTCCGAGATTTTCTGTGCTGACTTTATCCAACGGAGCATCCTGCATAAACCAGTTGAATATCCAGAATTGATCAAAGTTGCATAATATGACAAAAGGTGTTTTCTCGTCGCCATAGCTGCTATTCCAATATTCTCTTGCCTGAAGTATGTGGCTTTGCAAGTCCTTCCCTCTGGATTTCATTTCAATTATAATTTTTTTCGGTAACAGGAAGTCTTCAAATTTGGTTCTTTTGCCCACTTTTACTCTTTTTTCAAATTTTCCTCCGGCCTCATGGCAGTCAGCATGACCGAATGCCTGGAAGAGTCTGTTGAGGAAAGTTTGTGCTTCTCCTTTTTCGTAACCCTCCAAACTTTTTGTGAACTTTATAAACTTCTCGATTCTTTCAGTAATTCGATTATTCATCAGTATTTTCCATTTTTATTTTTGAAGGCATAACGATGGCGTAAGCCGACCGCGATTAAAATGCAACGAACACAGGAAAGCCACCCAATTAAGTTGGCAAGGCACATGATCCATTTTGTCAATGACGGCGCGATCCTAAAACCTCAAACCAACGTAATTTCAAGTTATTAAATAAATTCACTGCCCACTAACCACTAACGTTTCATTATGATGTCAATTTCTCCACCTTCATTGGACCTATTACCGTGTATTTCTGTTTGGGTTTTCCGGGCCGCCAAGTAACCACAAACGCAACCATTGGTCTGCATAATAATCCGTCACGGAATAATAAGGCGGAGAAGTAAACAAGAGAGAAAAACGAATACCCTTTTCTTGTGATTTCTGCACTATTTTCCCCAATTCGCTTGTAGAGTCACCGAAAATTACGTAACTGTCAAATACGCATGGCTTGCCCTTTTTTTGAATGCACTCAAGGTCATTAGTTATTCCTTTTTCAATTTCCATGAAATTTCCCCTTTTTCAGTCCTCAAGCATTTTAGCCCACCGCTAACGATAAGATAAGCGACGGCGGCGGATTCGCTGCTGAGGACACGCCCCCGCCGTCCGCTTCATTGATGGTTATGCCCACATTTATCACCGCGTTGGCAATTTTCAAAATTACGCCGCTTTGAGAAAGTGATAATGCAGTTCCATTAGTTGAGCAGCACTGAGAGCCTGCATGTCGTAAGTCTGACCGTCATCGTCACTGAACTCCACCTCATAGACATCCGGATCCAGAATCTCAACGATTGTGCCGACCTGCCCGCGACACAGACCGTGTTCGGGCAGGTTTTCGGTGAGAGCCACGATATCAAGCAATCTTAACATGTTATTATTCATTTGTTCGGTTCCTTTCCTTTCAGTATGTAACAGCTTGTCAGCCGGGCAAAATTCTCACGGGTGCGGACAATCCACGTGCTTCGTACCTTTGCCCGTCCTTTTGCAGTTGTCATTGTGAAATCAATCAGATACCGTTTTCCGTAACGATCTTCTCCGTCGACCTCCGCATCATCATTCCGGGCGGCATCAAGAAGCCTTTCCCTCAGTTCCTCCGCATTGTCCGTGGTCAGTCCCAGGATCGAGGCGAAAAGACGAGCTTTGTGCTTGCCCCTCTCATGAACGGGGTTCAGGCAGTAGCCGCTCAGTTTCTCAATGTCAGCGAAGGCTTTTTCGGCATTTGGCAGTTTCATTGCTTTCTGAACTTTCGGGAAATTTATGATGATGGGAATTACTTTCTTCCGGGACACGGCCCCGCCATGCCGGTTACGGATGAAGAACTGATCTTACTTTTTGATACCAAAAGGGTTTTTCTCATTTAATGCTCTTTGTCTTTTTTCCACACCTCTATTTCTTTTAGTGTATTCCAATATGATATTGCAATTTCATTATTACCCTCAATAATTGATGTAAATTTAATGCACCCATATTTTGAAGTAGCAATGTCTCTCATTTTTTTGGCTGTTTCAAAATATTCTTTATCAAAATGATTTATTTCTGCTTTAAAAATGACTGCAAACATTAAGTTTTTCCTTATTTTTATATGTGCCTAACGCTTAATCGACGGAATGAATCTGCCTATCATACTTTAAAAACAACCACTAACTATATATCTACTAAAAATTTAATTCAGATATTGAAATCAAGAATTACGGAATTCTCCTTCAGCTCTAATGATACGCGATTCTAATTTTTTGTCAAGGAAAACCATCATGGCTGCGTCAACACACGGAAAGGGCAAAATCGTATAAATGATACGAGGCGGGACGTGTTAAGAAAAAATTTCTCACAAATAGTTAGGGGGGATCGCAATGGCATTTATAATTGAGCAGCCCAAAGAAAAATATTGCTATTTATCCGACAAAATGTATCATATTTGGCTTAGCGATCAATAACCTCTAACGATCGTTTTAGTAACGATAATTTTAGTTAGAATTGTGAATAATAGGACTTAAATTTTTTGAGATGGGTGTGCAACTATGTCAACAAAAGAAAAGATAGAAGAATTACGGCGCCGTCGGAAGGAATTGTTTAAATGCGGCGGCGAGAGAGCGGTTGAAAAGCAACATAAAGCTGGTAAATTTACCACCCGAGAGCGTGTCGGAATGCTATTTGATCCCGGCACATTCTCCGAGATGTTTCCTTTTGCCACACACCGCTCGACCAATTTTGGTATGGACAAAAAGAACTTGCCCGCGGACGGCGTAGTAACCGGAGTCGGGATGGTGACTGGACGCGAGACTTTTGTTGCTTCGCAAGACTTCACAATTGCCGGCGGTTCGGTTGGCGAAATTCATGCGGATAAGATCTGTCAGATCATGGATCAGGCACTCAAGTGCGGGTCTCCATTTGTTTTTATCAACGACAGCGGCGGTGCCCGCATCCAAGAAGGTATCGACTCACTTGCGGGATACGGTCGTATTTTTTATCGCAATGTGTTGCTTTCCGGCGTTGTGCCTCAGATATCGATTATAGCGGGTCCGTGCGCTGGCGGCGCAGCGTATTCTCCTGCTCTGACCGATTTTATTATTATGATAAAAGGAACGGGCAAGTTGTTTGTCACCGGTCCCCAGGTGATCAAGCAGGTGACGGGAGAGGATATCAGCTCGGAGGATTTGGGAGGGGTGTACGCGCAGATGGCTCGCAGCGGAGTCATCCATTTTATCGCGGAAAATGAACTGGACGCTATCAATACCTGCAAGCGGCTGCTGGATTTTTTACCGCCTAACAATACCGAGCCTCCACCCGATTACAGCGGAGAAGAGCTCGAAATATCTCCAGACCCAGCTCTGAATAAGATCATTCCGGATAATCCGAAAGAACCTTATGATATGCGAGAAGTGATCGCTCGACTGGTGGATAATCGCGATTTTCTGGAGATTCAGGACCACTTTGCTCCCAATGTTTTGATCGGTTTTTCCCGAATGAACGGTCGCACAATTGGTCTGGTAGCGAACCAACCAAATGTCATGGCAGGAGCCCTGGATATCAACGCGTCAGACAAAGTATCCCGTTTTGTTCGGTTTTGCAACGCGTTTAACATCTCGATCGTGACGCTGGTCGATGTGCCGGGATTTTTGCCTGGCATCCAACAGGAATATGGGGGGATCATTCGTCACGGGGCAAAAATGTTATTCACCTATTCCGCGGCGACTGTGCCCAAGGTTTCTATTATTTTACGCAAGGCTTACGGGGGCGCGTATCTTGCCATGTGCGCCAAAGATTTGGGTTGCGACAGAGTCGCGGCGTGGCCCACCGGGCAGATAGCGGTGATGGGTGCTAAGGGTGCTGTGGAGATTCTCTATCGCAGAGATATAAAAAAGTCAAAAAATCCAGAAGCGGATCGGGCTAAATATCTGAAGGAATACGAGGCGCAGTTCTACAATCCATACGCTGGAGCCGCGCGCAACATGATCGATGATATTATCGAGCCAAAAGATACCCGCCGCTATCTCAGTCTCGCTCTGGAGTTGTTGCAGAACAAACGGGAGCTGAGACCCGCGAAGAAGCATGGTTTGATTCCGTTATAAATGGGAGCTTTAGCTCTGTTATAACTCTTAATCTGTGATAATTTGCGTAATCTGCGGACCGAGTTCCGTGATGACGAATAATCCAGGTTAGAAAGAGCTTTTTAGAAAGATCAAGGATAAGGATATGGATGGGAATGTCATTTTATATAGTATGAAAGTGTCGGTCATCGGTTTTTTGGTGGTCTTCCTGGCGTTGATTATCGTAGCTCTGATGATCAGGGTTCTGGCGAGCGTCGATTTCCAAGAAGAGAAAAAGCCGAAACCGCATTCGGAAAATAAATTGATGCCGATGAGCAATCGAGAGGAAATTTCCCCGGAAATAATCGCGATAATCTCGGCTGCGGTCACGGTCGCCATTGATAAAAAATATAAGGTCCGGCGAATTCGTCTCCATAAGCGAGGTCGAGGTCAGTCCTGGTCTATGCAGGGTCAGATGTCGGTCATGGGGTCTCGAATGGAATAATAAGTTCCCCTTATACACTGCGTCTGGTGTGATAATGGCTAATTGGATAATTTGTTGTCTATATTTATAGATAAAGAAAATAACTTAGGAAAATTAACGATGAAAAAGCTGAAAATAACCGTCAAAGGCGTGACTTATGACGTCGAGGTTGAGGTTGTAGAGGATGACGATGACGGGGGAGTTTCATACGGGTTCCCTACAGCACCGATCGGTCCCACGCCGACGACGCAAACGCCCGCGTTCTCTCCTGTAGAGCAGAGTCCAGTGAAACAGAGCCCAGTCGGACAGGGAGGATCGAAAAAGGAAGTTATCTCGCCTCTTGCCGGCACAATTATTGAGGTGAGGGTCTCGAGCGGAAGCCAAGTCAAGGACAACGAAACCTTGCTGGTCATCGAGGCGATGAAGATGAATACCAACATCAATTCTCCGGTCTCTGGCACGGTGAAAGAGGTCAAAGTTCAAGTGGACAATACCGTGCAACAAGGTCAGGTATTGGTCACATTTGAATAGGAGGATTTGACCTTGGAAGAGCTACTGAAATATATTCACTATACCGGTTTTGCCAATGTGCAAATCGGCAATATTGTGATGATTGTAATCGGTTGTATTTTTTTCTATCTCGCCGTAAAAAAAGAGTATGAGCCTTTGCTTCTGGTTCCGATTGGCTGTGGAATTATCCTCGGTAACATCCCGTTTCAAGAGGGATTGCAGATCGGGATTTATGAGAAAGGGAGCGTGCTGAGCTATCTTTATTTCGGCGTCACATCCGGCGTTTATCCGCCCTTAATTTTTTTAGGGATCGGGGCAATGACCGACTTTTCCTGCCTTATTTCCCAACCTCGATTGATTCTGTTGGGCGCAGCCGCGCAATTCGGCATTTTTGCGACATTGATCGGCGCAGTCTTGATCGGATATTACATCCCATCTTCCCAGCTGACGATCGATCCTGCAGGGATTCTGGATCCAACCGAACGACTTCTGAGAGCCGCGGCCTCCATCGGTATTATCGGCGGCGCGGACGGACCCACAGCCATATTTTTATCGTCAAAAATGTCGCCGGACCTCCTTGGTGCCATCGCGATTTCCGCCTATTCCTACATGGCTTTGGTGCCGGTTATCCAGCCCCCGATTATCAACTTTTTGACCAGCAAAAAGGAGCGGTTGATCAAGATGCCGCCGCCGCCGCCAGCCACCAAGTTGCAAAAAATTCTATTTCCATTGGTCGGGATGCTGATCTGTCTTTTTATTGCTCCGGGCGCGCTCCCACTGCTGGGGATGCTCTTCTTCGGAAATATTTTGAAGGAGAGCGGCGTGACTGAACGCCTGGCTCGCACGGCAAGAAATCCTTTCATCGATATTGTCACGATCCTTCTGGGCTTGACCGTTGGAGCCAGTTCCCAAGCCGACACATTTCTCACGCCCCGTTCGATTATGATTTTTGGTCTTGGGGCGGCTTCCTTCATGGTGGCGACTGCATCCGGTGTGCTTTTCGCCAAATTTATGAACTTATTTTTGAAGGAAAAAATAAATCCTATGATCGGCGCGGCTGGAGTTTCCGCAGTGCCAGACTCCGCAAGGGTGGTTCATATGATGGGATTGAAAGAGGATCCGAACAATTTTCTCATCATGCACGCCATGGGACCTAATGTAGCCGGGGTGATCGGCTCCGCTGTAGCCGCGGGAGTCCTGATGGCGATATTTATGTAGAAAAATTACCAAAATATTTAAAAATATTACGTAGAAACTCCGGTATGACCAAATCCGCCGCGGCCTCTCACGGTCGCGTCCAGTTCCTGTCTCCGCATCCACTTGGCTTGTACGATTCGGTTTATCACCAATTGCGCGATCCGATCTCCCCGATTGACCTGAAACGGGAGCTTCCCGTGATTGATCAATAGCACTCGCACTTCGCCCCGATAGTCGCTATCGATCGTGCCGGGAGCGTTGAGAATCGTCACGCCGTGTTTGAATGCCAACCCGCTGCGAGGGCGGATCATTGCCTCGTATCCTTCTGGAAGCGAGAACGCAATGCCGGTCGGTATGGGCCAATAGTCGCCGCAATCAATGATAAGGGGGTCGCTGATCGCGGCAAACATGTCCATGCCAACCGATCCAGATGTCATATATCGGGGTAATGGCAAATCCTCCGCGTGCGAGAATATTTTGATCGGAAGTTGGATATTATCCATTCGGGTTACTCCTTTATTTCAGTGACTCGTGAAGTTTGGTCAACCGTTTTTTGATCTCGTCAAAATTATCGACTGGATTCTCTAATTCGACTTTTTTGTCACGTTGCAGACTTTGCTCCAGCGCGTTCTGAGCCATTTTAAGTGCTTTTTGATTTTCCCCCTCAGCTTTCAGGGCTTCAGCAATCCAATATTTGCATTCCACCTGATACCCAACCGATTGATATTTGTAATTTTCGATGCGATTTAATATCTGCTCAAATGTAGACTTTGCCTTGTCCCAACGTCCTGAGTGCGCGGATAACCGACCTCGCATAAATAGCGCGGGAAGCGTGGGCGGATCACAAAAACCGATAGCGATCTCATTCAATTCAAAGGCTTTATCATACCAGCCGAAATCATAATACGCGATGATCAGGCCATAGGACGCTTCTTCCGACGTATAGCGTCCGTGGTCGATAGAGAAACGAATTTGCTCCAAGCCCATCTCTCGACGATCCTTCATCCAGAACGCTACCACCTTGATAAACTTAGATTTTGCTGTCCGCCAATAGTGATAAGAACCCATGCCCAAATAACAGTCATAAATATTGGGCACCTTATCAAGTGCTTTCTCAAAATTCCCGACCCCTTTTTTTCCGTCTAAATAGGCGCCGATCCAGTTATGTTTTCGAAATCGATAAAACCCTCGGTATCCATACGCTGCTCCCACATAAAAATTGAGCCACGGATCATCGTTATTCTCCATCAGTCGATCGCCAATATCGATCGCGGATTGAACGTTTTCCTCCAATTCCGGCTGAAATTTGCTGAAGCGGTAGCTACTCATCCAGCTTTGATAGGTTGCGGCCATATAAAAATAGGGTGCTGGGTGATCGGGAAATACTTTTTGCAGACTGTCGAATAATGCCACTGCCCGCTCATACTGCTCGCTGAATACGTACTCCAATCCTAAGGAGAGAGATTCGTGAAAGGTGGAGTCAATCGGTGCCCGCTCTCCAGGTTCCACATCCGGTATGTCGTTGATCGCAAAAGCATTATGAACGAATGGAATCGATGAGATGATCAGGATCATCCCAATGAAAATAGTACGCCTTCTCATAATTTAATTCCTTTTAACTCGGTTAAGTTTATAAAATTCGGAGTTTGCGCTTTCTTTAAGGAGGACGCTCAGTGCAAAATCTGAGAGACCGGGACCATCTCAATACCTTGCTTTTTCAAGTCCGGCAACTTACTTTCCAGCGCATTATACGTGGTCCGGCTGATATGACCTATCACCACAATGCTGCCTCGTTCTCGGGCAATATCCGCGGCTTCCTGCAATTTTTTCTTGATATATTCCTCATTAGCCCCCCCAGGATCGATAAAAAACCAATTTTCTCTGCACCGAACGTTGTTTTGGGCGGCAAGTTTCGCGCCGATTGATTCCCGACTGGTCTTGCTATCGACAAAATAGAGACCCTTATCTTTCAGGATTTCCATCAATATCTGCATCGTATTTTCATCCATCGTGGCTCGGGACCCCATGTGATTGTTGACGCCTTTGAGATACGGGGTGAGCTGCTTGATATGCGCTTGGATCAATTGTTTTTTTATTTCCGGCGAATCATCGACATAAATTGCGCCCGGACCTGGGTAATCCGAGGGATATGTTTTCGGCTCCATAGGCAGATGAAGTATCACCTCTTTCTTCTTATCATACGCGGCTTTGGCGATCTTCGGGGACGCTTTATAAGTCCCATCGTTCGGCGGCAGGATCGAGAATGTGAGGTTGTAGGGCAAGTCGATAAAATCCTTCGTCAGTTGGCTGAAAGCCACGCCAAAATCGTCGATGACAATGCCTAATTTGGGACGAGACGGGTTATCAACTGCACGCGATCTTTGAGATTTTTTTTTGGAAGCGGTTGGGGACGGACGGACGATCGGAGCCGGCGGCGCGCCCGGATAAAGTAGAATCGTGTTGGTATGCACACTGTCCCTGCCAAACCAACCGTCTCTGCGAAACCAAATCCGCACATAATGATCTTTGGAATTGCGAATCTCCAGAGCGTCTTCTAAGTCAAGACCATGCTCTTCTGCCCGATTCATCACCTCCAGGTTCGCGACTTCTATTGGCACAAAATGCTTTAAATAGACTTTTCGTACGATCAACAGACGCTTTATCCTATCGGTTTCATCTTTAGTTGAATCCGGAGACGCGGTCTTTACCAGTGTATCCACGGAACTCTTCTGGATCCCTATAGTTTCCAGCGCGGCAAGCAAATACCCGTCAAGTTCTAAGGTCATTTCATCAAAAGTGGTATCAGCGATCGTGGAGTCTGACTCCGATTTTATGGAATCGGACTGAGGATCGGGCTGAGGATCGGGCATCATCACGTAAAGGATGATGAAAATCAGCAGAATCGGGATAATCGATCCGGCGATAATCATCAATTTTTTTCCGCTATTTCTTCTTATTGCTTCTAGAATCGAGCTAAAAATCGAGCTAAAATTTGGCATATTCTCATCTCATATTTTTTGGATCGATTCGAGATCGATTGTTTTTCTGCGTATTTTCGACAGCCGTTGTCAGACGGGCAAACTCTTCCAGACTTAAAGTCTCCGGTCGTCTCGACAGTGCAACCGACGATTCCGACTCGATAACCGGGAGGTTCTCTTTATGAATATCAAGCAGGCCAGTCAAGGTGTTCCGTATCATCTTTCTCCGTTGGGAAAAGCACCTCTTCACGATTTGGAAATAGAGCTTTTCATTGGAGACTGAGACCGACGGCTCCGCTCGCCAGGATATTTTGACCACAGCCGACTGCACTTTCGGACGGGGGCGGAAGGCTTCCGGCGGCACATGAAATAGAATCTCCGGATCCCCGTACATTTGGGTGATAACGGAAGGAATTCCGTATTGTTTGCCGCCCGGATCCGCTGCCAGCCGCTCTGCGACCTCCAACTGCATCATCAAGACGGCAAAATGGCTGTATTCCCGCTCGTCGATCAGCTTAAATAGGATGGGTCCGGTGATGTGATATGGGAGATTGCCAACCACCTTGAACCGCTCCTCGCCGCACTCCCGATACACCTGTTCGAGAGGGAATTTCAGCATATCCTTTTCAATAAGTTGGAACTGCTCGAAGCGTCCAAATTTCTCCCGAAGTTCATTGCAGAATCGCCGATCCATCTCGATAGCGACCACTCGTGGCGTTTCTTTGAACAACAAGCGGGTCAGTGCGCCTCGACCCGCTCCCAGTTCCACCACACATTCCTCCGGGCTCAAATCTAACGATTCTATAATCCGATAAGCCACGTCGTCGTCGATCAAAAAATTCTGGCTCAGACTCTTTTTCGGACGCAAATCCGTTCTTTTTGACGACGTATAAAATTTCGTAGAATGTGACAAGATATACCTCGTTTATTAGAACCGCACCAGCTCACAAAAATTTTTGTATCTCACTGCAATATCTTCCGCTGTGAGCGTTCGCATCCGATCGCAACTAAAATCCGTCACCATGAAGGAAGCCATGACACTGCCGTAAACTACAGCTCGACGCATATTATTTTGACTCAGATCACCGGCTTTTGCCAAAAATCCCATAAAGCCGCCGGCAAAGCTATCGCCCGCGCCGGTTGGATCAACAATATTTTTTGTCGGATATGCAGGCAGTGAAAATATCTCATTCTTATGGAAAAGGACCGCGCCATGCTCGCCTTTTTTGATCACCAGGGTCTGGGGTCCCATTTGCAAAATCGCCTGAGCCGCATCCAACAGGTGATTCTTTTTGGAGAGCATTTTTGCCTCGCCATCATTGATGAGCAGGAGATCAACCCGCTTTAGAACTTCTAACAATTCCGCCCGCTTCGTCCCTTGAATCCAAAAATTCATGGTATCCATAGCAGCCAACAGCGGCTTCTCGACTTGATCCAGCGTCTGCAGTTGGAGAGTCGGGTCGATATTCGCCAAAAATAAAAATTGGCTCTGACGAAACGAATCGGAAATTTTTGGAGAAAAAGTCTTGAATACATTCAACTTCGTATCATGCGTGATCGCAGAATTCCAGTCGTGGGTATATTCTCCGCTCCAGCGAAACGTCTCTCCCTCAGCGGTCTCCAATCCGGAAAGATCGACGTCTCGTTTTTTCAAAAAACCGATCTTCTTATACGGATAATCCGGTCCCACAACGCCCACAACACGTACCGGAGAGAAAAAACTCGCCGCGGCTGAGAAGTGAATCGCTGAGCCGCCAATAGCGTCTTCCACTTTACCCGTCGGGGTTTTGATCGTGTCTAACGCGACAGATCCGACAACCAATATAGCCATGAGGTCTCCCTTAATATGAAAATATGAATAATGTACGTTTTTCAACGCTTAAACCAATATCTTAAGTAAACGCGATAACATATTATTTCGATTAAATATATGGGCTATTATAGCATTTTTTTTTTTACTGCGCAAGTACTTTTATTCTAGTTCTTATCAAAGAGCCTAAGGGTTTTCAAAAACTTTTAGGGTCATGTCAACAGGACGCCGGAGAGCAATAGTTCTATTTTTCTCAATAATATTTCACTTGAGGCTTGACTTGAATACCCTATATGAGTTATACTAATCTGGCTCTAGTCTGCGTAATCTGCGGACAAATAACGGACTGGAAAAGACGGGAAAAAATGAAGATACTATCCAATATTTTTATAATATGCCTTTTGAGCATATCAAACGGTTATACAGAGGGCTTGCTGGAAATTGACTCGGAGTCTCTTTTTAATTCAGAAGAATTTTTAGAACAGACCTTTAAGCCGCCGGACGTCCCACTCGATTTTGTATTGGAAAAGCCGATAGACCCTGAATCCTATATCGTGGGTCCGGGCGACCTGCTCCAGATAGGAATCTGGGGCGATTTACCGATAACCCTTTCTCTGCCGATCATGGCTGACGGGGTGATCTCCGTCCCCAAAGTCGGCGTGTTTGATCTGCGGAACAAGACTCTGGCTGAATGCTCCCGGATATTATCCGACGGCGTTGGAAAATATTACAAATTTGATAATTTTTCGGTCAATTTGGCGCGTCCCCGCTATTTTCGAGCCATGGTGTTAGGCGATATTGTCGCACCTGGGGGATACATCATTTCTGGCGGGACTCGCCTGGTCGATTTATTGGCAGCAGCTGGAGGTATCAACACCCGGGGCAGTTGGCAGCGGATTACGATTCATCATGAAAGCGGCGACAGTTCTATATACAATTTGTTGGACTTTTATCTGAATCATAATGACGGGTCAAATCCTTTTATCCAGCAAGGAGATTGTGTGATTATTCCCCAAATCACACAAGCAGTGGAGTTTCGTGGTGCCCTCCAGATCGGGACTTCGCTTATTCCATTGGAACAGGAGAACTCGACAGCGTCAACACTGATTCCCATCCAATCCCAGCGCAGTCTATTTTATGAATTTGGGCAGGGCGAAACGGTACGCACGCTGCTCTCGACCTTCCGGAATTTTGGCGTAGACGCGGATCTCCGTCATCTTCTCTATGAATATCAAGAGAACGGGCGGTCAGAAAAAAGGATCATAAACCTGATCGATCCGGTGGGAGAGACAAGAGATTCGCCTCTAATTCATGGGGGAACCATCACCGCGCCGAAAATCGAGGACGTGGTCTATGTGACAGGAGATGTGGCGCGCCCTGGCGCGTATCCATATTCTCCCAATCTGAGCCTCTCTGATTATATCGGGTTAGCTGGGGGACTGGATTCCCGCTATGGAAGCGGCTCGGGATGGAAATTAATCAATTCATCAGGAAATGAATCCACACCGGACAAAACCGCGTTTCCGTATCGCGGCGATACGATCAAGGTCCCGCGTCGTTTCAGCGTGACTTTGCAAGAGTATCTCTCGCCGGTGATCGGCGTCGCCAGCGTGGTGATATCCGCTATCGCTCTATCGTCGCTCTGACATCCGGCGTTCTCCTCATAACTTTCTGTAAAAAAATATGTTATGCTCTTCATAATCTGATAGAAATATAGGAATTTATAATGAAAGTGATGATTATTGAGGATGATAGGCACATTCAACAACTGCTGGCTCGCTTTATCGGCGCGTTCGGGAATAAGACCACAACCTGCAGTATCGGTGAAAAAGCAGTAGAAAATTTCCGAAACCAATTTTATCCGCTTATCATCCTGGATCTGGGCTTGCCCGACATAGATGGACTGGAGGTATGCCGCCGGATTCGTGGTCTACCCCGCGGCGATGAATGCGTGATCCTGGTATGCACAGCCTACACCCGCCCGCGCGACTTAGAAGCTGTCTTGGGCGCGGGAGCTGACGACTATCTTGCAAAACCGATCAACTTTGACCTGCTCCGAGTGCGTCTGAAGATAGCGGAACAACGCGTCCGCGCCCAACCCATCGGCACAGTGTCGAAGAAAAAAAAAACTCGGTCCCATGAGTTATTCGAGAATGCGGATGCAATGATCCAATGCGTGGACTCCGGAGGAGCATTCACGTATGTCAACCACACATGGTGTCGCGTTCTCGGTTACTCTGAAGAAGAACTATATAATCTCTCAATCATTGACGTGATTCATCCGAAGGACCTTGCCCGTTACGAAGCGGAATTTAAAAATTTGATCCTGGACGAAAAGTGCGGCAAATTGGAACTTCGATTTATCGCCAAGAATCACAAAACAGTTTTTGTATCCGGCACGCTCAATTCTGAACAGACGGGAAACGGCGCGCTTTACGCGAAAGGCATCTTTCGGGATATGACTCGATACAAAGAAATCGAAAAGCAGCTGGAAAAGGCACAGGCGGAAGAGCGGAAGCAGCGAGAAAGAGCGGAAGTTGCAGAGCAGGAGGTCAAATTTCTTAAAAGACTTCTGGATCAGTAGATGGACAAAAACGAGAAATTTCCTAGGCTCATTCCAAAGCAGTCTTGACGGTGGGTAATATAGCCTGAATTATTCGTCGACACGAGAGTTCGATCCGCAGATTAATCCGCAGATTACGCAGATTAAGAGGTGAATTATTCAGGATAGGCTCATTTTTCTATTTTTTTTAATTTTTCGTATTTTTCCTAAGGGGGAGAAATGAAAAAGCGATTTTTTACGCTTTTTATTTTTATTATTATTGCTTTTGCGATTCAGGCTCAGGCTCAAGTATCTGTCGAAGACCAGGCGTTTTTGGTCACATTCGGCAACGAATGCCCGACCTGGTGGGGCGATAACGACTTTGTTCAGGAGGTGCAATTCCATATCCCGACAACGCACGGGGAGAAAATGTATATCCAGGTATTTGACCCGGATTGTGGCGACTCCAGAGATGAAATAAATGGAAGTTGGAATACTACCACGACCTTCCGTCTTTTGAAGGGCCACGGCTCTGTTTTAGAGGAAAAGACCTTTGGTGAAGACCGCTCAGTCGATAATCACTGGGCAACTCTTTTTTCCATAGATCCATCTCAAGGCGAATCTGTGGGTTCACATTTTCTTTTTATCCTTCAAGTGGAAGGCGTGACCGGCGACGACGGCAACCTTTTCCATGTACGTGTGAGCAGCTCTGAGAACGACTATATTGAAGTTCCTAAAGCCCTCTATTTTGTTGACGAGGTCTGCTTCCGTCAGCCAAAAAATGAGACTGATGTGGTCGTGCTTGCCTTCTCTCCACCGATAGCAAACCAAACGCCGGTCAATACGTACGCCTTTGATAACGACGACTCAAAAGTTCTCTATCTGAGAACCCCGGTTCGACCCGATGTTTATCTCAAAGATTATGGAAATGACAAATGGGCGATGAATCCGGTACGTGTGCAATCCGGCGAATCGGTTGATCTGTGGGCGATCCTGACAAAAGGCGGTCCTTCTCGGAATAACGATATGACAATCTATGTCGAGGACGGCGTCGCCAAAGAGCGATTGTTGATCCATTATCCACTCTCCATGCGTCCCCAAAATCGCGCTCCGGAAATCCAGACGCAAACGACCATCGCAAAAAACGACTCCGACTGCTCTACTGTCTCATTTGACGCGTCCGGCACAACCGACCCGGACAACGACCAAATCACGTATGACTGGAATTTTGGAGACGGCACAACCGGTACCGGCATCCGCACCACGCACCGCTATCTCCGTCCTGGCAAATATCAGGCGATGCTCACCGCTACTGATAACTCGTCCACCGATTGCCAGGTCAGCACCAAGATTATACCTGTGGTAATCAACGATCCTCCGGTCGCTGAGGCGGGAGTAAATATGAAAGGCTGCGCAGGCGAGACATTCCTGTTCGACGGCAATCGCTCTTATGACAACGACGGGCAGATTATCCGTTACGAATGGGACTTTGGCGACGGTTCCACAGCCGAGGGACAGGTTGTGAGCCACAGCTTTTCCGGATCCGGACGCTATAAAGTCCAATTGAAAGTCACCGACGATTCGGAAACAATCTGCGACTCCGATTCTGACGAATTATTTGTGGTGATCAATCAGCCGCCCGTGGCAAACGCTGGACCAGATCAATTGACCGGCAGACTGACAGTCGTTTTTGACGGCCTGGAATCCAAAGACCCGGACGGCGATCAATTGACGTATATCTGGGACTTCGGAGATGGATCAGCCCCTCGTATGGGAGCGACTCCGGTTCACTCCTATCGCCAACCCGGAACCTACACGGTCACGTTGACCACTCGAGACCATTCCGGTACGGATTGCGACGAGGACGTGGATCAAATGATTGTCACCGTCAATCGTCCGCCGAACGCGGATCCAGGCGCTCCGAGAGCCGCTTGCGTCAGTGAGGAAATCCAATTTGACGGCGGCGCGTCACGGGACGAGGATGGCGAGATTGTCACCTATACTTGGGATTTCGGCGACGGCGGGTCCGCGACTGGAGTCCAAGCCGGTCATGTGTACGAAAACCCAGGCGTCTATACTGTGACGCTGACTGTGGACGACAACTCTGGAACAGACACAAGCCGTGATATAAATGTCACCCAAGTTTATATCAACGCGCTTCCGATTCCAATCGCTTCCGGCGATCCCATCTCCTGCATCAACGAGAAAGTCAACTTTGACGGTTCCCTGAGCTATGATCCAGACGGCGATATTACAGAATATATCTGGGATTTCGGAGACGGCTCGATCGGAACGGGACCCAAACCGGTTCATTATTATACCGAGCCTGGATTGTATACCGTAAGCATGGCTGTCCGAGACAACTCACAGACCGATTGCGTTGAGGCTGGGACAAAAATCCAGGTCAAAATCAATAATCCGCCTGTAGCTGTTCTGGGCGACGATATTCACACATGCTCGAGCACGGTCCAGTTTGATGGAACCGCATCCCATGATTCAGATGGCGAAGTCGTGGAATATTTTTGGGATTTTGGAGATGGCACAACCGGTTCCGGCGCACGCGTTGCCCACCTTTTTCCGGAAAAAGGCGTTTATAACGTCACCCTGACCGTGCGGGACGACTCAAATATGAGCTGCGATTCGCACTCTACCTATTTTCGAGTCTTTTTCAACCATCCTCCGATAGCGGAAGCTGGTCAAGAGGTCACGGTTTGTGTTGGCGAAAACCTGCCCTTTGACGGCGCATTTTCCCAAGATATCGATGGCGAGGTGGCGTCATATACCTGGGATTTTGGCGACAGTGCCCCATTGGCTACCGGTGCCCAGGCTACTCACAGCTACGACAAGCCCGGGAATTATATCGCTGCGCTGACTGTTACCGACAACTCCAGTGGAGATTGTAATGTCCATACGGGCTACAGATTCATTACCGTGAACAAGCCGCCAATAGCGGAAGCCGGTCCAAATAGCGTCGTATGTACGGATGAAATCGCCAATTTTTCCGGGTCTGGCAGTTCCGACTTGGATGGAAAAGTCACACGCTGGCAATGGGATTTTGGCGACGGTTCGCCGATGAAAGAGGATCAAAATGTGCGGCATAGCTTTATCTCGCCAGGAGTTTATACGGTCACTCTGACAGTATTTGACGATTCTCGGACAGGGTGTGACTCGAATTCGGATCAACTCACTGTGACCGTGAACGATCCACCTATCGCTGTTGCGGGAGACGATATCAATACCTGCTCCACGACAATCAGTCTGGACGCGAGCCAATCCCACGATCCAGATGGTGGAAATCTCACCTATCTTTGGGATTTTGGCGATGGATCGTCGCCACAAAGCGGGGTGAAAGCGACGCATATGTATAGCAAATCTGGGACATATCCTGTTAAATTGACAGTATGCGACGATTCCGAATCGGAATGCGCGTGCAATAGCGACGTGTTGACTATATTCATCAACGAGCCGCCTGTTGCGGACGCAGGGGGAGACATGGCTCTCTGCAGAGGCGAACTCTCCGTATTTAACGGCAGCCGTTCATTTGACCCAGAAGGCGGAGTCCTGGATTATGTCTGGAACTTTGGCGACGGATCAGAAGAAATTCACGGCGTAGCCAGCCCCACGCATGCATACGAAGAAATGGGCGTATACACAGCGACCTTGACTGTTATCGACGATACGGGTTTACCGTGTCATGCCAGCATGGATAAGCTCGTTGTCACCATCAGCGAGTCGCCGGTCGCGTACGCTGGAGACGACGTATCGATCTGCGCCAATATGGGTGTCGAGTTCGACGGATCGAACTCGACAGACAGCGACGGCGTGGTGAATAGCTACTACTGGGATTTTGGCGACGGCTCGTTCACTGGCGGCGCGACTCCTGTTCATAGCTATTCAAGATCCGGGTCTTACACGGTCACATTGACTATCACCGGAGACGAACTTCCGGGAAATTGCGACAATACCAGCTCGGATCAGTTGATTGTCACGGTGTTGGAATCGCCAATAGCCCACGCGGGAGACGATCAGATTTCTTGCGCGAACAACTCTCTCTCTTTTGACGGATCCCTGTCGCGCTCGGAATCCCACCAAATTACGAGCTATCAATGGGATTTCGGCGACGGCTCCACAGGTTCGGGTATGAGAGTGGATCACTCTTATGCGCAGGCTGGTCTCTATGAAGTTGCGTTGACTGTCAAAAATGATACAGACTCCGAATGTAATTCCGACACGGATTATATTAAGGTGCTGATCAATGATACGCCGATTGCCGACGCGGGAGCTGATCAGATTTTATGCGTCAACAACCTGACCCGATTTAATGGGAAGGAATCCAAGGATCAAGACGGCTCCATCGTCAGCTATCAGTGGGAATTTGGAGACGGATCGACAAGTTCCGGCGTGAATCCGGCAAAAACCTATCAGGAAGCGGGCAGTTACGTCACAAAATTGACTGTGACCGACAACTCGCTTACGGAATGTAATGTCGCGACAAAGGAAGTGACGATTATTATCAACCAGCCGCCTCTTGCCAACGCGGGTGTGGATCAAACCGTCTGCGTAGGAGAGACTGTCACGCTGGATGGCGGCGATTCCACAGACCCTGACGGTAGTGTGACCGAATATACATGGATGATCGCCAATAACACGGTGAAGCAGGGCAAGACCGCGACCCAAGTCTTTGACAAACCAGGAGTTTATGACGTGACCCTGAGAGTCAAGGACGACACGGAAACCGAATGTTCCACAGCTACCGACGCGATAAAAATTATCGTGAACCAGAGGCCGATCTCTGTCGCGGGCGCAGATCGTTTTGTCTGCCCTGACCAGGATATCCACTTTGACGGAAGCCAGTCTACCGATTTTGATGGGGATATTTCCCGATATAGCTGGGATTTCGGCGACGGGGTAACAGCGGAAGGCGAAAAAGTCACGCATGCGTATCAAAAATCGGGCGTCTATGAGGTGAAACTGACCGTGTATGACGATTCCAATACCGAGTGTAATCAGCATGTAAGCGATCTCACAGTTGTTGTCAACCACCCGCCTGTCGCTGACGCGGGTGTGGAGATGACCTACAGTTGTGTGGGCTGTGTGTACGACGACGTCCAATTCGATGGAACCGCCTCTTTTGATCCAGAAGGCGGACGGCTTTTCTATAGCTGGGATTTTGGCGACGGTTCAAATGGCGGGGGACCCAACCCGCGTCATGCATATTCCGCGCCCGGAGTCTATACTGTGACTCTGACCGTGACCGACGATTCTGGCTTATCTTGTAATAAAGCTACCGACACGATTACTGTGAAGGCAAACCGACCGCCGGATCCGGAAATCGAAAAACAATAACGCATCGAAGCGTGTAATTTGCTGAAATACATAGTAAAAGGGGGTAATCGCATAAATTACTCCCTTTTATTATTTCAAATTTATTTTTTTTTCCGGCTAATATCTATAATTATTCTAATATCTCTAACTATTAAGGTAGAACCATGTATGTTTTGACGTCTGACGAAATGCGATCTATTGATCAAACTACTATCGAAATAGTCGGCATCCCCGGCATTGTTTTGATGGAAAATGCGGGAAGGGGCATCGTGGACTCAATAGCCGATCTTGCGGAATCTGACGGATTGGAGCTATCGGAGCTTAATGTGACAGTGATTTGTGGGAAAGGAAATAACGGCGGAGACGGTTTTGTGGTGGCTCGATACCTGTTGAACAGCGGCGCGGACGTGATTGTTTACCTGATAGGGAAACGAGAAGACGTTCAGGGCGACGCAAAAACCAATCTAAATATTCTTCTGAACATGGGAGAGGAGGTGATCGAACTTCTCTCCGCGGACGAGTTGGCGGACATGGCCTTGGAGTACGCCGACATAATTGTTGACGCAATATTTGGAACTGGTTTTCTCGGAACCCCTCGCGGTCTTGCCTCGGAAGCGATTGCGATGATAAACCGAGAAAAGCCCACCCATTGTCGGGTAGTCTCTATCGATGCGCCCTCCGGCGTGGACATGAGCAACGGGCGAATAGAGAGTCATGCAGTGAAAGCGGATCTCACAGCGACAATGGCTCTGCCAAAAGTAGGGCATATTTTTGAGCCTGGTCGAAGCCATGTCGGTCGGTTAGAGGTCGTTGATATCGGAATACCGCCCGCGGTAATCGAGGGCTCCTCGATATCTTCCGGTCCCCAGATGGAACTGATTGATCCGGAAGATATCTCGGATTTATTCCAAAAACGGAAATTCGACGCGTTCAAAAGCGATTTCGGAAAAGTCGCGGTGATCGCTGGATCCACAGGCATGACTGGAGCCGCCGCGTTGACCTGTTCAGCCGCGCTCCGCGTCGGCGCGGGACTTGTCAAGCTGGGCATTCCCAAGAATTTGAATCTGATCATGGAGATGAAGCTGACCGAGACCATGACCACTCCTCTCGCGGAGACCTCGACCGGATCGCTCTCACTTCTGGGTGAGAAAGGTCTGGATAGATTGACGCGCTGGGCAAACGTGACCGCGATCGGTCCCGGTCTCTCACGCCATCCTGAGACCGTGGAGTTGATCTGGCGAGAGGTAGAGAAATCATGCATGCCTATGGTCATCGACGCGGACGGACTGAATGCGCTGGCTGATAAACCGTCGATTCTGGAGCAATCCGGAAACGAAAAGATCGTGATAACGCCCCATCCGGGAGAAATGGCGAGACTGCTCGATATTCCGATTCGGGATGTGTTGGAAAACCCGGCGGCTATCATCCGTCAAGCCGCGTCAAAATTTGGCTGCACAGTCGTCTTGAAATGCGCTCCGGCTTTGGTCGGGACACAGGACGGCTATATCTATGTCAATACCACCGGTAATCCAGGCTTAGCCACGGGCGGAAGCGGCGATGTGTTGACCGGTATGATAGCGGGTCTGTTGGGTCAGGGTCTTTCACCCGGAACAGCTGGGGCAGCGGGAATTTTTCTGCATGGATTTGCCGCGGATATATACGTAGAGGAAAAAAGTGAATATAGCTTAATCGCTTCCGATCTGTTGCCGCTTATCCCCAGAGCCATTAACCGACTTGCCGGCAACGACAAATTAACTCAAGACCATGACAACCATTGTGATCATTGCGAGAGCCGTTCTGCGAAATCCGCGTAATCTGAGGATTGATTTATCCATTCATCTCCTCGTTGACGCGTTCCAAAACAATGCGACAAGCAACGCTTTTTTCTGGAGCCACTTTCAGCCGTACGGAACGATGAGCCGGATCAGAACGGACGAGCCGCAAGGGCTCAGCCGCGCCATGAATCAACCCGCGAAGATAATTTCGATGTGGGAGATGAACCGAATCAACCTGACCTGGAACCACAAACTCGGTGATCAACTCGTTCACCGAAGAGGTCGATAGGTTGACCATAGTTCGAATCTCATGGTAGTTGGGATAAAGTGCTTTTAGCGGTCGATCTACAATCAGTCCGAGTAAGTCCTCAAATCCCTTATATGCCGATACCGGAAAATCAAAGGAGAAGTCGCGGCTTGGAGATAAAAATTCGCCTTTTCGATAGCAGGCTTGAATCGAGGATCGGATCAGAGATTCAACCGATCCCAATTTGCTCTCCGCCATCCGGGAAAGCTCTTGCGCTTGCTGGCTTTCGTTCTCGTGATTTGAGCGCGCGTACTTTTTCGCCAGCATGGAATACCCATACCAATCCCGCAGCAGATCGTCTTCAGTAAACGGCGTTGGAATCCAGGCGATAATCCCTTTTGCAAATCGGTCCTGCGGATCCGTCTTGCAAAATCGAAAGAGCTGTCGGACATGTTCCCGTTGTGCGTCGATTTGGAGCGGATAGCCGATCATCAGGACGAAATCATCCTCGCTTGTCCGAATATGCCCGATCAGCTCGCTCGCTTTTTTGTTGGTGATTTGGGTGAGGTCGATTAATCGAACCAGACCTCTCCGCTCCGAATTCATCCAGTTGACCGTCCAGGAATCGCTTTTATCTAAAAACTGCGCCAATGGAATGGAGCCGTAACTGACGGTTCTCAGCAAAGCCGAAATCATTTCCATCTTTTCCGCTTGCCGACGGATCGTCCGGATGGAGTCGGAGAAAATATCGACGGTTGTGGTTTCCGGGTCGATTTCCAGAACCGCATCTAACGGGTCGTCGGAATCAGGAGACGAAGTCAACCGCAGATAGCTGAGTTCGTCGATCATTTTTTGTATCAAATGTCCAGACAGATAGTCGTAATTGACTCCTCCAGATATGCCGGAAAGTGCCTGATAAAGTAACATGTGGGCTAATTGACGCAGGGTTCTTTGCGATTGAATATCGGATATTTTGAGCAAAATCAAAATCTTGATCAACCGGAGACTGTGCAGAGCGTCGCTTTTATCTTCGGAAAATAGCCGATGAATCCGTTTGTAAAAATATTCGTGATACAGCTCATAATATTTTCGCAGTTGAGGCGAATCCCGCAGCCGATCCTCAAAGTGGTCAAAAACCCGATCAGGCGTCAGTAGATTCGTAAAATCCTCCTCCAAAATTCCGGTAATCCTTCTGGAAGGATCGCCCTTTACTTGATGATGGATAAAGTCTACGGTTCCACGGCGTTGGCTAAAAAGATCCGCGCAAAGGTCGAGTACTTCTAGCGTCTCCGGGTGGATCGGATATATCTCGATGAACTCGTCTTCCTTCATGGGGATGTTGTTAAAGCTGAACTTAAGTTGCCGATACGCCTCTCGAATATGCTTGGACGCGCTCTTCTTTTTGATGATCAACCGGTGGTCGATCAGCTCGCGAACATGGCGAGTGGAAAGCGATAAATGCGTATGATAACGATCTTTTATCTTATCAATCACCGCCTTTTGAATATCTCCGGTCTTTTCAATATGTTCTTGCAGCGCGGCGACGATCCACAGCGGCCTGGTCGCGCTCCGTTCGCCAATATATTGCAAAAAACGGGCGTCCTCATTCAGCGATTCTTTTTTCTTGGATTTCAAAAACTCCGATAATTCGTCGATCAGAAAAATAACGCCGTCGAATCCGTGCTTGTCGAGGATAGTGTCCAGCCGGTCAAAACCCTCTTCCCGATCCAAACTCATGCGGAAGGGGATTTTTTCCGGCAATCCGGCAAGGTATTCTTTGGTCAATCGATACGCGGCTTGTCTGTTATTGTTCAGCAGCCGTTTCCATGTGTTCATACCCGGATATTTTTTCTGCACTACGCGATCCAGCTTATGCTCATGCAACGGCAAAATATGAATCTTGAATTGTCGCAGAAAATAAGATTCCTCAGCCAGGTCCGTATCGATTTGGAACCGGCTTGACGATAACCTGGTCTGGATCGCATCAAATAGAATCTCCTCCAACCCCCGCCGGGCTTGATAAGAAAGTAAGGGAATTTCTACGGTCAAATAACGCCTTTCGGAAAAAATTCGACGGTAATTCTTCAGCTTCTGCTGCTGTCGAATCAGCGGAAACCAAATCCAATCCGCAGATTTTGCAGATACAGATTGCACCAACAGACTTAGCACGCTTAAAAAATGGGATTTGCCCGCGCCGAAACTGCCGGTTAAGAAAAAACCGCGTCCTTTTCTCTCGCTCAAAACCTGCATGATTACCAACAGGTTGGTTTCGATATCTTCGGTCAGGACAAATGATTCCGCCAACCCGCGTGTATAGGGATGCTCGAAACTGGCGGCACTATCATATTCATCATTCAGATCGCGCATTTTTCGTAATTGGATAACCGTCTCCACCATGGGCAGTTCGATCAATTCTTTAATTTTTGGCATTTTTTCCTCCGATCCATTTTTAATTTTTTATTCATAGTCATATTTATAAGTTAACATATCGTCCGTTGAATATGCCTCTCTTTTTTTTTATAAATATCTTTTCTATTTGGCATTTAATCTATTAAAGTATAATTTCATTGGTTATTTGTCAAGTCCAGAATGAACAAAAAAAAATCCCGAACGCGTACGCATCCGGGATTTCGTTTTATTACGGGAAAAATAACTCTTTATTTCATCAGGATCATCTTACGGGTCTGATCAAAACTGCCGTCTTGCGTCCGCAATCGGTAGAAGTAGAGACCTGACCCCACAGTCTGACCCAGATCATTTTCACCGCTCCAATTCACGTGATGCGATCCCGCGGGAAACTCGCTATCTGCCAGCGCGCGCACCAACTGACCGTTGGAGTTATAGACCTTCAGCGAGACACGGGCGAGAGATGGAAGGGTGAACCCAATCGTGGTCCTTGGATTAAAGGGGTTGGGATAATTTTGCGCCAATCCAAAAGGATAGAGAACATGTGGATTTTGACTCTCTTGATCATCCCGTGAATTTTCCGCGTCAAGCAATAAAGAGAGTGCCAATTCTTTCCATTCTAAATGCCGCCTGACAGTCGCCAGCCGATTTTGGTATATGAAATCTGACCCTCCCACCGAAGTGGGAACCGCGTTATTGTCCATCATGTGATATACATAATCCCGGTCAATCACCGCAAAAATGCTATCAATAAAAGTAGGTGGATTATTTATAATCTCGCTTAAACGATCAATAGCGGTTGAATATGATTCTAATTTCACATAACTTTGTGTGACAAGATGTCCCGTTGCCCGCTTTAACGGTTTTTCGTCGGAATTATCCGAGACTGTTTCATAATATGCGATCAGTTCCTGATAATTTTGTCCGTCTGAGTTTTCAATGGCATACAACCGCTTGGCGCTTATAACAGCATATTCGCTGTCTGGATAGTCTGCAATGATTTGCTTATACAGGATCGTCGCAGTTTGGTAATCATTGATGGCAAACGCGGATTCCGCTTGTGCAAACAGCTCCTCCACAGGGGGGAGATCGCCGTCTGGCGGATCGCCGCATACCTTGCTATAACTCACAAACGCTCCATCCGGGTTAAATCTGCCAGCCAATTCGATTAGATGGTCTGGGTCGTTGTAATCATACGGTCCCCACCAGTTTCCGTCAACCGAATAGCGATGACCGTCGGAGTTGAGCAACTTCAGCAGGTATTGATCATGAGACCCCACATCGTATATGTCATCCATGACCGTATTACAGCCGTCTCGCATTTGAAGGTCGCTGTCCTGAGTTAGTATGATCTCTGGCAGCCCGTATCCGGATGAGGCGTCTCTGATCAGGTTGTCCGCCAAATCCGCAATCGAATTGTTCTGGATCAAAATTCCTACGGTGTTATCCAAAATCATATTGCCATGTTCCGGCGCCTGATCCGACGCGCCCAGAAAAACTTGGCTATTGTATATCCCGATACCCACATGCCCGCCGATAATGCTGTTATCCCAAACTCGGGCATGGGCGGACATGTTGCCAACCCAGGAGATGTCCAAGCCCACGCCGCCAGCCGGCGCTTGGATGGTGTTGCCCTGAATAATAAACGCAGTGGAAGAGATGTTGATACCCCCGTCTATTTGGCTGTCATAAACTTCCAGTAGGGCGGCTTTATCGGCAAGCAGGGCAATGGAACCGCCGCTTAGATGGCAATTATTAACAGACGCGTCGCTACCGTCGGCAACGACAATCTGCGGATATGCGCGATCAAATATGCAGTTGTTAAACATCCCAGTCGCGCGCTCTTGCAGTTGAATTCCATCCCAGGACTCGCTTTCGCTCTCTGTGCTGAAGGCGGTATTGGTCGCGTGGATTGTTCCACCCCGGACCATCACACTATTTCCAATCCCGTGGGTATCGGTCGCCCGGTTGGAAATGAGCCGGCAGTTGACCATATCCAGCACACCTCCAGATTCAACAATCAGACGGCTTTCATGGCTCATATAAACAGTGCTATAAT
>NBMB01000107.1 GCA_002084765.1 Candidatus Cloacimonetes bacterium 4572_55 | reverse complement strand
GAACGGTAGTTGGTTTGTTGTACGGAGTTGGAATCCCACGAGCCATTTTTGGTCTCCTTACTGTGATGAGTGCCGTCCTGTTGAATATGAGAAAACAATGGATTTTTATGAAGAAAGTCAACGTAAACAAGCCAAACGTGACGCTGAGAAACAACAGAAACGTCTAGCCGAAAAAGAAAAACGTGAGGCTGAGAAGCGACAGCGACGTGAACAAGCATTGGCTTTTTTTGCTCAAGCTCAAGAAGAAGAAAGAAAACAAAAGAGAAAGTGGTTTGGGAAAAAGTTTAAGCCCGCAATTAATCTGTATGAAAAAGCAGCAAGATTGGGACACACAGAAGCTCAACGTAAAGCGAATGAATTGAAGAAGTGAATTTTGACAATACCACAAAAGTCACACATAAAGCGACGAAGGACGAAAGACGAAGGATGAAAAATGCAGCTTTCACGGGTAATTCGTCTTTCGTCCCTCGTCCTTCGTCCAACCGTTTCAGGTGACTTTTGTGGTACTGCGAATTTTGCAATTTTGTTAAGATTAAGGAGGTGATGCCATCAAAAAACCAAAGAATAGGCAGCTGAAGAAAGTATTTTTATCATCAAGATAGTTCGGCAAAAAAATCACAAACCACAGGAGAATGATGTTATGTCAATGACTGTAAAAGTTCAATATGAAGATGGTAAGCCCTGTCAAGGGACAAGAGTTCAAGTTTGGGTTAATAATCAAGGTAACGATACAGATATCACCAATAGTAACGGCGAAGCATCTTTTAGCTATGGACCTGGTACGGGGACAATCTATTGTGATGGGAAACGGGTCGAAAGTGAAAATCGTTCCCTTTCAGGGTATGAGTCAATAACCAATAGGTCGGGGTCATATTATTAAGATTGTAAATCCATTATAACTTAAAAATTGATAACCCGTGTGGTGTGGGTGAGTAAAATTCTATCAATCACACCACACGGTGTCAAGCAAAACGCCACATAACAATAAAATTGGTAACGAATTGCTAATCCTGGTTCGTTAGTGCGACACGAAGTTGTGTCAGCATTTGTTAATAACCGAATAAAATCGGTCAGTAACCCCGTGTTCTGTCACGGGTATCCTATCGGAGTGTGCGTCAACGGAAAAACCATCTGAGGATGCTGTTGGGGTGCGAAGCCTCCGGGACAAAGTAGCCTCAGCCTGATGGCTGGTCACTTAACCGCGAGGAGCAGTGGCGACTGCCAGCATCAAGGCGGTCGGGAGCTAGGATGGGGTGGTATGGTTAAGGTAACTGAACCGCTGATAAACGTCGTTACAAGAAACAAGCCAAAGATGCTGATAGGCTTGAACCAAAAAGGTGAGGGGTCAGGAACAGGTGCTTAACGATCATCTGTCGCAGATGTCGAACCCCCGGCGAATAGGCGAAACCTACCCCACCCAAAACGGTGTTGACACGAAACGTGGTAAACTGGTAGACCTCTCTGCTGTGCAGAGACAGCGAGCCGTAAGGGACGCCAATAGGTTTGCCGGTAAAGGATGCTGGAGAAAGCGAAAGCCGGTCTGTAACGGGCAGGATAGGGGTTCAAGATTTGCCCCACGCGAAAGCGGGCAGACTTCCAGCGGGTCATTCGTCACGAGAGAGCCTGAGTACGACGCAAAAACAGGAGTTCGTAGATATGGAAGTGGCAATCGGATGCAAGACATCTGCAACCACTGGCGCGAGCCTGCGGGAAACGATAGAATGGCACGGGATAAATTGGGCCAAAGCGAATCGAACCGTGCGTCGCCTCCAGGCGCGTATCGTGAAGGCAATTCGGGCTGGGCAGAAACGCAAAGCGAGAGCCTTGCAGTTCATTTTAGCCCGTTCGTTTAGCGGCAAAGCCTTAGCCGTGCGACGAGTAACAGAAAATCGAGGCAAAAGAACCGCCGGAGTAGACGGAGAGAAATGGAGTACGCCGTCTCAAAAGGCAGCCGCTATAGAGCGGCTCAAGACAAAAGGGTACAGGCCAAAACCGTTGCGGAGAATATACATTCCCAAAAGTGATGGCAAGCGCCTGCGTCCGCTTTCAATACCGGTGATGAAAGACAGAGCAATGCAAGCCTTGCACCTGCTCACCCTCGACCCGATAGTCGAAACCCTGGCCGATCCCAATTCGTATGGGTTCAGAGTAGAACGGTCAACGGCAGACGCCATCGGTCAATGCTTCATCATCCTCAAAAATCCAAGCAGTCCTCAATGGGTGCTGGAAGGGGACATCAAAGCCTGTTTTGATGAACTCTCACAAGAGTGGCTGGAAGCTAATATACCAATGAACAAAGCCATCCTGCACAAATGGTTGACAGCTGGATATATGGAGGACAACCGCCTGTATCCCACTGAGAAAGGGACACCGCAAGGAGGAATAGCTTCACCGGCACTGGCAAATTTCGCTCTGGATGGACTGGAAAAGCGACTGCGAGATAAGTTTGGGACATCAAGTCGAGCCAGACGTAAGACCAAAATCAATTTGGTCAGATACGCCGATGATTTCATTATCACCGGTATATCCAAAGAATTGCTGGAAAACGAAGTCAAACCAGTGGTCGAACAATTTCTGGCAGAACGCGGTCTGGAACTGTCTCCTCAGAAAACGGTCATAACTCACATTGACGAGGGCTTCGATTTTCTGGGGCAGAACATCCGCAAGTATAACGGCAAGCTGATTATCAAACCGTCCGCCAAGAATGTAAAAGCCTTCCTGAGCAAAGTGCGCCATATCATCAACAGCAACAAACAAGCTACCGCCGGAAATCTAATCCGCCAACTCAACCCGCTCATTCGAGGTTGGTCTAACTACCACCGTCACGTCTGTAGCAGTCAAACCTATTCAAAGGTAGACCACGCCATATTCGAGGCACTGTGGAAATGGACTAAGCGACGACACAATAACAAATCACGGCGTTGGGTTAAGCAGAAATACTTCCCGGACATCGGTGGGCGACAGTGGGTTTTTAGCGGGCAGGTGACAGATGCACAGGGAAAGAAACATCGCATTTGTTTGTTGAAGGCGCGGCGAACACCGATTAAGCGGCACATCAAAATCAGAGCAAAAGCCAATCCTTACGACCCAATTTGGGAGACTTATTTTGAAAAACGGTTAGCCCATAAGATGTCAGATACGCTCAAAGGGAAAAAGCAACTGTGGCAACTGTGGCAACGCCAAAACGGGCAATGTCCGGTCTGCCGACAGGCGATTAGCGAACAGACTGGCTGGCATCAACATCATTTGGTATGGCGGGTCAATGGCGGTTTGAATAACCGGGTCTTGCTCCACCCAAACTGTCATCGGCTGGTTCACAGTCAAGAAATTTCTGTTGCATTACTGCGCTCTTCATCGGGCGTTTGAACGGCCTGAGCCTACTGCGTCGAAAGACGCCTGGTGGGTTCTTTGGGGGCGGGGACTGGGCTGTGAAACACCCGACTTCCACCTTACACCTGTATCCAAAATATACGAATGACAGAACATTTGTGTTTGCCCATCCATTGTTTGACGAGATTGAAAGTTTATATATACTCATAGTTAAACCACTCACGCTTTCCAGAGTAGAGTAAATAGGTGAATAAGTATATGAGTATTAAATACATTGATTTATTTTGCGGTATTGGTGGGTTTCGGCTTGGTGCCACTCAGGTGTTTGAAAAGTATAATATTCCTTCAAAGTGCGTATTCTCAAGCGATATTGACCTTTACGCACGGGAGGCGTATCACGCTAATTTTGGCGAATATCCGGCAGGCGATATTACTAAAATTGATGCTGATGAAATTCCTGACCATGACCTGCTTTTTGCGGGGTTTCCATGCCAGCCATTTAGTATAATAGGGAACGGGAAGGGCTTTGAAGATACTCGCGGGACGCTATTTTTTGATATTGCGCGGATTTTAGACGCAAAAAAGCCGAAGGCATTTGTATTAGAAAATGTTAAGCGATTGGTAGGGCATAATAAAGGGAGAACGCTGAGGAAAATATCAGACGTTCTTACAGAGTTGGGATATTATTTTGACTACCGCGTTTTGAATGCGCTGGATTATGGACTACCGCAAAAAAGGGAGCGTGTTTTTATTGTCGGTTTTCATAAACCAATTCAATTTCAATGGCCTGCTCAATTATCAACTTACACATCATTAAATGATATACTGGAAGATAATGTTGCAGATAAACATTATGCGTCAGAGAGAATCAAACAAAAAAGGTTAGAAAGTCATACGCCAATGCACACGCCGTCAGTTTGGCATGAAAATAAAGCTGGCAATATTAGCTCATATCCGTATTCTTGTGCGCTGAGAGCAGGCGCATCATACAATTATCTTCTCGTAAATGGCGAACGGCGTTTAACGCCCCGTGAAATGTTGCGGTTACAAGGCTTTCCAGATTCTTATAAAATCGTTGTATCTGATGCCCAGACACGAAAGCAAGCAGGAAATGCAGTTCCGGTTAATCTTGTTCGTGCTGTAGTAGAATCGTTCGTGCCAATTTTAACTGATGCGTCAATAAAAAAAACGACGCGCAATTCAAATGGCTATCATCGTCATCAACAAACAATTTTTTTGAAAGAACACCGCTATGCCCTCCAAAAAGAGAACGCCGCGTTTGCGAACAGTAGATAAGGTCAAGCCGCCTTATCCACTGAACAAATTCCCCGAAAATTTTGGATACAATCTTGGCAGGGAGATAGTTTATTTACTTGCCACAAAAAGCACTCCCGATCTCAGGGGTTCTGACTGGGAACAAATTTTCGCTACATCTATCAATGCTGAATGGAAACCGTCAAATGTCGGACTTGACGATGTTGTATTGGGAAGTTGTGCTTGGAGTGCTAAAAGCGTAAAAAATAAAAATCCGAAAACAGTTAAGCGAGTCAGGCTTATTTCTGGAAGAAATTCGCCGGCATACTCCTTTGACGAAACAAATCTTGATGCAGACCCTAACGAATTAGGCGGACTTGTACTTGATATATGGAATGAGCGAGTTTCTTCCATCAGGGAAAAATTCAAACACCTCAGAACTGTTGTTTTGATAAAATCCGATGACCTCCTGACGCTCGCCGTTTTTGAGTTCGAGACAATACGTTATGACCCAGAATTGTTCTTTTGGAAATGGAATAAGAACAACAATTTAGAAGGTTACGATAAAGAGGAGCAAAAACACCGTTTTACTTGGCAGCGGCATGGTTCACAGTTTACAATTATTGAGGAAGTTCCAGACGATTGTCTTCTGATTGAAACGAAAAAGCCGCCGAAACTGGAGAAAGAAGCGGTGTTGAAAACCCTTGATTTTGATAAAACTTGGGTTACGGTAACTACACGGAAATAGAAATGACCGACACGTTTTCTAAACAAAAACGTTCTGAAATAATGCGTGCGGTAAAATCCAAAGGTAATAAATCTACCGAAGTCAAGTTGATTCAGATTTTTAAGGAACGTGGTATAAAAGGGTGGAGACGAAATTATAAAATTTTCGGGAAACCTGACTTTGTTTTTCCAAAATTCCGTATTGCAGTCTTTGTAGATGGGTGTTTCTGGCATGGTCACAACTGCCGTAATACGAAGCCATCAAGCAACGCCGAGTATTGGCAAAAGAAAATTCAGAGAAATATTGCACGTGATGGTGAAGTAACCGAATATTTGACGCAAAAAGGTTGGAAGGTCATCAGAATTTGGGAATGTGAGCTTAAAAAAGGTGAGTTAGAAAAACTGAAGCCATTAGAGGAGAAAGATATTGGAGAGGCAAGTAAGGGCAAAGTCAGGTAGTGGTTCAAGGCAAGTGCAATATAACAATGCTATTGCACCGGAACGGCTAATCTTGGCTTTTATTGA
>NBMB01000007.1 GCA_002084765.1 Candidatus Cloacimonetes bacterium 4572_55 | reverse complement strand
AATTCTTTAATTATCAATTCTTAATCTGCGATAATCTGCGTAATCTGCGGACCGATAATCTGCGTAATCTGCGGACCGATTTCCGTGATGACGAATAATCCAGGATGAAGGGGACAATTTAAATACGATGAAAAATAAAGATACATGGACTCCAACCAAGTATGTTTATAAGAATGGAAAGCTGACAGCTTCGAGAGATCCAAAAGAGGTGGGAATAGGTTCAAGGCTGATAGTTGACCTAATCGCACAATTCTATCACGAAAATCTACAATATCATGCAAAGGGCAGGTTGCTGGATTTAGGATGTGGTAACGTGCCTCTTTTTTGCGCCTATAGGGACTACATATCGGATAATATTTGTGTGGATTGGGCACACACGTTACATAAGAATGTATATTTGGATTACGAGTGTGACCTAACAAAACCATTGCCCTTTCAAGACGAAGAATTTGACACAATTATTTTGTCGGACGTGCTTGAACACATCCCTCAACCGAGTAATCTTTGCGAAGAAATATCTAGAATATTGTCTGTTGATGGCAAGCTCATAATGAACGTTCCGTTTTATTATTGGCTTCATGAACAACCTCATGATTACTATAGGTATACGGAGTTTGCATTGCGACGTTTTGTCGAGAACTCAGGGTTAAAAGTGATTCAGCTTGAATGCATAGGTGGGGCCCCGGAGATCATGACCGATATTTTCGCAAAAAACATTCTTGGTTTGCCGAAAATCGAGTCAGCCCAAATAAGGGTTCTGAAATTCTCATAGAAGCTGAGTTCTCTTGGAAATGTCGTTAAAAATAGACTTTAACCCATTAAATATCAAACATCTGAGATCTCTGTTTCTCCGAGGCTTATGAATAATGCAGGCAAGAGCCAAGGTTTTTTAATGACTAAAATCATTTAATCCGAAAGGGGGAATTTGCCATTGGGCATCTTGAAAAAGGGCTAACAAATCGGTGCAGGCGACGCAAAAAAACGCGCGCCTGAACTCCGTGTTATGTTCCACTTGAAATCAACTATGTATGACTAACTTTTGAGCTGGGTTTTAAAAAAATATGACGCAAAAAAAAATTAGAAGACTATCTCTGGGGAGCGGCAAACATCCTGAGAGGGATGATTGATGCTAAGCAATATATTTTCCCACTTCTGTTTTTTAAACGGGTTTCTGACATCTGGGACGAGGAATATCAAGAGGTGCTGGAACTATCGGATAATGATATTGACTATGCTTTATTCAGAGAAAACCACCGCTTTCAAATACCGGATGAGTGTCATTGGAATGATATCAGAAAAACATCGGTGGATATTGGCAAGAAGCTGCAAAATGCGCTCCGGGAAATCGAAAAGGCAAACTTCGAATTATTACACGATGTGTTCGGCGACGCTCAATGGACTAATAAACGTAGGTTAAGCGATGAAAAGCTGCTCGATCTGATCGAGCATTTTTCGGAAATGAACCTTTCGGTGGGAAATGTGCCGCACGATTTGATGGGTGACGGCTACGAATACCTGATCAACAAGTTTGCCGATGACAGCGGCCATACGGCGGCGGAGTTTTATACAAACCGCACCGTCGTTGAGCTTATGACCCGCATTACCGACCCCCAGCCCGGCGAGCGTGTTTATGACCCGACCTGTGGCTCCGGCGGTATTTTGCTCAATTCTGCCCTGTATCTGAAAAAGCAGGGCAAGGAATACCGCAACTTAAAGCTTTACGGCCAGGAACTCAATCTGATCACCTCGGCTATTGCCCGGATGAATATGTTTATGCACAACATCGATGAGTTTCTGATCGTGCAGGGCGATACCCTGGACCAGCCGCAAATTTTAGAAGATGACGAACTCAAAAAGTTTGATGTGATCATGGCCAATCCGCCCTACTCGGTGAAGTGCTGGAGCCAAGCCAAGTTTGCCAGCGATCCTTTTGGCCGCAATATCTGGGGAACCCCACCAAAGGGTTGCGCCGACTATGCCTTTCAGCAGCATATAATCAAGAGCTTGAAGCCGGATACGGGGCGCAGTGTTTCCTTGTGGCCGCATGGCGTCTTGTTCAGAGATGTGGAAGCGACTATGCGTAAAAAGATGATTGAAGCGGATATTATGGATGCGGTCATTGGTTTGGGCAAAAATCTGTTTTACAACAGCAGTATGGAAAGCTGTCTGTTTGTCTGCAATATGAAGAAACCCAAAGTAAGAAAGGGCAAGGTCATCTTTATAAATGGGGTAAACGAAGTAAGGCTGGAAAGAAGTGACGCCTGGTTAGAGGATAAGCACATCAAAAAAATGGCCGATGCCTATTGGAATTTTAAAGACATAGAAAACTTTGCTAAAGTGATGAATAATGATGAGATACTGGAAAATAACGGCAACCTGAGTTTGCAATTGTATGTGAAGCAAGTCAATACTGCCAATGAACATAATACAACTGACTTGATTGCGGCAGTCAAAGTCGGACAAAAACAACTCAATGAATCTTTAGAAGAATTACTTTCACAATTGGAAAATATTGGGATCGAGATATGAGCAGCCACATACAAAACAAAACCGCCGGCATTATCCTG
This sequence comes from Candidatus Cloacimonetes bacterium 4572_55, assembly GCA_002084765.1. Lineage (GTDB taxonomy): Bacteria > 4572-55 > 4572-55 > 4572-55 > 4572-55 > 4572-55. Next base: position 53,742 of record NBMB01000007.1, on the reverse strand, counting down.
TGTAAAGATAAAAACGATACTCTGGTAGAAATGACCCTGCCCGAAGATAACGACAGCATTTTCTCCAGCCACTACCAGACCGTTTTGCCCGATAAACAAACGTTAATCTCTCTTCTGAATCAGGGGGATGATGGAATTTGATTAATACAAACTGGATTAAAGTATGAAATTGAATCATGAAAACTGGAAAATTGTTACCATTCATGAAATAGCACAGGAAATAAAAGACAAAGTTACGTCAATGGAAGGATTTGAAAAGGAGAGGTTTATCAGACCTGAAGATTTATTAGTAGAGGATTTTTTTTGTAAAAAATTTCAGGTCAACAGAAGGAGTCAGCTCTGGTAAAAAGTGTAGGCAAGGTGATATTCTGTTTGCACGTAGAAGTGTTTCTATTTCTCAGTTTAAAAAGAGATCATGTATTTTAAATTTTGATAGGATTTGTTCCAATGAGCTTACAGTTATCCGGGAGAAAGAAAAAATAACTAAAGGATTTTTGAATCTTATCTTGAACACAAACTCTTTATGGGATTATGGAATTAGTCGATCGGGTGGGTCAGTATCAAAAAGGATAAAATGGAAAAATCTTGAAAAGCAGGAATTTACAATTCCTAAAACGAAGTACCAGGAGAAACTGATCAGCTTATTCACGCAATTCGATAAACTGATTTACGAATTAAGAGAACAAAAAGACACTTTGAAAAAACTCAAACACAAACTTTTAGATGAGATATTGGGCTAATGGCATTTAACGAACTGAACAGCAAGGACTGATCTGGCATTTTCAAGGTTCGGGGAAATCCTTGTTGATGTTGTTTGCCGCCCGAAAACTTCGCAGACAAATCGAGTTAGGCAATCCGACTGTATTAATTATTGTGGTGGACAGAACCGACCTGGACTCACAAATCACCAAAGAATTCGGATCAGCCGATGTATCGAATTTTGTCACAACCGACAGTATCATAGAGCTTATGAGTATATAAAAGAGTACTATTGACACTACACACTTAATTTTGCGTATCTAAACTAAGCAGGCACATAACAAATCGTCCAAGCAGACGGCGAATATGTTTTTAGTCACAGCTATATATCTGAGATTGAAGCGAGTGCTATTGCGGCTCAAGACCATTCTGCTATGGGGCTTCTTGCTGCCGGAATGGTTCTCACCGTTCTTGCCGGACGGGCAGCTGCAATTTTTCTTGTATTGTTTGGTATTGGAATGATGATGCAAATTAAGCGGGCACACTTTCAATTCCGAGGGGATGTCATTATTCCGCTTATCATAAGATATAGTGTCCTTATTTTAGGAGGCTTACTGTTTACCACGATCTGGGAAGCGGATATTTTGCATTACATCGGGTTTTATGGATTATTTGTTATCTGGACGACAAAACTAAATCGAAAGTGGTTATTTCTTATTACCATAACGATTCTTATTTCTGCTGAAATACTTCGTAATTTCTTCGATTATACCGTAGGATGGCAGGAGGGTGCAGTTGGTCTAACATATGAAGATATGTGGAGTATTACTGGTTATTTACGTCAGATGTTTTTCAATGGATACCATCCGATCTTTCCTTGGCTAACATTTGTTACTTATGGTATAATTTTGGGAAAGTCGGAACTGGGTGAAAAAAAAGTTCAACAAAGAATGATATCCTTTGGTTTGGCTACGGCTGTACTAGGTTTTGCTTTTAAAGGTATGGGTATTCCGGTGGAGTTCTTTCCACCCCATACATTATTTATTGTATTAGGTATGGCAAATGCCACCTGGGTGATTGGCTTATCACTCTATATTGTCAACGCGGAAAAATTTAAAAGAGTGGTGAATCCGATCGCAAATATGGGACGTCTGGCACTTACACATTATTTAGCTCATTTCTTTTTAGGTATTGTGCCTGTTATGATTTGGACAGGTGAACGGATGAGAGTTTCTTTTGAATTATCATTTTTAATTGCTCTCTTCTACATTATTCTTACAATTTTTTTAGGAAATATTTGGCTGAAACATCATTTACAAGGACCTATGGAATGGGTCTTACGAAAAATTTCTAAAAGCACCATTCTAAACATAAGGACATAATATGACTAACCATCTAATCGTTTTTGCCTACATACTGGCCATGATCAGCCAAATCATTATATTTCCATGTCACGCTAAAGCTCAAGAATTGTTTTATGATATCTATTCGAACGAAAAAAAGACAGGTTCTATAACAGTCAAGTTATCGGAAATTAATTCCAATGAAACAAATTTATTAAAGGTAGAGACCCACACGAAAATTCAGGTTAAGGCCCTATTCATTTCCTTATTTTCTCTTGATTCACAAGAGGAGGGGTTAATTAATGATGAGGGCACATACAGTTATAGTAGCGTTACTATTATAGATGGTGATACAATCCGTGTAACCGGAAAATTGAAAGATGCCGTCTTTAAATTGACTGTCACAGAAGGAGAAAAGAAACAGAATGTTTCCATAAAAAGAAGCAATTATGATTTCACATCTCTGGATAGTCCTGAATTATTTTTGGAAGCATCGGGTAAGCCAAAAATATTTAAGATACTGGATTTTGATAATCTCGCTGTGGTCAAGCAAAATCTAAAATGGATTAGAAATGAGGAATTAAATATACTTGATGACACTGTGGATTGCAAGGTTATTGAATTCGAAAATCCTGGTGAAAAGGGAACGCGCTGGATTACTCAGGATCAATATGGTCTGCTGATTAAGGAAGAGGGAGAAGACGAAGATGGTAAATATACTGTTAAGATTTCTAAATTTCAAAACCGTATTGGCAACTAAAAGATTATGGGATAGAAAAATCAATCGGATTCTCCCGATCCTTCTTCTTTGCGCTTGTCCGTAAAAAGCTCGCCAATGTGATTCACCAAATACGATTTCCAGTTCTTGATCTGATAGGGCAACGTTACTCTTAAATTGACCCGTATATTGCTTCCGTAAACTCATGATTACCTCCGCTTGACGTAAAATGATTAAAGGATTCTAACGAGATTTAATACCCTCAAAATCAGACCAAATTTTCCAATCCATTATAAGCCTCAGTTATGTAATAAATGATGACTGTCGCCCGGGTAATTTCCTTGATGAATATGCCTTCGGGATTTTTTTATATTCAGGGATATGGAAATTCCTTGCGCCAAAAAAAATGTCAATGTAATATGGGGGGTGCTGAAATTGTGGCTATTGTCACAATCTATATTGGTCTATATTTTCCTGTCAAATATTAACGAAATAAGGAGTTGAATATGTCGATTAAAGTTGCAATTAACGGTTTTGGGCGTATTGGTCGCCTGGTCGCAAGAGGAATGTTGAAGGAAGCGGATATTGATCTGGTCGCGGTGAACGATATTACGGACGCGAAGACACTGGCGCATCTTTTCAGCTATGATTCGATTCATGGGCATCTTCCTGGTGTCAGCGTCGAGGGCGACGAAATTTTTGTCGGCGAGGAGCGTTTCAAAGTTTTTGCCAAGCGGGATCCGGCAGACCTGCCATGGAAGGAATTGGGCGTCGATGTGGTAGTGGAGTCCACGGGTCTTTTTCGGGATCGGGACAGCGCGTCCAAGCATATCACGGCTGGAGCCAAGAAGGTGGTCATTTCCGCGCCGGCAAAAAATGAGGACATCACGATTGTGTTGGGGGTTAATGAAAATCTTTATGATCCGGGCACCCATAATATCCTATCCAACGCGTCCTGCACCACGAATTGTCTGGCACCGGTCTGCAAAGTGTTGGACGACGAGTTCGGGATTTCTCACGGCTTGATGACCACGATCCACTCCTATACCAGCGATCAGTGCATTCTGGATATGCCTCATCCAGACCTCAGACGGGCACGAGCCGCGGCGATGTCCATGATCCCGACCAGTACTGGCGCGGCAAGGGCGATCGGTTTGGTTATGCCTCAACTAAAGGGAAAAATAGACGGCTTCGCGATTCGAGTCCCGACATCGAATGTTTCTGTCGTGGACTTGGGCTGTATTTTGAAGAAAGAAGCGACTCCAGAAGCCGTGAACGCGGCTATGAAAAAAGCGGCTGAGGGAGAACTCAAGGGCATTCTTCGTTATGTAGACGAGCCTCTGGTCTCCATAGATTTTGTTGGAGACAGCCATTCTTCTTTGTTTGATTCGGGATTCACCCGCGTGATCGAGAAGACTTTTGTCAAGATTTTGTCCTGGTATGATAACGAGTGGGGATACTCGATGAGAGTGATCGATCTGGTGAAATATATTATGGATAAGGCGTAATCGATCTGTAGATTATTCTCAAATTATGATGAACCTCACAGGTTTTGGAAACCTGTGAGGTTTCAACTCCCCATTTTTTTTCTAAACCCTTGTCAAGCAATAGTAATAAAGGCGGATTTGTGAAATTGTGCGTGTTGGGCAGCGGAAGTAAAGGGAATTCTTTTTATTTTGAGTGTGGATCGACAAAAATTCTGGTTGACGTCGGTTTTTCGGCAAAACGAATTGTCGAGCGGTTGGGTCATATCGGCGTTTCCCCTGGAGAAATCAGCGGTATTTGTATCACCCACGAGCATGGAGATCATGTCAGAGGATTGGTCAAATTCTCCTTTGACCATCAGATTCCGGCATATTTGACGCGAAAAACATTCTCCAAAATCAAAAATAAAGAAAAATTGGAACCCACCGCGCGACTCTTTGAAAGCGGGAGCCATTTTGCTATCGAAAATATATCCGTGCTACCGTTTCCCATCCTTCACGATGCGGCGGACCCTCACGGCTATATTATCAAAAATCAGACCAAACAGGTAGCCGTTGCTACGGATATTGGATACATCACCCAACTGGTTCGCTACCGGCTACAAAATATGGACTGGCTGGTTTTAGAATCCAATTATGACGAGGCCATGCTGAAAGCCGGTCCCTATCCCTGGCAGCTCAAGCAGCGGGTGATGAGCAAGCACGGTCACCTTTCCAATGTTGACGCGACTGCGGCGATTAAGGACGCGCACCACGAAGGATTGAAAGGGGTCTCCTTAGCCCATATAAGCGAGACCAATAATTGCGAAGAAATCGCATTGGACACGATCTCTAAGCGACTGAAATACTGGGAAATCGATCGGCTGAAAATTCAGATGACCTATCAACAGCGGATCGCTCCAATGATTGAACTCTCGTAAGAAATATAACGCAGAACCCTGTGCCAATACGCGGATCGTCTATCTGCGTGACATAGTCATGTTACGGCGTAATCATTTCAAAAGAACAGGATCGTCCGAAGTCAACGACAGTGGGAATTCCCGATCTATTACGTCCGGTCGAACATTCTGCTTAAATCGCTGCCAGGAAGCGATCGACATTGTCGGAAGTATTTGCCAAGAGAGCGGCTCTTTTTTCACCGGATGGGTGATGCCGAGCCGATAGCAGTGCAAGCCGATATTTCTCCCGTCAAATTTTCTTTTTGCTCCGTAGCGCAAATCACCTTGAATCGGGAAGCCACGATGAGCCGCCTGAGCGCGAATCTGGTGCGGTCTGCCTGTTGTCAGCTCGATCCGCAGCAGACTTAAGCTGGATTGATATCCGATCGTCTCCCACTTGAGTTCAGCAAATTTGGCTCTGGGATGAGACGGCTTTGACACCTTTACCCGTTTTTGTTTTTTGACCAAATAGTCCTTCCAGATACCGGCTCCCACGCACCGTCCCTCCACAATAGTTAGATAGTGCTTCTGCACAGTCCGTTTTTGGAACTGCTCGAACAATCTGGATGCGGCTTTTGAGGTTCGGGCAAAGATAATCGCACCGGATACTGGACGATCCAGACGATGAACAAGTCCCAAAAAAACATCGCCTGGCTTATCGAATCGCTTTTTCAGATATGCTTTTGCCTCGGATAACAGGTCGAGATCGCCGCTTATATCCGCCTGAGTCGGGTGACCCGCGTGCTTATTGACCACAAGCAAGTGGTTGTCTATATATAGAATATCAGATTCAAATAACATAACGCCAGCTTTTTATGTCCATTACAAAAGGATACGGCAATTTTTTAATGTTTGTTTCAGGTGTTGAATTCGATTGATCAAGAGCTGTTGTCGCTTTACGCTTGATTTATAACTGGAAGAATCGGGATCGCCCGCCGCAATATTCTGCGTGATCTCGATCAAATCCACATCAATATGCCGGTCGAATTTTTCAAGCATCATATCATATTCTTCTTGGGTCAATTGAATCAAGTCCGTCCGGCTCACCTGTTTCCCGATCACTTTTGAGAAATAAGAAAGCAGGCTCTCCTCGCCTAACTCCTCTAAGACGCTCAAAATTTGCTCTTTTTTAAAGAAAGAAATATCTTTGTGTTGGATATACTTTTCCAGAAATTTGTGCAGCTTTTGTTTTTCCGTATGGAGAATGACCTGTTTGAGATGCAGGGGCGATGAGATCGCTTTCAAAGCCTTTTGTTTGTAACGGGTTTGATCGAGCATATTCAGTATTTCCTCCACCAGTTTTAAGGGCGGATTCGATTCCAGAGGATGCTCGTTTTGAAAACTACTCAGAGTCAACCACAAAAAAATGTCTCCATTCTTTGGAAGCTCTTCGATCAACTTAGATAAAGCCTCATCGATATATTCCCACTTTTCATGCGCGATAAGTTGCTCCAGGCACCGCTTCCGAATTTTTGGTGCTTTGCTGTTCAGACCGGTCAACAGGATACCTTCCCAACCGGGCGATTCGCCGACTAAATCGAGAGCCTCCTCAGCATCGCCAGAATGGATGACCTGGCTGAGATTCAAGCCGGGTTTGATAAAATTTTCCGGATCGACTTCATAATCGGGACGTAATTTTCTTAAGATCATGGAACTTTGAAGCTTCTTGGCAAGGTCAGCGGATTCGTCGTCAAGGATATCGATAAAATATTGAGACAAGATATCGGTTTGCTCGGTTGTCAGATTCTTGCTATGTTTGTCTTGAACCTGCTTCACCACCCGAAATTTTTCATTAAAAGACGCACTTTTCTCAAACCGCTCGATCAGCTCCTCGCATGGAGACTTTGGATGCTCCCGAATTCGATAAATTTGACGGCGACTGTCAGTCGTGTCAAATAAAGGATCCTGTCGAAGAAGTGTGGATGCGTTTTTCCACCAACTTGCCCAACCGCTCTCTTCCAGAAAACCATAAAGCGTGAGTTCACGATGGATATCATCCGTTCGAGCCTCCCTGCCTAAATCCAATAATACCAAGGAAACCAACAACTTCGGATCTTTTTTTGTCACTCCGAAGGCTTTGCGGCGATGGTCGAACAGATATCTTCCCAACCCATCTTTAGCCAGTTTTGTGCAACGCCTCTCTGTAAGTATCCAGTCCATTTTTTTATAACCCGCAATGGTAAATTCGATCTCCACGTCTAACGGAGAGGTCTTCTTCACAAGCCCGATCCCATAAGTGGGGTGGCGAACCACATCCTTTTGTTCCAAAAAACGGTACGGCTTGATATGCTGTTCCGCTTGATGCAGGCTGATAAAGTAATCCTTGATCGTACCAAAATTAATATGAATATTGTCCATCTCGATATTAGAAATTTGACCGAGACCCAAAGACTCATGCACGACTTGCTCACCAATGTGAAATTTAGTCATTCTCATCACTCCCTTTTTAAAATTATTGCGAATTTATCTTTTCCAGCTCCTGCTCGGCGGTCGCATGATTCGGATCGATCTCCAGAACCAGCCTAAAATAATCCCGAGCCGCCTCATCTTGTTGATAGTTCATTAAATAAAGTCCAGTTAAAAAAAACATTTCCCGAGTAAAAAACCGTCCTTTTTCTGTCCATGTGTTCGCCCGAAAATTCCCAGGTCGGAAGTCGTGCGTCCAATATCCCCCAGGTTCAGGAGCCGGTATGAACTCCTCTTTTAAACCCAGCCGATATAGGGGTCCATGCGGGATACGAACGTAGCCTTTTGTAAATTCCGGCTCAATCTCATGGGTCACATAGACCGGGCGACCATAAGACATGGCGACCTGTATAAATTTCAGGATCATCCGCTCGAATCGCGTTTGGATAATTCCAGGATCATAAGGTAGATCATGCTCAAATTTATATAGTTCCTTAAGAAAGGCGTCGATCTCCGCACGGGTGTCTCGCGTCAATTTCGGAACAATTTTCTCGATCATCTCAAAATACCATGATCGACGCAGCAGTTCCTTATCAATAAGAGCGATGTCCGGACGGCGACGCTCCACATGCTGCAAATAAAGGAATGGCGCTACAAAATAATCCCATTGATAAGAAAGCACAACGCCGTTATCCTCAATTGCATGGAGCATATTTTGCGTATAATTTCGAACAAATGTATTGCTGTTCTGATTAATTTTTGATATATGCCAAAAAAGCGGTATGACGGCTACGGTAAGAGTCACGGTGGCAAAGATCAAGTGGATATGTCTTGGCTTATGATAAAGATAGAGATAAATTTTTACCAAACCAAATGTCGCCCAGAGTGTCGTGATCATAAAGGCGAGGAGAAAATAGGAATCTATATCGTGGATATCATAATTGATAGAATAAGCAATGCAAGTGATGAAAAGAATAAATGTTGTTATAAAAGTATTTTTCATGTTGCGCCACATAAACCACATACCTAAAGGTGCTATCAGAAGCGGAATCAGAGCCATTTCTCCGGGCAATAGCTCAAAAAAATGTGTCAACTGTTTTGTCGCGGTTTCGCCAGAAAAGGTCATCCATACCCGGTACTGTTTCCCGCTGATATGATTTATGAAGTTAAACCAATTATCTGGATCTCCCCAATTTAACAGAATCGGCTGGGACGCGCGGATCGGCAGATAGAGGTAAATCGACAATCCGAGCAAAAACGGGACTAACAGCATACATGTATGAAGGAGGAATTTTTTGTCTTTTTTCGATCGATTCCAACGGAAAAAATAAAGATAAATTGTTGCGGGAACTAGCAAAATCGTGGTCATGTGGTTGGAAAAGCTCAGCCCGAATACGTAGGCAAGTAAGATATCAAAACGATTGATATAGAAAGACTTAAATGATTTTAGCAATAACAGGATGACGAGGGTGATAAATAAGGTGTGCAGGGAATAGACCTCGATAATAACGGCTTGGGACCAGAAAGTGCGGGAGAATCCCAATAGAAGCGAACCTGCTAGTGCAAACAGCATGATCGAAGGCTGGATCTTTTTTTGGAGCGATCCGCTCAGTTCGGAATTGATCAAATGGTGAATAATGAAGTAGAAACAGAAAACAGCTCCCGCTGAAAAAATAGTGGATAAGAGATTGAGCCGGAGCAGGATGCGCGGGTCGATAGGGATAAAGCAAAATATCCGTCCCAATAGTGTAAATAGAGGATATCCGGTTGGATGGGCGATACCGGTTGTGGCGCATACAGCCGCTAATTCGCCGCAATCGATGAATGTGACATAACGACCCATCGAGAGAAAATAGATAAAAAAGACGGATCCCGCTATAAATCCTGCCGCCAATCGGTGATTGGTTGCGATGCGCATGGTTTTTTTTAACATCGCCATTTATCCTGAATTCGACAGGCAAGCATTATTTTTTTTCGCCCTACGTTCCGTATTTGTAAAGTCGTTAGTATCAATATAATTATAAAATTTGATGGCAACATGGCTATTTAATTTTATCCCCAGTTTGACCGTCAAAGAAATGCGCGTATTCCATCTGCAAGCCCAGATAAACGGTTGATCCGAATTTTGGTTGCCGACGGATAGAGAGCCTTGCCACGATCTGATTGCCCTGGACATCCAGGTAGAGAAATATCTCATTGCCCATAGGCTCCACCACATCGACAGTTGATGGGATCGCGCTCTCCTTCTCAGATTTATCGGCAAGATAGATATGCTCGGGACGAATTCCGAGGGCGACTTCTTTATCAATATAGCTCTGCAGTGTTTCGGAAAATCGATCGGTCAAACGCAGCCGAACGCTTTCCGATATAAACCACAATCCGCTCTCTTTTATAATTTTACCAGGCAAAAAGTTCATCGATGGGCTGCCGATAAAGCCGCCCACAAACATATTTTTCGGCTCGTCGTACAAGCGCAACGGCTCATCGATTTGTTGAATAACCGCGTCCTTCATGACCACGATCCGGTCGCCCATGGTCATGGCTTCCACTTGATCGTGAGTCACATAGACCATCGTGGCTTGAAGCTGATTATGCAATTTGCTGATCTCTGTTCTCATCTGCACCCGCAGTTTGGCGTCCAGATTTGATAGAGGCTCGTCGAATAGAAAGACCTGGGGCTTGCGCACAATAGCCCGACCCACTGCAACTCGCTGACGTTGACCCCCGGAAAGTGCTTTTGGTTTTCGATGCAAGTAGGAACCCAGATCAAGAATTTCCGCAGCTTCCTTGACTCGCTCTTCAATCTCGTGTTTGGGATATTTCCGCAATTTTAGACTGAACGCCATGTTTTCGTACACAGACATGTGGGGGTAAAGCGCATAATTCTGGAAGACCATAGCAATATCTCGGTCCTTTGGCGACACATCGTTCACCTTTCGGTCGCCGATATACAGCTCTCCTTCGGTAATCTCCTCCAATCCGGCGATCATCCGCAAGAGGGTCGATTTTCCGCACCCGGAAGGTCCTACCAATACGACAAATTCTTTATCTTTTACTTCAAAATTGGCATCCTTTACCGCTGTGACCGATTTGTCATAGATTTTTGTCACATTTTTGAGTAAAACTCTCGCCATTATTTTTCTCCATGATTCCTTTTGAATCGTAAGTTTGACCGTGGGCGCGTTTTGATAAAAAACTCCGTACGGTTCGATCCTTGAATCGTTAATTAAAGAGTCGCTAATAAAGAAAGGTCGATCCGCCGGAGCAGATCGACCTATGTGAACTGGTGCCGAAGGTCGGACTCGAACCGACACGGAGTTATCCTCCACTGGATTTTGAGTCCAGCGCGTCTACCAATTTCACCACTTCGGCACATGCTATGAAGTGATCCTAATATAAAAGAAACAGACGCCAATTGTCAAGTATAAAATTAAAATTTACAATAATTTTGATTTTTTCAATTTTTGACCTGACAAATTGATTTGCCTGTTACGTCCTATCTGGCTCTATTACTGAATTTTTTCGTCTATTGGCATGTCTTTCACCAATTTAAACAGATCGTCCAGCTTTTGCTTTTCTCTATAGATATCAAGGGCTCGAATCATCATTTCACCTGGTCAAATTTTTCTGTAGCCAATCGAATTCGATCTCTAACGTTTTTTTCATCGGAAGTTGCTTTTCTGCAAGGTTTCCGGTAATGTTCATTGCTGAGAAGTTTTTCATATACTTGTTTAAAATCCTCTGTATTGACGATCTCGCCTTTTGATAGCCGTCGCGCCGTGCCCACCATAGAGGAATCAAACACAGCGGCGTTGATAACTCCATCCGGTCGAAACGCTTTTTTGCCTATTGTGTTGTGGATAAATTTTATTGTCGATGAAAAAGCCTCCTCTAATTTTTCTCCAACTTCGCCGGGTAAGTTCCGATTTTTTTCCATATAGGCATTTAGAAAACTCTTCATCGGTCGCTGATAGTTTTCCTCGTTAAAAAAAAGAGCCAAAAATCGGAGAATGAGCTCTTGATCTTTCATGCGACCATGTATCTTTCTAAAAATTTCTCGCCATTCGGGAATCTTATTCATTTTCGAGAGCAGGTTATTAAAATCTCCATGATACAAGCAGGATCGTATCTCCTGCGGATGAAGTGCTCTTCCACCGGTGTTTAGTCGTTCAAAAATATGATAGAAGCCGCTGTTTATATTTTCTTCCGACGGGTGCGTCTGTTCAACAATTGTCGCGTGAATGGTGGACTCGTCGAGTCTGTTTCGATTCCATTCAGATAACTCATGATATGTTTTGCCATTGAGGTCTCCCTGTACACCTTTCAATTTAAAAGGCTTCCCGTTGAATTTGGTATCATAAAAACGTCGGAGACTTTCCAGCCGTTGTTGACCGTCGATAATCAGACGTTTGTTGGTATTTTTTTCCACTGCCAGGAAAATTCCAGGGACCGGCAACCCCAATAGCAGGGATTCAACGAATCTGGATGCATCCTTTACTGTCCAGACATATCCTCGTTGAAAATCGGGGACAAAAATTTTTCCTTTTTTTAATCTTCCGATAATCATTTCAACGGTATAATCCGCTCCGTAGCTGGTAATTTCATATTGATGCGGTATAGGGGTATCATCTTTATCCGAATCGTCTTCGACCTTTTCATCTGTGTCGATTTTTTCATTGATTTTCATATCGATTCTCCTCATAAAATAAAAAAAATTTCCGGCATATTATCTCGCACCAGGGTCGAAAATGGGACGATCAATATGCCGGAGCAGGGTTAATAATCAGATAGAGCGGCTACTTTTTCACTTGTTTCATTATCCACTCTGTGGTCACAGTCTTGGGTCTTTCCAGGGGCAGACCGAGTATACGATCCCAGATCAGAGAAGTCAGTACGCCCATTGCTCTGGATACGCCGAACAGAACTGGATAAAAGTCATATTCGGTTACGCCGTAATGGACCAGAAGACAGCCGGAATGCGCGTCCACGTTGGGCCAGGGATTCTTGGCTTTTCCATGTTTTTTTAGGACTGGAGGAACCACATCGTACAACATGCTGACCACTTTGAAGATATCGTCGTCCTGCATGTATTTCAGGGCGAATTTTCGTTGCGCCATGTAGCGCGGGTCGGTCTTGCGCAATACGGCGTGACCGAATCCGGGGATCACTTGACCTGAGTTCAAGGTCTCCCAAAGTTTTTCTTCAAGTTGCTCTTTTGTTGGATCGCCATCGCCGAGTTTTTCCTTGAGATTCATAATCCAGCGCAACACTTCTTGGTTGGCGAGACCGTGAAGTGGACCTGCTAAGCCATTAATGCCTGATGATAGGGCATAGTAGGCGTCAGAAAGCGCGCTGCCGACCAAATGCGTGGTATGCGCGCTGACATTTCCGCCTTCGTGATCGCTGTGGATAGAGAGATAAAGGCGCATCAGCTCCATGAATTCGGGATCGACAACGCCCATCATGCGGGCAAGATTCGCGGCCCAATCCAGATTGGGATCAGCCGAGATAAAGGCGTCTCCCTTATAGCAGCGCCGGTAGATATACGCTGCGATAGTGGGCAATTTTGCCAGCAGATTCATCGTATCCTCGAACATGGGCTCCCACATATCATATTTGCTAATTCCTTCGCGATAGGCTTTGGCGAACAGCGATTCTCTCTGCATGGACAAAATAGCTGTCGAGAATTGGGTCATGGGATGCGAGTCCACGGGCAGGGCTCTCAAAATATCATAGACATATTGAGGCACGGCAGACCGTTTGCGCCATTCAGCAGTCACCTCTTCCGCTTGCTCCTGAGTCGGAATGTCGCCGGTTAGTAGCAGATAAAAAAGTCCCTCTGGCAGCGGCTGTTCGCCACCTTTTGCTTTTGGTGCCTTTTCCTGGCATTCAGGGATATTATATCCCCGAAATCGGATACCTTCTTCTGGGTCTAAAGCCGACGTCTCGCACACAATGCTCTTGACGCCGCGCATACCGCCATACGACTGGGCTATCGTCACCTCGGAGATGACTTGATTTCCATGTTCTTTGATAATGTTTCTCACCTGGTCCCGCATAGGACCCATTTTTTCAATTAATTTTTCCTTAAGCGTTAATCCCACATTGCCTCCATTAAGGGTATGATAATTTTCAACAAAGTCAAAAAAAAATTCTCTTATTTTAGACCCTAAGGATTTTTGAACCCTTAGGGTCTGAGTCTATCTGAACAGTTACGAATTATTTCAGAAATAGCATCTTTTTTCGACTATTAAAATTTGTTAGTTTTTCACTTACAGTATTTCGGGCGGAAAGTTCGTAAAAATAGAGACCAGACGCCAAATTATTCGCGTCAAAATCGATTTGATGTACTCCCGCTGACTTTTCCCCCTCGACCAATGTGTGGATCAGTCTGCCGGTCAAGTCATAAAGTTTTAGGGTGACGTGAAGGTCCTCGGGCAGGGTAAAAGAGATCGTTGTGTGTGGATTGAACGGATTCGGGTAATTCTGATCCAGACGGAACCCATATCCGCTGATTTCATCCTCTTGAATAGAGACGACCTCAAAGTTGGCAAAAGCAACGTCGGTCTGGACCTCGCCCTCATTCCAACGGAGTTGGTCCAAGGATACGGTCGTATTATTGCCGACCGATCCATTTGACCGAAATTGGATCGTGGCAAAGAGGCTGTCTATGCCCGGGGTTTCTCTCCCCGCGCCGACTATATGAATTTGCCCGTTGATCGAGTCTATCTGAACCGCTTTCGCGAAATCGTCCCATTGATCCGACCAGACCGTGTCGATATAGGTCAACAGACTTGGATCATAGCCAATCACAGCCTCGAAGCCGTAAATGTTTGATTCTTCGGAAAGATACAACGGCGTCTCGAACAATTGGTTTGGCGGGATACCTCCGTCTCTCATAGTGATATTGCCGGTGGCGATAAAGACGTCGCTCGAATCGTAGGGCAGCTCTGAGATAGAGCCGGTAATATACTGAAGGATGACCGACGCGTCTAACGACGACACGGTTTCATCGATTGTGACATCTGCGTTAAGCAGTTGAATGTCATTGAGTTCTATCTGATTCACCAGATATTTTAGGATATGCGAAGCGTCGTAAGCCTGAACCAGGCCGTTTAAGTCCACATCGCCATAATCAATCACAGACGTGATCATCACGCCGCCGGAAACAGCTTGAACCGGCGTCTCTCCGGTATCAAAAATTACCGAGTCGATGTGGATTGGAATAAATCCGACCAGGTCGTTTGGCACGTCGAACATGAGTCGCAGCAGAGTGCCTTGTCCGCCAATATCCTCCGCGCCTGCCGCGGCGATGATCAAAGCGTCATCGGTCTGATACGCTTCTATCATCCACTCGGCGTCGCCGATCAATGTGGAGTCAATGGAGATATTTGTCAGAGTTATGTCGGATTCATATCCTGTGATCCACATCTCAAACGAGCTAAACAAAGAGTCTTCCGGGAAGTCCGCGTGGATTGGGACATGAGCGGTCTCTCCAGCCGCAACCGTGTCTGATATGACTGTCACGACGATCGTGGAATCCTCTCGCCAGGGGTAGGTCATAGCCAACAATCCGGCTTGATACAGGTTCAGCCGCCCGCCCGACACAGTCGAGGTAGGAGGTTGCAACGACGGCAGCGGATCTACGCTATCCAAAAGTATCTGCTTGACGACTAATGAGGCGGAATCGGGGTGATCCAGATAATATTCAGCCAATTCCACGCTACCGACTGCATAGAGAAATTCGATCGCGCCCGCGACATGAGGACAGGCATACGAGGTTCCGCTCCCTGTGCCGGTCGAGTTAGATGGTCGAGTACTGGTCACGCTAACTCCCGGAGCCGCTAAGTCGATCGTTGTCGCTCCGAACGCGTATGCTCGCTCATCGTTGGTATTAGTCCCGGTAACGCTGATCAGATAGGGGCTGTCGCAACTGGTCGGCACATCGCCTTGCTCATCGATATCCCAATTGCGGTTCGCTGTCGCGCCAGCACTAAGAATGCCCAGGCTCCCCATCTCGTTATAAAGATCGTTCCAGATCGGATAATCGCCGCTCTGGCAATCGGCTTGATCAATGCCAAAACTGCTGTTGCTCGAGACAATATTGGCACCATACTCGCCGTCGGATTCGATATACTGGGTCTTGACCGTGATCACATAATTATACGCCTGCGATACAATCGACGTCAGCGAGGATTCTCCGGCGACACACAGCATTTTACCATGCCAATTGACGCCGGCCACAAGATATTCGTTGTCAGTCATGGCTCCGATAATCCCAGCCACATGTGTGCCGTGGGATTGAACCGGAAGTTCGCCGTCTCCGTCATACACGTCCCAGCCCCAGTAATCGTCCACATAGCCGTTATTGTCGTTATCGATACCGTCGTTAGGTATCTCATGCTCGTTGAACCAGACATTGTCGATAAGGTCGTCGTGGTCGTATTGGAATCCGTTGTCAATAATTGCAACCACCAGTTCTTCTCCAAATGGGCTGAGATGGGTCGGGTCCGCCAATCCCCACGCCTCTGGCGCGTCAATATCTGTATCGTCGCTATCATGGAAGTTCCATTGCTCTCCCAACATCGGATCATTCGGAAACAGAGGATCCTCCCGAAGCGTAGTCAGATGATCTTTTTGTGCGTAATGCGTTTCCGATAATTTTCGAACAGCACTCAAGGCGGTTTCCAGATCAATCTTTTTGAGATCGATTTTCGTCAGCCAGATGTTCATAGAGGGGACAAGTTGTTTGACTGCCTCAGTATGGATCGGCTCGAGTATTTTGTTCAGGTCGAACGTGCTCAGATCGCTATTCAAGCGCAAAATAATATGGTCTGGAACCGCTTCCGAGTCTGCAAAAACAGGACCTCCCATGTTCATAATAATTAAGAAAAGACAGAGTCCTATCAAAAATCGTGAATTCATCATTTCATTTTCCTTCCTTTAAGTGCATGTAATACTATAAATTAAATATCGATTTCTAATCCGTCGTACGTAGTGATGATCTCCAAGTCGGAACGAGGAGCCACCAGATTTTTATACTTAATCGCCAACTTCCATAATTGGGTCAATTTTTCATCGCTATACGATGGCGCATGGTGAAACAATAAAAGGCGTTTTACCCCCGCGGCTACAGCAACGTCTACGCCGATAGTGGCGCTGCTATGCCCCCAGGTGACTTTTTCATGCGATTCGGAAAAGGTGAATTGCGAATCAAAGACCATTCCATCCGCGCCGCTGACAAACTCCTCAAATTCTCTGACCTCCGAGCGCGGACGCATATTGAACTCAGAATCGCTGGCATATACAAAAGTGCAATCCTTATCCGTAAAACGATACGCGAGCGACGTGCCAGGATGGTACATCTCCAACGTGCAGATCTCCGTCTCCCCCACATGGAAAATTTGCCCCGGTTGAATACGTCGAAAGACCATCTTAGACCGCATATACTCCAGCGGCACAGGAAAATAGCGGGCGTTTTGCTGATCCGAAAAAGTTCTATATTGATCTTTATCATTATAGACGCTGAGTTGATTTCCGGGGATAAAGGCAGGCGCAAAAAATGGAAATCCTTGAATATGATCCCAATGGGTATGGCTGAGAAATAGGTGGACTTCGCCCTTGCCTTGTCCCATCGGAGTATCCAAAAAATGAATTCCCAGCTCGCGAATACCAGAACCCGCATCGACAATAAATCGCTTGTTGTCCGACGGTATGATCTGAACGCAGGGCGTATTTCCGCCGTAAGTCGAGCGCTTATCGAACGGCAACTTTTCGATAAATCTGTCTACGGACTGATCGTCCTTCACATCGTCCGCTGTCGCGGCAAGCAAGACCTCTCGGATTTTTTTCTCGATTTCCCGCGGTGTGAGCGGCGTAGGCAATGAACCTCGAACGCCCCAAAATTTAATAATCACGGTTTTCCCCGAAATTTTCCCCAAAAAAAATGATTCGAAAATTTTTTTAGTTTCTCTCGACAGAGGAGCCAGCCTGTCCCAAATATTATCAAAAATAAGCGTTTTTTGTTAAAAAATCAAGATTTTTGTCGCGAAATAACTTTTAAGTTTGTGCGTGGGACAGATATAGTTGAAAAAAATCGTGCATATAACGAAAGTATATTTTACATTGAGACGTTTAAATGTAAAGTGAGGTTGCAAAATATGAAACAACGTCCCTTCTGGATAAAACGTATCGAGCACGCTTGGAAGAAGCGATCTATTGTATGGCTGTCTGGTGTGCGCCGCGTTGGTAAAACGACACTCTCCAAAATGTTCAGCACAACCGCCTATCTGAATTGCGACTTACCTTCTGTTGTCCGCAGACTATCGGATCCTGAAACCTTTTACGATAGTCTGGGAGATTGGGCAACCATTGTGTTCGACGAAATTCATCGCGTTGAGAATCCCAGCATGCTACTCAAAATTGCAGCGGATAGCTATCCCCATTTAAAAATATTGGCTATCGGTTCATCCACGTTATCCGCTACAAAAAAATTTCGCGACGGTCTAACTGGGCGCAAAGTCATGATTTTTTTACCTCCCGTTTTATGGGAGGAATGCCAGGATGCTTTTTCAATAAAAAGTCTGGATCGTCGTCTTTTGCACGGCGGGTTGCCAGAGTCTTTGCTTGCCGACGAGGTGGACCCGATTTTTTTTTCCGAATGGATTGACAGTTTTTACGCCCGTGATATTCAAGAGTTATTTGGCGTCCGCAACCGCGTGGGCTTTATCAAACTGTTGCATCTTCTGATACGCCAGAGCAGTGGATTGACCGATTACTCAAAACTCGCAAAACTCTCAGACCTGAGCCGTCCTACTGTGAAAGCGCATATCGAAGCCATGACTATTGCTCACGCCATTTATTCTCTGCCTCCTTTTCACGGCGGAAGTCGGCGGGAAATTATCCGACGACCAAAATGTTATGCTTTTGATACCGGATTTGTTGCTTTTGTCAAAGGTTGGGAAAGGATCCGGGAAGAAGATCGCGGTCTTTTATGGGAACACCTCATACTTGATTTTTTAAGAACATTCGTCCATGAGTTCGATCTTTTTTATTGGCGTGATAAATCAGGGCGAGAGATCGATTTTGTCATAAAAAGCACTGAGCAGCGGGTTCATGCTCTGGAATGCAAAATAAATCCGAATGACTTCAACCCCAGGTCGTTGATCCATTTCCGCTCTCTCTACCCGCATGGAAATAACTACGTGATCTGTCCCTATATCTCAACTTCTTATACATATTCTTACAGCTATCAGAATACGAAATTATCCGTAAATTTTTGCTCGTTAAGAGACCTTAGGGATTACGAATTACGAATTAAGGGTTTTGATGGAAATTGAATTTTTGCGCTTATTTTTATTCAAAACTCTGTTATAATTCTTCTCCGTGTTCTCTATTATTCTGGAGACGGAATAAAGCGGATATTCTCTTTGTAAAAAAAAATCTATAAAAGAGATTGCCGTTAAGAATTTAGATCGAAAGAGAAACCCAAACGAAAGGAGCGACCTATGACCCGTTTATTATGGACTGTTTTTATCACTGTGACGATGTGGATGTGCGGCGTTATTTTTTGCGACGCTCGCATCGTATTTATTCCCCCTCACCCCACGCCTGTTCCTCCCCCGCATTCAGTCGGGCAGATCTCCATTTCAGAATATAGCGTTCATGTGGACATAAACCGTCAGATATCCCATGTGAATGTGCGGCAGGTTTTCAAGAACGAGACCAGCCGAGAATTGGAAGGCGCGTTTATTTTTCCGTTACCCCCGGACGCGCAAGTTTCGGAATTTACATTGATCGCAGACGGCAGACGGTTAGAGGGCGAGGTGTTGGACAAAGATGAGGCGCGGCGTATCTATGAGTCGATTGTTCGCCAGAATCGAGACCCTGCGCTGTTGGAATATCTGGATCATAAGCTGTTCCGAGCAAGGGTCTATCCGATTCCGCCGAGATCGGAAAGGACTCTGGAATTTAGCTATGACCAAATTCTGAAAGCCGAAGGCGGCTCCTCCAACCGCTCAATGCAGGTGGAGTTCTTTTTTCCGTTGGGACATGAGACGCGGGAGGTCTTTCTGGATCATTTCGAATTCCGAGTCGATATTCAGTCGGACCTGCCGTTACGAACCATCTATTCCCCGACTTATGAGGTCCATATCAGTCGGCATGGGCAGTTTGAGGCGGAAGTCGCTTGGGTCGATCAGGCGAACAAAGCGTCTCGGTTGGATCAAGATTTTATCCTCTATTATTCACTGTCCCGAGAAGATATGGATGTGAGTTTACTGGCGCATCGTCGGCACGGTTCTTCGGATAAGAACGACGGCTTTTTCTTAGCGTTTCTCACGCCGGACCCGGAGATCGATCAAGAACGGAGTCTGCCGAAAGATTTTGTTTTTGTGCTGGATACGTCCGGCAGTATGAAGGGCGAAAAAATTGAGCAGGCTTGCGGCGCATTGCTCTATTGCCTGGAAAGTTTGGGGAGAAGAGATCGTTTTAACACCATCACTTTTGAAGCGGACGTGGATTATTTTTACCCTGGTTTGGTCCACGCGGATAATAGAAATTTGATGGAGGCAAAGGATTTTGTTCGCTCGATTCGGGCGCGGGGCGGCACTGACATCAACTCGGCTCTCTCCGAGGCGTTGGATATGACCGAGGGCGACCGACCTACGCAAATCATTTTTTTGACCGACGGACTGCCTACGGTCGGGGAGCAAAATATTGGCGATATTTTGAGTGCTGCGCGTCGTCGGAACAGATCGTCCGCTCGATTGTTCACTTTTGGCGTGGGTTATGACGTCAACACACATCTTCTGGACCTGTTGGCTGAGCAAAATCACGGCGCGTCCGATTATGTCCGACCCGGCGAAGACATCGAGGTCAAAGTCTCCCGTTTGTATGAAAAAATCAGCCATCCGGTCCTGACCGACGTGGATATCGAATTTGGATTGCCGGTGTTTGACGTATATCCTCCCCATATCTCCGATATTTTCGCGGGAAGTCAGATCATTATTGTGGGGCGCTATCGCGAATCAGGTTGGAAGTCCATCTCCTTGAGCGGAACCGCGGGAGACGAAAAGCATGAATGGATATACGAGGTTGAATTTCCCGCATTGGAGCGAGACAACGATTTTATCCCTCGCTTATGGGCGTCTCGTAAGATCGGATTTTTGATGGACGAGATTCGTCTGCATGGCGAAAATTCCGAGCTTGTGGACGAGGTGGTCTCTCTCAGTGAGGAATACGGCATCATCACTCCTTATACATCCTATTTGGTTCAAGAGGAAAGGCGTCTCAGCCACTGGGATCACGACCAGAAGGTCATTCAACGCAGAGCCGCTGACCATCTGCAAGAAGCTATGGAAGCTCCTACTGGCAAGAAGGCCGTGGAAAGCTCGATTGCCAGCAACAAACTAAAGAAGGGACATTCCAGTGAGTCTTACGCCCTCCCACCGGAGCAGGGATATTCCAGTGAGTCTTATGCCCTCCCACCGGCTTCTTTTGGTTCACGCAGGGCCCCCAGCGTGGCTCCAAAATCTCAGATGAAAAAATCGAAGACCAGAGCCTATTATCTGACAGACGGGATTTGGGTGGATAGTCGCCATCTGCAAAGTCACACGCTGATCAAAGTGAAGCCGTATAGCCCTGCATATTTTGAGCTCATCAAGATGTATCCCAAATTACGAAGCGAATTTGCTGTGGGCGATAAATTGATTGTTTCTTATCAAAATTTATCTATCCAGATAGATGAGAAAGGAAAGGAAAAATTGGGCGCGAAGGATTGGGCGACAATAAAAGACGCTATGGAATATTGATTGGTGGTATCGAATATATTTTTAATTTGCTTTAATTATTCAACAACTTACATTTTTGTATATAGAGCTGCGAATCGAGTAAAAATTGTATTTTTTGCGAAAAAGAAATTGCTCAAATCTGACGAATCGATATATTAGTGAAATAAGATAATTCGCTACATTTTCGGTTCGGTTCGATATTTTAAAAAAAAGAAGAACACCGTGAATCTTGAAGATCTGATAAGAGAAGAAGAAAATGAAACCACGCAAGAGCGCACACGGATTCTCGTGGTTTTAAAAGATAATACCCCGTCGGAGTTGAAAGAATATTATTTTGTCGAAGCGACTCTGCTTGAGAACAATTACGATGTTTTTATCACTTCCAGCGGTTTTACCGCGATTCAGGAGATGCGCGCCGCGTATCCTCTTGTGATCGCCCAGATCGATATTTCTGGAATTCGTGGATTGGAACTGCTCCAGACGGCTCTTTCAATCGACGACGAGTCTCAGGTATTGATTGTGACCGATCCGAGTCATCTACCGGAAACAATGGAGACTTTGCGGCTCGGCGCGTATGATTATCTGCTCAAGCCGGTTACCGACGTTTCCGAGCTGATGAATAAGGTCGAGAACGCGTGGTCGACCCGACAATTAAAGCTGGAAAACAAAAAACTTTTGCTGGACCTTCAAGTCTCTAATGAGAATCTCACTCGGACAAATCGCCAGTTGGAGAAAGCAAAGACGGAAATTGAAGCGTGGAATGCCGAGTTGGAGGAGCGGGTCAAGCTCCGTACGATTGAATTAGAAAAAGCGAATGAAGAACTGCGGACATTAGACAAGTTGAAATCGGACTTTATGACGAATGTGGGTCATGAATCTCGGACGCCTCTCACCTCTATCAAAGGTTTTACGGAATTGCTGCTGATGTATCCCTCCACAGATCCGGATCAGGTGGCTGAATTTGCGGGCATGATCCTGCAGGATACCAATAAGCTGATTCGTCTGGTCAATGGAATGCTGGAGCTTTCGGAATTGGACTCAAACTCAGACAATGTGAATTGGGAGTCTGGTGACGTCTATTTTCCGGATATTATCGAGACGAGCTTGGAAATTATTCGAGAGCTACCCGAGTCGGAGAATATATCTTTTCAGATGAAGATTGATGAAAATATCCCAATTATTCAAGCCAATGGAGACAAGTTGAGAACAGCCTTTGGCAATCTTCTGGATAACGCCGTGAAATTCAACAAAGAGGGCGGACGAGTCCTTGTGACCTTGCGTCGGATCAAAATTAAAGGAGAGGTGTGGATTCGTTGCGAGGTGCGGGATACTGGCGACGGGATTTCCGAGGAACATTGGGAAGTGATTTTCGATCGATTCCGCCAAATCGGCGATATTTTAACAGACAAACCCCAGGGTATGGGTTTGGGTTTACCGATTACCAAAGAAATAATTGAACGACACGGCGGACGAGTTCGTGTAAACAGCACGTTGACAAAGGGAAGCGTTTTTTATTTTGACCTGCCAGCGTCTCGTAAAAAAACGACTCAAATAAATGAATGAACTTCCGGATGATCAGAAAGCCATCGGGATTTTCGATTCAGGTATCGGCGGGTTGACTGTTGTGGCAGAAATTTTCCGTGCGCTACCTTATGAAAAAGTGATCTATTTCGGTGATATTGCCCATCTCCCTTATGGATCAAAATCTCGGAATGCGATACGAAAATTTTCTTTGCAAATCGTCCGTTTTCTGTTACGTTTTCCGATCAAGATGATTGTTGTGGCGTGCAACACCGCTTCTGCGGACGCAATAGACCTGTTGCAGGATACAACGGATCTTCCCACAATCGGGGTGGTTCAACCCGGCGCGATTGCCGGCGTAAAAAGCAGCAAGAATGGACGAATCGGGGTGATCGGGACTACCGGCGCGATTGACAGCGGGGCCTATCAACGGGCTATCCGAGATCGGCGTCCTGATGTGGAAATTTTCGCGAGGGACTGTCCCTTGTTTGTCCCGCTGGTTGAGGAAGGGTGGCTGGATCACGACGTGACCTATCAGATCGCTGAGCGCTATCTTTATGATCTAAAAATCAACGGCATCGACTCCTTAATATTGGGATGCACCCATTATCCTCTGCTCAAAACGGTGATCGGAAAGGTGATGGGACCGGGAGTCTCACTGGTCGATTCCGCAACAGAGACCGCGAAAGAAGTGGCTGATACTCTGGATGAACTGGATATGGCGACCAGTTTGCCCATTCCTCCGTCGCATCGATATTATGTGAGTGATTTCTCTCCTTACTTCAAGCGAATCGGAGAACTCTGCTTAGGCAGACCTTTGCATCATGTGATCCGGGTAGACTTGGATCAACCGGATAATATATTTGATGACTTTGACCACGTATCGAATATTATAAACTAAAGGGTGGGGCGATGTCTTTTCGAGCGATTCTAATTGGGATTTATCTGTCCCTATTTATATTGGTATTAAGCGGCTGTCAGTCGAAGAAAAAAAGCAAGCGTCTTTTGGTCTATACTTCTGTTCCCTCTGCAATCATGTCGGAGATTCAAGCGGCGTTTGAACAGGAATATCCTCAGATAAAGCTCAGTATTTATCGCAACGGCACCCAAGCGATCATCAGCAAAATATCCGCGGAAGAGGAAGAGGGCGGCGTCAATGCCGATGTGGTGTGGCTGGCTGGTTTGTCCTATCTGACCCAGTTGAAAAAGGAAGGAATGCTCCATCCATTTAAATCTGAGCATAGCGCGTTTCTATCGAGTTACTTACGGGATCAGGACAACTGCTTTTACGCCGGGCGGATCATCACTTCTGGGATCGTCTATAATACGGATATTGTGGCGGATGAGGATAGGCCGGTGTATTGGGCGGACCTTTGGAGCGATCAGTGGAGAAATAAAGTTGTTATGGCAAATCCGTTGTATTCCGGGATGGCTGTTTTGACAGTCGGCACTCTCGCAGACACGTATAGCTGGGAATATTTTAGTTTCTTGCGGACAAACGGCGCGACGGTCGTTCAATCCAATAACGCTGTCTCCAAAAAAATTGCAAGTGGGGAATTTCCAGTCGGTATCACGATCGATTATATCATCACTATGATGCGAGAAAGCGGCAGTCCGGTAGACTTGATCTATCCAGAGGACGGCGTAATTGCTATTCCATGCCCTTTGGGAATTTTCAACTCATCCAATAAAAAGGTTGAGGCAGAAAGCTTTATCAACTATATTCTTTCCCAGGACGGTCAGAAATTGCTTGTGCAGAGCGGAGCTTTCACTCCTGTAAGAAGCGACGTGAAATCTAGACCCGGGACACTGGGCTTAGATGAGATTATCGCGAGAGCCTTCCCGACTGATTGGAGCAAGGAACACAACATTGTAGAAAATGTCAAGAGACAATTCTCGGCGATTATGCTTTATTGGGAGGAGGAATAATGGACTTTTTTACCAAATTGGATATAAAAATCAAAGAATGGCGTAAGTGCCGGACGAAAGATAATTCTTTTTTGGTTAGCTTTATAAAGGGGAAGGATTCGCCCGTCTTCGCGGAATCGAGTAAGAAATCGAATGTGACAAGACCCTAAGAACCTGTGATGAGGTCCGTATAAATATGGAAAAGAAACCGTTTCGTTCCGGCTATGTAGCTTTGATCGGACGCCCGAATGTTGGGAAATCTACTTTATTAAATAAATTGTTAGGCCAAAAAGTTGCGATTGTTTCGCCGAAACCACAGACGACCCGCCATCAATTTAGTGGGATCGTCTCCACAGACAATTATCAGATTGTTTTTCTTGATACGCCCGGGCTGTTGAACCCTCGGTATAAACTTCATCGGTATATGCTAAAGTCCGCATTAGCGGCTTTGGAAGGCGCGGACCTGGTGCTTTATCTAATTGATATTCACGATAGACCTGAGGACTTATCTAAAAAATTACCGGAGCAATCGGATATCATATTTAAAAATAAATTTAAAAATAAACGATTGTTGGCAATTAATAAAATCGATCTGGTCGGTAAGTCGGATATTTTACCTTTGATGAAAACGTATCACGAACAGGGTATTTTTGATGAAATTATACCGATCTCCGCCTTGCACAACGAAGGAATCGATCGTTTAAAGGAAGTGATTGTCGATCGCATACCATACGGGGAGCCTTTTTATCCGCTTGATCAGCTCTCGGATGTTTCCGAGCGTTTTATTGTGAGCGAATTTATCCGAGAAAAAGTGTTCGTCTGCACACAAAATGAAATCCCTTACGCGTCTACGGTTTTGGTGGAGGATTTTAAGGAACGTACAAATAAAATTTATATCAGCGCAGTGATTTATGTGCTAAAAAATTCGCAAAAAGCGGTCTTAATCGGGAAAAACGGACAAATGATTCGTAGAATCGGCGCGGAAGCTCGACAAGCCATAGAATCTTTTTTAGATCAATCGGTTTATTTAGATCTCTGGGTAAAAGTGCGAAAAGATTGGCGAAAACATGATCGGGATTTAAATTATTTTGGCTATAGATAAAAAATCTGCGCAAATCCGCGTAATCTGCGCAAATCCGCGCAAATCTGCGTAATCTGCGCAAATCCGCGCAAATCTGCGTAATCTGCGGATCCTAAGGGGGATTGGGATGAGGAATACAGCTATTATCGGTGCCCAATGGGGCGATGAAGGCAAAGCGAAAATTGTGGATATTTTGAGTAGGGACGCAGACGTGATCGTCCGATATCAAGGTGGCGCAAACGCGGGTCATACGGTTGTGAAAGACGGGGTGAAATTTATATTTCATTTAGTCCCCACAGGCGCGCTGTATCCTGATAAAACGTGCGTAATAGGAAATGGAGTCGTACTTGACCCCGAGCAATTATTGGAAGAAATTTCCTGTCTTGAAGAAAAGGGAATTTTTTTAAAGGACAGGCTCAAAATTTCCGGGAACGCTCATATCGTTTTTCCGTTTCATAAATTGTTAGATAGCGCGATGGAAACCGATTCCGCTGCTCAAAAAATTGGAACCACTTTGCGTGGAATCGGTCCTGCGTACACAGATAAAATGCGTCGGATTGGGGTTCGGATATACGATCTTTATCATCCCGATGTATTAAAAGAGCGACTTGAGACAAATTTAAAATATAAAAATGCAATCATTCGGGAAATTTTCCATAAAAAGGAAATTTTATTGGAGGAAATCCTCTCCTATTGCATGAAAATTGCGTCTCGTATCGAAAGTATGGTGTGCGATACCGGTAATTTTTTGCACCAACGAATTCGAGAAGGGGATTCGATTTTATTCGAGGGCGCGCAAGGGACGCTTCTGGATATTGATTTCGGCACGTATCCATACCTGACTTCCTCAAATCCGACGATAGGAGGCTTGTTCTCCGGGACAGGAGTGAACCCTGGTCAATTGGACGAGATAATCGGTATTGCAAAAGCGTATCAAACTCGGGTGGGGGACGGTCCATTTCCCACCGAGTTGATCGATGAGACCGGAGACAAACTTCGTCAATCTGGGAATGAATACGGAGCCACAACAGGGCGTCCGCGTCGATGCGGTTGGCTGGATTTAGCCGCGTTGCGATACGCCGTGAAGATCAATGGATTTACCCGAATTGCTCTGACGAAAATAGACGTTCTTGATAAGTTCGATACGATCTATATCTGTACGGGCTATCAGATTAGCGAAGAGGAAGGATCGATTTCTCGTTATCCTGAAGATAGCACTCGTTTGGCTCAATGTCAGCCGATTTATAAGGAGTTGCCCGGTTGGGAAGGCACTGTTCGCGGGGCTACTGATTACAAAGAATTCCCGAAAAATGCCAGGCGTTTTATAGAAAAAATAGAAAATTTTATTCATTGTCAAATATCTTTGATTTCTACTGGACCGGATCGAACCGAAATTGTAAGAAGATATTAAAAACCCTGTAAACTGCTCAAACCTATTTTAAAGTCAGGGTGTTTGTCGGTGTGTTAATTACATCTCTCAGCGGGGCGAATGGACAATTCTCTCATTATTTTACACATAAGTACAAATTTTCTGTTGACAAAAAAAGGATTGACCTATATATTTTTGAATCTTCATCTGACACGATGAATTGTGTGACAACAAAAATTTGAAATTGATAGTATATTTTGGTATTATGGGGGGCCGCTAGCTCAGTTGGTAGAGCAACTGCCTTTTAAGCAGTGGGTCACTGGTTCAAACCCAGTGCGGCTCACCATAATGTCTATTTTATAAAAAAGTAAATTCGGATGACGCTTATGGTTGACGTAAATGCCTTAAAAAATATTGAATTATTTCAATATTTGGATTTGGACGACTTGAAAGATCTTGTCCCCTTATTTGATTATGAAACTTTTCAAGTAAATGATGTGATTTTTAAAGAGGGGGACGTCGGAGACACGCTTTGTATTATTATAGAGGGCGATGTCAGTGTGGGTCGAAAAATAGGTGAAGATGAGGACTTGGTGCTGGCTAAGTTTGGAAAGAATTCTTTTTTCGGCGAAATATCACTAATCGACGAAAAGCCCCGATCAGCCACAATAAAAGCATTGTCCGATGGTTCTTACTATTGGATGAAACGGGACGTATTTTTGCGCCTGCTCAATTCAGATCCTGAAATGGCTTCCAAAATGCTCCTATCATTAGCGACTGTGTTTTGTAATCGTTTACGGAAGACTGGCGAGCAGTTGCGAACCTATTCCCTTATCAATAAAGCTATGGTTGAAAACGAACACTTTCGGAAGCTATATATTGCGAGTCATACATAAAAATGGGGTCCCCATCGTCTAGAGGCCTAGGACACTGCCCTTTCACGGCGGCAACAGGGGTTCGACTCCCCTTGGGGACGCCAATTTCTTATGTATGATTTTTTTTATTTTCGCTTTTATTTCCGAAAGACGCGGTAAGCCGAGAGCGAACGCAAATAATCGTGAATAGGCGACGAGAATTGATATGGACGCTGACTAAAGGTTTTATCATGGGCGGGATATGAGGAGAAAAAAAACTTGACAACGCCTGTGGATAAATGTATAATTGTAACGTTTTTTTGATAAAAAATGTCCTAACTGCCGATTATTTAATGAATAACGGCGCAGAGTTCACGTAAAAAAAACGATTTACGATTTTGAGAAGGCGGCTTAATACGAGATGAAGATCAAAAAAAGTATAAATTTGAGTGAGATAGAGGACGAATTCATAATGATTTTGAGAGGAGGTGTTGGTGAGGCGAATAACTTATGTGAGGGATAGAGGTTACTTCGTTAAGGTCTTGGAAATAAAAACGGTAAAAAATAAAAATCTTATCTTAACTTCATTTTCATTAATTAGAAGGAGGTTACAGCCGTGTTAATAAACGAAAGGAAATTCTCTCGAAAAGGGAAAATTGCATTACCTTTCACAATCATAACTCTTTTGATGGTGATGGTAATGATTGTCTGGGCAAGGGTTCCGGATTTTGACAATGATGGATTGCTCGACAATGAAGAAATTCTTTACGGGACTTTCGGGTATGGCTTGTCCAACAATGACAGTTTGCACACATCCAACCCATTGGATGAATGGATTGATACGGATCATGACGGGATTTATGATCCGTATGATCACGATGTTGATGGCGACTTGATTCCTGATGTCGATGAAGTGCGCCCTAGTTGGGCTGGACTTTGGGATCAAGAGTTAAGAACCGATGTCGGTATCGATGGCCGGATAAATCCTTACAAGCAGACCGATCCTCTGAGTTTCGACTCGGATGGAGACGGTCGTATTGAGAGTTACACCGAAAATGTCGGTAATAATGTTCCGGTTATTGGAAACACAGGGGCAAACGGACGCATCTGGGATGACAATTTGGGTCTTCCGCTATGGGCAAAGGATGTCTACGACTATGGCAATGGATGTTCAATTGCTCGTACATTTGTCAACAAATTGGTAGGCAATCACTCTGTTTTGTTTTTCGGTGAGAGCTGGCAGCTTGACGCGGATAACGATGGTTTGGTTGACGCCCAAGATGTTGATTCTGATAACGATGGCATTCCCGATAGCTATATCGACGTGAATAAAGACGGCGATTATGATCGGGGCATCGATATTCCGGGCGAGGATATCCCCAGTATCGATATCGATGATGACGATTGCGACGAGATCGACGCTTTTGATGATAACTGCTACGACTGTGGCAACGATCCGAAGCTGAATGAGAACGTCGGGGACACCGATTATGAGGGCGATATTGTATTGAACGATTGCCCCCAAAGTGGAAAAGAATGCTTTGACGGCGAAGGTTGGGAGTTTAGCGACGGCGTTTGGGATCCCGACGGTATGGACAATCATTTTCGCGGCGGGACCAATTGGGATTACGCCGCAGACAATGAGACAAACGCGCTAAATGCCGATACGGACTTTGACGGCTTGGGCGACAAATGGGAAATCGCTTGGGGAACCGACCCCAACGACGCGGACACAGACGATGATGGCTTAGTTGACGGTTGGGTCAACATGAATGCTTTGGTTGAGACTTATGAAAACCACGGCGTGCTGGTTTATGACAAATGGGAAGAGCCAGGCGAATATATCCTGGGTACCGACCCGCTTGATCCAGACACAGACGGCGATGGCTTGACCGACGGCGTTGAGGTGGGATTGATTCAAGGTCAGATGGATAAGGCTTATGGTGCCGTGGCTGAAATTGGCGTGATGCCTCCTACTGGGACAGCGGGTAATGGCACGTATTATTATGCGTACCGTGATCGTTCCCACTATCCGAGCGCGCCTTCTGGAATACTCCACCATAAATTTGGCGGTCGGACCGACAAAATCGACATTCATATCCAGGCTTCGGACGGCTCAAGTTTATATCTGACGCGTGACGTGTACGTCTATGACCAATGCGCGCCTGCGGAAGAATTCGATGGCTCCACCACAGACCCATTGAATAAAGACTCTGATTACGACGGTCTGCCTGACGGTTGGATCAACGGTTGGGGCAATTATTTCTGGCGTGACGATTATGTACATCCCAATGTGCTTCGAGACGATCTGGATATCGATCTTGGAGAGGGCGAAGATATCAATGCAAATGGTTGCTGGGACAGCCCTCATGGAGCGGAAATTAATTTTTGGGATTTGGGTGACGGTATCGGGGAAACTTTCTACCTGCCTTATTGGGCGGATGAGAGAACCGAAACCGATCCAGACGGTTTATCATCAGTTGGAGAATCCGATCCGAATGATATGACAATTGATAACGACGATGCGTGGGGAACCGTGCCGCCTTCTGGTCCCCCGACCGATCACATGACTGTGAGCGGCGATCCGGTGTACGAAACCAACCCGGCAAAGTACGACACGGATTATGATGGTCTTTCCGACGGTGAGGAAATTTTGACCGACCGTTGGCTGGGCGACGATGATTATGATCACGAAGTCTATCCTGATTTTAGTGAGAAAACGAATCATCCAGATTGGCAGGTTAATTCCTTAGACGGGACAACCGACGAGCTTTATGCTTGGGAGCCGACAAGCGGCAGCGGTTGCGACGACGATCTCTCCGATGATGATTGTGGCAATCACGATCAAGTTTACAACTGGAGCTTTTCAGCTCAGAGCGGTCGTCCTGGCGCGGGCGGTTACGGAGTCATGTTCCGTAGCTCCATGCGCGATCGCACCGATCCGCTCAAAGCTGACTCTGATGAGGATGGTATCGCCGATGGTCGTGAGGTCAAGCGGGCGGACCCGTTAGACTGCTATTTCAGCAATTTCGTCGTTTATGGCTATACGACCAGCCCTCTGTTCAGAAACAGCGATGGTCTGCCAAATGGTAATTATGACAACCGTCTTAATAGCGGTCAATCCGACTGGCGCGCGACGAATGAGCAAAATGAGGCTGTTTGGGGTGAGAATGGCTATACCCGCACATGGCTCGGCGCACCTTATATGTGGTGGATTGGCGATGATCTCCGAGACGATAACTATGATGGTTGCCTGTATGGCGATTGCACCGATTATCCGGTTCCGAATACGAATGTGAATATTACGCTTCCGAATCCGGCTCACGGCTACATTACGCCGACTATTCCAGGCGGAGGGTACGAGAACGCCGACGTGACCCCGACTGGTAACTTAGGGGATACCGGACGATGGCGCTATCGCACCCGCGTACCGGACAGTGGCATTTTCAATTATGGCGGCAATGACGGTTACGATCTTGCCACCAGTGCTGGAAATGATATGGAAAGAACTATTCTCGGTTACTACGATTATCAGTATGATTCTGATAACCCGAGATGGGCGATTTGGCGTCCGAACAATCCTTACGAGTCGCCTCTCCATGACGCTGACTTGGATGGTATGGTTGATGCCTTAGATCCGAACACATTCTATAATGACGACGATCAAGACGGTCTTCCCAACTTGTTCGAGGATCCGGATATGGATGGCGTCGATGGCGACAACGGCGACAACATCTGGATGCCGGGCGAAAACTGGCTTGAAACCAGCAAATGGGACGGTGACACGGACGATGACGGCCTTTGGGATGGCGATGAGGTGTTCCCTAGTCGGATCGCTTTGGATGATATTCCCAACTATAACCTTTATTTTTCAGATCCGCTTGACCGCGACACCGACGACGACGGCGTGGTTGATGGATATAATAATGGTGGCACTCGGGTCTATGACCTGACGATTGTCGATGTTAATTATACGGCGAATTACACGACGAATTATGGTCCCTATAATCCGTGGGACCCCCGCACATTCAATGACGGCGCGTGGGCTGGCAACAAATTCGCAGTAAAGGACTGGGTATGTCGCTGGCACTTCAACACAGGTCGAAATACACCGTACTATCCGGAGTTCCGGCAATCCGATCATGGAATGACGCCGGATGAAATTCTGTGCGCCAACTTCTATAATGAATACGCGGATATCCCTGGTGAAATGGTCGCCACTATCGACTATCGATGGAATGATTGTAACTCCCCTGAATGGGATTTAGGCGATGTGCCGTTCCTACCGGGAGATTACTTCTTTAAAGCGTATTTGACCTCTACAGACCCGGCAAACCCAGACACTGACGGCGATCGAATCGCCGATGGGTGGATGCCTGTCTATGACGATTATATGAGAGTGGATTCTGGCAATCTGGTACCTGATCGCTTTTTGCTGAACCATGACTCAAGCGAGCCTCGCTATTATGATTCCAATCTCTATAACGAGGGTCTGCCTCACTTCTATTATCCGCAAGAGTTTGGCTGGTATACTTACGACGCCAGCGGCAATGTGATTGTCCGAGATCCAACTGGTGCTATTTTGCAGCCGATTGAGAGTGATCTCCCCACCTATCATTCTGGCGAAAAACAGACGCTTACCGATGCTCAGTGGTTGCTCGGAAGCGATCTCGGTACAGTGAGTACGACGTTGGGAAGTGCTCCCTACCAGCACGCTGGTGGTTCGATCACTGCGCCCGATTTTGGAGACGTCAACTTTTCGCATCGCTACTATCAACCGCCGACAACATGGGGATACTTCCGGGCAACGTATTATCACGGAAGTTTTGCCAATCAAGAGCATGATACGGATCGTTTTTACGAGTATATGATGTATGATCTGCATGGAATTTCTCGACTCGTAATTCCTTGGGATGATTATTATATAACTATTGTGGATCCGTGGCTGCCTCTTAATATTGCCAATACCCTCGGCTTTGATGAGCGAAATGGTTTGGTATATGAAGATAACAGGCCTCATGGGGTTATTTACACCGCTTCTCCTACTGATGGCTATTATGATAACGACGCGGGTCAACCTCTGGAAGGTTGGGGACGTCCCAGCAACAATTTGGACATCACCAATCCTCTCTATCATGACCACGAAGGTACGGAATACACCAACGGCAATTATGATCCGTTCACGGATTATCAAATCAATGCCTTGGATCGTGATTCCGACGATGACGAGTGCTATGACTGGGCAGAGCGTCGCGGTCAGAAATTTACGGATGAGCAGGGAACTTTCCTCAACTCTCCGTTACACCCGTCTAATCCTGCTACAAATAATAGCGATTTTAATGATCCCGATCATAATGCCGGTCCGGACTTAGAGGAATATTTGGCAAACAACAGCCATCCGATGCGCTCTTGGGATGATGAGAGCAGTGTTCCGCAGTATGACGATCAGGATCAAGACGGTATTTACAATTCTCTTGAACATGCCGCTGGCACTGTTTATTGGGATTGGGATACGGACGATGACAATATCAGCGATTATCGCGAAATGAACGACTTTATCTGGCATGCTCCGGGCGATCCCGATCTGCCAGGACAAGGTAATAGCGGACAACGTAGCGGTATCGGTAGCAATCCATTAACGCCGGATTCCGACGCTGATGGGCTTCGCGATGATTACGAATGGGGCTACTATGATCGGATTTCCGATCCTGATTTCGTGTTGTGGGACCCGGTTAAAATTGATGATGCATACGCGTTTGACGGACCACATGATTCGAATCACACCGCTTTCCCTGGCGTGGATTATCATGTGCATCCTTTCTTGGGTTATCCCATCACATTTGTGCGCTCGAATCCGTTGATTCCCGACACAGATCTGGATGGTTTAGGGGATATCTGGGAAGGTCCAAGCGACGGTTGGGTGCTGGCACCTAATGATGAAGACGCCGACGGATTGGGCTGGGCTGGTATGGAGTGGCTCGGATCTAACTTAGAACCGCGGAACGCGGACAGCGACGGCGATGATATTATTGACGGCGTTGATGAAGTAGGTCACCCTTACGCCAATGGCGCAACGTATCAGAACCCTGATGGGTTTACCGTTAATAACGGTGATTTTGATAATGATGGGTTATCTAACTGGCAAGAGCGTTTGTGGTACACCGATCCGGAAAATCCGGATACTGATTTTGACGGTTTGGCAGACGGCTTTGAGTTGAACGCAGATCGCACGCCGTTTGGATTTATCGGTGGACATCTGATTTTTGACCAGACGTTCGGTATAAATGCAATAGCCGGTATTCGTTATAATAGAGGTCACCACACAGAGCCTACTTTGTGGGATACAGACGGCGACGGTATTCCCGACGGTTGGACTAATCTGGACTGGCTCGGTTATGACATGGGTTATTGGACCGGTGAAGATCGCGACCTTAATGCAGAGATCGCGGGCGACGATGGTATGAACACCGCGGGTTACCGTATTCTCGATGAGGGCGAGGTCTGGACAGAAACTGATCCTTTGAATCGCGATTCAGACGGTCAATACTCGGATCATATGTCCGAGAATCCCTTTGCAAATGCGTCGAATTATTCCGTGACCAATCCAGGATTCAAAGATGGCTTGATTGATGGTTATGAGGAAAATCCGAACTTGCGCGGTGCTGGCGCGGCATTGGGCGCGAACAACCCTCCGTTCGAGTTTACCTTGCAAGAGAGCAATCCTTTATCTCTTGATTCCGACGGCGATTATCTCGTTGATAATTTGGAGCGCGGTTTGGGTACTTTCTATCCCTATTTCAATATGCCGTTTGGTCTCCATCCGAAAGCTGGTAATCTCGATTTCGATTATGCCGATTGGGACCTGATGTATAACAGCCCCAACCGTCCAGCTTATGAGGTAGGCGGCAATGAGACAACCTATCTCTATAATGATAGCGACCGTGACGACGACGGCATCTTGGATGGACATGAATATTGGGAAGCACTTGTCTCTTGGACATTTGCCGAACACCTGGTGCGCGATGTTTCTGGGGACGTTCTGTCAACAACATGCGACCCGAATACCCAATCAACCTGCACAGAGACTGCTACGGATTATCTATTCAATTCCTATAAGTACGACGAGTATACTCAGTATTGTGCAAATAGTGGGTACAATTTGAGCTTCTATGTCTTACCGAGAAATAGTGATTATGGCGATATTGAATATGACGACCCTTACGACAAGTTTAGTATGTCGTTGGGTATCGCTCAAATTCATCATGTGGAAATCGGGACCAATCCAATGGACTGGGATTCCGATAAAGACGGTCTGTTTGACGGACTGGAAGTCGGTTCCGTGAGCGGCGTAAATCAAGGCGGTTCACAAGCCGATCTTTATGTTGGTGCAGTTGGTTCGCCTGTTGATATTTACAGTGGTGCTTTCTACGTGAACAACTATCCGACGTTCGCCTCTGGAACCGCGACACTTCCGGGTTGGACTGTCTGGGATCAGCAAGTCGGAACTCAGTCGGATCCGTTCGATTATGACTCGGATAATGACTTCCTGCCGGATGGTTGGGGCGATAGCAATGGCGACGCCGCACAATATCCTGGTTGGGACCTTCCGAATATTGACGTGAACTTTGCGACCAATATCGGCATCCAGCCCGGCGAACGTCGCGGTGAGGATGGTTACTTTATTGCTACCGGCAACAATGCGGTCTTATACGGTGCTCCGGTTTCTCAGGTTTACGACGGCGACATCGAGGGCGATATTGCTGGTGCTGACGGTCCATTAAGCGGCGCGGGATTCTGGTCAGACGATGAGATCTGGCGTTCGACTGACGTGATGGACGCGGATACAGACGATGACGGCCTGATGGATGGTTTTGAGGACTCCGACGCGGATCGTTGGTTCGGTTGGGCTGATATAATCGGCTCTGCGGGCGAGCCAAATTATGGCGTCAACATCAAGCCAAATCATAGTGACACTTATAATATTGGTCACTACTACGGCGCGCATCCTCTTATGCCTTCGACCGATTATGATGGCTTGGGAGACGGTATGGAGCTCTCCTTCCGTTATTCTGGTTATGACTCAACAAGCGGATCGCCTTGGGCATATAATAATGACGGTGGGAAATATAACGCGCGTGAGCAATACGGCATCACTGGTCCTATGGGCGTTTATCAGCATCATCCGTCGAACATGAGTAACGAATACACCGACGCGAATAATTTCTATAATGACCTTGAAGGCTATACCGCTCATACCGGACACTGGGATGTCGCTGATCCGATAACCAGTGCCTCCACAGTCTGGTTGGGTCATACGAGCCCGATCAAGGTCAAACGCGATATGAACCCCTTCTATACCGATGACGACGAGGGCGACTATGACACTGGCGGCGAAGGTTCTAACGCTGGCGTTTCCGAATTCGGTTGGATCAATGAGACCTCATTGGACGAGCCGTGCGATTCTCCGGATGATGATTGTGTCAGTCAGTATCTCCACTATAAGGGATCATATTTCCGTAAGTGGGTGCAAGACGCGGATTGGTCCAATTTCACCTATCCGCTGGTCGAGGATACAGACCAGGATGGGCTGTACGACGGTGGTTGGCTGGACAACACCGGTCCATGGAGCCATGGTACCAATTATTCCTTTGGTGAGGACTTCTTCCCTAATTGGAATAAAGTGGACATTACCGGACATGATCTGTATGGCAATGGTTCGATAATCGTTGGTTCAGGCAATCCGAGAATGGAATATCCATATCTTTATACTTATAATAATTATGATGATAGCGACAACAATCCGTATGACCAATCATCGAATTGGAATGGGTTGGGAGTCGGAACGGGCTCCGAGACGGATCCATCAGTGTGTTATGCGTACGCCACATCGCCTCGTGCGTGGTTTGGTCCAGATTTTGATGGAACCCAAGAGCCGCAGCACAATCTGTATAATCCGTTCGGAATCAACATGGTTCAAAATACAGCGAACCATCGTAGAATCCGCTTTAATCCTCGCGCCTTACGCGTCGGTTATGATACAGATGGCGGCGACAATGGAAGTGCTTACTATAACAACTTGACTGGCAACCCCGCATACTCTGGCGGCGCAAATCCCTGGTCAAGTGTCAGTGACTGCTTCCTGGCTCAAAGTGACGATAATGAGTATCTCGGAGTGCCTTCGTTGCCAGGTCCTTTAGGCTTTAGCCCGGGCAACTTTGGCGGCTTCTTCATTAACCAAGCCGACCAAGACATTATCGCAAATGCGTATAGTATCGGCGGCAATTTCGGCATTGTCAATAATGCTATTCCGATAGCCCCGCGTCCCATGCTTTCCTTGTGGACAAACGATGGTCGCGAGGTCGCTGACGGCTCTGATCCGACCAATCCGTGGGGACACCAGATCACAGGTTATAACTTTGCCGATCAAGATATTGACATCGTTGATTTCCTGAGCATCCGGGATAATCGTGGAAATCACAATTATTGGAACGGGATCATGGAGATGGGCGAGACCGACGGTACCTATATGACTTCCGGCAGTCCGAATGGTTTGAGTGAAACCAATAATTTATGGCTGCTTGACGTGGGAGACGATCATGTCTATAATTATATTCCTG
This sequence comes from Candidatus Cloacimonetes bacterium 4572_55, assembly GCA_002084765.1. Taxonomy (GTDB): domain Bacteria; phylum 4572-55; class 4572-55; order 4572-55; family 4572-55; genus 4572-55. Next base: position 16,014 of record NBMB01000007.1, on the reverse strand, counting down.
AAAAGTGGGAGCATGAGCGGATTAATGAAATGATCCTCGACGACGATAATGATATCGACTATCCGTTTGGAATCATTGATCGGAATATTGAGGGTGAGTATGATCCGAATGGCGACTACGATCAAGCCGGACGTTCTCTGGATCCTGGCGAAAGATCGGAAATTGGTAAGTTCCGCACCTATTTCACCGATTGGAACTCGAATCCCGATGGCAGCTACGTGCTGTATGGTGTTGGAGACAATACCGAATGGAATGATTCCGAGCATATCTATGACGTTGATAGCGACTATGATTATGGTTACTATGGAGATGGGTATACCAATAGCTGGCTAACAGCTCCGTTATCAGCCGATGTGCGTTACCAGGTGACCGGTCTGCGGTGGATCCGCCCGGTTCCTAATACCGATTTGGATTATGCCCGTTACATGCTGTTCCGAAGAGGCGTTTTTGCACCGGATGAAGTGGGCTTCAATAACATTTCAATCGGTCGTCCAGAACAGGGTCACGAGTATGGAGACAGCAACTTTGACAATAGCTCTAACGATATGCTGTTTATCCATCCGAATGACGTGATGCGCCCCGGTGATCAAAATAACCCGAACACTTATGCACAAGACCCTGCTTCGCAACCGTTGTATAAGAACTTCTACGACAATTTTGTCCAGGCTGGACCGTTCCCGGCAAACGTGCCGACCAGCGCGGATAGTGCTCGTGATTGGCACGGTGGCACGTATTCCGGCGAGTTCTACGCTATCGAAGGCAACGGCTTTGCTTATGACAATTACTCTTTGACCTTCCATGTCAACGAGTACTTGCCCGATCTCGATATTGAGAACAATAGTGAGGGCGAAGGTCTCGTCAATAATATCATGCGCTTTGACTTTGGCGACGGTGAAAATGATGAGAACCCGATCTACACGAAAACAGTTGTGATCGGCGTTCCTGACACTGACGTGATGAACGTTTCGTTTGACAGCTATGATGGTCCCGCTACAGTGGGTGTGCGCAATATGTCCGTGTTTGATCCAGATATCGCTCATGCTCTGTACTGTACAGCTCCAAGCGCGCCGGAAACTGTCGATAATCAGGTTTACCAAGACTCTTGGTTCCCGTTAACCAACGACGCGAGCACAACCCAAGCCAAGGTGTGGCTCTATAATACAAATCCTGTGATTAAGGATTCGCTCCAAGCCACGATAATTGGTATTCCGAATTTGAGACCTGGAGACGGTTTCAGTCGGACATACACAGTTAGTGTGGATCCCGATGAGATTGCACTCAGAAATGGGGGCATCTACATGACGAAATATGATCATTCGCCATTTGGTGGTGAGAGTGATACGTGCAGCTTCGGCGGTGCTGGCGTGTATCCGGGAAGTTTTGATATTTCCGGCTCGCATGATCAGGAAGGTAACGTGTATATTGTCGCTTATGGCGATGATGAATCCGGTCCCATGCGCTTCAACCCGTATGAGCCGATCACTGAGCTCTGTATCGATTGGTTCCGTCTTGAGGTGAGTATTGGACAACCTCGTTACGCTGTGGAATATGGTCCGGTTCAAGTCACTAATTTGACCTGCAACAGCGCGACTATCACATGGACAAGCATGGTTCCAGACCCTGAACATCCAGGAGAATATCTGGATATGCCGACATTGGGTTACGTGGAATACGGCGTTGACTTGCCGTTCACACATCTGGTGAACGACGATCGCGGCGCGGGTTTCATGGGCTATACGCATTATGTCACGTTAGAGGGCTTGGCTCCTGGCTCCGATTATATGTTCCAGGTGACCTCCGGTAATGAGCCGGATGACAACAACGGCGCGTTCTATCATTTCGAGACGCCGGCAATATGCGACCCATCGTCGCCAGGCCATCTCTGGGTGATTGGTTGCGTGGATTCCGTAAGTGGTAATCGTTGGGATGAAGACGCGATTGTTTACGTGTTTGTGCCAGGAACTTATGGCATTAACAACGATGAGATCAACGAGAGCAACCTCTCTGTCCATACAAACGAGAACGGCGATTTTGTCATTGATATTGCCAACCACGGCTTTGGCGAGCCGAACGGCTATGATTACGTCATATTCTTTGTCGATGGCGGAAATGACCATATCGGGATTCATTCCATTCCTTATAGTGTCTTGCTGGCCAACGTCACCCCGGGCGGCTATGTCAATCTGGCTTCTCTGGACGGCAATGGCGACGGTCTTCCTGACGGTTGCATTGTCTTAGATGGCGGTGGAAGTCTGATATTGGGCGCAGGCTTGAGTATGTGGACGCCGCCGTTCTATGAGTTCGCACAGGACTCAACGGCAAACTTCTTCCTGCCTTACACGTACAACAATGTGATCGGCGGGCAACAAAACGGCTTGTACGGCACGTTAGAGCCGACAGTTGCCGGTGATCCTTATCAACGCAATATATTCTACGGATTTGCGCCAGATTCGAATCATCATTTCTACGGGAAGTTCCGCTGGATTAAGCACTCTGGTACCTTCTATTATGAAACGGGCGGTAGTCCGATTCATGTGGAAACGCCTCGTGGCTATATGTTCTACAACAATTCAACCACGCCGAGAGTGCTTCCATTTACCGATGTCACTCCGTTTGACGGAGCGCACATACCTGATTATACGCATGTGATACCGGATTCAGGTTATTGGGCAATTGGTATTCCTTATGTCCATACTCCTGGTTTGACCTTAACATCTATGGATGTGATTCAGGGCGGTGCTCATGCTATCGCCGGCTCCGAGGTCATCTATGGATTCGAGAGCTCAACCCAATCGTGGAAGGTTGCCATTTATGATCAAATCGGCGGCATTCCGCAACAGTTTGGCGAGCGGTTCCTCATTGAGGATGATAAAGGCTACATTGTCTACACCTCGACTGGCGATCCCGGATATGATCCGGATATGACCGTAACCAACCCATTGTCAATTGTTGAAAATAGTGCTATCGAAGAGACTTCGAGCGAGGTCAATCTGCGTCTTGCCGAGTCAATGAGTGAGATTCACTTGAGCGATATTACCAGCGCATCGGCAACGATCAGTTGGTTCACCGATGGAATGGCGACATCGATTATTCGCTACGGTGAGACACAGGCAATGCGCAGTCATCAGGTTATCGACGGTTTTGGCAAGACCCATCAGGTCGCGCTGAGAGGGTTGAAATCGAATACTGCCTATTATTGCCAAGCGATTTCCAACGGCGCGCAGAGCGAGATTACCGAGTTCACGACATCTCATATTGGAACTGGTATTCCTCACGCTGTTTATGGAACGTCCGTTAATGGGGATGACGAGCAGGTGGTCGCCGGAGCGATTGTCTTAGCTCGCGTCGAGCATGGTGGATTTGTTTCTCAGCCGATTTCTGCGATTTCCAATGACAACGGACACTATGTCTTGAATCTCGGTAATTTGAAGACAGCAGCTGGTCATGCCATGAACTACAGCGAAAATGATAACATTATCATTCAGGTTCTTGGAGGTTTTGGCTATGAGACTTCCGAGTTGGTTATCTCTGTAGATAGCAGCGCGCGGCAGTATGCTGGGATGGTTAGCTTAGCAAAGTCTGAGGTTGGAGAAGCGACGACTTCGCCGCTCATCACGACCTATGATCTGTATCAGAACTACCCGAATCCATTTAATCCGACTACGACGATTTGTTACCAGTTGCCGACTTCAGGGAACGTGGAACTGAGCGTCTATAACTCTGTGGGCCAGCTTGTTCGCACTTTGGTGAGCAACGAGCAGGATATGGGTCGCTATGAGGTGAAGTGGGACGGTAAGAATGGCAATGGCGAGGCAGTCGGTAGCGGTGTCTACTTCTATCGCCTGACAGCCAGCGATTTTGATCAAACCAACAAGATGGTCCTATTGAAATAATTTGATCTCTTGTTGACGGAAAAGTGTAGCGGCTGATACAGTCAGCCGCTACACCCCTAATTTTTTTTTGAAAAAATTTTTAAAAAACGATAAAATGGAAAATCAATGCTTGAAATTACATCTAAAAACAGTTAAATTTTTGAGGAATCGATGAAATGCTCGTAATTTTCAAAATGCAAGAAAGTGTACGGAGAAAATTATCGGTAAGTTTTCCGGTTAAATTGGTATAAAGCGAGGGGTTTAATGAATTTTACGAGATATGGAAATCTTTACGGAACAAATAGTTAAGGAGGATTAAACTAATGCGATCTATCTTGAAATTAATGGCAACAATCTGTGTTTTGCTATGTCTAGTAACTCAAACTCAAGCTCAAAATTTTGATAACTTAGTTCTTGTCAATTACTTAGATGATCAGGTTACGGTGGCATGGACAAGCACACAACTTTATCAATCGACTGTAACTTATCGGAATTTGGGCGGTGATGTAATTGGCACGACGAACGATAACGCGCCCTCTTATGTGCATTTCTTGACAATGACCGGATTGCAGGCACAAACAGACTATGAGTATCGCGCGTCTGTTCTGGATTCGGAAGGCAATGTTGTGGAGTCTACGGACTGGCTGGCGTTTGCCACTGCGGCGGAAGTACTTGGTGACTATCTACCTCATGGCCTGAACGGCTATGTCGAATTTGAAGGAACAAATAATGCCGTGATCGGGGCATTGGTGCTTTTACAGGCTTCTGTGGACGGTGAAGACAGCCCGTCAAATTATTTGGCGGCAATTACCGGAGGTGCTGGCACTTATACTGTTGAGGGCATGTTCTTAAAAAATACGGATGCATATCCTGGAGTTTTCAATAGTAACGGAAGTTCTACAAATCCTTTTCCTAATGATAGCCCCGCGTTTTTGTATACTTTTGATGTAAATGTGCTCGGCGGAATCAATGGACTGGGAAATGAGACTTATTCTAATTTGATATTGGAAGAGCAAATCTTAATGCCTGGTGTTTTCTTACCGGGTCCCCCGAACAGCGTGCTTGATCTGGATGCCGAACCTGGAGATCAAACAATTGATTTATCATGGGAGTATCCCGACTATGACGGTGCTTCTGGAGAAGAAGGAAGTTTTTTGGTTCGCTATTGGTTAGATGTTGATCCTCAAACAATTCTGGGCTCCTTTACCATTTCTGCGGTTTATGGGCAAGATGTGTATGATTCGGGTCAATATTCCGAATTGCTCTTTACGGATTTGATTAACGAAAGCCTCTATTGTTTTGAGGTGGTTTTCATTAATATGTATGGCTACGAGAGTGTGTCCTCGCAGATTTGCGAGACGCCTTTCGACGATACTTCTCCCAATCCAGTGACGAACTTTATAGCAATGCCATTGGAATCGAGCGTTATTTTGGCGTGGGAAAATCCTGATGGGACAGTTGAGCCTAATTTGGACCTTGTTGGAGTCAAAATTTATGTGCTCGAGCAAGACCAGACCGTTTGCAACATTGATCCGCTTAGTACCGATCTGCAACCGTTGGCAATTCTGACCAATGGAGAAAGCCAGTACATGCATAATACTGGTTCAAGAGAAATCCAATATTGGTATGTTGCATTCACTTTTGACGACGAAGCTCTTCCTGTTGGCCTGAGACCCAATCATAGCGCAGGCGAGTGCGACGACGCCCGACCCGGTGATTACTGTCATACCGACATGTTGAAGCAATTCACTGCTTTGCCAGTAATGGGCGAGAACAGCATAGACTTGAGTTGGGTCAACCCCGATTCTACCGACCATTTGGGTTCTATTATTTTGCGTAAAGAGGTCAGCTTAGGCGGAACCGTTATTGAAATCGATCCTGTTGTGATCCAAATTCAGGATCCAATTCAGCCGCCCCCGAATCCTCCTTATGGTCCCGGATGCGATCCAGAGGGAGAGCGCGTAATCTTTATCGACGGCTTTGAATTGGTCAGAGGATTTGATTTCTCCGCTGTTGTAGGTCAATACTTAGAAGGCACAACCGTGAGAGTGCTTGCTGTCGTCGGCGACGATATAGTTCAATATTTAGATAGCGACGGACTCGTTGAGGGTCACGTCTATCACTATGTCGGCATTGCTTTTGACGACGCTTTTAATGAAGAGGAAAATCTGGCTATGCCCAATTTTTCCGATCCTGTTTATGATGAAATGATGGCGAATCCCCATCCTGATCTGGACATCTACAATACAGGTTTTGGTGGAGATGTTGTCGGCAACTTGATGGAAATCGAAATTCAAGCCGGGGAATCGGCTACAGGTACCTTTCTTTTTATCAATCCCCATCAACTGAACCCCACCTTTAATCCCGATCCGGATCCTTATGGAAATGAGCCACTGTTAAATGTTCATGCTCCAGGCGTGCCAGTGCAACTGGAAAGTGCCAGCGGGCAAATCATTAGCGGCATCGTGACAGACTTAATATTGACCGATCAAAATGATGTAGAAATCGACTATTTGATTGGCGATCGGCCTATAGAAGCAACATTTAGCGCGCCCACAACCTCTGCCACTGTAGGCGGCATTTATGAGGGTCAAGTCTATCTGCAAGGGACGGGAAAATACTCCAGCGTCGATAGCGAAAATTTCTTTGATGTGCGCTTGGTAGTATCCGGATCAGATGAAAGTATTGCCGTTACGTTTGGCGATAATCCGGTGACAGTCGTGAATGACGTTGCGGTAGGAACGATCAATATCGCTAATACGGGAAGCTCCGATTTGTATAACTTGAGGGTCGCGTTGGACACTGAGTTCGGAATTATTTTCCCAGCTGGATGGGAAACTGAGTTTACCCCACAACAAATTCCCCAATTAGCATGGCAACAAAACATGGACGCCGATTTTTCGATTGACGTCCCTGAGAATTTTTTAGCTGGCGATTACTCCGGCCTTGTTCGGGTCGAGGATGAGGACAACCATTTGCCGTGGGATACCACATTGGTCACGGTGAATATTCCCGCCGCGCCTGCAATGGTTCTTGACGGCGACGCTATCGAGATTTATGCTGACGCGGACAACGCCACGTATGAAGACGGTACGCTCGTTTTGGAAAATATCGGTAATACTCAAATCGACGGTATCACTTTCAGCGGTTTCACATTAACGCATGAAGGCGGCGCGGACCCGTTGACTGTTCAAAACTTCACGGTGACGGTGCTTCCTTACACGGGATCTGTGAATCTGAATGTGGCGGTTACCGTCCCAGAAAGTGCTGTAGAGGGTGAATATTCCGGCACAATTATTGTGACTGCTCCAGGCGTTGAGTCGGTTTCGTTCGATGTCGTTGTTTGGGTTGACAACGCCTTGGAGGCTCTAAATATTGTTGAAGATAATCTCAGCGGCTTGGCTGGCGACCCCGGTCAAACGATTGAGTACACCTTCGATGTGGAAAATACTGGAAATGCCGACTTAGATAATATTGACATCTATGCAACCGATTGGGAATTCGACGTGACTTTTTCGCCCGACCCGATTGATTATCTTCCTTGGGAACTCAATCCCAACCCGGTCACAGTAACGGCTTATATCACAATTCCAGCCGGTACAGCCGCTGGCAATTATACGGGTCAATTTTGCGCCCAAGATATTGACGGCACATCCTCTGATTGCCTCAATGTCGAGTTGGATGTCAATTCGATTTGTGGTTGGGAATTACGCGATCTTCCCAATGCAACCGAGCCGGTAACTCCGAATCAAAGCTACAATTTTACATTTAGAGTTTGCAATATCGGTAACGATCAAATTGTCAACATTGACGTGCCTAATGAAGTGAGTTTTGAACCCTCTGGTTCAGAAGGCGATATCGAAGGAACAATTGACTTAGTCGGATTTGACGGGACATTAGAAAGTCTGGGATGTTATACGTTCACCATTTCCGTCCAAATCCCTCAAGATCAATATTCGACTACGTATACCGGCAATGTGGTAGTTTCTGACGGTGAATGTGGCGACGCTACTCTGCCATCTTTGAACTTCGAATTTGCCCTCGAAGTAGCTCCGACCACGGGTTGGTTATTCGACGTCTCTCTAATAGACTTCGGAAGCGTAGATATTAGCGACGATAATATCCAGGTCGCCTCTGCTGTCACTATCACGAACACAAGCAATTGTGATATTATGAATATTGCAGTCAACATGATCCAACTTCGATTAGAGGGTTGCGACACAGAACTCACTGCAAGGATTCTGCTTGACGGCAATACAGATATTCCGCTTGGCGATAGCCAATCGTATGACGCGATAATCGTCGGAGAGATTCCGGAATCCGCCTGCGCTGGCGTTTACACGAGCACTTCCAATTTCCAATTCACGGCAACCGCTTGTGGAACTCCGTTAAGCAACGGAACTATCGGAGCCACTGTCCAGGTGAATGCGGACTGCAATATTGACATCGTCCAGAACAACCTGAGTTTTGAGATGCCGCATAACGACTCCGATGTAGAGAGTTTCACGATCCTCAATGCTGGAAATAACGAGGTAACGGTTGATCTAAGCTATAGCGGTTTATCCGGTGATTTTGACGTCCAGTTTTCAGAGGACGGCATCACAATTCCTGTCGGTGAGCAACGATCAGTTACCGTAACGATTGGCGCGCCGTTAGGTCAATCTGCTGAGGAAGGGTATAGCATCACAATTGAAGCAAGCGCAGGTCCAGGCTGTACCGATGATATTAGCGGAGATATCGTAGTGCTACCGAGTACCGATATTGATGTTTGTGTAACGAGTATGCAAATTGATGTGGTCCGTGGTGAAGAGGGAACGGATGAATTCAGCGTTTTTAATCCGAATAGCTTTGATAGCAATGTGTGCGATTCGCAAGATGGTCCGGGTAACGAAAGTTTGACCGACGTCGAAAGCTATGAAATTGTTCTCGTGACGACAAGCGATCCCGTTATTCAATTTGTCGGAAGCGTTGTTGTGGAGGATTTGCCCACAACTCTGACTCAGGGACAATTTGTCGAACCCATTACAGTTCGAGCGACCGCGGATGAAGATGAACAGTCCGGTGAATATCAGGGCGAGGTTCGTATTGTTGGTACCGGTTCCGTATCTGGGGACCTGGTTTTTGATACCTTCATACTCACAGTCGTTGTCGAATCTGTGCCGAGTCTGGTGTTAGAGGGTGCTCCGATTCAGTTTGAAGGGAATCCGGGTGAATCGATTAATAGCGCGTTTACGGTTCGAAACGAAGGGAATATTCGATTGACAAACATCACGTTTGGTCACACCTTTTCCGCAATCTATGGCATGACTTTTGATCAATCCGGCTTCTCATTGGATCCAGATGGATATCAAGAAATTACCGCAACTGTGGTGATACCGATGCCTGATGTGGCGTGTGCTGGCACAACTGACGGACAGATTAACGCCGCGTGTGAGCAAACAGTTGGTTTAACCGCTGTGAATTCCGCTATTACTATCAATCCCTATTATGCCTTTGACGTCTCGCTCTCCGAGGGCGGGTTGCTTTCTTTTGTCGGGAGTTGGGACGATGGTCATCAGCCGAATACTCAGGAAATCAAAATTGTCAATACAGGCAACATTTCTTTGGATCAGTTTGGTTCTGCTTTGAAGACCTCATTTAACCATTCTGAATTGAACGGCGTGGTATTTCCATCCCAAAGTATTCAGTTTGAAAACATTTCCAATACAGATATTTCGTGTCAGGGCGAAGATATGGTCACGGTTCGGGTGACAATACCTTCCGAGCAAGTGAGCGGCGTATATGAGGGAAGTTTTGAAATTACCGAATCAAGTGTAACGGGTGGCAGTGATAATCACATTGTTAATATTCGGATTGAAGTCCGTAGAGCCGCCGCGCTATCAGCGAACTGGACAGATTCGTCCGGCGAAGGAGTCCCTGACGGGCAACGTTCCAAGATTGGCGAGATATATGTGCAAAACATTGGGAATGCCCCATTGGATGACATTGTCGTATTTATGAGCGACGGGGATGGGTTTAAATTAGATGGCTATGGCGAAACATCCATTCCCAAAGATAATGTTACATTTGATCCTGTGGTGTTCCCGCTTGGTATCGATGGTGATCTGACAGTAATGGTGTATGCTGATATTCCTCAAAAGATTTTGAACGGATCGTATGTCGGTGTGATAAACGTGGCAGATCAAGACACTGATGCAAAGGTCGTTGTCGATGCCGAATTCAAGGTCTCTGACAGCCGTGATTTTTCGGTCGGTCCCAATCCGGTTAGATTTCCCGATTTTAGAGACGCCATTTTCTATTTCAAATCGGGTCTTGTCGATGAAATTCAAATTTACAACATGGCCGCCGATCTCATTCGAGAGGCAACCGGTCTGAGTTCAAGAAGCGATTGGACATGGGATTTGACGAATGAGGACGATGAAGAAGTGGCAAGCGGCATGTATCTGTGCTTAATGATAAAAAATGGCACGGTTGTAAAGCAGATCAAGCTATTGGTGATTAAGACGGAAGATTAATTTTAGAAGAATATATAATGAAAATAGTTTTGAATTTCGGAAACAATGAAGGAGGATTAGAAAATGATGTCTAAATCCCGAGCGAGCATATTGGCAGCGGTGTGTATCATATTGATGAGCTTGTCTATGAGTTCATCCGCCTTTGCCACAGGGGAACGGGCAATTGACGCTGCAAAGATTACACTTGGCGCTCGTCAAGCGGCAATGGGCGGGGCCTTTGTCGGTATTGCCGACGATATTAACACATTGGCCTTTAATCCTGCCGGGTTAGGTCAAATCAACCGGATGTCTCTATCCGGCAGCTATAATGATTGGATCGGCGGCTCAAGCTATGGTTTTGCCTCTATAGGTATTCCGCGACAAATGGGCACGTTCGGAGCTTCAATAACCTATTTCAATCAAACCGAAGTAGAGGGAAGCAATGTAAACGGAAATCCAACAGGCGAAATGTATAGCGTCTATGATTTTCGGGCAGCCTTAGGATACGGTGCTATTCTTCATCCGTATGTGCACTTCGGAACCGCATTAACGTTGACACAGTCCAAATTGGGCGACATCAACAAAGGATATGGCGGACTTGATCTCGGATTCCTTTTTCCGGTGATGACAGAGCGTCTATCTATAGGATTGGCTATGCGTAACCTTGCCGTTGACGCCCTAAAAACCAGCAATGAGACTGGCGAGGACCTTCCTCCAACGTCTCTCTCCGGTGGTCTGGGTCTTTTTATCAATGATTTTGAATCGGTAAAAATCAAAATCGGCGCGGATGTGTATTATCCATTCGGAGAAAAAGATAATACCAAAGAGAATGTCGGCGGGGAAATGGTTATCAAAGACCTGTTGGCAATTCGCTTGGGCTATAGAGTTAATTACGATGTGGAAGCTCTCACTTTTGGCGGCGGCATTCATTACAAAGACTTCTGGGTAGATTATTCATACCATGATATGGATGTGCTGGAGGAAGCGCACCGTTTCACAGTTCGGATGGATTTTGGCGATGTCCACGCGAGTCAACCTATCTGGGGCGATGGTATGTTGGACAAAGGCGATGACGACGGCGATGGTATTGTGAATTACTTAGATCGCTGTCCCACCGATCCAGAAGATAAGGATGGATACGAAGATTATGACGGTTGCCCCGATCCGGATAATGATCACGACGGCATCCCTGATGATAAGGACGAATGTCCCTTGTTGCCGGAGACCTTTAACGGTAATGAAGATGAAGACGGTTGCCCCGATGTGTTGAGCATGGGCGAGCTTGTCGGGTCGGATGGGAGATATACCAGCCGAGTCTTAGGATCCAGTTATGAGCTTTCGGAAAGATACGGATACATTGTCCCGATCTACTTTGATACGGGTAAAGCGACTCTGCGCCCGAAAGCCTATACTCTGTTGGAACAAGTAGCCGATCTGATTCTCAATTCTCAGGATGTAGAGGGTATTATCTTTATCGAAGGTCATACGGATAATCGGAACAATCACGACTATAATCAAGAGCTGGCGGAAAGGAGAGCCAATGCGGTGCGAGAGGCACTCGTAACCAAATATGGCGTTCCAGGAGAAATTCTTATTCCGATCGGTATCGGCGAGTCGCAACCGGTTGCTCCAAATGACACCGAAAAGAATATGCAGGAGAACCGCCGAGTGGTCTTCCGAGTATATGAGAAGAGCGAAGTTGAGCAAAATTAATCGGATATGTCACGGCTTATTAATTTATATAGGGATGATATAAGTTCATGATATAAGTTAAAAAGATAGGGACAAATCTAAAAAAAAATTGGATTTGTCCCTATTTTTATAATTTCGTAACGCAGAATGCCGTTCTGCAGTGATCCAATAACAGAGCGTGGTTCACAGATCATTCTATCTGCATTACATAACAATATTACCAATTTTATTGAATTAATCGGTTGTTTAACGCCAATCTATTGATGACTTGCATGATTCAGGATATTTTTACTTGACAAAAATTCAGGAAAAAATTAAAATAATGCACTCGTTGGAAACGAACACGAGCATTTCTACTTAATAATCAAAAGGCGGCATTGCGTATGCGAAAAAATTTTCACAATCGGCTTACGGCTCTCGGTGTCATTCTTTTTCTCTTCGTTGGGATTGACGTCGTGATAGCGTCCCCCGGAATTAACGGCGGACACAGTTATTGGCGAGTAAAAACCGTTTCTCCAATTCAAGCGCGCACGTTCAGTGTAGGAAATACGACGCTCTATCGTCAAACAGACGCCGGCTCTGACAGCGAACTTGAAGTGAAAAATATCAACCTGTTTTTTGATCTATCTTATGCGTTTACTGACAATTTTGATCTCTACGCGGAAGCCCCCTATCTCTCAATAGATAACGGAGAGACTGAGTCCGGGTTGGGCGACGTTATTGCTGGGAGTCGGTTGGCGTTCCCTATGTCAGGAGCTCCGTTTCGCGTGGGATTGGATGTATTTGCGATAATGGCTACCGGAGCGGATATGTTTACAGCAAACTCCAATGACGTGGGTTTTCGAGCCATTTTTGATCTTAACTTTAATCGTTTCGGCTTTGTAATCAATTCTGGTTATCTCGCTGTTGAGAAATTTGACGCGGATTCACATCGAAATCGACTCTTGAATGGTGCTGCTCTATTTTTTAGACCCTTCCTATCGTTAGAAAGCGGAGTTGAGCTGACAGCGGAAACCGTAATCCAGAATGAGATGGACTTTATGAAAAGCCCGGTGAGAGTCTCGCCTTTTCTACGATGGACCCATCGATCTGGATTCGGAATGCACTTAGGAGGCGATATTCGGATATCTGAGGATGTATCTGGCGAGCCGGATTGGGGAGTAGGCGGAGGACTCTCGTGGACTTACCGCGGAACCCGATCGGATCCGCAACATGAAAATCAACCGAAATATGAGCCCCAGAGAGAGGAAACAATTTCGGATCACCCGGTAGCGCATACCCGAATTGCATTGACCGGCGGGATGTCCCGATGAGGACAATGATAATGACGGCATTCTTGATATTTACGACTGCGCCCCTGACTTTGCGGAAGTTTTCAACAATTACTTTGATAAAGACGGTATCCCGGACGGCGCGGGTATGAGCGATCAGGATCAAGACGGTGTGCCGGATCAGTTTGACGCCGCGCCGCATGATCCAGAGGATCGAGATAATTTTGAGGATTGCGACGGGATTCCTGATGTCGATAACGATGGCGACGGAGTATGGGATGTTCACGACACTGAGCCGAACCGACCGGGAAATCCAGATATCGCTTCGCGTAAAGACTGGAATCCTTATAATATCCCTGCAAATGAGCCGCAAACCGAGGGTGGTCAGAGAAATCAGAGGACTGCTTATCCTCCATCATCGCAAGCTCGGCAGACTCCGAAATTCTATCCTGCCGCTACGACTCCCTCAGCTTCTTCCAATCTGCCGTCAACGACTGCCAGCGCGTTCGCGGCGGCGCAATCCGCGACTCCATCCGAGAGTGTCCCGATGAGGACAATGATAATGACGGCATTCTTGATATTTACGACTGCGCCCCTGACTTTGCGGAAGTTTTCAACAATTACTTTGATAAAGACGGTATCCCCGACGGCGCGGGTATGAGCGATCAGGACCAAGACGGTCTGCCGGATCAGTTTGACGCCGCGCCACATGATCCAGAGGATCGAGATAATTTTGAGGATTGCGACGGGATTCCCGATGTTGATAATGATGGCGACGGAGTGTGGGATGTTCACGACACTGAGCCGAACCGACCGGGAAATATAGATGTCGCTTCGCGTAAGGACTGGAATCCTTATAATATCCCTGCAAATGAGCCGCAAACCGAAGCCGAACGCCGAAACCAGACCCCTGTCTATCCGTCGTCGTCGCAAGTTCGGGGGACTCAGGAGTCGTCTTATTCCAGTACCGCTTCCACTGTGGCAGAGGTGAATCCGGGATCGACTTCCCCAGGCAATACCGGAGAGCGCGTGGAGTGGAAACCAACGAAAGATGACGATACTATAATTGATAAGTCAAGAACTCCGAATGTGCAGTTCCCTGTGATCACTTTTGATAAAGAAAGCAGTGAACTCACTGAGGATATGTTGAAGAAGGTGGAGAAGACGGGGAAAATTATGGAGCAATACCCCCGTCTCATTATTCGGATAACCGGCTATTCCATACCAGAGGAAAGATTGTTTACGCCTCAAGCGAATCTTGGGTTGCAGAGGGCGGAGGCGATAAAAAGACAGTTGATCCTGGCTCATGGGATTTCATCCACAAGGATGAAAGAGGTTGGGGTGGAATTGACGGATACCGAGAAAATCGAAACTGAGATGGATCAAGCAGTTTCGATTCAAGCGATAGGAAATATGAGGTAATTGTAAATCGCTAATTTTGCGAAAGAGGTTTTTTATTATTTATTGTGGGACTTGTAATCTGTAGGAGGCATGATGAGAAGTAAGCTACATGTAATCACCATTTTAACGACATTTCTGTTCTTAGTGGGAGGGGCGACGTTTGCTGTGGCAAATATGCCCGGCTCCGATTTAGGAAACACGTATCAGCCCAATAAAGGCGATACGCTTGAAAAGGAAAATATGCCTAAAATCTATTTAGGTAATACGTATCAGCCTGATAAAGGCGATACGCTTGAAAAGGAAAATATGCCTAAAACCTATTTAGGTAATACGTATCAACCGGTTGAAAAGCCGGAAGTTTTCATTACGCCTGCACTGCCTGATGAGAATGTGATCCGGCAGGGTGGCGATACTTTTGATGACGCGTTTGTGATTGCTTGTAATGATGACTATCATACAGGTGATCCGTGCGGTAGCTATGTATCATTTATTGGGTCACTCGCAATTGATGCCGGCACGTATTATGTCGTAGTTGATGGATACGGCACCGACTCTGGCGAGTACACACTGCTTGTGGAGGAAGCCGTTCCTTGCGACGATGTTCTTGTGCCAAATGGGACACCAGAGATCGAGCCTAATGGAGGAACTAACTCAGACCCTGTCGAGTATGATCCACGCAATGTCGGCTCTGAAGCTGCTCCGACTTTAATCACAGGTACATATCTGGCTGATGCTGAGACCAGAGATACGGATTGGTTCAATTTTACACTCAATGAAGCAATGACTGTTTATGCTACTGTGGATGTTTCCTGTGGCGATCCTCAGTTACTCATTGTCGATCCTACTGGCAGTAGTATTTTAGCTGAGGGAACCGCCAATGGTGAAGGTGAAGGGGAGGAACTTTCTGTCGAATTGCCAGCAGGTGCCGATTATTGGTTATGGATGGGTTCTCAGGTTTTTTCCGGCGACGGAACTGAATTTAACTATAATATTGAGTTCTGGGGTGAGGAACTGGTATTGCAAGAAGGAGATACATTTGAGAACGCGTTTGTGATTGACGCTCTTCCCTTTACGGATACCGGCACAACTGTCGGATATATAAATGATTACGATGAAGTGTGCCCTTATTCTGGCAGCACATCACCGGATGTTGTCTACGAATGGACTGCTACAGAGGGTATATATAATTTGGATTTATGTGGCTCGTTGTATGATACAAAACTGTATGTTTACGCCGCTGATCAATTGACAGTTGTCGCTTGTAATGATGACTATCATACAGGT
>NBMB01000077.1 GCA_002084765.1 Candidatus Cloacimonetes bacterium 4572_55 | reverse complement strand
TCCATGCCCAGATCAACGATTGCATCGCTATCGTCAGGAACTTCGTCATCCATATCGAAGCTATCCATGCCCAGATCAACGATTGCGTCGCTATCGTCAGGAACCTCGTCATCCATATCAAAAGTATCGGTTCCCAGATCAATGAAATCGTCGTTATTCCCCGCGTCGCCGCCTATCGCCAAATCGGATGATCCAATAAGGCTGGTATCCTCGGAGTCTAATTGAAAATCAAGACCGTCGGATTCCCCTGACGGATCCGGATCGGATAATAAATTTTCTCGATCATTCGAAAATTCGGAGAGACCGTCCAATCCGGGTAAACTGAAAGATTCAATCATGTCGTCGTCGTCTTGGACAATTTCGCTTGCTTTCAGAGGCGCACTATCCGACATGCTTATATCGAGTTCGCCGTCATCATTAGCTTGCAACTGGTCATTTAACAAAGCCAGTTCCGCTTTAAATTTTTTATTACCCGGTTCTTTTGCTAACAATTTTTCGTAGACGTCGATCGCTTTATCAATATGTCCTTGATGCGCGTAAAGTTCAGCGATGGTAGGGGTCGCGATGAGCTGCTCATCATCATCTGAAAGCGAGTCGCTCTTAGAAAACGAAGCGGTTTTTTTCTTTGCCTCCAGGCGCTCCACCTCGATCCTAAGCTCGGCAATTTTTTGTTGAATATCATCATTAAAAGGATCGAAGTCCGCGGCTTTCTGATAAAATTCAAACGCTTTTTGGGGATCATCCGCTTCGTCATACAAATCGCCGAGGGCTTTTAGGGCGATCATATTCACCGGATCAAATTTGATAACCTTCTCGAATGCGTCTCGAGCGTCATCTTTTTTGCCGACCTTAGCCAGGCACCGTCCCAATACAACGTAACCGCTGCTAAGTTTCGGCTTGTGTTTGAGTCCCTCATGGCAAACGCCGATAGCGTCCTCGAACTTTCCTGTTTTGCGATAGGCCTCCGCTAAGGAAACAAACACGCGCGATTTGGGATTTTTTGCCCACTTTTGGCTTAAAAAACGAATTTCAGGGGCCATATCTCAACCTTGCTCAATTCGTAAAAAGGTAATCCTAACCTAAATGATTCATCATAGAAACAAAGAGTTCGTATATAAAATATATAAATATAATTTTGAGATGAAAAATACAGATTAGATGATTTTTCGTTTAAACTCATCCAATTTGAACAATAAAAATTTAATATACAAGGTCAAAAAGTCAAGATGATTCCGTCGGTAAAATACGGATGATCCACTATGAACAGGCAATTTTTTATTATACCATGACCTTAAACCTTTGTCAAGCAATTCGGCGACAAGATGATAAGGGAATTCGGATTTTCTTTTAATCTGACTCATGTAAATTTATTCTATAATGAGGGATAGAAATCAATATAAATTTTTTGTAGCTGTTACCCGGACTTACATCGGTATCATTATTGGGTTCACTCTGAAAAGGCATGTCTTTGACGCGGCGATTGTCTACATGAGAATTTCTCGCCTTAATTTCAAAATTTTTCTCGTATATTTATCTCGTATATTCATTAAGTTATCCAATCTTTGTTAAAATTCAGTTGACAGTTGGGCTGGTTTTTGATATATATTTCGAAATACACTTTTTTTTGAGAAATTGGAATTCGTATCAAAGTTAACTACGCACTGACGGCTGGTGCTAGTCAGTGGGCTTGTGGGGATAAATTCGAGGTAAAAAATATGGCACACGCGTACACACCTGGTTTACGGGTGACAAAAAGCACGATATTGAGAAAAGAACGGCGTTTACCTTTGCCCGGCGAGGTGATTGTTAAGGTGGGAGATCGCGTAGAAGCGGAGGATATTGTCGCTCGAACGCACTTGCCCGGAAATGTCAAAAGCGTAAATGTCGCTAATAAATTGAGTCTTCCACCGAGCGATGTAGCGGCTTGCATGACAAAAAAAGTCGGCAATCCGGTCGAAAAAGATGAGGTGATCGCTCAAACCAAGACGTTTTTCGGTTTGTTCACACCGACTTGTGTATCTCCTATCAAAGGGACAATCGAGAGTATATCGAAAATTACGGGTCAAGTATTGGTGCGAGAGATGCCGATTCCGGTAGAAATGCGCGCTTATATTGACGGACAAGTGATCGAAATATTGCCTGACGAAGGCGTTGTTGTGGAGTCTGGGACCGCTTTTATTCAAGGGATTTTCGGCATTGGCGGAGAATCTGGCGGTGAGATCAAGGTATTGGTTTCCAATCCGTCGGAGATTCTGGAGGAGAGTTTGATCGATTCTTCCTGTAAAGACAAACTTTTGGTTGGCGGCTCCCTGGTGACGGAACCTGCTTTGAAAAAGGCGGTCTCGGTCGGGGCTAAGGGCATCGTAGTCGGTGGGTTGAATGCCAAGGACCTGAAGAACATTTTAGGTTATGACATCGGCGTCGCGATCACCGGTTCTGAGAAGGTCGGCGTCACTCTCGTTATCACAGAGGGTTTCGGAGGCATCTCTATGGCTTCTCGGACTTTTGATTTGCTTAAGAGCCGAGAGGGAGAAAAGGCGTCGATTAATGGAGCCACACAAATCCGCGCAGGCGTAATTCGACCCGAAGTTATTATCCCGTTAGCCGAACAAGGGTCTGTCAAGAAAGAAAAGACCGCTCAAAAAAATGTCGGTATGACATCGGGTCATGTGGTTCGTATTATCCGTGAGCCGAATTTTGGGATGTTGGGAGAAGTGCTTGAGCTTCCTGCAGAACTCGAAGTGATGGAATCGGAGACCAAAGTTCGGGTATTGAGAGCCAGATTATTGAAAACAGGCGAAGAGGTTACGATACCCAGAGCCAATGTTGAGATAATCGAAAGTTAAATAATAGAGAAGAAGTTGGACGCGGAAAAAGCCGTTATACTAAAGTGGAGCGAAAAAGTTTTATCTTGTCAAGTAACGGCTTTTTCTATCAAGTCGGCTCTCGCCGTTCTGCAGAATTTACACAAATTAGGACCCGGAGAAAACGTCAATGATGGTTGTGCCTTTTAAATCTCTCCCAAATCTCATTACAAAGACTTATCAGTATCTTCAAATCCATTCGAAAATTTCGTGGAATTCCAATATATACGATCTTCACAAGGTATGCGAAGCCTTAGACCGTTTTTCTAAGGACCCGTCTATCTTGCTGGCTCAGGCGTTATTATACCATAGGTTGAGTCGGTGGGAAGACGCGCACCGGTCTATCGATAAGGCTCGATCGTGTATAAAAAATAAATTACAATTAGCGACTTGTCATTACTCAAAGGGAAAAATTTTTCAATCACAAGAGCAATACGACGCCTCTGTTGAAGAAATGAGAGAAGTGTTCGGGCTGGCTGGGCATAACCGAATTATTCGAGCCTACGCTTTAATCGGAATCGGATGGTCTCATTTTTGTTCGGGGAATTACGACGTTGCGGAGAGTTTTCTTTATCGCGCGCTCCAATCCCGAGTTGAAGAGATTCGGTTAGATTGTCGGCGTCGTCTCGGCGTGATCGCAAGTTATAAGGGCGATTATTATCAGGCGGATAAATATCTGAACGCAGCACTGGAAGGAGCCTCGCCCCGGGATGAGTTGTATCTGCTCCATTGTCGATATGATATGGCTTTGTCCGCTGAGCGGCAAAAAAAATATGAGCGCGCTTTATCTCTATTCCAAGAGGCAAAAAATATCGCCAGAACGTTGCGGAAAGTCGATGAGTTGGCGCGAATATCGACACGGATCGCCCAAATTTCTCAGGAGATCGGGCAGCTCGACGACGCGCTGAAATCGATAAAAGCCGCGCTCTCTCTCAGTCCTTTTGTCGTTCGCCGTCACGAGATAATCGACCGCTTTATCTGTAAAAGCGGAATTGAGCTTCATCAAGCCGAGCAAGCCGACTCTTCTGATAAGGCGGACGAGCTGCGTCTTAATGCACATGTTTCTTTAGAATTGGGACAAAAAATTGCCTCTCAAGAGAAAGATTACCGTCGTTTAGCAAAGTTATGGAACCAACGAGGGATATTTGAGACGCAACAAAATAACCCTTTGGCTGCGTTGCGCGCGTTTGACACATCCCAGCGTATGCTGGCAACGATCCGCCAGTCTGAAAAAAACGACGTCGATAGGCAAGCTGATATAGAAAGAGATTTTGACTACTCCATTTCCATCTCCGAGCAGATATCCCGGGTGCATGATCAACTGATCAAGCACTCTCCATATCCGATTCATCCCACTTGGCGGAGTACTTCGGTTGATTCTGAGATGTCAAAGATAGAGCGTCGATCCTACTCGGATAGCCTGACTAAGGAGTTGATCCCAGAGCTGAGACGTCTGAATATACCGAAGGTTCGGGTGATGTCGGAACCGCTCGCTCGGATGCTCGGCGTATTTGTGGGGACTCCGTTCAAGAACATGCATTATACGTACCTTGGGTATGCCTGGACAACTGCCACGCTCCACCTTCGACACCTTACGCTGAGCGGCATTCTGACAAAAAGCGGTCACGCAAAAGGCGCGCAGTATCGTCTAAATGTCGATCTATGCCCCCTTTCGGAATAGGCAACAGGGTTTCGGCGTACTGAACTGAATCTGATAAATCCAAAATAAATACTTATGAATACAGCACTTGAGCTTTATGAACAATGGCGACAATCTTTTCGACCGGGGGAGTCTTTAGATATGGACGCCGCTCGATTTTCCGAGATATTGACTGAAGCTGCCGCGTGTTCACGAAGTGTCGTTTATATTGACGAGCCAAATATTTGGATAACAAAACCGGCTGACATCCCCCGCGAACCCTACCAATCCCTCATAGAACCGACTATATATAACGGCAGAGAACTGGTTGTCCATCAAGGATGTTACAGTGCGCAAAATCAGCGGCTTTTACCGGAATTCGATATCAAATCGGTCTGGGTTTTGCCGTTAAAAACGGAAAGAAAGCCGTTCGGAGCCTGCTGTTTGGGATGGTATGATAGCCGCTTGTCCCACGATCTTCTCCGTCACATCCGCCAGTTTGTCGAACTCTGCAGCGTTGGACTTGAGAATCGGCGGCTTTGGAACCAGTCCGAGACTCTTTATAACCGGTTCAAAGTAAATCGCAAGCAATTAAAAAAGCGAATAGATTTCCCGGAATTGGTTGGAAATTCCGACGCGATCGAGGAAGTCTATAAGAAGTTGCGCCGCGTGATCGCCAAAGATGTCTCTGTCTTAATTCTGGGGAAAAGCGGCACAGGAAAAGAACTTGTAGCCCAGGCGATTCACTATTATGGAGCCCGAGCACACCATCGCTTTGTCCCGATTGATTGCGGAGCCATACCGTCCGAGTTGCTGGAGAGCGAGCTGTTCGGGTATAAAAAAGGGACGTTCACCGGCGCTCGCACCGACAAGGTTGGACTCTTTGAAAGCGCGCATCATGGAACCTTGTTTTTGGACGAAATCACCAATATGACTCCCGCGTTACAAGCCAAGTTGCTGCGCGCGTTGCAAGAGAAATCTATCCGCCGCCTGGGCGATGCGGTTGACCGTCCGATTGACATCCAGCTTATCTCCGCGACAAATAAAGACCTGAAGACCGAGGTGGAAGCGGGCCGTTTTCGGGAAGACCTCTATTATCGCCTAAAGGTGGTGACTATCAAATTGCCGCCGCTTCAACAGCGAGTTGGGGATATTCCGATCCTGCTGGATCATTTCATGGAAAAAATTAGCCGTAAATTGGCTATTGAGCCGAAAAAATTTCATCCCGATGTGGTGGAAAAACTTCAGGCATACGATTGGCCCGGGAATATCCGAGAGCTGGAAAATATTATCGAGCGACTCCTGATCCTGTCTATGGGCAAGACCATTCAGCCGGTTGATCTCCCGAATCGCATTATTGGTATCGATGACAAACCCGTGACCGGCTATCGTCTGTGTGATCACGAAAAAGCACTTATCTTGCGAGTGTTGAGAAAAACCCGGTGGAACATCAAAAAAGCGGCGGAGTTGCTGAGCATCAGTCGCACCACGCTTTATAGCAAATTGGAAAAACATGGGCTGAATCTGAAAGAAAAACGTCGGACATGACCACTACTCTATAGCAAATCAAAATCCCCATAATCTGCGTAATCTGCGGACTCTTCAAGTTATAGCAAATCAAAATCCCCATAATCTGCGTAATCTGCGGACTCTTCAGTTATAGCAAATCAAAATCTGCGTAATCTGCGGACTCTTCAGGTCACTGCTTTATTCGAATGACAACAATTGTCATATCGTCATTATTGATGCGTCCGTCAGAAAAGCGATCGCAAGCGTCAAAAATTCCTTCAGCGATTCTTTCTGGGTCATAGTTGGCTCGGCAGAGTCGATAAAGTTCCTTCTCCAGCGGCTCGTCGCCCCAGGTTTCGTCCTCATAATTGAACCGCTCCTCAAACCCGTCGCTGAGAAAAATAAGCGTGTCTCCCGGATCGATTCGTGTGGAGACCATCTCGGGATGAATCCGGCTCAGGAATCCCAAAGGCGGTCCCTTCATCACCAGCGGGATCAGCATACCGGTATATTTTTGATAATGATACGGAAAGGGCATCCCGGCCGAGCATATCTCGATTTTATGCTCGTTCAAGTCCAGAATAGAAATGCAGAAGCACATACCCATCCCGGTCAAGTTCAGAGACCGCTTCAGTGCTATGTTCATATCAGCGACCAACTTATCTAATGGCGTGTTCTGTTTCATCGTCTTGATCGCGTATATCGAAGTCATTTTGACCATGCCTACAAATAGCCCAGCCGCGGCTCCATGACCTGTCGCGTCGCCGATCGCCACGCAATATCTGCCTTTTGCCAATTCAGTGAAATCGTAGTAATCCCCGCCCACCTCAGTAGCGGTCATAATTTTCCCGATAATTTCGACATGCTCGTCGCTGACGCTTTTTTTCGGGAGCATGGACAACTGAATCCTGCGGGCAAAATCCAACTCGGAGGATTTGCGTTTAAACTCTATCTCATATTGATAGCGCCTCCTTTGGTAGAAAAAAAGTCCAGCTATCAATCCGATCGCGAAGAGTGCCTCCAGAAAATAAAACCATATCGTTTTCCAGAAAGGCGGGATCGATATCAATTTGATCGACAAGCCCTCTCGGTTCCATAAGCCGTCGCTGTTTGTGGCGATGGCTCGGAAAACGTACTCGCCGCCGTCCAAATTGGTATAACCAGCAAAATTTCGATTACCACAATATATCCAATCATCGTCAAATCCTTCTAACATATACGCGTATTGAATAGCACTCGGGTTGCTATAATCCAGGGCGACAAACTCAAATCCGATAAAATTCTCCTCATGGGTGATCTTTATCTCTTCGATCTCAGTCAGAGCCATGCCCGATTCCATCGGTTTTTTCAGTTTGCTGATACCAGTAAGAATAACAGGCGGTCGGAAGGTTCCGGCTTTGATCTCATCAGGATGGAATACGTTAAAACCGTTGATTCCGCCGAAAAAAATCTCGCGGTCACGAGTTCGGAGTCCCGCTTTGATATTGAACTCATTGCTCTGCAATCCATCCTCGAAATCGTAGTTTTGGAACTCATACGTTTGCGGATTAAAACGGCATATTCCCTTATTGGTGCTTAACCACAAACAGCCCTGGTCATCTTCAATAATTGAATATACAAAATCATTCGGCAACCCATCCGCTGTGGTAATATGGGTAAAAGTTTCCGAGCTGGGATTGAAGAGTTCCAAGCCGCCGACCGTGCCGATCCAGAGGCACCCATCTCTCTCCTTATGGAGGTCGATAAGGGAGTTATGGGTGAGACTGGTTGGGTCTTGGGAGTCGTTTGCATAGCGCGTCACCTCTCCAGTGCGTCGATCCAATATCTTTAAGCCGTCCCAGGTGGCGATCCATAATCTGTGCGAGTCCTCTTCCAAAATATCCATCACAATGTTTCTATTAATAATTGGCTCATCGTCAAAAATAAGAGGTTGGGATGTGAAGGTTTGATCTTCCCTATTGAATTTGCATAAGCCCTGATCCGTGCCGACCCAAAGGGTATCGTAGGAATCTTTATAAAGACTTATAATTCCATTTGTGATTAATGAAGAACGGTCTTCAGGGACATTTCTAAAAACATCAAATAGCCCTGTTTTCTGATTATATCGATTCAATCCGTTTTGCGTCCCGATCCAAAAAATGCCCAGTTGATCCGGGCATAAGCTGGTCACCCAGCTATGACATAAACCGTCAGGATCGTCCGGGTCGGCAAAAATATGATCAAACGTCCCTTTTTCCCGATCCAATCGATTTAGCCCATTTCTGGTGCCGACCCAGACCGCGCCGGTCTCGTCTTCCATAAACGCCCAAACCATCTCAGAGCTGAGACTGGTCGGCGCGCGCGGGTCATGCTCGAACCGCTTGAATTTCTCCTTTGTCGGGCTAAATTTAGATATTCCGCCGAAAAGCCCCAACCAGATTACGCCGGAACGATCCTGAAAAACCTTCTCTACTTGAACGTCTATTAGGCTGTGAGGATTCTGTTTATCGCGGCGGCAGCGCGTAAATCGCCCCGTTTGGGGATCAAGAATATCCACGCCCTGCGCGTTGGTCATCACCCAGATCATGCCCTGCGCGTCTTCAAATATGGGAACTCTCGGAGGCAAAAAATTTGGGATGTTCAGAAAGACCACATCGCTGCTGATACTGTAAGGATCGTCTGGGTCATGCCGAAAAGAGGTGAATCTTTCAGTCTCTAAGTCAAAGCGGTTCAGTCCTCCGCCAAATGTAGCGATCCATAAACAGCCGCGGCTCTCATAGATTCCGTTGATAAAATTGTGACTGATAGAGGCGGAGTCCGCAGAATCATGGAGATAATAGGCGAGCGTATTCTTCTTAGGATCAAGCCGGCTCAAACCGCCTCTTTGAGAGCCGATCCAGACAATGTCGTTCTTATCAATACAAAAGGTCGAAATAATGGAATCGTTCAGTGCCGGCTCATGAAGGTATGAATAGCTCCTGACGTTTCCAGAAATCGAATCGATCCGGTTCAAAGCGTTGTACAAGACTGTATCCTGAACCACTCTTGAAACGACCCAGATATTTCCCTGACTATCTCCTATAATCGGGAAAATGACATCGCCTTTTATCTGCTCTGGGCTGTTGACCGTGGGCTGACGAGATGAGAGATAGCGCTTTATCTCGCCGGTTTCCGGATCAAGTCGGTCGAGTCCATTGGGTCGGGATAGTATCCAGATATAGCCGTTTGCGCCCTCATAAGTCTGCGTGATGTTTTCGTTAGAAATCGTATTGGGATCGGTGGGATTAGAGAGGTATCGGATAAACGAATCGCTCCCAGGGTCATAAAGATTCAATCCGCCTAAGGTCGAGACCCACAGCCTTCCCGCGCTATCGACAAACAGGTAACTGATAAAATTATTGGATAGGGTGGTTGAGTCTGAGCCGTTTCGGCGGTACACGACAAATTTATGACTGTCAAACTTGTTCAGACCGTCCTGGGTTCCGAACCACATCAGACCCACGCTGTCCTGCGCGACCGCATTCACGACGCTTTGTGAAAGCCCTTGCTCCAGTCCGAAATTTTGGAAACGCATATTCTGATTATAAGTCGCCGCCGGTTCCGGGCTGGTAAACAGCCATACCAAAACGATGAATATCCAATATTTTAACGTGCGCATGTGAAATTTTTCCCTTGAGGCGGATTGACGCCGCAAATGGGCATACCCCATAGCGACAAGATACTCACTCACAGATCGGAAATAAACTTCAAGAGTGCAAATGTTTCAAGGGGACATGCCTCTTATGAAACGAGGATTGTCAGTATTCTCAGAACCGCCAAAATTTTGCATTTTGCAATATTATTGCAGAATGCAAGATTTTTCGTAACTTAATCGCGGAAAACATTTTACAAAAAACCATAACTAATCTTAGTAATATCAATTGTTTAGCATATATTTTTTATTTTTGGCACATTATTTGCAAATTAAAAAGATTTAGGGTTCTCATTTTTTATAAAAGCACCGGTAGGGGGTGTAAATTTTCCAGTAGAATTTATCCGAGATAGGTGCCATCGTGTTTGTTTTGAATTTTTGGATATGAATTTATGAATTAAGGAGGCTTTCTATGTTGACGGTATGGTGACGAAAGGAATTTTGTTTATGCTCGACGTCAAATTTTTCGATGGACTATTACAAGACGAATTATTACACTATTACAAGACGAATTATTACACTATGTAAGGAGGA
Source organism: Candidatus Cloacimonetes bacterium 4572_55 (assembly GCA_002084765.1). GTDB lineage: Bacteria > 4572-55 > 4572-55 > 4572-55 > 4572-55 > 4572-55. Next base: position 787 of record NBMB01000077.1, on the reverse strand, counting down.
ACTATGTTATTGAAGAAGAACTTTTTTTTAGTTTTTGTAGCCATTTTACTTTTGAGCATTCCCGTCATATCAGGCGCTACGCCGGTCATTACGGAAGGCGATTCTGTAGGCGTCACAGTGGCTGAGGACGCCGCAGTGGACACTGTAGTGACTTTGCACGCGACAGGCGCGGATAGCATGTATTTTGTATGGACCATAATCGATTCAGCTGGCATGCATGGCGTGGCGGATACCGCCGGGACTGGGACCGGATCTGTCGCTGATTCCTGCTTTATCACTTATGCGCCAAGTCCTGGCTACAGCGGAGTGGACAGCTTTTTTGTTCGCGTTGTCGATTCCTCTGGCGACGCTGACACGATCAAGGTCACGGTCACGGTCACGCCTAATAATCCGCCGGTCATTACCGAAGTCAGTCCTATAAACGTCACAGTGGCTGAGAACGCCGCGACAGCGAATGTAGATACCCTGCACGCGACCGACGCGGAGGGCAACACCCTGACATGGAGCATAGCGACTGCCGCCATCAATGGCACTGCAGGAGCTGGTGCTGGAAGTGACTCCAGCATTATCACTTATACATCCTGACACTTCCGTTACTTTTTCTCATCTCGCAGCGACAGCAGCGATTGCGGAAGGACATTTTACAGTCGCTATTACGGGTCTGACTGCGAATACGCTCTATTATGTGCGGGCTTACGCTGTCAACGCTGATACCACAGTTTACGGTGCTGATTCGACGTTTACAACAACAGCGGCAACGCCGCCCACTGTCGCCACTGGGACTGTA
>NBMB01000076.1 GCA_002084765.1 Candidatus Cloacimonetes bacterium 4572_55 | reverse complement strand
TCAGATACCGAGCGAGCAGAACGTGACGCTCCAGATTTACAATGCGTCCGGTCAGTTGGTTCGCACTCTGGTGAACGAGTCGGTCTCTGCCGGCGATCACACCGCGACATGGGATGGAACAAACGAAAATGATTCCAAAGTCCGAAGCGGAATCTATTTCTATCGCATGACTGCAGGTGATTTCACCAATACGAAGAAGATGGTTCTGACTAAATAATATTTTCTGTATCCCTATAACAAAACCCCCTCACAGGTCAACCTGCGAGGGGGTTTTTTCGCGTAATCAGCGAAAATCAGCGTAATCTGCGGACCAATCTGCGGACAAATCAGCACTACTTCCAATGAAGTGTTTAAAAATGGAGCTTAGCTCCTATCAACCACAATCTGCCGATTTCTTCCGATTCAACAATATTCAAATTTCTCAGACTATTAGTGTAGCTATAGTTATTATCAGGATATTCAAAATGCCTGTTATCCAACAGATTTTGAACTGTCACCGTAAAATCTAAATTCTGTGAGAAACGATACGTCAGAGCGAGGTTGGCAATCGTATAAGTGCCCGCGGTCATCTTATTCGGCTGCTCTTGGGGGGTAATATAAGAGGCATACCAATTCTCGGATGTCGATACATAGTGAACATTCAGAAATGTTGTCAAATTTCGAGGTATTGTGGCTCGCAGTCCAAAATTGAATTTGTGAACCGGCGCGTGACCCTCATTTCGAGAAAAATTGATCCAGCTTTGCTCCTCTTCTGGCAGAGGCGTTGGGATACGTTCGCGAACAGACGCGGTATCAAAATCTATGTCCTCGAGATCCTGCCACGTATAATTTACCAACATTCGCAAATCTTTGCGTATGATAAACTCACTGCTGATCTCAACGCCATAGTTTTTACCGCCGCCAAAATTGAAGAAAAAGCCATCTGTGTCCCGCTCCAACGAGATCATGCTGATCAGGTCCTCCACCTCAGTGTAAAATCCATCGACTTGCAGTTTCATACGATCAAACCAAAAGCCTTGATATCCCACTTCATAAGCTTTGATCAACTCCGAGTCCAGCTCCCTGCCCTCGCGTATATCTTTATCGCTAAATCCGGTGGAACCATGAACGCCTGTTAAATTTCCGCCTCGAAACTTGTTTACGTCAATAAAGGACTCTAAAAGGGAGGGATTCCGGAATGCTTTATTATATGAAGCATGCACCGTATGCTTATCAAGCACTGAGAGAACCGCGCCAAACCGCGGGGAAAAATGACTGCCCACAACAGGATGGTCGTCAAATCGCCCGCCACATACGAATTTAAGAGGGAAAATTGGGTATATCTCAAGTTGATAAAATCCCGCGTATAAATTCTGTTCAAATGTCAGCTGTAAACAGATCGCTTGTTGTTCGATTGTGCCGATAATTGAAACCGTATACCAAATGATGAGAGAGACCGTCAATCGTGAGTGGAACCGTATGTTGAAGATCGACATTATAGGTATCAAAAGAAATATCGAAATCATTGCCTGGAATTTCGGCTATCATATCCATCAACACGGAATTCCAATATACTTTCAATTCAATCTCATCATTATCAGTTAATAAATTGCGATAGTTTATAGTTGACGTCACATATTTCACTTCATTATTAAAGTTGGTGATTCCGGGAAGGAAAGGAACAACCACTTCATTACGGTAGTGACTCATCCCCCCGGAAAACAATGCATCCAGATCGTCATCCAGATGATAACCTACGGTAAACGCTGCCTGACTTGACCTTAGCCCTTCTTTCCATGAACGCCGCTCATTCGTGAAGTCGACTTCTTCGTGCGCTCCTTCGAGAGCATCAGGGAAATTTTCTTCAAACATAGCGTTATATAAATCCGAAAAATTTTGCCCCGGATACAACTGCTGAAACATTTCCTCGAACAGAATGCCATTTTCGTCAGCCGCATCCTGAATAGGTTGGACAAAATTCTCCTCCAACATTTCATGCAAAATAGTCGTTGCAAACGAGTCAACATCTATAGGATTATCACGCCATTGGTTGACTTTTTCCATAACAATGGAAACTTTATAAGAAAATTGATTGCGTTTTCCTGAAACAACGGCATCAGTAAAAATTTGATTTTGATTGCCTATATGAAAGACAAAGTTTGAAAAAGCCTCATCAGACGGCTTTTTTGTGGTAATGTGGATAATTCCATTGAATGCATTTGCGCCATCATTCCGACCGTCCCAAAATACAGAATGGACCCCGATATCCTGTGTCGCATCCATCAATTTCCGCGTCAATTGGTCGGCTGTATTAAAAACCTGTATCCGAACGGTTTGCCTGAGTTGCAATCCCAAATCAAAACGTCAATTGAATCGCTTTGTGACCTGTGTTTTCACATGCTTTGGCGCATAGTCCGCAATTGAAACACGCGGGATAAAGATTTTTTTTCTTAGGCTCCAATTGTAATGGACACGCCATCTGACACGGGCTGGGGCGTTTGCCGCATTTGCATTCTGCCGCCTGAAATTGGACTCGCAATTTTCCCTTCCAATGAAAGGCTCCAAGCATGGCTCCAACTGGACAAAGGAGTTTGCACCAATAGCGTTGAAACAGGAAAAATTCTGCGATAAAAATCAGGAGGACAATAGCCAGTTCCAAACCGATCCCCGAGCCGCGAATCAATTGGGATATTTGGCTGGAAATGACGCCAGGCGGAGATAGATAACTGACAAGCGGCGTTTTGAAAAGTGCTGTTACTAACAAAAGTGTTGCCAATATTCCAAAATAGACTCGGATTCCAACATTTTTAGATTTTTTCTGATATTGACGCCAACGTTTTGTCATAAATCGTTTTTGAAAAGCCGTTATCCATTCAGAAATCGTGTTGTGAGGGCATATCCAACTGCAAAATACCCGACCACAAATAAAGGCGATTAAAATAGGAATTAACGCGGCAATAAGCAATGGAATGTAGAGGTTCCATGTCAGCAAGATTGTTTGCGCCACAATTGCCGGATCCGCTATGTCTAATTTTCCAAACGAGATAGAGTACAACGTTCCCAAAATCCAGTGCACGCCGACTATATTCAGCAACGGCACAGCGATCAAAAAGAGGATGGTCGTAATTTGGGATAATACGCGGAGTCTATTCAGTGTCAGATAGAATGATCTTTTATTTTTCATCTTTTCAGTTATTTCCGTTTATCTGCCAGTTGACTTAACGGCTTTATTGTGATGGCGATTTCTTCGGCTGGACACACGCTTTCGCAAATACCGCATCCGGTGCATGTCTCAGCGTCAATTCTTGGGAGGAGTTCGTCTTCCAAGACGATCGCCACGCGGTGGATCGGACATTCGTCATAACAGGATCGGCAGATAACCCCCAAAAAAGGAAGACACTTACTCTCGTCAATCACTGCCAATCCCATTCGTACTTTTTCTTTATCAACCAACGCGTTATCCAGGGCTCCAGATGGACAGATCCGCGGACATTCCATACATAAATAGCATGGAATGTCCTTGGCCTCAATTACCGGCGTGCCAAAATCTTTTCCCGCATTCAAATGCAATATTTTGATACTGTTATATGAACAGACCTGGGCGCATTTGCTGCATTTGATACAGCGAGAAATAAACTCGTCCTCTGGCACGGCTCCTGGGGGACGCAAGTAGGTTTTGCTCTTAGTAATTTTGGAGAAAATCGACGTCAAGCTCTGGATCATTTCATACCATCCGCATCATCCGAGGTGACATACGTAGGGAAGACGCCTTTGATCTCATTGAATTCCGTCAGCAACCGCTTGGACAGCTTTTCGACGTCTTCGATGGATTCCGCCTCGACAACGACGATAATATTATCGTCTTTATGCAGACCGTATGTGGTGATATTTTCAAAAATTTTCAGGCTTTCAAGCAGGTCGTCTGCTTTTTCAGGATTGACCTTGATTATCATACTGGCGATGAACATGATATTATACCTCTTTTTAAAATTAGGTCTTTAAAATCAGGTGAGGGAGCGTTCGGACAATTCGTTCAAAATCCACGAAATCTGCGGACCAATTTTGACCGGAAAAGCCCGATCCTTTGGCAGAATCGGGCTTTTCCTCGGAGAATTAAAGGATCATCATGCCTTTTCAACTTTGCACGCGCAGACTTTGTATTCCGGCTCTTTTGATCCCGGATCAAAAACGTCATTGGTGAGCAAATTCGACAATTTCTCTGGCCAGTGCCAGGGAAGAAAAACATTACCAGGCAACGGACGATCTGACAACTTGACCATCAGCTCCAGTTCACCGCGACGGGTGATAACTTTTGCCATGCCTCTGTCGGTGAGTCCTATTTTTTTGGCATCGTCTGGGTGGACTTCCACATACGGCTTGGGAACTGCGCGCACCAATTGCGGCACCTGTCCGGTCATTGTCGATGTGTGAAAATGTTCCAGCACTCTGCCGGTCATCATTGCTATAGGATACTCGGCGTCAACCGGTTCTGCCGGACCTTTATCAGGTCGAGCGAAAATAACCGCTTTGCCATCGGGTTTGCCATAAAAATACATTCGGCGACCCTCGGCTTTGTCCTTTGGAAACAGCGGATCGCCTTCCACAAAACGATGCGTGGTGCCAGGATGATCCACAGAAGGCACTGGCCAACGCAAGCCGCGGACTTCCTTCAATCGGGAATACGGCGCGCCGGTCAAGTCCATATCTTTGCCTTTGGTGCATTTTAGATACTCATTCCAAATATCCTCGGCAGATTTGAAATGCTCAAAATTCTTGCCATGACCAAGCCGTTTGGCGAGGTCGATCAAAATATCAGCGTCCCAACGCGCTTCGCCCTGAGGTTTTAGGGCCTTGGGCATATATTGCGAGCGACGTTCGGTGCATCCATAGACCCCTTCCTTTTCTCCCCAAAAAGCCGCGGGCAGAACCACGTCGGCAATTTTTGAGGTCTCGGTCGGATGGAACGACTCGGCAACCACCATGAAACAATCCTTCATGCCTTGCAGATATTTGTTCAAATTGGGCAAGGAATGCGCTGGATTGGTGCACATGACATACAAATTTTTGATCTCGCCTTTGGAAATCGCGTCAAACATTGCCATCGTGTGTTTACCCGGTTTGGGCTGAATATTCGTAACCGGCACATTCCAGATATCAGCGATCTGTTGGCGATGCGCTTCTTTGGCAACCTTGCGATGGGCGGGCAGCAAATGACAGAGACCTCCGCCTTCACGAACCCCGCCACAGGCATTGGGCTGACCGGTCAGCGACAAGGAATCAGATCCTGGTTTCCCCAATTTGCCTGTCAGCAAATGCAGGTTATGGATCAGATTATTCAGCCAAACGCCGGCAATGCGTTGATTCACGCCCATTGTCCACATGGAGACAACACGCGATGTTTGCCCAAACAATTTAGCGGCTTTCACGATATCTTCCGCAGGGATGCCGGCTTGTTCAGAGGCATACTCCGGAGTAAACTTCTTCAGAAATGTTTTGTACTCCTCATACGTGATCGGCTCTTTTCCATTGCTAAAATTAACCGAGTCGGAAATGAATTTTTCATCCGTATAACCCTCTTCAATGAGGACTTTAGCGATAGCGTGCATGACTGCAAGGTCATACCCAGGTTTGACTTGCAGATGCAGATCAATGATCTTGTTTGTCGGTGTCTTTCTGGGATCGATCGCCACAATTTTTGTAGATGGATTCGCCTTCTTTCGAGCGACCAAACGATCATAAAGCACTGGATGCGATTCTGCGGTATTGCTGCCGATCAGAAAAAACATCTCGGCATGATCCAGATCGTCATAACTTCCTACCGGCTCATCCGCTCCAAATGTGGTCAAATAGCCGCCGACAGCCGACGCCATGCAGAGGCGCGGGTTCCCTTCCATATTATTGGTGCCGATATGACCTTTGAACAACTTGTTGGCGACGTATGTTTCTTCCGTTTCCGCCTGACCAGAGCCATAAAAAGCGACCGAGTCCGGCCCGTTGGCTTCGATGCTTTCCTTGAACTTTGCGGCGACCAGTTCCATAGCTTCGTCCCAGGACGCCTCAACGAGTTTATCGTTTTTGCGAATCAATGGCTTGAGTAGCCGATCCTTTCCGGTGATGACTTTGTGGAGATAAAAACCCTTCACACACAGCAAGCCTTTATTGATGGTATTTTTCGTATCTCCTTTGACCGCGACAGGCTTGCCGCCTTCTACGCCCAGCATGACGCCGCAACCGACGCCGCAATAGCGACAAACTGATTTATGCCAGACTGTCTCGGAGGCAAACACCGATTGGTTTGCAAATAAAGAAACGCCAATCGCCGCCGCCGCCGCGCTGGCGGCAGAATTCTTTAAAAATTCACGTCGTGTTAATGCCATTATATTCTAACTCCTTTAATGGTGAAATTCAAGGGTATGACCCTGATGACAGCTAAAGCATGAGGAAACTTCAAGTTTTTCATAACTGGCTTCATAAGATGAATGACAGCCAATACAGCGTTCCGTCGTCGGCTGCGGATAAAATTCCACTTCGCCGTCGCCATGGCAGACAAAACAGCCTATGTTCACCTGACCGTGCATTCCCTTATCCCATTCATCAACAATGTCGGGGGTCATGTCAGCGTGGCATTCCTTGCAGCTGAGATTCCCAAAATCATCGACTTCTTCGTGTTGGGGTGCCTGCTCAGCCTGACTGCTCGCGCCCCAAAAAATAAAAGTGACCCCAACGGTTAAGATCAGGGCTAAAGTGAGCCAAATTTTTCGATCCATGTAACATCCTCCTTACAAAACAGATTTGATTTCAAAACAGCGTGATCGCAAACAAAAAAAATGGGCGCATTATGGTAAATAATACGCTGAAAATTGCCAAACTATCTTTGACTAAAGTCAACATTGATCAAAAAAAATGATTTAATGATAGATGCCTAATAATTTTTATATTAATGTTGTTGATTATTATTTATTATTATTACGTATTGTTTGGCAATAATTCGCGCCTTTTTACGAATGAATTTTATAAATTTTGAAGTCTGACGACTGGTTCCGTTCCTGATTGCGCATCTCCGTCCGTAATCACATAATCATTTGAGGTGTAATAAAAATACAGGAATATTGAACTTTTTTATAGCATAAAATTTTATTTTCCATAAAATATCTGCTTGTTCGATTGCTCCAAATCGGACAAAATTCTATTTAATCTTTTAATGTATGATTCTGAAGGAGGAAGTATGCGGCTTTTAAGTTTAGTTCTATTTGTTTTATTCTTACCAACTTTATTGTTTGCTCAAGGTGCTGACGGAGAGGAATTCGGCATCAAGTTTAAGGGATTTGTTAAGACGGACTTTATGCTGGATACCCGAGCAAACATATCGGCTCGGGAAGGTCATTTTTTACTCTATCCTGCGGAAGAGGTGCTGGATATGAATGGGGACGACATTAATGCAACCCCCAATCTGAATATGTTATCAATTCAGACTCGCCTAACCGGTGTTATTTCTGCGCCTGACGCGTTTGGGGCAAAAGTCAGTGGTTTGGTAGAAGGTGCTTTTTTTGGTCATTCCAACGGCGATATCAATGGTTTCCGATTGCGTCATGCGTTCGTCAAGCTGGCATGGGATCGATGCAGTTTGATCGTGGGGCAATATTGGCATCCTATGTTTATCACTGAGGTGTTTCCGGGTGTGGTTTCGTTTAGTACCGGCGTTCCCATGCAACCCTTTTCTCGCAATCCCCAAATTCGTTATATCCATAAAATGAATAATATTTTCATCACCCTAACTGCCGCGTCGCAGCGGGATTTCACTGATACCGGCCCTTCTGGCGGCTCGTCAATTTATCTGCGAAACGCTGTTCTGCCCATTCTCAATATGAATGTGAAGATGAAATCGGATAATCTGGTCATAGGAGCCGGCGCGAATTATAAGTCGTTGATGCCCCGTACCTCGACATTAAGGGGTTTGAGCACTGACGAAAAAATCAGCAGCACCGCCATGATAGGATTTGCCAAGATCACCTCTGGAAATATGACGATTAAAGCCGAGGGAGTTTATGGCGAAAACATGTATGATTTGTTCATGTTGGGCGGCTATGCGGTCAAGTCTGACGATGGGGAATATATAGGTATCAAAACCATGTCCAGTTGGGGTGAATTTGTCCTGAAAATGTCGGAAAGCCCCATGACTTTGGGTTTATTTGGCGGTTATACCAAAAATTTGGGCGCGGACGATGATATTCTTCCCGATGGATACGTTCGCGGCAAAAATATCGATGCAATCATGCGAGTCTCTCCCCGTATCATATATCAAATCGGCAAGACCCGTTTTGCCGCTGAAGTGGAGTACACATCAGCCGCTTATGGCTCTACTCAAACCGACGGAACGGTCGAGGATACAGAATCTGTGAGTAATATCCGATTTTTATTGGCGGCTTATCTTTTCTTTTAGTTCTTTACCTTGAGAGGACATTATGACGAACTCTGATAAATATAATGTGAATTTTTTTAGACCCATGAGCGATCATGCCAGGGCCAATAGAAAATTGGTCTTGACCCTGGCTATTATTTGGGCAGTGGGCGTCTTTGGGTTCCAATTTGCGCTCATGCTTTTGAACGAACCGACTCCTGAAAAATCCTACACCACTTTTGAGTCGGTCTGGCCCGCTGTTGTGGAAGACGCGTCGGCTACTATAGAAATGAAACAGGATTTTTCTCGTGTCTTATTGTCCGTGTTGGGCAAAAATATTGCCGTCAAGGACCATCACAAAGCGATCCTGAAAGAAGCGTTAAGTTGGGCGGTCTATAGTATGCAGGCGGATACATTAAAAAATGTGTTTCAAAAAGAACTTGATGAAAAATCGATTCAGACTGCTGTTCAAAGCATTGGTCTGACGTCTACCGGTATGGACAGGATCATGATTGACCTGGTGCGCTTTTCACTGCAAAAGGTTGAGAATGATCAGATCAGTGCTGAAAGCAAAGCCGCTCTGCCGGACATCATGGAATTGTATTTAGTCCATAACCAAAATATATTCACAAAAGCGAGATTTCTCGGTTTTCCTTTCCATTATTGGTACACGGCTCAATTTCTGCTAATCATGTTTGTTTTTCTTTGTCTGACCTACGCTGTGGTCACGGATAAAATGAACAAACGGTTTGATTTTGTAGAAGAAGCTTAATTCATACTAAAATAGATTACTAAAATAGATTCGATTTTGTGAATTATAACGAATTCATGTCAATGTTTGGAGGAATTTGTGAAACTTATAAATAAGGTGTTATACACCTGCTTGTTTTTTCTGATAGATTCTAGCGTCGCTATGGCTCAATCAGCGACCACTCTGGAGGATACGTTTAAAATCGGTCCTGCGATCATCCTGATTCTGCTGTTAGTGACATTCATTATGGTCGGAATTTTAAATCGGGCAAAGGACACCTCAACGTATTGGGCCGCGGGTCGAAAAATATCTCCGATTGGAGCTGGAATGGCAATCGCCTCAAACTGGATGAGCGCGGCTTCATTTTTGGGTATGGCAGCGATCATGTATGGCTCGGGCTATCATGGTTTATCCTATGTGGTCGGCTGGACTGGCGGCTACGTATTGCTTCTCATTCTCATGGCGGGTCAAATTCGCCGATACGGAAAATACACAGCGGCTGATTTTATCGGGGACCGATATTACTCACAGGGCTTACGCGCGTTTGGAGCTGGGCTCGCGATTTTCATCTCATTTTCCTATTGTGTGGGACAATTTGCCGGTATCGGGCTCATGTTCAAATGGATTCTGGGGATTAATTACACATGGGCGGTTATTATCGGCGCGTCTGTTGTGCTTACCTATACCCTAATTTCCGGAATGCTCGGCGTGACCAAGAATATGCAGATTCAATATGTGATCATTATCATTTCTTTTATTATACCCCTGTTTATTTTATGTTATAAATTCGGATATTTCTTTTTCCTTCCACAAGTGGGTTACGGCTCGGTCATTTCCGATATTGTAAGCGGTATCGCGCCTGGAAAAGGTATTTCAGCTCTGGGCAAGGAGTTCGGGATCATGCCATCGCCTGAGTTTGCCATGCCGTGGGATCCTGCGACCGGACAGACCGCTTTTCAATGGGTCGCCATCTGCTTTTCCCTGATGATCGGAACAGCGGGATTGCCCCATGTGATCCAACGATTTTATGTTGTTCCCCGAGCCCATGACGCGCGGTGGTCTGTAGTCTGGGGTTTATTTTTCATCTGCATTCTTTACTGGAGCGCGCCGGTCTATTCTGCCTTTGGCAAAATTTTATCAGCCAGCCCAGAGGGAGGCAAACTCGCCAAAGACGCGATTGTGGTGTACACCGCTCAACTCGGAGACGTCTACCCGCTGATTGTCGGATTCCTTGCCGCTGGCGCGGTATCCGCGGCATTTTCGACTGTATCGGGATTATTGGTGGCTGGCGCATCCGCGTTCTCCCATGATCTATACTATCGAGTGATCAATCCGGACGCCAGCGAAAAAACTCAGATGCTAATGGCTCGAGTTGGAACCATTCTGATGGCTGCTGGAGTAGCGATTGTGGCTCTGATGAATTTGGGTCTCATTGCCCAACTCGTAGCGGTTGCGTTTTCATTAGCCGGTTGCACCATCTTCCCATTATTCCTGTTAGGTATCTGGTGGAGTGGCTCCAACCGAGCTGGAGCCTGGGGCGGTTTGATCGCCGGATCTTCCGTATCAGCAATAGCCTTGATCTATTTTATTGCCGGAAAATTCGGCGTGACATTGCCTGCCAACGCATTTTTCAACTACTATTTGAACGCCTGGTATTTTGCGATCTTTGGAGCACCGGTTGCCATTTTTACCAACATCGTCGTGTCCTTGATCTCCAAAGAAAAAACTCCGTTTAAAGTGGTCAAATTCCTGGCGGAAAAGGTGCATAACTATAAGGTAACATAGTTCTTCTGAGTCGCTATTTGATACAAACCCCGCTCTTGTTATGAGGGCGGGGGGTTTTTTTTATCTACCTTACCTGGATTATTCGTCATCACGGAAATCGATCCGCAGATTATCGCAGATTAAGAATTGATAATTAAAGAATTATATCTTTTTTGGTTCTGAAATCCTCATAAAAACTGAGTTCTCTTGGAAATGTCGTTAAAAATCGAATCTAACCCATTAAATATCAAACATCTGAGACCTCTGGTTCCCCTAGGATTATGAATAATGCAGGCTTAGGGGTTTTTGCCTGACAAAAGAAAGCTGGTCTAAACGCCGGTTAATATTTTGCTCGGTTAATCCGACAGGCAATTCTCTGAGACATCGCCCTTTTTTGTATTTTTAAGTGAAAAAGAGTTTTATTGTTACATCATTGTGATACACAATTTACTTATTTGATAACGCTGTTTCAGCTAACTTCCTTTATATCAACATATTAGGATATTATAATAATCATATATTAGAATTTTGGCATTAAATTTGCGCAGGTTAGAAACTGTATTGAATTTTTATTTTTTATTTCTTTTTCTTAAAGGAGAGACAAATGTCTCAATTAAAATCGTTACTGTCCTTTCTGATGTTTTACATCACGGTATCCGGCAGTCTTGGACTGCCTCAGACCCAGCCGGAGTTTTCGGTTGGCGGCACTATGGTCATAGAATCTTTATCTTCCCAGGGTGATCAAATGGATTTTCAAAGCGACTTCTTGCAGATGATCGTTGACGGCGACGATCAGACTGACCCGGAAGGCGTTGACAACGATGATCAAACTGATCCGGAAGGCATTAGTGATCGGGACTCACAGGAATTACTTGTTGACGGCGACGACCAGACTGACCCGGAAGGCGTTGACAACGATGATCAAACTGATCCAGAAGGCATTAGTGATCGGGACTCACAGGAATTACTTGTTGACGGCGACGACCAGACTGACCCGGAAGGCATTGACAACGATGATCAAACTGATCCGGAAGGTATTGACAATGACGATCAGACTGATCCGGAAGGCATTAGTGATCGGGACTCACAGGAATTGCTTGTTGACGTGGACGACCAGACTGATCCGGAAGGCATTGACAATGATGATCAAACTGATCCGGAAGGCATTGACAACGACGACCAGACTGATCCGGAAGGCATTGACAATGATGATCAAACTGATCCGGAAGGTATTAGTTCACAGGAATTGCTTGTTGACGGGGACGACCAAACTGATCCTGAAGGCGACAATGATCGGGACTCACAGGAATTGCTTGTTGACGGGGACGACCAAACTGATCCGCAATCGAAGAAAAAAGATGACAATTCCGACGACCAAACCGATCCTCAAACCAGGGGTGTGAGACATGGTGGAAATTGCACGATTCTGCTCGGTTAATCCGACAGGCAATATTTCCAAAAAAGGGTGACTGTCTCTCTGAGATGTCACCCTTTTTTTATACTTTCAGCAGTCATGTAACAACATGAAATTTCTTATATTACATTCGTAATTCCTAATTAAAATCTACATATTCCGCCGATACTGTCCCCCGACCTCATACAGCGCGTGCGATATCTGCCCCAAGCTGCAGACTCTGACCGTATCCAGAAGCTCCTCGAACACATTTTGACCGGATCGGACAATCTCTTTCAACCTCTCTAACGCCGGATTTGATTCCTTAGCGTGGGTTTGGTAGAACCGATTCAGATTATTGAGACAGCGACGCTTCTCCTCCTCGCTGGAGCGGATCAATTCTGGCGCGGGTTGCGTTTCACCCTCACTCTGCGGACTCAGGTACGCGTTCACGCCGACAATCGGAAGTTGTCCGCTATGTTTCAGACTTTCGTAATAGAGGGATTCCTCCTGAATTTTGCTCCGTTGATACATAGTCTCCATAGCTCCGAGAACTCCGCCTCGTTCCCCGATGCGCTCGAACTCCTGCAGAACCGCCTCCTCCACCAGATCGGTCAGTTCCTCGATAATGAACGCGCCCTGCAGTGGATTCTCGTTTGTCGCCCAACCGAGTTCCTTGCTGATGATCAACTGGATCGCCATTGCCCGACGCACCGATTCCTCAGTCGGCGTGGTGACCGCCTCGTCGTAGGAATTGGTATGCAGACTGTTGCAATTATCATAAAACGCCATCAACGCTTGCAGAGTGGTGCGAATATCGTTAAACGCGATCTCCTGCGCATGGAGAGAGCGTCCGCTGGTTTGGATATGGTATTTCAGCTTTTGGCTGCGATCATTTCCTCCATATTTATTCTTGATCGCTACAGACCAGATACGTCTCGCCACCCGTCCGATGACCGTATATTCCGCGTCCATGCCGTTGCTGAAAAAGAAGCTGAGGCTCGGCGCAAAGTCGTTGATGTCCATGCCGCGAGAGAGATAATATTCCACATACGTGAAACCGTTTGAGAGCGTCAACGCCAATTGGGTGATAGGGTTCGCGCCCGCCTCTGCGATATGATAACCGCTGATGCTGACGCTGTAATAGTTGCGCACCTGATGGTCGATAAAATATTGCTGCACATCGCCCATGAGTCGGAGCGCGAATTCCGTAGAAAAAATACAGGTATTTTGCGCTTGATCCTCTTTCAGAATATCGGCTTGCACCGTCCCGCGCACCGATCGCAACGTTTCTTCCTTGACCTTCTCATACAATTCCGGATCGATCAACTCTTTGACATTGCTTAACGCACGATACGGGACCCCGTTTTCGTCAAGTGAGGATTCCAGAAATCGAGCTTTCTCCAACGCTTCGGGTCTCTCAGCTCGCAGCAGTTTTTCTATCTCCTGATCAATCGCTGTGTTGATGAACATGGCGAGAATGATAGGCGCGGGTCCATTGATAGTCATGCTCACACTGGTCGTGGGACAGATCAGATCAAAACCTGCGTACAATTTTTTCATATCGTCCAGAGTTGCGATACTCACACCGCTGTTGCCGATCTTTCCGTAAATATCAGAGCGTTCATTCGGGTCTTCGCCATACAGAGTCACGCTGTCAAAAGCCGTGCTGAGTCGATGCGCCTTCTCGCCGAGGCAAAGATAATGGAACCGCTTATTTGTGCGCTCCGGCGGACCTTCGCCGGCAAACATACGCTTTGGGTCTTCACCCTGCCGCTTAAAAGGAAACACGCCAGCCGTATAAGGAAAGCGGCCCGGCACATTATCCAACAGTTGCCAACGCAAAATATCGCCCCAGTCATTATATTTTGGCAGGGTCACTTTGGGAATTCTTTGGCGAGATAGAGACTCGGTAAAAAGCTGCGTCCGTATCTCCTTGCCCCGCACCTGATAGACAAATTCCCTCTGACGGTAAGCGTCCTTAAGCTCTCGCCATTTTTCAATCAATTCCAGATTATAAGGGTCCAGCGCGTCCAGCCTTTGATCGATCAGAAGCTGCATCGATTCCGGGCAATCCCCTTTCATCAGACGCGCCGCGCCTTTGAGCTGATAGAGCTGGCGAGCCGTCCGCGCCTGGCGATTTGCCCACAAGTGATAATTGCGAACTGCGGCGGCGATATCGTGCATATACGTGACAGCTCTTCCTGGCGGAATAATCGTGTCTCGTTTGTGGCTGACGCGACCATGCTCATGGGATTCTTTTTTATCCGCGGACACCTCCACGCCTCGGAATTCGTTCAGCCGATTTGCGAGATAGACGTACAACCCGTTCATCCCAAAATCGTTGAACTGGCTGGCAATCGTGCCGAAAATGGGCAGGGAATCGTCGTCGAAATTGTGCGTAAAAATGTGATGGCTACGCTTATATTGCTTGCGCACATCCCGAATCGCGTCCTCGGCTCCCTTTCGTTCAAATTTATTGATAACAATGACATCCGCATAGTCGATCATGTCGATTTTTTCCAATTGGGTCGCCGCGCCATAAGAGGACGTCATGATATAGACGCTCAAATCGCTGACATCGACGATCTCGGTATCGCCCTGCCCGATCCCGCTACTCTCGACAACGATGAGATCAAATCCTGCGGCTTTGGCAATCTGAATCGCGTCCCTGATCCCCGCGTTTAGAGCCAGATTGGAACGTCGGGTCGCCATAGAGCGCTGGAAAACCTGCGGGGACGCGGTGGAATTCATGCGGATACGGTCGCCGAGAAGTGCTCCGCCAGTCTTGCGCTTGGTCGGATCTACGCTCAGGATCGCGATATGATGATCCGAAAAATTTTTCAAATAGCGCCGGATCAACTCATCGATCACAGAGCTTTTTCCCGATCCCCCGGTGCCGGTGACGCCCAAAACCGGAATCGGTTGATCGCGGTTAGGGAACCGGTAATTGATCCGTCTCGCCGCGTGCAGCACCTCATGCCCGACGTCCGATTCCGCCCAGGTGATTAGCCGAGCCAGTCGAACATGATCCGAAGGCTCCATATTTTCGAGCAGCGCGTGGAGCCGGTTCTGGATTTTTTTTGTGATCTTGCCGGTAGATACGTCCCAGTCAGTCGTCAGACAGGAGCGCGCGTCCGATACGTCAAGGGTGGAAAAATCACTTATCTCTAACAAATGGCTGATCATGCCCTGGAGTCCGAGCCGCCGTCCATCTTCCGGCGAATAGATTTTGGCGACGCCATATTGCTCCAGCTCGGCGATCTCGTCGGACGTGATCACACCTCCGCCTCCACCAAATATTTTGATATGACCCGCGTTTTTCTCCTGGAGCATATCGTGCATATACTTGAAAAATTCGATATGTCCGCCTTGATAGGAACTGACCGCGATCGCCTGCGCATCCTCTTGAATCGCAGCCGTGACGATCTCCTTGACCGACCGATTGTGTCCCAGGTGGATGATCTCCGCGCCGCTGCTCTGCATGACCCGACGCATGACATTGATCGCCGCGTCATGCCCATCAAACAGAGAAGCCGCGGTCACAATACGAATTTTTTGCTTAGATCGATAGGGTTTCTCGTTCATCGATAATAGTCTCCTTATTTCAAATTTTCAGATTCACAGAATTATCCGCAGATTACGCTGATTTCCGCTGATTTTTAAAGCGTCATATAATTCTTATTATCAACTCTTAATCTGCGATAATCTGCGGATCGAATTTAAAAGGGGTCCG
>NBMB01000006.1 GCA_002084765.1 Candidatus Cloacimonetes bacterium 4572_55 | reverse complement strand
GCAGAGTCAGCCCAAATAAGGGTTCTGAAATTCTCATAGAAGCTGAGTTCTCTTGGAAATGTCGTTAAAAATAGACTTTAACCCATTAAATATCAAACATCTGATATTTCTGGTTCTCCGAGGCTTATGAATAATGCAGGTTAGACAGTACTGAGCTGGTCAGTCTGTCGAAATCTGAACAAAATCTGAAAAGTAATCGCTAAACAAACCATCCCACAAATCTATCTACTCCGTTCAGATCACGGAGTAGGTATTATTTATCAGGTTTTTGATCAACCGGGTCTTCCTTGAAGATCTTGCACGCTTCTTGCGGTATATAACGACTGGTAAATTCAAAAAAAAATATTTTTAACCGATTTCGACTTGGGAGGAACTTGTATGAAACGATTTCTTATTTTAATTTTTTTATTTATGGGCACCGCGTTTTGCGCAGCCGCTCCCCCTTCCGATTTATCGGGAGGGTCTCGCGATGGTCAGCCTTATATTTTGGATTCCAATTCTCGAATCGACATCAACAACATTGAGATGATATCGACCAACTACGGCAGATTTGCTTATGACCAAGGACTTGTAGGTCCGGGTCTCTGGTTTCCGCGAGGGACGGATAAAACCCTGGTTTATTCCGCTGGATTATGGATCGGAGGTAAGATCGACGGCGAGGTGAGGGTGACAGTCGCCGCGTACGGACATGAGTATATCCCCGGTCAAATTATCGGCTGCGAAGGCGGGGATCTTGAGTATATCAGCGGCGTCGAATCGCCGGACTATCGGGTTTATAAGATCAATCAAGGGGATGACGAAAGTTCTCCCGACTATGCCGAGTGGCCCTTTGAGCAAGGCGCGCCGTATCTGGACCAAAATGAAAATGGACATTACGACCTGGGCGAACCGCCCCGTCTGCTCGGCTCTCAAACCCTCTTTTCCGTTTATCACGACGGCGATCCCTCTCAGCACCACCTAAGCCCTGGAAACACACCTCCTCTGGGCGTTGAAATACAGCACACAGTATATGGATTTAATCGAAACGACGCGTTGGGTAATGTTGTCTTTTTGGATTACAAAATCGTGAACAAAGGGTGTCACACGATCGAGGACGCCTATCTTGGCTTGTGGACGGACCCTGACGTTGGATCCTCCGGCAGTGATCTGGCTGGGTGCGACACGACCCTGGATATGGGCTATTGCTATAATGGAGAAAATTACGACCCCGTGTATGGGGTTCGCCCTCCCGCAGTAGGACTTAAGGTTTTGCAGGGCCCCATAGTCCCTTCCGCCGACCCCTCCGATACAGTGATTTTGCCAGACGGTAGAATTTTTTATAACGCAAAAATGTTGAAAATGACCTCCTTCTCCAGTTTCCCCAACGAAATTGACCCGCATTGGGCTCTGGAGTCATACGCGTGTCTGCAAGGCTTTGGAGGAGATGGGTGGCCAATAATTAATCCGATAACCGGACAAATCACCCCCTACATGTTCTCCGGCGACCCGATCACAGGACAAGGATGGATCGACACGAATTCGAGCGACCGGCGAATGATCCCCTCCTCGGGCCCCTTCACACTGCCGCCCTGGCAAGATATCGATGAAGATGGGGAGGCGGAACTTGGCGAGCCGGGAGTCCAGCAACTCATAACCGCTCTCATTGTAGCACAGGGGTACGATTATCTCTCTTCGGTTAGCCTCCTCCGATACTATGCCTATTCGACCGGGTCTATGTTTGAAGCCGGGTTTGATTCCCTCCCCCCGACGCCGAATACCCCGATCTCCCCGGAAGTGACTATCTACCCTGGCGATGTAGAGATCACCCTCATCTGGAATCATGCCGCGGAGACCGACTATCAAGACCCAAATTTCCAATTCGAGGGATATAATGTCTATCAGTTCAGCATGTCCCAACAGCCGGCTCAAATCGCTGTCTTTGACGTCGTGAACGGCGTAACCGAGATCACCCAGCCCATGATTGATCCGGAAACCGGCGATATCGTCGAAATCCCAGTGCAGCATGGAACCGACAGCGGGATTCAGAATTCGCTTCATATTACCGAGGACTTCTTGGAGGGCGAAGATTTGATCAATGGACGGGAATATCTCTATGCGGTGACTGCGTATTACTACAATCCAGACTCGACCGCGGAAATTCGAGCTATTGAGAGTCCGGTGGAGATCATCGAAGTTTTTCCAGAGGGAGACTATAACGGATTTTTTCTCCCGGTCATTCATGAAAATGGAAGAAGCAACGGCATTGTCGAGCCGCTTGTCATTGATCCCACCCAGCTGACCGGGGACAGGTATGAGATCACCTTCACAGCGCAAGAGGGAGGGACACACGCGCTCTGGAACCTCCAAGACCTGACTACCGGCGAATACCTATTGACCGATCAACAGCAAAATATGGAGAATTATGAATTTCCAGTGGTGCATGGCGTGATGGTTCGGGTGATAGGGCAGTCTCCGGGAGTTCTGCCCGGAGACGTTTATACAAATCCCGATCAACCAGAGCTGTGGGGGTGGGATATCCCGCAAGGCGAAAGGCGGATCACATGGGCAAGAGGCGATTTCGGACGGGAAGGATTTCGCGGTGCTATTGGCTGGGGATGCCCCAATTGGGTTTTTGGCGGGGGCGATCCGTGCGTCCCGGCAAATGAACTGAAAAAAACCCGTCTCATTTTGGCGAGGGTTCCTGATACCAACGATTACGATCCGAATTTTGATCCGCAGGATCCCAATGTCTCGTACGCGTATCGATACGGTAGAAATTTCAGCAATCCCCCCGAGGAGCCGGAATTTGCCGAGCATATCATCCATGCGGAACCAGGCTATAGTTTTCAAAATTTTGAGCGGAGCGTGCCAATATCGGCATGGGATATCGAAAATCCAGATGAGCCAAGGCGACTCGCTGTCGGATTTCTGGAGAACAATCAACCGAGAACTTACGACCCGGAAACAGGCGAGGTCGTTTTCCCAGGCGGGGGGTTGGTTGATGGGGTTTGGTGGCCTGGGAATAGCGATATGTTTGACAATGTCGCATCTGAAGGTCCCCGAGAATGGCTCTGGATATTCGACGTAGACTACAGCGAGACTCCAAACCCGGAATTCATGGTAGAGTTGGTCGATAACGCCGTGCCAGTCATGTATTGGATCACTGCAAGTCGCCGCGGTCAGGTTCCATTTTCCCCATCAATGACCGGAGACGATCAGTTTGACATCATCCCATCGCGTCCAAATACCGAGGAGGATGTGTTCCTCTTCGGCGAAACTATCGATGTTGAGAATCAGAGATTCACAGCTTCAGATCATGTCATGTTGTTCCAAAACTATCCGAATACTTTTAATCCCCAAACCCTGATCCCTTATTATCTGCCAAACCGAATGCACGCGGAAATGACGGTCTATAATATATCGGGACAAAAGGTCAAAACCCTATTTTCCAAAGAGAAAGTCGCGGGGCATCATACGGTTCGATGGGATGGTAAAAACGACTCTGGAATCCATGTGGCAAGCGGGGTCTATTTCTATCAGCTGAAGACCGGAGAAAAAGATTCTAAACTGACCAGGAAGATGATCTTGATGAAATAACATGACGTGAGAGACGTCATTTTTTTGAAAAGATGGCACCTTTTATTTTTTAACTAATATTGTTATCCGCGCTATTAGCGGCTAAATAGTTATATTTTTAATTTTTAATTTTTTAATAGGAGAGTATTTCTAATGAAACGATTTTTTCGATCTATGACCATCCCTGCGTCACTTCTCATCCTTTTTTCTATTTCTACATTATTGAGGACAAACGCCCCGGACAGAGCCACTCTGGACCGAACCATTCCGCCTCGCCCCATCGACGATGATGGAAAACCTGGTCCGGATATGCGCCCTTCCGAGTGGGCAATGGAGCAGAGGCTTTTCCCTCATGGAACCGCTGACCCTCACGCGTACACTGAGATGATTGAGCAGGCAAAAGCCATGCGGGAAACCCGGACCACTCGTAATATGGAATGGGAGTTTGCTGGGCCGACAAATATTCAGGGGCGCGTCTCCGACATTGCTATTGATCCGCAAAATCCAGAAACGCTCTATGCAGGCGCGGCGACTGGCGGCGTCTTCAAATCGACGGACAGCGGCTTGAGTTGGGTGCCTATTTTTGACGATCAAGCTGTGCTGCCTGTCGGCGATATCGCGATTGATCCCGCCAACACATCCGTGATCTATGTCGGAACTGGCGAAGCGAATGGCGGGCATAACAATCTCTCCGGCGGCGGAGTGTATAAATCGACGGACAGCGGCGCGACCTGGAGCTCCATCGGATTGGGCGAGTCGTATGCGATCGGTCGGATTGTCGTGGATCCAACCGATTCAGACCGAGTCTATGTCGCGGCTTTGGGATCCTATTTCAGCCCCACACCTCAGCGCGGGCTGTTTCTCAGCGATAATGGCGGAGAAGATTGGGAACAGTCTCTGTTTGTCTCAGATTCCACGGGCGCGGTGGACTTTGCTCTGAATCCCCAGGATCCGAGCATATTGTACGCCTCTTTTTGGGAACGGGCGCGCTATCCCGATTTTGGCACACATCTGTATGGAGCGAGTAGCGGCATCTACAAGTCAACCGATCGCGGAGAGAGTTGGGAAGAGCTGTCAGCGGGTCTGCCAAACCCAGACGCCGAGCCTGTGGGACGCATCGGACTGGCGATCTCTCCATCTAACCCCCAAATTCTCTACGCCAACTATACCGACGGGAGCGCGATTATCGGACTGTATCGCACCGATGATGGAGGCGATTCTTGGGAAGAAGTTGCGCCATCCTTTGACCTCTCCGAAACAGCCGGATTCAGTTGGTATTTCGGAAATATCCGAGTCCACCCCACGGATCCTGACAACATTTTTGTCCTGGACGTCGGCTTGATGGGGTCAGAGAATGGAGGGCAAACATGGCCTATTCTCTACGGTTATGACTATTATTATCAATATGATTTTCATGTAGACCACCATGCCCTGGAATTCTTTCCCGACAACCCGGATCGTCTTATTAGCGGGAACGACGGGGGGTTATATATCTCCGAGAATCGTGGATACAATTGGACAAAAGTCGACGAATTGCCGATCACCCAATTCTACGAGATCGAGATCGACGCAATCAATCCAGAACGGTTATACGGCGGAACTCAGGATAACGGCACCCTGCGCACCTTGACCGGCGATACTGACAACTGGCATCGCATATTTGGAGGGGATGGTTTTTATTGCCTGGTTAATTATCACAATCCTGATATTATTTATGCAGAATCTCAGAGGGGAAATCTGGCAAAATCGGACGATGGCGGATACAGCTTTTATTACGCTTTGGACGGTGTGAATCAAGACGAGCCGACAAACTGGAATACGCCGGTGGAGATGGACCCGGTGAATCCAAATATCATGTATTACGGAACCAACCGCGTGTATCGTTCAGAGAACGGCGCAGATTTTTGGGAGCCGATCAGCCCGATTCTGGCCTCTTCGTCCGGGGGTCGGCTGGGAACCATCACCACTATTGCCGCCGCGCCAACAGATCCGCAAGTGGTTTATGTCGGATGCGATGGAAGTCAGGTCTGGGTCACGTCAGATCAAGGCCAAAACTGGAATTTGATCTCGGAAGAGCTTCCCTATCGCTGGGTGACAAGGGTGGCGGTCGATCCTTTTGACGCGGCAATTGCGTACGTCTCATTTTCCGGATTAAAGTGGAACTCGCCAGAGCCTCATATTTTTCGCACTGACGACATGGGAGAAACCTGGACAGATATTTCTGGAAATCTGCCCGATGGACCCATCAATGTGACGCGGGTCGATCCCTTTTATCGTGAACTTATTTATGTCGGAACCGATGTGGGCTGCTACTATAGCGACAATTCTGGTCAGACCTGGCAGCCGCTTGGAGAGGGAATGCCGATTGTCTCGGTTTACGACGTCAAAATTCATGCTGCCGAACGATTTTTGGTCGCGGGCACACATGGACGATCCATGTATAAAATCGATCTTGCCGATCTCACTCCAACAGAAAAACTGGATAACGAGACCCAGGAGCACGCCTCTTTATTGCGTCAGAATTACCCAAATCCATTTAATCCCTCCACAACAATCGAATATCATGTGCCTCAAACAAGCCGGGTTTCCCTCGCTATCTATAATATATCCGGTCAGTTAGTGCGGGAGCCGGTCAATCGAATTCATTCCGCAGGCGATTTCGAGGCATTATGGGACGGCAAGGATGAGAGTGGACAGACCGTGGTGAGCGCGGGGAAATACCTATATCGGATTCGGATCGGAGATCATGTCGAAACCCGATATTGCACTCTGTTGAAATAAGAAATTATTTTTCTTAATAAAACAAAATCCCGGATGCATACGCGTTCGGGATTTTATTTAATGACCCCCTGTCATCACGGATAATCGATCCGCAGATTACGCAGATTATCACAGATTAAGAACGGAACTCGATCCGCAGATTACGCAGATTATCACAGATTAAAATAGATTTGGGAGACAGCGTATATCACATTCGGGTCAGTTGGAAATGATAAAAAAAGAGATAAAAAAGAGTCCTTTTACGAAATATTTCATAATGCCTCCAAATCAAAAAATGAGAATTCTGTTATGCCCTGGCGACTACGAAAATATTCCGAGCAAGCCCTCTCCCGTGAAAAACGGTCAGTAGAGCCAAATCTCTCCGCGCCCATCAAAATCGTCCTTGTCTATCCGAACCTCTATAAAACCGGCGTCGCTTCTCTGGGATTTCAGGTGGCTTACCGGCTGTTCAACGAACAAAAGGACGTCTGCTGCGAGCGCGCGTTTCTGCCGGATTCAAAGATAAAATCCCTTTTAGAAAAGAGTGGAAACGAGCTGTGCAGCTTGGAGACCGTCTCTCCCTTATCCACATTTTTTATCATTGCGTTCTCACTTTCATTCGAGATGGATTTCATTAACATGTTGGAGATACTGCGATTATCAGGAATTCCCTTATTTTCTCGGCAGCGCGGAGAAGACTCCCCGCTTGTGATCGCAGGCGGCGCGATATCTTTTCTGAATCCAGAGCCGATTGCTGATTTTATCGACATTTTTCTGGTCGGCGACGGCGAGGAATTGATCCCAAAATTTATGCGGCAATTCACCGAAAGTTTTTGCAAAAATCGGCGGCGAGACGAGTTGATCGCTGACCTCTCCAGGCTGGAAAATGTCTATGTGCCGTCCTATTACGACCCTGTTTACGACGGGGGAGGACGCCTGTTGTCGATGACGCAGAATCGAGAAGTTCCAGCCCGTGTGAAGCGTGGATATATCTCGGACATCTCGCCTTATCCCAACCAGAGCGTTATCTCAACGAAAAATTCCGCGTTTGGCGACGTCTCTCTGGTAGAAATGAATCGAGGCTGTCCTTATGGGTGCCGATTCTGCGCGATCAGTTATAGCTATCGGCCTCTTTCTTTCCGCAGCCGTGAGAGCGTCGAGCGGATGATCGCCGAGAGCCTGACAGATAAGATCGGTCTGGTTGGTAGCGCGATTGCCGACCATCCGCAATTCGATATGATATGCAAAAATATTGCGGGTCAAGGTCTGGATTTGGGTCTGGCGTCGTTAAGAGCAGACCGTTTGACGAGGGAATTTATGGCGATTCTGCATGATAGAGGAATCCGGACTGTCACGATCGCTCCGGAGGCTGGCTCCATGCGTATGAGACGTATCATCAACAAACCAATAGCGGAGGAGACGCTGCTGCTCGCAGCGCAACTTGCTGGAGACGCGGGCATTGCGATGGTCAAACTCTATTTTATCGTGGGGCTGCCCTGGGAAAAAGAGTCGGACATAGACGCGATCATCAACCTGACCCGCAATATAAAGAATCACCACCAACGCTATCTGAAATTTTCGCCAAAATCGCGGAGCCGAATCACGGTCAGTCTCAATCCATTTGTGCCAAAACCTCAAACACCTTTCCAATGGCGCGCGAATGAACGACCTCAATCAATCCGAAAAAAGATTGAGAGGATCACACGCGCGTTCCGTCGGGACGGAGGAGTTCGAGTTCAGTCGTACAGTCCGCGAGAGGCGATTGTGCAATCGCTCTTATCTCGGGGCGACCGCCGAATCGGTAAGCTTCTGCATCATCAACTGATACATGGGGAAAAACCACAAACAGCCATCAAGAACTTGGGGATCGATCTCGACTTCTATCTATACCGAGAGCGAGAACCGGACGAACTTTTCCCATGGGAGATTATTGAGACCAAATCTCAGCGAGAAATCATAAGGCGTCATTATCGGAAAGCAAGAGAGTTAGCGCAAATACTATTAGGATAAATATCCATTCTTTGACGGTGAATGTTCAAGACGGAAAACGTTTGAAAACAGATTGGCGATGACCTGCTTCCCCTCCTGAGTCACATCCAGATAATGCAGTGCTTCAGTGATATAGGGATGGACGCCGTTCCAATAAAATCGGGGATAGTTCTGGCGCAGATCACCGGGATTCTTGAAGCCCATCACTGCGTTTGCCCCGATCTCCTCAAATTCGTAAAAAAGTGCTGAAATTTTTTGTAGATAGCGGGGATCGCTTAATTGACCGATCAAATCAGCGGCTCGAACCAGGCCCGGGCAGTTCATGGTATCTTTATGATCCTCGTCTAACGGCACCGGAAAACGGGTCAGTTCCATATTTCGTTTGACCTCTTCCGCGTCGATCACGGCATGATTTTTGAAACGCTCGTCAATGAACAGCTTGCCGCGATCCACATGATAGGGAGCCAGGCTGGCGTCGGTCTCGCCGGAGGTCAACATGATCGATTTATTGTCGCGACCCGTGACAAAACACCCCTTGTCCCGATCGTCCTCCCGGCATAACCCTTTTAAGTAGCCTATATCGTGGCAAACCAGAGAAATAGTGAAATTTAACCAAATCTCGCAGGAAACCCCACCTTCATAAATATGTTTGCCTCTCAAAATTTCTTGACCAACCATTGTCACCAGGATAGTATGTTCGACGTTATGATATAAGGCGTCGCTGTTGGCGATGTTTTCTAACGCCATGCCGCCCGCCCAGCTGATTATCTCCGAATAGTCTCGCTTATAGCCCCCATAAGTTTGTTCGTAGGATCTTTGGAGCTGTTGGACAAAATGATCAATTAAAAATTGAGTGTAGTTAAACAAATTTCGCCTCCTTAATTTATTTAGAAAATTTTATTTAGCCTGGATTATTCGTCATCACGGAACTCGGTCCGCAGATTATCGCAGATTAAGAATGGATAATTAAAGAATTATATCTTTTTTGCCAGATTTTCTTCAGGAAAATTGATTAGAATATTTAGGATCAATCGACGCCAGTTAGACCGGATAAAGATTCGATCGGAATTAGAAGTCACTTGCCGTTTTCTGCTATGCTCTAAACGGCAAGTGTCGATTAAATCAACGGAGTTAGTAATTAACCAATTTATCATTTCTGGTCAAGGATGAAATTGTGATCGCTATAAAAAAACCTGCGAGAGTGAGCCTTTGACGGCTTACGAACCTTCTTACATTTTGCCTAAATAATTCTCAAGCAAAACCCTATCTGATCAAAGCCACCCGCCTTGTCTCTGACCCGAACGAACCGGCTCCCAACTGAAAGAAATATATCCCGCTTCCAACCAATTTTCGGTTATCGTTGCATCCATCCCAGATTGTTCGATGCGTTCCAGCCGCCTTCATAGTCCCGTCAATGATCGAACGCACACGGCGACCAGATACATCATAAACTATTAATTTAACTGGGCTTGGCGCGGGCAAGCTGTAGTTGATCGTCGCCTGACCCCTGGTTGGATTTGGGTAGGGCGTATGCAAGAAAAAGTCGTATATTTCCTCGGTCTGATCCTCAATTTCGACCTGGTTGTAGAGATCATAATAGCCGGTGTTATAGTGATTATTCTGGAACATGGGCCAATCCATCCGGCTCGGCATATAGAGCTGACCGGTCTCGAAAGCGAACAGATTTCCGTCCGACGATCCTATAGCAAACTCGATCATGTTATCCCCGTCAAGATCGCCCACAGCCGCAGATCCGGTTATGCCCGATGCGGAAAGCGGATACGGGAACCCTTGAATCGAATTGCCCTGATAATCGACAATATGAAAATAGCCGTTCATGGTGCCAAACAGGATATTTTGATGGGAACTGTTATCGTTGACATTCGCGATAATCGGCTGCGCTGTCACCGCGCTCTCAGTTTGAACCGGAAATCCATTAACCGGATCCCCGTTATGGTGATACGCACACAATGCGCCCTGATCTTGGCTCCATGTATTCAGTCCAAAAATCACCTCCAGATCTCCATCTCCATCGATATCGCCAATTGCTGGGGAGGCTGCTTCCCATGTTTCCGACTCGGGAGATCCGTCCCCGACTGTTTGAGAGAAACTTTCGATCAATGTCAAGTCATGGTGTACGCCCCATATCGAGCTGTTCGATCCGCCGAAAAATATCTCCAAGTCGTCGTCGTCGTCGATATCGGCAAGTACCGGGGAGCTGGTGATCGGATAGGAAAAATCAAATGGGGAAAGCGGCATGGGTGACCCGTCGATCTCCCAAAGGTAAACGGATCCTGCGGTCGCAACCAGTTCGATCTCTCCGTCGTGATCAATGTCCGCGATTGCGACGGATGTCTGAATCGATTCCGCCGTGGTCTGGGGCCATCCCGGAAGCACGGATCCGTCGTAACGATAGGCATGGATATGCGTCCCCGCCGCAATGAATATCTCCAAACGGGTATCGTTATCCACATCATACAGAACGGCTGAGGAGCGGATCACAGGTTGATCCAGATTTACGGGAAAGCCATCAAGCAATGAGCCGTCCGGACGCCAGACATAGAGATTGCCGTCCACAGAACCGTATACGATCTCAAATTCGCCGTCTTGATCCACGTCGCCGATCGCCGGACTTGAGCTTTCGTCTAAGGTGGGATGCCCGCCGGTCAAATTGGGCCAGCCTGGAACCTCTTGTCCTTGACTATCCAAAAGATGCACAGCACCTTCGGCGGAAGCCACCGCGATCTCGACAACCAGGTCGTGATTTACATCGCGCAGAGTCGGCGCAGAGTAGCGGACCGAGCCGGTCTCTGCAGGAAAGTTGTTCATAAAATTTTGATATTCCAGCTGAACGTCCATGATAGTCAAGCCATCGTTGGTGACTCGTTGATTCGGGACGGTCTCCGCGGCATATCCAGATTTGGAGACTCGAAGCGTATAATTTTCCGGAGCCGATCCATATTGGCTGGGGTTGCTGGGGAAATCTCGATGGCATAAATGAGACGTCATGTTGATCAAGCCGTTGGGACGCAAGAATCGATAATATCGCCCAGTGTGTGGATCGCTCATACGCGGCTCTGTCTCGGATGATGTATCGAGTTGCAAAATTTCGATCTCCGCGTCGAGCGGCAGACCTGTCGCGGCGTCCGTGATATGTCCGGTAACGCCGCTATACGCCGCGCGATCGAGCAAGTGGGTGACGCTGTCCATAATCTTGCGACAAAAAGGGTCTACAAAGTCGCCAGGAGGCTGAATCCAGCGCCCAAGTTCGATATTTAGCGAATACACGCCAAATTCAGTGTACGTATAGTGTCGAGCATCGCCTCGAGGCGTGGAAATGCTCAGATCGCACCGATAACATGTGGGGCAATTGTTCGGATCCGGCTCTTCTCTTGGGATGGCATCCGCGATTGTTGCCGCCATCTCTCGAATTGTCCAAAAATCTGGCGAAATATTTGTCCAGCCATTTTCTCGCGTCCAGGGATAAAACAACCGCTCGCGTTTGCTTTCCTTGCCGTTGTAATATGTTCCTTGATATGGCGAATCCGGATCGCCCAGTCGGGAACTGTGCATGAAAAGCGCGAAGACCACCTTTTCATCTCGGATGTGATCTCGCATGGCTCGGACTTCCGGCTCTGAAAAAGGCTCAGGACCTCGATAATAATTATAAGCCGGATTGCTATTGCCATTTTGCCATTCATAATCCCAATTGCGATTTAAGTCCACGCCGTCCGCGTCGGAAAATCCTTCTCCCCAATCCTCACCACTTGAGCTCATCTCCATACCGGGAGAATAGTCGATACCCTCCAGAAATGTGCCATTATTATTATTATCTCGTTTATTTTTACGGTATAAAACGTCGAGTTCCTCCATAACAACCTGGTGCCCTTCGGGATTCGCTGTGGGCATGATCCAGATTTCACAATTATCAACCCATTGCCGCACCTGCGGATTGCCCTCCGCATAGCCGGTCAGCAGTGAATCAATCATGAACATGGCGACTTCTATGCCCAGAATTTCCTCTGCATGCAGGCTTCCGAGATAAAAAATCGCGGGCTCATCCTCTTCTTCCGTGACATTATCTGAAATTTTCATGGCATAGAGCGGCAGACTGTCCACACCAGTTTGACCTAACACTTTTATCTGCGCCAAATCCGAATAGGTTTCCGTGTAATTTTGCAATTCAGACTCAATTTCATCAAGGCGATGGTACCGTTCGTCGATTATTTGCGCTGAGCAGATACTCGACCAGATGAAAATTAAAATAGAAATTAAAAACAAACGGTTTTTTATAACCATAATAGAATTCCTTACGTTTTTATAATTCAGATTTTATTAGATGAAAATAACAAAAAAATTAAAATTATCACATAAAATGCTATAAAATATCATATAACTCTTTATTCATCGATTCTTACTCTGCGATAATCTGTGCAATCTGCGGATCGAACTCACGGCGGGAGAAATTTAATTTTCCCCCGCCGAATTTTAAGATTGCTACACCGTTTCTGTAGCGGGTTTCGAGTAGGAGATACGTCGCATCAACATGTCCCAATTGTGGTCAACGGTTTTCTGCCATTCGTCAATATCGGCGTGGGTCATCTCTCGGAATCGACCCTGTAGCTCCACATATTTTTTGACAGCCGTTCCTTTGGACTCCACTGTCAGACGATATTCCTCGCCGTTATGTATCTCGTACAACGGAAAGACTTTTGTCTGGACAGCGAGACGGGCGATCCGAATGGATAAGTTTGCCGCGTGTTTATGACCAGGGGGGCAGGAGGAGAAAAGTAGAATAAACTTTGTGCCGCGTATGCTTTTTGCCTTCCTCAATTTTTCTTGAAAATCTTCAGGATAGGCGATTGACGCGGTAGCGCAGTATGGAATCTTATGAGCCGCCATAATCTCCATGATATCCTTTTTTACTGCGTCCTCAGTCGATCCCTTGGGCGTAGTCGTGGTAACCGCCCCCAGGGGGGTCGAGGAGCTGCGCTGGATGCCGGTGTTCATATATCCCTCGTTATCGTAGCAGATATAGATAAAATCCTCATTCCGCTCTGCGGCTCCAGACAACGCCTGAATACCAATATCATACGTTCCACCGTCTCCAGCCCATGCCATCACGTTGATTTTTTCCTTATTCAGATACGACAATGCTCGCTTAATACCAGTTGCCGCGGCTCCGGCAGTGGCAAAAGCGGTGTGATATACAGGAACCTCTATCAACTTGTTTGGATACGCGCCGGTAATGATCGAGCTGCAACACGCGGGAATAGTTATCATCGTTTCTCGACCCAGTATTTCCATCACCTGCTTCAGACCGAGAGGGGCTCCGCAACCTGGGCATCCGCGTCCACCGGGATGCAGCAGTTCTGAGCTATGGATATTGCATTCCATCTCCGCCTTCACGTCCACGTCCTCGGGTTTCTCTGTCAGTCCGATCCATTGGGCGCGAATCGGCGCGCTGTCGCTTTGGTCTACCTCCATCACCAGATCGTAGATCACTTCTGGAGTGACGTCTCGCCCGCCCAGACCCACGATATAGGAATAGACCTGCGGATGGACGTCGCTATTATAGAGCGCGTCCCGCACCTCTTGCGAAAAAATGCCCCCGGAACCAAAAGAGATATTTCGATCCAATACCGCCACCTTTTTCGATCCTCGCAACGCCTGGATCACATCTTCTTTTGGAAAGGGACGCAGCATCCGGATTTTCAACAAACCGACCTTCATACCGACTTTTCTCAGCGCCTTGACCACTTCCCGAGCCGTTGATGTGATGGTCCCCGAAGTCACCAGAACGATCTCTGCGTCGTCGATCTCATCGGTCTCGATAAAGCCGTATGCGCGCCCGAAGATTCGCTCGAAATCGGCGTGAACCTCCTTGCCGTATACCAACGCGTCGTCATTTGCCATATCAATGCTTTTCCGCAGCTCCATATATCCGTCAGCACCGACCAACGCGCCAAATCCCATGGGGTTATCCACATCCATCTTATATTTGATCTGATAAGAAGGCAAGAACGTATCGACCAATTCCTGAGAGGGAATCTCTACCGGTTCCGTGGTGTGAGACAGAAAAAAAGCGTCCAAATTGATCATAACTGGCAGAGCGACTTTTTCCCCAAGACGAAACGACTGAATCACGGTATCCAGGGTCTCCTGGCAACTTTCGCAATAGAATTGAATCCATCCTGTGTCGCGCTCGGACAGACTGTCGTTTTGGTCCCCGTAGATATTCCACGGCGGTCCCATACTCCGATTGATATTTGCCATCACCACCGGCGCGCGGGAGCCTGCGGCCCAATAGACCATCTCGTGCATATATGCCAAGCCCTGAGACGACGTCGCAGTAAAAGTTCGGACACCGGTCATGGCCGCGGTGATGCAGATCGCTAAAACCGAATGTTCGGATTCGGCTTTGACAAATTCGCACTTGAGAGAGCCGTCCGCGACAAATTCTGCAATCTGCTCGATAGTCGCGGTTTGTGGAGTGATTGGATACGCGGAGATCACTCCGGGACGAGCGAGTCGAGCCGCGTATGCCGCGGCTTGGGTTCCAGTTAATATTTTTATGTCAGGCATTTCTTTCCTCCTCTAATTCCATGGCGTTGCGCGGGCATTCCGTGACGCAAATTCCGCATCCTTTGCAATAATCCAAGTCGATTTCGAGCCGCCCGTCTTCCATTTGCTTGATCGCCGCGTCGGGACAGAATTTAAAGCACGTCAGACACAGGTTACAATCGCCGCAATAGAAGCACCGTTGGGCTTCTTTCTTCATTGTATCCTCGTCCACCGGGGCGACAACTTCCCTGAAATCGTTCCGTTTGGAGACAGGCAATTCAGGGGGTTTCATGCGGGGAGACGGGGTGAAGTAGTCCTGATTCAAGGTCTCAAAATCAGCACTTTTTGGCGGATAATCGACAAACTTGGAGGGTTCTCCGGTCAGATAGGCTTGTATGGAAAAAGCAGCTCTGCGCCCTTCTCCGATCGCGTCTACCACAGTGCCGCCGGGGTTGACTCCAGCGTCGCCGCCGCAAAAAACGCCTTCCATCGACGTCTGACCTTCTTGATCTCGATAGACGCGATTCCATTGTAATTTGAGATGATTCGCTACCGGATCCAGCTCGGGTCTTTCGCCGATAGCCGTCATGACAAAATCCGCGTCCATAATATAAGTGTCACCTGGAATCGGCACGGGACGGCGACGACCGCTCTCATCCGGATCCCCAAGCTCCATCCGTTGAATCTCAACCGAGGTCACACGCTCTTTTTGACCCATGTACCGGATCGGTGCTGATAAAAAATGGAACTCAATACCCTCATCCCGAGCCTCCTTGACCTCGTCGGGATGCGCGGGCATTTCCGCCTCGGAACGGCGATATACGACGAGCGATTTAACGCCCATACGTTTTGCCGAACGCGCCACGTCCATTGCAGTGTTCCCGCCTCCGACCACGATCAACGTGCCGGAAATCTCCACATTTTTGCCGGCATTGATCTCTTTCAGAAATTTCAGACCCGACGAGACTCCCTTTAGATCCTCGCCTTGTATCGACATTTTTTGCTCGAGATGCGCGCCGATACCCACAAACAGAGCGTCGTATTCCTCTCGCAACTCATCGAACATTTCGCTATTGACCCGCGTATTGGTTTGGATTTTCACGCCCAATTCTCGGATACGATCGATCTCTTTTTCCAATATATCTTTTGGCAGGCGATAAGAGGGAATCCCGTAGTAGAGCATACCGCCCGCTTTGGGCATGGACTCGAACACGGTGGAGTCGATCCCATTTTTCGCGAGATGATACGCGCAGCTCAACCCGGCTGGTCCACTGCCGATGATCGCCACGCGTTTTTTGGTCATGCGTATGTTTTTTTCCGGCAGAAATTTTTTTATATCAAAATCCTGCTCCCCAATATACCGCTCAATACTATGAATCGAGATCGATTCGTCATAAAAGCCCCGGTTACATTGGGTCTCGCACGGGTGGTAGCAGACCCGACCGCACACGCTGGGAAAAGGTGACGTCTCAAAAATGATCTCAAGCGCGTCGTCGTATTTCCCGTCCAATGCGGATTTGATAAAACCCCGGATGTCGTTCCCAGCCGGACAATCTCGGTTGCACGGTGGAGTCAAGCTCCGATAAAAAGGGCGCATATAGCGCCACGATCCGGTCATATTGCGCCGGGTCGTCTTGACGGAGATAGCGGGGAACATGTTGGCGTCGCCGGTCCATGCCACAATCATTTTCTTCTCAGACATATCACTCACCCCCTAACACGACAATTTGTTGATACGCGACCGCGGCCGCGTCTGCATTTTCCTGCGGTTTGACTGGTGCTTCCTCTTTGATTGCGTCGATGACCGCGCCGATAGCGGGAGCCTGATACACTTTGGCAAAACCGCCCAGTATCGCGCTGTTCACAACCGGTGCCTGAGCCGATCCAAGTTTATGCTCCACCGCGATATGAGACGCATCGACAACCGCCACCCGATAGTCCTTTAGACGATCTCCAAAATTCGCTCGATCCGGCGGAGCGTTGATAATCACCCACCCATTTTTTTTCAACCCCTGGGTCACGTTAATCGCGGTGATCAAGGTCGGGTCCAGGACAATAATATGATCCGGCTCGTAAATCTCCGAGCGGATCCCGATCAGACCTCTGCCTTCCTCTTTTGCAACCCGCACAAAAGCGGCAGCCGGCGCGCCTCTCCGTTCCACGCCATACTTGGGGAATGTTTGCGCCACATACCCCTCCTTAAAAAATCCCTTCGATAACATCTTCGAGGCGACAACAACGCCTTGTCCCCCTCGACCATGAAGCCGAATCTCGACAATGCCTTTTGTTATCGACTCAAGAACAGCTTTTTTATCAATCATGCTATACCGATCCTTTTCTGCTAACAATTGCTAACATAAGTACCCAACTCGAAATGATGAGTTGAGCAAGTGAATCTCCATTCATAACTCGTATTTCGTAATTTAATTTTCCGCGTAATCTGTGTAGTTTACGGATAAATTTAACTCGCATGATCCGCCGCCAAAGAGCGCATTTTACCCCAAAAATCGCTAAGATAGCGTGCCAATATTGGCTTGGAGATAAGTAGTGTGACGTCTTCTTCATCTGAGCGAGCGCGACCGTCTTTTATCAGATCAAGACCGCGTCGATATGACCTCCGGTCAACTCGAGAAAAAGCTCTTCTAGTGTCTCATGGTGTGATTTTGCCAATTGACTTAGCTCTTCAAGCGAGCCTAAGGCGATGAGTTTGCCCTCTTTGATAATCCCTATCCGATCGCAAAGCTCCTCCACCACTGATAGTGAATGGGAAGACATGAAGATTGTTGTCCCGCGCTGGGAAAGTTTTTTCAAAATATCTTTGACCAGGCGTCCGCTTTGAGGGTCGAGTCCCACCATTGGCTCATCTACAATGATAATGTCCGGTTCGTGAAGAATAGCTGACGACATCACAATTTTCTGGCGCATGCCGTGTGAATATTCCTCGGTTCGTCTATCCGCCATGGATTGCATCTGAAACATATTCAAAAGCCAATCGATACGCTCTTCCTGCTTTGATTCGTCCATCTCAAATAATCCGCCGATAAAGCGCAAAAATTCACGTCCAGTTAATTTCTCATAGATATATGGATTATCCGGCACATACCCGATCTTACGCTTGACCTGCACTGGATTTTCCTGCACGTCCATCCCGTCAATTAGGATTCGCCCTTTTGTGGGACGGAGCAATCCGGTCATCATCTTGATAGTTGTTGTTTTACCAGCTCCATTTTGTCCCAAAAATCCGAAGAATAAGCCCTTTTCGATCTGCAAGTTCAGATCATTGACAGCGATTGTCTTCCCGAAAATTTTCATAGCGCGTTCGATTCGAATCATAAATTATCTCCATGATCATCAGGCGAGTTCTCAACAGTCGTCTCGCTTGAGCGTATTTTTGGACGTTGGGTTGACTCTTGTTCCGATTGCACCAACTGCTCCGACTGTTTCTCTTCATTTTTACCTTTGATTTTGTTCAGAATGACAGCCGACCAAATGCTGATCTCATAAAGGGCTATCAGAGGAACTCCCAACAGCAGTTGGGTCACCACATCCGGCGGAGTAATGAGAGCCGCTACGATAAAAATAGCGACAACCGCGTAAGGTCTTTTCCTTTTCAGCATATCGACGCTTACGATACCAATTTGATTGAGAAAAATCAGAACCAACGGAAGTTCAAAGATCAGTCCAAAGGCTAAAAAAATACGGGTCGCAAATGTGATGTAACTGCCGACTGAGATCATCGGTTTTAAACCGAATTCTGACCCGGACATGCTGGTTGCAAACCCCATCAAAAATCGCAGTCCCATACGAAGTACGCCAAAATAGGCAAACGAGACTCCGCCGATAAAAAAAATAACGGATATAAAAACCAATGGAATAACAAGTTTTTTCTCCCGCGCGTATAGCCCCGGCATGACAAATTGCCAAACTTGATAAAAAATATAGGGCAGAACAAGCAGGAATCCCACAATAAGCGATACTTTAATATGGACAATAAACGCTTCCGTGGGTTTCAAAAAAACAAGTTGTTGGATACTGCCTTTTGCCGGCTCAAGCAGGATGTTGACAAATATATCTGAAAATGAGAAACAACTGACAAAACCAATGGCAAAAGCACCCAATATCTTAAAAATTCTCTGACGGAATTCCTCCAGATGCTCAATAAAACCCATAGATAATTCAGATTGATCGGACGGATTCACAATGACCTTTCCTTGTCGAAAATAGACCCAATTGAGCTAACGGCTCTCGATATTCATAGTGTTATAGTCCAGTTCGGATCCGAGAAAGCTATGTGGGATCATATAAACCAGCAACAGAATTCCAGCCGCGGCAACATACAACCAACGTGCATCTTTCTTTGTATTGACGCCGATAGCTATAGCCCAACTTATGAAAGCAAGCAATGTTTTGTTATCGGTCAAATCCCAACCAAAAGGAACGCCGGTCCAAAGTTCACCGAATGCGTATTTTTGGACAATCATCCCCAGGATCATTCCGCCTATGGTCAGACAGATGAAAGTAAACCACGCATACTTTTTTGCAGTGGCGTCTTTTGTTATCGCTTTCAGACCCGTCAAATTAGAAAAAAACATAGCCATGAACATAAAAAGAACATGCCCGATTAGGATCGCGGGGGGGACATCTCCTTTAAAACGGAGAATGATCGGGTCTTCAATTCCGATTTGGACGCTGCGCGACCCTTTTGTCAGAGTCAGATAATACTGAACTTTTCCAGCAGGGGGCTGATTGGGAATACTTGAAGCCAAACCCTGGTCTGTCCATTGCATTCGCTGATGCGTCCATTCCTTGTCGACAGGAAAACGACGGTAGCTTAATTCTCCGGTAACTTCTTTATCTTGAATGTCTAAATTGACCCGAAGCGGAGAAAAACTGCTATGACTGCGAGGCAGCTTGTAAGAAATGAACTGACTACCCAACTTCAGCTCTCCTTTTATGGGATAAGTTGGACCGGTCATTCGTTGATAAACAGCAGCTCCTATCGTGATAAGAAATGCTAAAACCCATAAAGAAACATTTTTCATAATTTCATCCTCTATTCGCAGATTTTGCAGATTGCGTAGATTACAAAAATCAACAAGGGGCAACCGCCCTCTGTTTAAACATGACGAAATTTTATTTTACTGGATCGGGTCACAATTTTGTCAAAAAAAACCGGTGTCAAATAAAAAATTTGGTCATGCAACGAGACAGAAATCCAATCCGCTCCCCTTTCTGAACTCTTTCTAACTTCTAATTCCTAATAATTCCATCCGAAAAAGAATTCGTTATAGCTTTTTTGACTCACCCTTCCTTTTTTGAAATCGACCCGACGGGAGAAATCCCAGCGCAAAGCCGCCGCGCCGAACATGTTCAGCCGAAGTCCTAAGCCAAAGCTCCCTTTCATATCGGACAACTCCACCCTATCATCCCACGTATTTCCGACATCAAAAAAGAGGCCGCCCCGTAACATAAAAAATTCCATCACACCCATCGGGGAATTCAAGATCACGTTATGAAAAATAGGGAACCGCACTTCATTATTTAGCAACAATAAATAATTGCCGCTTAAGCTGTTACGGGGGTATCCTCGCAGGGTCCAACTTCCGCCCATACGGAATCGCTCCGCCTCCTCTCCCCCACTGTATCTGCCGATCAATCGCACCGCATAAGAGGAGCGTCTGGATATCCGAAAATAGTGTCTGTAGTCGCCCATAAAAAGATAGTAGGCAGTATTTTTCCCCGATAAATTGGAACTGATACCAACCGTCATATTATAGCGGCTTCCATCGACCGGTCCCACGGACCCCCAGAGAGAGGCGTCTCTCACATAAGAGAGATAATTTGTCAAAAAGTAGCCCTTGTGGTGCGCATCGAGCTTGTCCTTATCAGAATATTTCAACACAGAGCTGAAATCCACACGGCGGAATTTGGAAAAAGGATAGCTCGCTAATGCCTGCACACCGACCAGCCACTCAGAGTATTCGATCCCATAATCATAGAATTGACCAGAATAGTGAAATCCGCCTACCCCCCAGTTGATCCGGCTGGAGCGGTTGATATAGGTCGCGCCTATGCTAAAATTTTTCAGCAAGTCACTTTTGCTCTGCGCGCTGTTGCTCAGGGTCATCAACACCAAATGATCGCCCAGCATATCGGACATGGCAAGAACCATACCGCTGTTTCCGATTGCTGGATCTGGGTCGTATCCTACCAATCCTTGCGCAATGTCGATCGAAAATAGAGGCGTATAATCCTTGTGCACAATAGAGTATTCCTCTTGTGAAATCGGATCGGGCGTCCAGGCGATGTCCGCGCCAACCTTTTCGACATACTCGGTCTGAGTCGAATCAATCAGGGTCTCGGTTCGATAGAGCCGAAAGCGGGTGTTGTTGAATGCAGTAAAGATCAAATGTTGGTTGTCGTTCGACCAAACAGGATCGATTGCGGAGGAAAAAAAATCTGTGGCTTTTTTCGGCTTGCGGTAAATAAGTTGATGCTTTTTGTTTTTTTCGGTCTCCATAACGTATAAATTAAATATTTGATCTCGATCCGACGCAAACGCCAGCCGCTTGCCGTCGCCAGACCAGGTCGGTGACATGTCCTTATGATCCCCAAAGGTGATCTGGTTCAAAGCCCGAGTTGAGATATCCAGCTCAAAAATATTGTAACAGCCTTCTCGCCCCTTGCTTATTCTGTCGGAGCTGAACGCAATCACCGGTTCCAGTGGGGACCAAGCAGGTGTTAAATCGTCATAAAAATCCTCTGTAAGCCGTTCTAACTCCTCAGTTTGGACATTTACGATAAACAGGTCAGAATACCCTTTTTCGTCAATCGCGTTAAAGACGATTTGTTCCCCGTCCGGCGACCAATTGGGTGAGGAAAGGATCGTAAGATTGTCGAATTTCAATGTCTTGAGATTTCTATTTTCATCCAATGACCGAATATATAGCCGATCCCTGTCGCCGGATTTTGAGACAAACGCCAATTCTCGACGGAAATTTACATCAATCCGGCTACGGAATTGGTGAAAGGATTCGTAATCGGTCGTGCGCTCCCCCTTCACGACAGTCGATATTTTTTTCTCCTTTTGGGCTGTGTCGATCCGATAGATATTGGCAAAACCTGTCCGATTAGAGAGAAAAATGATCGTATCGTTCACGCTGTTTTGATTGGGAATGATCGCGGGCTTCATATCTGCGTATCCTTCGACAGTCAGCTTTTGGGAAGCGAAATTCACATGATCAGCAGTTTTGATAATCGGATAATATCGTTTTTTCAGCCAATAGACCCATTTTTCATTTGTTTCTTCATAAGGCTCCCCCAAAGTCATTGTGATAATTTGTTCAAAATTGTTCGCTTTCCACCAATTCTGCATGATCATTAATATTTTTTCCTCGCCGTAGGTCTCGGCGATAAAGGGAAAAAAAAGTTGTCCGATCTTATAGACATGATATCCCCTCAATCGCCACATCTGCCGCAGATTCATGATGTGGCCGTTTAACGCGTAATCCCGAGCGATCATCTCTCCTTCCGAGTTCCACTCCGACGACCAGTATTCGGCTATTCCCTCCACAAACCACAACGGGGGCAAATTAAACTGCACTTTTTTGTGATCCTGCAGGGCATGGGAAAGCCGAGCCAGCATGAAAACGTGCGTCAATTCATGATGGATCACATGTTTCAGGTGATAATACGATCCGTTATGGTGGACCACAACCCTGCCTTT
The DNA here is from genome assembly GCA_002084765.1 of Candidatus Cloacimonetes bacterium 4572_55. Lineage (GTDB taxonomy): Bacteria > 4572-55 > 4572-55 > 4572-55 > 4572-55 > 4572-55. The sequence goes on along the minus strand of NBMB01000006.1, from coordinate 30,849 downwards.
GAGAAACTCGGTGAGACCTGCCAACCCTTCGCTGATGATATGCGGCGTGGCGTTGGTCTGCTGGAAATCGAAGTGGGTGCTATAGACGATCAGGGGCGTTTTGCGGTAAGGATGATCTTTGAATTTCTGGGTTAAATCGGCAAAACTATCTTCACAAAGTTTGGCGGCAATTTCGACCAATTCCCGCTCTTTTTTATAATAAAATATTTCAAAATGAGGCGTTTCCATGACCTCCCAATCGAACTCTGAATACTGAACCTTATTACGACCGAAATATCCGTATGCCGGCACCGGATAGAAAACTTGGCAAGCGATGCTGGATAAAAACGCGGCAACCAAAAATAAGAAATCGATTCGAGAATGTTGCATAGATCACGGTCCCAGTTTTTTGTTGAAGATCGACAAAAGAATCACATAAAAGAACGGATTTCAATATAATTCTGTTCTTTGAGTCTTTCAATCAATTCATCATATAAAGCTTTCATCTTTTCTTGACGAACCATATCTTCCAGTTGATAGCGAATTTCCTCGAAATCCATAGGACGGGAGGCTTGGTGCGCGTCCATTCGGATCAAATGATAGCCGAAGTCCCCTTTTAATGGCTGACTCACTTCCCCGACGCTCAATACATCCACTGCGTCGCTATAAGGCGGAACCAGCTGGTCTAAGGCGTAGGAACCGATACTTCCGCCTTTTTCTCTCGTATTTTCATCAGCCGAATATTGACGAGCAAGCTCAGCGAAACTCTCTTCTTCCTGTTGAAGTCGCTGGAGAAGTTCTGTCCCTGCTTCCAAAGCCCGCAAGGTATCTTGTTTTGTGGGCTTTACCTCAAAAAGAATATGAGTCGCGGAGACCTTATCCTTTCCCTTTTCATCTAATTTGATCAAATGAAAACCGAACTGAGTGCGCACTGGCTCGGAGATTTCGCCCACTTCCATTGAGAAAGCGGTCTCTTCAAATTCGGCTACCATATCGCCTCTGCCGAAAGAGCCGAGATAGCCGCCCAATGAGGCGGAAGGTCCATCCGAATATTGTCTCGCCAAATCCGCGAAATCCGCCCCGTCCAACGCGATCTGTCGAACCTCATTTGCCAGCTCCCGCGCAGACTCTTCTGCGTGATCGCTCATCTCGATAGGGATGAGAATATGGGATAGAGTCACTTCCTCCGGCTTATCCGGAATCTCATCTCCCTTTTTCTCATAGAGTTGCCGCGCATCCTGGGCAGACACCTCGATCTGCGAGCGAATCTCAACGTCGATCAGCCGATTGATCATCAATTGATTGCGAATATCCTTCCGGTAGCGTCGTTTAAGATCGACGAGGCTTAAGCCTTCCCGCTCCAATTCCTTCTCAAACATCTGTTGAGATGGGAATTTGCTCATCATGTTGTCCAAGGTTTCATTCAGTGCTTGATTGATCTCGCTGCTTTGGACGGAGATATCAGCGTTTTTCGCCTCTTGTACCAGGATCAAATTTTCGACCATCTGGTTCAGATATTCGTCACGCGCTTGCTGTATCTCTTCGTCAGTGGGATATTTTTGAAGTTGTGAGAAATGAAGCTCAATCGATTCATCGACTTCTGATTGAAGAATGATCTCGTCATTGACTTTTGCGACAATACAATCCACTACCTCCGACTCCGAAAAACCAACAGCCGGAAGCATAAGGAAAAAGGAGATGAAAAAAAGCAAATTTTTCATTGATAGCTCCAAAAACGTCACAGATTTCGAAAACCTGCGAGGGTCTGAATACTCAAAAAAAATAAAAAAGCGGTCTCTACGTCTTTTACGCAAACACCGCTTGTTTACCGTTGTTAAAACAGAATGTTTCAGTTGCTTTGGCGCGTTGTCAAGTTGGTGGCCGGGGTAGCGGGTTTCTTATTTTCACCCAGGTCCAGGAGGTTATCAAAATAGCCCCGTTGGGCAAACACGTCGGTCTTTTGATCTTTCGACATGTAGCGATAATCGATCCAACTCAGGAGAAGGTTTCCGCTGAGATCACAGGCGACAACCGGTTCGCTTTGGATTGCTGGAGAACCAAAACCGTCATTGATACGGAAATTCTTTTCGATCCTTTGTCCGTCCACTGTGAAGCATTGCCCGTATATGTCAAAATTTTCACTTCGGCGGTCCGCCCAAACAACCATAAACTCACCACGACCGTTGATACAGACTGAAGGATGCCGTTGCGCACGCTTGGAATCATCGTCATTGATTAAAATATTGACACCGCTTTTGACGCCGTTGGCATGATAAATTTGACCGTGAATATCCAGATTGCCGTTGCGATTGTCACGCCAAACGATAAAGACCTCGCCGTGATCGGAAACGCTCAGGTTGGGATTGCACTGGTCAAATTTCCCGTTGTCATTCTCGTTGACCATGAAGTTCTCACCAACAGGGGCACTGGTTTTGCCGATCCGTTGCGCGTAGATATCAGCTCCGTCATAAACGCTTTTCTGGTGACGAAAATCTCGCCACGTCACGATACCTCGACCGATCGCGTCAAAAGCCACTTTCGGGGATGTTTGGTCCTTACCGGAAAAGTCGCTATTAATCTTAGAACTGTGACCAGCGAGCTTGCCGTTTGGTGGCAATTTACATCCGAAAATATCGATATTACCATTTCGCCAATCTTCCCAGACTACAAAAAATGAGCCGTCGCTACTTTGAGCGACTGATGGATTTATTTGCTCGGCCGAATTCGACTCGTGAACTCTAAAATTTTGTCCGATAGGTTGTCCAGTAGCGGTAATCTTCTGTGCGTAAATGTCATTATTGCCATTACGATCGTCACGCCAAATAATTAAGTATGAGCCGTCTTTTGTCGCGATCACGTCCGCGTTTTTTTGGCTCGCTTCGTTGCGATCGTCATTGATTATAAAATTCGCATCGATTTTTTTGCCGTTTACGTCAAGAATTTGGGCATATATATCTCGATTGTCGTTTCGCCAATCCTCCCAAACCACAATACTGTTGCCCTTTTCATCCGCGGCAACTGCCGGCGACCATTGATTCGACTTTCTTGTCGGGTCTTCATTGACTTGAAAGTCATCGACAACTTTTCTTTTATCAGTTCGCCAGTCGTACTGTTGTCGTTGCAGGTCTTTAATGCTGTATCCCTTTGGCGGCGTCAACATAATTTTCAAAGGCTTTCCAGAATATACTGGTACCACAGATGCCAAATAGCATGCTAAAATCCCAAAAAAAATCCCCAGGCGTTTGATATTAACCCCCTTATGGTTAATGTATACGTGTAAAATTTGTTCGATCTGCTCCTCACACAGATCAATACCCCAATCTCTTAATTATCCCTCAAAAAGTGAAACGTGAGTATATCAAAAAAACTCAGTTTAGTCAACAACTTTTATAGAATTTTTTTGATCATTCCTAAAGACCAGATTCTAATGGTTTTTAACCTATTAGAGTCAAGGCTTGATCGATCACGGTTCTGTTGTGTCCCAGGAGACGCACAAAGAGTGCCACAAGAGACTGATGAGAAGAGCCTTCTATAAACAGCCTATAATATAATGAAATACGTTGATAACTTCAAGTAAAATCTTAAGTGATTAGAAAAAAGTTTCCCAAATCTGGAATAGGATTCGCAGATTTATCCGCAGATTACGCAGATTTATCCGCAGATTACGCAGATTTATCCGCAGATTACGCAGATTTATCCGCAGATTACGCAGATTTATGCGGATGATTTTTTTTCTTGAAATATTCGATTGTGCGTTTCAATCCCTCTCGGATTGTGATTTTTGGCTCCCAGTTGAGTTTCTTTTTTGCCAATGTGATATTGGGGCAGCGTACCTTTGGATCGTCCACAGGAAGCGAACCATATTCGATCTTGTGGCTATTTCCGGCCAATTCTTGGATCAGCTCGGCAAATTTTAGGATAGACATTTCTTTCGGATTGCCGATATTGACTGGCTCATGCATATCTGATAAAATCAGTCGATAAATTCCTTCTATTTCATCCTCCACGTAGATAAAGCTGCGGGTCTGGGAGCCGTCCCCAAAAATCGATAGCGGCTCTCCGTCTAATGCCTGGCAAATAAACGCTGGAACCACGCGACCGTCGTTGGGACGCATACGTGGACCGAACGTATTAAATATCCGCACGATCTTCGTATTTATGTTATGTGAACGATGATACGCCATTGTCAACGCTTCTGCAAACCGCTTTGCTTCGTCGTATACGCCGCGAGGACCGATCGGATTGACATTGCCCCAATAGGATTCTGATTGCGGGTTTACCAGCGGATCTCCATATACTTCGGATGTAGACGCCAACAAAAAACCTGCATTCTTTGCTTTTGCTAGACCCAGGGCTTTATGCGTGCCGAGCGCGCCCACCTTAAGGGTCTGAATCGGCAGCTCCAGATAGTCTATAGGGCTGGCTGGGCTGGCGAAATGGAGCACGTAATCGACAGAGCCGTCAACATATAAAAAATTTGTTACATCATAATGAATGAATTGAAACTTGGGGTCGCGAATATGCATGATATTATCTAAACTGCCAGTGATCAGATTATCAATACAGACAACTTCATGCCCCTCGCTCAGCAATTTATCGCATAAATGTGAGCCGAGAAAGCCTGCCCCGCCGGTGACGACAAAACGCATAGTATTTCTCCTTTGATTCGAAAAATAGATTTTATTATTGAGAAATCACACTATAAATATTATGTTAGCAAAAGTCAAATCATTTTCGATAACCTGACACGCCAAACGAAAAATATCCGCGTAAGCGGGCGAGGGGAAAAAATATGCGAAGAAAAATCCACAAATGGTGGAGTCCGAATCTGGGTAAGGATACGCCGGTCGTATCTTATGGGCATTATGGGTTTGCTCTGTTGATGTTTCCGACTGCCGCCGCTGATTTCTTGGAATATGAACGATTTCAGATGATCGATAAGATATCGCATCATATCCATAACGGCAAGGTAAAAGTCTACTCAATCAACAGTATAAATAATGAGAGCTGGTTCAATCAGCACATTCACCCGGCGCAAAAGGCAATTCGCCAGCAACAGTATAATAGCTACATTTTCAATGAGGTCGTTCCTTTTATCCATAACGACTGTCAGGGCAGGGTGATGATCATCACTTGCGGGATCAGTATGGGATGCGTTCATGCGGCGAATGCTCTGTTCCACCGTCCAGATCTGATTGACGGGGCGATCCTGATGAGCGGTACGTATGATCTCAAACGTTACGTCGATAATTATTATGATGATAATGTGTATTTTAACAATCCTGTAGATTATTTGCCGAATTTGAATGATGGATGGCATTTGGAGCAATTGCGCCAAAAGCGTCATATCCATGTCCTCAGCGGTCAGGGGGAATATGAAGACCCGCAGCGGTCGATCGATCTGGCGAATATTTTGGACGGATTGGGAGTCCCATGCGAGTTGGATTTATGGGGGCATGATATGCGGCATGATTGGCCCACATGGTATGCAATGTTGCCATATTATCTTGAATCCCGCTTTTAGATCCGCTCTCATGGAATCACATTTATCTGCGTAATCTGACAAAAAAAACCCGCCAGAGTGACAGCTCCAGCGGGTTTTTTGTTATGCGAAATTGTTGGTTCGCATGCTTACAGTGATTACTTCAGCAGCATCATTTTCTTGGTAGTATCAAAGCTACCCGCAGTGATCTGATAGAAGTAAACGCCGGAAGAGACAGTCGCGTTTCGATCATTCTTACCATCCCATTGGATATCGTAAAATCCAGCGTCCTTGTTCTCATTGACCAGTGTCCGCACCAATTGACCGGCAGCGTTGTAAACACGCAGATTCACATGCTCGGCTTTCGGCAATTGATAGAGGATTGTGGTCATGGGGTTGAACGGATTCGGATAGTTCTGGTTCAGAGCGAATTCGGTCGGCAGTCTTCTGACTGTGACGTCGCCGCTGTCGAACGTAACCGGGATTTGACGACCGCTACGATCCAACGCAATGACGTTGTTCACAGAGATCACGCCGTCAACTTCCGTGTCAAACGGGATGCTTAAGATGGTTCCGCTACCTGCGGCAAACGGTTCCGCACTCAGGTTGATCACAACCAATCCGCCGGTATTCTCAGCAAATTGACTCTGAACCGTCATATTCTCCAGTCGGTCGCTCTTCACCGCGTCATTCAGGACCAGATCGCTATGGTTCAGGTCAATCTGCAATGCGGCAATATCCACATTATTTGCTATGTCCAGATAGATCATGTCGCCATCGACGCGCAACTGAAGCTCCGCGTCAAAGTTTGACGTAGCGATCGCAGTGGGTGCAAATTCGCAATTGTTTGCAATTTCCCCATGATCCCCTGTGTTCAGATCAAAGGTCGGCAGGTCATAGCAACGGACGATGTAGAGGATCATCTCATAAGCGTCGGAGACGTTTACTAAATAATCATCGTTGAAGTCCATCACATACTCGTCCAGATTTACGTTCGATTCAACCATATTGTTCAGAATCGTGACCACATCTGTCACATTGACCTCGTCATCAGAGCCGGAGCTTAAGTTGATAGAGTTGTTACAATCGCCCTTTGTATCGGTCAATTGGAACGCCTTTGCTTCGGTTGTGACGCATCCAACAAAGTCGTCAGAATCTTCAACGCTCACACTACTAATGGACATCATATATGACCCGCGATTATTACTCTCGGTAAAACCGCCGGGATAAGAGCCTTCCGGATAATCCCAGGCCACATCGCACTCGAAGCTACCTTGATGATCGCCAGGCGCAAATGATCCCTCAAAGACAAAGTGACCAAATTGAACCGCCTCTCCTACTGTCAGGGTATATTCTCCGGCGTCATTACCATAGCCATCAACGACAATATAATAGGTTCCGGCAGGGAAATCACAGGTTATATCGGATTGATATTCACAAAAATCGTCATTGCCGGCAACCGGAACGCCCATATCATTGAGTATTCCCAGAGCAGTATCATAACTGGAGCCGCAAAGAGAGATATTGAGAAGAGTTGCTTCAGCTAATGTAACCATATAGACAACATCCGCCGCGCTGGCACCGACGCCTGTCCCACCACAAATCAAGCCATCACCTGTATATGGACCATAATCGCCGGTATAACCAACGGTAGTCCCTGTATCGGTAAACGGCAAGCCGTCAATGACAAAAGCGTCATCAGAAGTATCGCCGCCCTGGCGGATAAGATTCTCATCCACAGGGGTCGAGCCATACGTTGTCTCTTCTTGCTTTTCAACCGGAGGTTGCGAATCATTGCTATACTCGGAATACCCATAGCCATCGACGAGAACGCCGGTAACGCCACTTAATGCAGGCGCATAGCATTGGATGTAGTCGTCTCCAATACCGGGTACGCTCACGCTAAACTCGACATGAGTCAGCGTCGCGCTCGAGTTATTATGAATAGTGAAGTCAACCTGGTTGTGACGGGAACCGAACCACCAGCCCTCTTCAGCATTTTCATACGGATCGGGTCCGCACTCTGTGCACGTCGGTATATGCTCATGCACATGGAGTGAATCGACACTGACAATCACATCATATTCCTTGATGAATCGGGCATCGTGCGTAAAGATCGGGGCACCGTCATCGCCGCAATCATTGTCGGTGGCGACAATAGTGCCGCCGTAGTAAGAATAGTCAAAAGTCACGTCATAATAGGTGCTAGAGAGACCCTCTTGTTCGCCGCAGACCTGCAGGATTGGCTGGCCGCCTATAGCACTATTAAAATCCAGCTCAGCAGCGTCGTCGCCTGTACCGGTCAACTCAACCAGGAGAACGTTGTCGCTTATCATCTGATACGTGATCTGCGCGCCAATCAACGGAGTGACCTCAATGGTCGAACCGTCCCACATATTGTTCAGATCGGTCAATTCGATTTGAATTTGATCGACCTCTGCACAGTTCTCCGCCCAGATATTGAAGCAGAAATCATTTTCGCCGCACCCAACGACGCCGGAAATGGAATCGATGAGAGTGGGATCAGGTTCGGATACGCTGACGCCGACATCGTCGATCCACAGCTCGGCGTACGGAATAATTTCCGAAATTACCGTAACTGAGTACATGTCGTTTGTATCGCCATTGTAAACAAACTGCACCTCAAAGGTATCTGGCGTAAAGTAGGCATGCGAGATATTCCTTTGATCGTAATAGAGGATACTCAGCGCGGTATTGCCATAGTCGTCCGAGTTTTGTAGAGCCTCAACGTGTCCAGAAACTGCGGAATTCGTGTCAGCCGAGGCAACATCTGTCGCAATCAACGACACATAATAGGGCGCGCCGACCAATGTTGCGGTGTATGTCATATCCGTAGTATGAATATCGCTCGGATTCGCAATGACAATGTCGTCTGCATAATAGTTATCGCAGGGACGGTCGCACATAACGAAAGGAGGAATCACAGGTTGCGGAACCACAACGTCCACATTCACGTCCACATCAGGACGATCGCAACCAACCAGCGGAACACCCCAGCCATAGCTGGTATTGAGATAAACCGTAGATTGATAGGAGCCAACCGTGTGCGTATCGACATTCAGATCAATGTCAACTTCGTAATAGGTAATACCGCCAGGGCTGATTTCCCGTATTGATGGGCTGTTAATTGGATCAAAGAAACCGTTTGCTTCCAATTCCGCGAGCTTTTCTTGCGGAATCGCATCCGATGACTCGCCCAACGCTAAAGTGGTTCTGGTTCCGTAGCTAACTCCCAATGTATAACTGTTTGTATATACACTTGAGTTGCCATAACCATGTACCCGAATATAATACCGACCTGTTTGGGCTACAGTGTAATTGATCTGCTCATTGTCACTCACAGAGCCGCTATAACCGATAGAATACTCGCTATTATACAGATTTAAATCCAGGTCGCCATCATTGTCAATAAAGAACAGGTCAATAGTAATATTACCCGCCGTGAGAACGTCAATATAGAACCAATCATAGCGATCAGGAACCTCAACGCCGCCGCCAGTAACCGAACCGGTGACATTGACGTCATAATTCATAGGACCATTTGCCGTCTCAATGTCATCGTTTGGTTCAGTTTCGGTCGTTATTGCACCGCCGCCGCCGCCTTCGCCGCACACGTCGATATCGTCGATATACCATTCGTCCTCGTAACTACCCTCGTAAACAAAAGCAATATAAATGCTCTGCCCGGTATAAGCACTCAAGTCAACAACAATTTGTTCCCATTCACTTAAGCGGTCAGCATCCTCTTTGTTTTCGCGATTCGCTGTACCATCGGAGATATTCAGTTCTTGAACCTCGACAAAATTACCGTCGGCAGGATCACTGGAGCCGGTTGAGACCCAAATGCCATGATAGTCATGATAGCCAATATCCCAATAGTTCAGTGCTTGCCAGAAATTTAACGCATTAGCACCAGTCAACTGTGGCAAGATCACCCAACTCTGAGCGACATCAAATACATCATCGAACTGCAGAGACTGGGCACCGCTATATGCCGCAGCATCATTTACGTTGACTGCATCTATGCCAGTATGGTATTCTGCCCAACCTGTGGGCCAGCCGTTCTCGAAATTTTCGGTAAGAATCGAGGAACAGCCGCCTTCGCCACTACAAATTTCGTCGCCATCAGGGTTGGTCACGCATATCTCGTCAATATTACCTTCAACGACCTGGTCATAGAACCACAAGTCATCATTACCGCTATTTTCCACCAGGATTGCCTGAGTGTCGTAGTAATCGCTACCAACAACCAATGTCAGATCGACACTTGCCGGAGCCACAATGACGCCTTCCTCAATGATTTGCGGTCTGTTGCCAACGAAATCGACCACAGGATTGAAAGCGTCGGGATCCTCATAATTATAATAAGGATAGAGAGGGTCATTGGGATCATAATACTCGTACACGGCCTCTACATAGTAATAATATGTGTAATCCTCTGGATCGGAGCCGATGCTATTGCCGCAGTCACAATCCAAGAAGGTGTCATACTCAAAGCCGTCCACATCATAATAGCCAGAGCCATAGACCCAAAGGTCCTCGTCAGAGATCAGTGCTTCTGTGTCCGGGCGATGGTTGCTATTCAGCAGTTCGCTGGTCAAGCTCGCAGTGCAGTTACGATAGACGTCGAAGTGCGAGAAACATTCTGGAGCCGTATCCAGCTTCATCATGTAGTTATAGTCTTCATCTTCATACCAAGCGTTGCTATCCTGGCGGCGGAAGGAGTGACTATCGTCTATGTCGAACACCACGCCATCTTCAGTATATTGACCGTAGAGCGCGTCGCCCAAATCCTTGGCATCGACAAACAAGCGGGCAACATCTTGTCCATTTTGGTTTTGCTCCCAGGTAAAGATACCCCAGACAACCTCACCTATGGGCCAGACTTCATCATCCGAGAAATTATCGAATTCCGGATACATACCATCGGCTTGCATCAAGCTGACAGATACCCACGGCATGGTTCCGCGATTGGTGAGATTCACATTCACGTTCTGCGGATTCGGAGCGACCGTAAGCCATTGCTCCAGAATCCAGTTTGCCGAGTTATCAGGATCGCTGGGTTGACCGTTATTGTCATGAACCAGCATCACCGACGCGTCGTGCAGACCGTCGCTTTCACCCATAATTGCCGCGCTCAATGTGGTCAGCTTGGAGGCTTTGAGAATGTCAAAGCGGACAGCCAACATATTGTTTGTGGCATTTATGCCCACGTCAAACCAGCTCTCTGCAACCGGATCATGATAAAAGATCGGATCCAGATCCCAATCCAGATAGACCATATCCGAGGTCATCGGGATATGCTCTCCAGGATCGCTCACAGTGGGATCCTGCCAACCGACCGTCTGCAAATTCGACGGGGTAGTGGTCGGGCAGATGATCAGGAAGTCTTCCGGATCGGACATAATATCGTCGTCGCAATAGGGCGAATCGTTGGTGTTCAAATGCACATAGTATTCCACCGAATAGCCATACTCGTATAGACCCAGCTCAGGAATTTCTGTCTCGAAATAATAGATCGGATCATCTACATCGGGCCAATCGTCATCATCTCCAGGCCAGGGATAGATATCGTTCGGAGTCATCACGACAGAGCTGTTATAAATCGCGTTGCCCAGACCTTGATTGATATCGTCGTCATAAACGGTGAAATAGAGCGTAGCACCTGTGACTTCCGCGCCCGTATTTAAGGGCGTCGGGTCATAGATTGTCGCTTCCACCGGATAGGGACCGAAATAGATCGGCATATCCTCGACTGGCTCGGTGATCGTCACGACTGGATCCTCTGGATAGAAACAGACAATCGTTAATGTGCGTATTTCTGAAGTCGAAATCAAAAGCTCGACATTCCCATTAGCCACATCGTTGAAACCAGGGATTTCATCGCTATTATAGTCGCAGAGATCGCCGGCAGTCACCCAGTAGGAGACGACGTCGCCAAAGGCAAACTCACCGCTGGCAGGGGCGGGGATAGCGGCTTCGTAGTAGCCCACATCGCGCGTGGGGACGCTCATAGATATGTCCGTTGTCGTGCCTTGGGTACCATCCCGGTCAGTGACGTAGTAATGCAATGTCACGCTCTCATCATCAATTGTCGGAATGACTTCCGGATCAGGCGAAACTTTAATATCGTCGATATACCATTCATCTTCAAAATCGCCATCATATCTGAAAGCAATATAGACGTCTTGGCCGATATAAGCACTCAGATCCACAGTTTCCTGCACCCATGCAGTTGCCCGCTCATTTTCCTCTTTCTGGTCGCGTGCAACGGTCATCTTAGCAGTCGAGTTCAGCTCGGCAAGCTCGACAAATTCCCCAGACGCGGGATCGGAAGAGCCTGTAGAAATCCAGATACCATGATAATCATGATAACCAGGCCAATAACGGAGAGACTGCCAGAAGGTCAGCTCAACAGGACCGCTGTTCGCTGCGGGTTGCGCCAACAGATATTGTTGCGGTAGCGTTACCCAACTTGTTACAGTGCCGGTCACATCATTAAAAACAAGCGTGTTCTCCAACGAGACGGGTTCCAGAGAACTGTCTGTACTATTATTGTTGTCATCATAATAGCCGCCGCTGTAGATACCCACATTCGCTACTCCTGTGTAGGATTCAGTCCAATTTTCATAAGCGGTATCGAAATCCTCAAAAGAGATGTCGTCGATAACCCGAGCGGTCACGACATAGTTGCCATGCTGATCCTCAGTGGTATCTGGCAACAGCGTGGTGACAAAGTCGATCTCCGGCGGATTGTCGATCACATGGAAAGTCAGCGGAGCAGCCGTCCCGCCGCTGTCAGACATCGGAGCGACAAAGGGAAAGTTGCAGTCCCCATCCAACTGATACTCGGTATCATCCGTCGTAACGAAGAGTTCCAGATCAAAGTAGTATTCAATCGGAAAGTCGTCGCACGGATATTCCACCTCGCAGAAAGGAGGTCCTGGAGATGCGGGAATTGTCGCATATACACGCACGGAATCATTTACCACCACCATGGAATCAAAAGCCGCTGGTAAGAAATCGGGGGTGCAGCACATATACATGAGCGAACCCCTTATGTCATAGCAACTGCTGGGCAGGGCGATGTCTGCATAAACCTGATAGGGACCCACGTTGTCATGGGTATTCGGCAATTGTTGCACCTCAACCGCGGTCGCTACGTCGATACCAACGGTCTCAACCGTCACCCGATTGATTTCCCAAGAGTTGTCGTCGGTATTGCCATTTTCGATACCGTTATTCGTTCCGCGATCCACGGAAAAACCGATTGAAATACCTTCGCTACAGAGATGAGCGGGAATGCAGATACAGGTTTTGCGCCAATTATCGCAGCATTCTTCATAATAATCCGCAGCGTTCGCTGTCCAGATATACGTCAGCGTATCTGTCTCAGGACACCAATCGCAGTATGTGTAGATATGGAATATGTCATCCGTCGCTGGACGGGTGGCACGATGCCAGAAGGTCAACAGCAGATTCTCGCCGCCATGAACAAATTCCGGCGTTAACAGGGTGTCGGAATATTGTGTTCCCTCAGTATGGCTCATTCGAACTACGTCGCAACTGGAGCACCATGTGCTGTCTTCCACGCCGTTGTCCAGTACGTGCCATCCATCAAGAAGCTCGTTCGTATTGCAATCTTCAAAATTCCCCTCATACGGAAAAGTATCAACAACCAGGCCTGGATAATCGGTATCGTCCGGGCATCGGAGGTAGAATTGCAATGTATCAGACAAAACCGGACCCGTATTTAGGTCGCACATATCGTCAATTTCTACATAATAGTAGAAAGTGTCGCCCATGACATATTCGAGAAATTCCGATTCCAAATCGGCATAGTCGGCGGAAGAGGGAATATATCCATTAAAATCACCGGCAGTGCCTGTCATGCTCACACTCTGCCAAGCGTCTTCCGCGCCGCCAAAATGCACCACTTGATAATGAAGGAGCGCGCTGCTGTAGTCCAGATCATCAAGGCTACCGCAATCGTCGGTCGCAACCATATTCACCAAAAAGGGACCCGGACCGGCTTCTAACGGACAGGAATTGTCCAACCAGGTCACATCTGGACCCAATTGGGACACCGTGTTGATGGTCGGGTCTGGATTCTCAATAGCAAATCCAAGGGTGTCTGAATAGCCAATGTTTCCGCCGCAATAATCAGCACTTGCAAAAAAGTAGGAAACCGAATCCGCTTCGCACCAATACTCGGCAACAGCTCCGGAACCAGGGCCGCTCGGAAGGATGCGGATATCGTCGATGTACCACATGCCCATAGCGCTGTACACAATTTCGTAAGCGTTCCAGGCTATTTGAACAGTCTGCCCAGCGTAAGTGCTCAGATCAATCTGATATGGAGCGTCGGTCATTAAATGCTGGGCGAGAGCAGAATCAGCAAGCACAAAATCATCAGAGAGGTCTAACAATTCTGTCCAGTCCGTTCCGCCATTAGTAGTGATCTGGATATAATAATGATCGCCATTAACGGAACCCTGGTTATTCTCACTATAGAACTCCAGAATATCGCCGCTATTCACACTCAAACTTGGCGAAATCAACCATTGATCCTGAATCTGATTTGGATCTCCAAAACTGTCCGCAAAAATTGAGACTCCATAATCTCCGGTATGGCTTGCACCAGGCATGCCAATAACCCCCCGGGTAAATGTTTCCCCAGTATAGCCCGCCGTCCCACTTTCCATTGTCCAACCTTCCGGCGGAAAAACGCCTTCAAAGCGGACGGTCGGTTGCGGGATTTGGGCATTAATTTGGTAGCCGTTACCAATGGAGTACGAGCTACTCAAACCAGCCTGCTGCCATATTGGTCCCAACGGGTCGGATATATAAGAATAATAGAGATAGGTCTCGCCAATGTTGATGTCGGGATCGCCCTCTACATTGGGATAGGCATCGGTCGTTTGACCGGAAAGCAGGCCCATTTCCAATGGGTTGCAGATGTCGGGAAGCTGATCGATCGAAACGACCGGCGCATAGTCCCGTTCCAATGTGATATCGTCAACCGCCCAGCCATTTAGCGTCACATTTTGTGTATATTCAAACACAAATGCGACATGAATGGAATCCACATTGGGAATACAAATTTCAAACTCTTCACATGGTAGGTTGACATTGTCAAACTCAGTTGTACACATAGACCAGATTTGTTCAAAATTGGACCGATTGACAAATTCGCCCTGCTGTGTCGTAGACATCCATACCTCAACAGAGTCGCTTAAGGTATTATCCGCAACTTTGACGGAAAATTCCAAAACCAGACCATGGTTTTCAGGCGTGTCGCCAGTGTCAACTATCCAGGGAGTCACAAGCCACTCATGACCCACAGTGCCTATTCCAGAAATCGCCGCGGCATTATCGCATGGATCAATTTCATCGCAACCGCAATCGATTGCCCACGTTGTGTTATTGCCGTCCGCGTCGCCATACCAGCCGTCGGGCAATAAATTGGAATCCTCGAAGTCCTCCGCAACCGGAACAACCGTTGCAGAGGGAAGCTCATACGTTGCCAATTGTATCCGTGTGTTGGGCCTGTATGTGTACAAAATTCCGTTCGATGGGCTTGACGGATTGGGATTCGTGCCATCACTATAATACACGATGCTCATATTAGTGTTAATGGGCGTGGTCGAGGCATAAAAATCCGTCGAATCGGAATGAAATCCCTCTGTATTCTCATCGACACCGATCACCAGGTTATCGCTATTGTTATAATAGAACGGAGTGTCGAGGATAATCTCGACCCAGCCGCTTGTATCAGGGACACTGAAAGTTCCATCAAAAACCTGCTGTAAGTCGCCCACATCAATCCAGTCGCTCGTGGAAGCAAACGCAGTCTTTGCGGTGTGTCCCATATATACAACAAGCTCATCGTCAAACGCTTGATAGCCGTTATAGTGATACCAGATACTCTCAATCCGCATATTATCCATATCCAGTTCATCTTGCGTATATATGGATTGTGAATACGTATATCGATACCACGGTTCTATCGGCAAATGCGTATTAGTATTCATTTCGGTGCCGATCTGGACCATATTATCCGGCAATTGCAAGCCTTCGCCGGTCAGGGCGATAGTGGCGACAGTCCCGCTGGTGCTGGTAATCACAAAATCTACGCTGTCCACGCCGCCGTTAGACGGAGAATAGTAGAAATCAAATGTCTCCGATGTTTCTCCCTGGGCGAGAGATACGTCGCCATAAGCAAACCCGGTAGAAAACTCGGTACCGCTTAAATCGGTTATAGAGTCAATCGTTAAAGTACCGCCACCAACATTTGTCACTGTAAATCCGCCGAGGTACCCTGTATTACCGGTAGGAACCAGACCAAAATCGCCGGCATTATAATTCACCGCGATAGCTGGAGGCGGGGGTTCGCCTACGCTTACGTCGTCGATATGGGGGTTGCTATATCCCCAAACACTCGTGCCAACAAAGGCAATAGTCACATTGGCTTGGCCCACATAAGCAGCTAAATCAACAGAACAGAGTTCCCAGGCTGTTGTATTAAGTGGCGTGGTATAAATCCCCGTATAGGTAGTGCCATCTGTGGAGATCTGTACCGATACATAATCGCTCCCGCCACCATCATACCCGCCACCATCATAATACCAAAACATGAGGGAAGGATCAGCAGCACTGCTTAAATCCATAACAGGCGTAATCATCTGTCCGGTTGTTCCAGAACTATAGTCATAGTCGTCAAAAAAAGCGCAAGAAGTACCGGTATGAGGTGTTCCGGGACCGTAATCGGTACCATTGTCCTGTAACCACGCTCCAGTTTCGGTAGCTGGATCAAGAGTCCAGCCGTTTGGGGGCCATGTTTCAAAACTTTCGGTTGGGAGGTATTCTCCCGTCCTGTTTTCAGGATCAAAGTCCGGCGGATTATAAATCAGCCCTTCATTAACCGGAGGCGCGTCCTCCAGTTTTGGATCTTTTGCCTCTTGGGCATTCGTCATGCCCGCTGTCATCAGCATCACAATTAAAATTGAAAGAATTAACCATTTTGAAAATCGATTCATTTCTTCTCCTCCTTACGAGAAAAATAACGTTATAAAAAGAAGTCAAGATTGACGACTGAAAAGTATTTCATTCATCAGATTTTATCCACAGCTTTTTGAATTTTATTTAAAAATTCTCTACTGCATTTAAATCCTCAAATCATCACCCCCTATACTTTTTCCATTTATTTTTTTTCCTACATACTCCATAACTTTATATCTATAACTCAATTCATTCAAAACAAAACAGTTCGGCAAGAATTGACAGCAAATATATCATAAATCGAAATTGGTGTCAAGCGCTTTTTTTAAGGTTTTGGCTTTTCATTGACCGGTTTCACAATTTTTTTCTGAACCGCGGGAGTTCGATCCGCAGATTACGCGGATTAACGCAGATGAGGTTGGTCCGCAGATTACGCAGATTAACGCAGATGAGGTTGGTCCGCAGATTACGCGGATTAACGCAGATGAGGTTGGTCCGCAGATTACGCAGATTAACGCAGATGAGGTTGGTCCGCAGATTATCGCAGATAGTGCGCTATTGCAGTCATGGTTCCTCCAAACTGCGCGCGAATTCCTTCATTCTCCATCTGGCGGGCGCGACATTCCGAAAAATACCATCTGTAAATCTATTATGAATTGAAAGAATGTCAAGTGCTTTTTGGATCCGCAGATTACGCAAACAAAAAAAGCAAGATTCGGTTGAACCTTGCTTTATATCATGCTCGCTATTTTAACCAATTTTAGTCATTTTTGCGCAGTCTGTAGATTCCATAGCCCACCATAGACAGCAGGACCAGAACCCCGCCACCAATTGGAGTGGCGACATATTTCCCGACCTCGGGGCCGGCAATTGGGGGATCCGGGGGACCAACTTGCGCCATTAGGGAAGCGACAGAAATCACCAATAACGACGTGAAAATGATCAATAAAATTAACGACATTTTTTTCATTTTTACCTCCATCTTGCAAATTGCAGGGCGGTTTACAGGTTTACGCGCTGTGTATGAGCGAACTCACACACAGCACTATTATCTCAACAACGATTACTTTAACAGAACCATCTTTCTGGAAGCGGACTGGTCATCGGACTTGAGGATATAGAAGTAAACGCCGGAGGCAGTCTGCGAATCATTGCCATTGCGACCGTCCCACATCACTTCATATTGACCCGCGTCCACATTACCGTCGATCAATGTGCGAACCAACTGTCCCGTGGCGTTGTAGATTTTCAACGACGTACGGGCAGTCTTCGGAATCGTGAAGGCAATGGTCGTGGACGGGTTAAATGGATTCGGATACGCGGCTTCCAGGGCGAACTTCAACGCTTTTGGCGTATAGTTCACATTAAGCAGTCGTCCTGATTCCATCTCACGTCCGTATTGATCCACAGCCATCAGCTTATAGCTGTACGCTGCGCCTTCATTCACGTCATAGTCGGAGTGCGTGTAGGAACCGTCGGAGCTGACAACCAGTTCCGTCGAGATGACGGTATAGTCGTCGTTGCCATTGGCTCGGTATACCATGAATCCACTATGATCGACATCCTCGGTTGCTGTGATCCAGTTCAATTCGAGACAATCGGTTTGGCTGGTAGCCGTGAAGGTCTCTAATTGAGCGGACAACCCAACCTTCTCCACATGAATCTCAAAGCGATGAATCTGACCGGTTTCGTCACGTTGGGCGACCGGTGTCAGAGTCGGTGCTTGATTGGAGACGGCATTGCTTGTTCCAGTCAACGGTGAGTTATCGTCGCTTTCCGGAGTGGCTTCCGCTACAGGTGTGAAGATGTAGTTGGCATTGTTACGCATATCGATTGTTTGCGTGACTGCGCCGTTCTCATCGATCACATAGAGGATGACTGCGTACTCGGACGGAACTTCGTTGACATTTTCCCAGCTCAGGGTAACAGGATCGACCACGTTCTCGGTCTCGACGAACATGTTCCAGATCATACCCTGATCTTCGTCGATCATACTGCGAACATCGGCAGTCAGGTTTACATCCTCATGCGGGAAGTAGACCATAGTGCGGCTGTCGCTCAAGGGTCGCAGTTCGAGCGCGTCGTGCGCAGGATCATACTCGCCATCAGCCAGCGCATTGATACCGATATAGTTATAGTTATCTCGGCTATTGACCGAATTGGCGGCAAGTTGCAGCATCCAAGAGGTCTCATCCTCCAACACCTTTGCCTCCTGCTGGCTGCTCAGAGTGTTCAAGCTATTAGTAGAAGCTCTTGCCGCGGCAAGCGAGACGTTGTCGGAGAAGATTTGACTTGGAACCGTACCAAGGTTGGTCCGATGGATTCTCATGGATGTCTCTGCATTCTGGACATGTACCCAGAGAGCGTCGCTCGGATCAATCGTGCCTTGATCAATACCGCTACCAAAATCAGCATTGTGTCCCTGATTCGGGAATGCCGGATCCCAATATTCATACTGGCTACCGTCCCACTGATAATAACGATTCTCAAAGAGGTCTTCGTCAAAAGTAAGAGAGAGGTAACTTCGGTCATTGTTCATCCAATAGATCGGCACAGGCAGATTGTTTCCGACCAGGTTCCAACCGGTTTCGGTGGGATCAATGTCGTCGCCATTTCCGCCTTCAGGATCGTTATCGATGTTATAATAACCCAATGATTTGGTCTCGATAAAGTCGGTCGAGTAGGTCAAGGGAGCGGTGTCGCCCATATTGATCATATCGCCGTAGTTGTACGTGTACATATAGTAACCGAGGGCTTCTTCAAAATTGTCGTCGCCACTCAGATTGACATAGTTACCAGGCCAGCCGAACTCGTCATCCGAGTCCCAGGATTGAATCATGATGTAATCCTGCGGCGCGTTTCCGAACACGTCGGAAATGTCCACATTGCCATCATCCTCAAACGGCGCGGAGACCATATTCCAGCCAACCCATAACGGTTGCTGGGTATAGACTTCGGCATAAACCTCATGCATGCCAAACGGACTGTAGTGCGGCGAATAGATAGGATCGCCATCGTCGCCACAGATACCCATGCTGTTGTCGTCATAGGAACGGAATTCGAAGAAGTACGTTGAATCTGATGACAGACCCCATGTGTGGGAAGAGCCAACCTGATAGGTCCGGCTGAATCCTCCGCTCACAAATGCGGTATGCGAGATGGTCTCCAATAAGACCTTACCGCTTGCGGCAAGACGACCCGGGGTCGGATTCGGATAACGACCAACCCAAACTTCATAACCGCCGCCTGCAATTAGGTCAGGCTCGACCTCTTGGCCCCAGCGCAACTCAATGCTGCTCTCATGCGCAACAGCGATCAAATCGCTCGGCGTATCTGGATAGTTGTTGACAGTAACCACGACTTCGTCATAAATCGCTTCCATCATGTTCACATATTCATGATTTATGTCAGAAGTCGGGTCTAGCGCGCCATCATAAGCGACGAAATAGAGCGTATAGACTCCGTCTCCGCTACCCAGATTGGCTTGAGTGCCAAGAGCTGTCAGCACATCAAATGTATA
The DNA here is from genome assembly GCA_002084765.1 of Candidatus Cloacimonetes bacterium 4572_55. GTDB lineage: Bacteria > 4572-55 > 4572-55 > 4572-55 > 4572-55 > 4572-55. The sequence goes on along the minus strand of NBMB01000006.1, from coordinate 10,846 downwards.
GGAACCCGTTTCCAAGGAACCGGTTTCCAGCTCACCAGGATAAATGCGCCCGTCGCCGTCGTCACCGAGATAGAGAACAAGATCCGTGGTCGCGGTCGCGCCATAATGAATCTCATTATCTAATTCAGGGGTGAATGAGTACCACAGCCTGAAGTAATCCAGGCCGCCAACTGTTCCGGTACCGCCCGGTGTGCAGTCAGTCGGGTCTGACGCTGTGAACTGCAGCTCGAACGTGTTACAGTAAGAGACGTCATGACCGGTCGGCGTGGTATAAGCGTTGATTGCAATGGTCGGGTCTACCCGATCCACGATTGTCTGGTTATCGACAAGATAATCAGGCGAGGGGCTTTCTCCAATCGGAGCTTCCGTGGTAGCGATCAGAGCGAAGTCATAATCGCCATCGCCGTCGTCGTCCGTGCAGTCAACCGGATCGAAACAAAAGACGCCGTACGCGACTTCAGTGCAATTTCCTGGGGTCTCCATGTGATGCCACACATCTGCGTCTCCACCGGTTCCGGTGCAATAGACAACCGAAGTCGGATCGGATTGTTGCATACCCAGGCGATAATGCGTGTCGTACAATGTCCACGCGCCGCCGTCAATGCGATAATAGAGATCAACCGAACCCAGGCCGCTCACGCTGGAAGCTTCCGCGCGATACCTGACAGGAATCGGATAGGCAGAGTCTTCGTTGTAGTACGTTTGCAATTCCCAATCTGCGTCGCCGTTGTCGAAATAAGCGGAAACAGCTTCCGGCTCATGCGTATCGACAGTGACCACACACTCGGCAGAGCCGTAGCGGGTCTCTTCGTTACCAGCAAAATCTGTGGCTACGAGTTCGATTTCATAGTATCCGTCGCCTCCAAGAACCGTGGTATCAAAAGTGAACGCGCCGTCCGGATCGGAATCGGTGCCACCGCGCCGCCACAGGGTATCCCATTGGCCGTCGTTACAGTAATCGGCGCGGTACCAAAGCGTCACAGTCTCGACTCCAGAGCCTTGACAGATGCCACCTTGTGGAGCGGGATCGCTGTATTCATAAGAAATCACGCCCATTTCTGTATTGAAATAGTAACCGTCGCCTTCATCGAAACTGCCGTTTGTCAGCATCTCGAAACCGTCGCTGTCATAACACGTCACGTCCGCTATTGGCGGGTTGGTGTCGATAATGAACTGAGCCACGCGACTGCGACCGTCATCGGTATTATCCGTATCTGCGATCACCACGCGGTGGTCGTCGAGAACCTGATAATCACCGGCGGGATAGATACCTTCCGGCACCTCGACGTATTGCAGTGAATTGGCGTTGTATGGCCATTCCTCTACATTGCCCACATGATCAATCGCACGAGAGAAGACTTGATACACGCCATCATAGTTGTTCTGACCGTCCGGCGTATATGCTGCGTTGAACTCGAAGAAGCCGTCAATGACGTCAAGCTCGAGATCCCCGTCAATACCGCCGAGATGCGTCCAGAGCAGCCATGGCGAGAAGTCAGGATCATGTTGGCCGGAAGTCATGGGCTCATTGCAACGATCCACGCGGAAGTACAACTCCACCTGGTTGATGCGCTCAAACGTGAAATCCGGATCATTATCGTCGTCGCAGTTAAAGTAGTGGTTATAGACATGATACGGAACCGTGAGGATCGGATCATCGAAGAAATATTCGATAGAATCGACCTGGACAGGAGCCATAATGTCTTCCGAGACATCGGAGTCAGGATCAATCGTGTCTACCACGATCATTGCTGTTGCATCCGGATCCATATCATCGAAGTCGTCATCTTCAAGGTGATTGCAGACTGTGCGATCTTCGGCCACAGCGTAGAATTCATACACGCCGTCGGTCTCAGCCGTATAGGTTGAGAAGAAGTGGCCGTCCAGGCCATTTGACAATGTCTGGAGTGCTAGCAGAACTGTTTCCATAGAACCGAGAGCATCCGTGTTTGCCTCGTCGTACAGACCCACAAGCTCAGTGTTCTCAAACACGCCGTCAAAATCGCAGTCAGACCGGACATAGACCCAGATAGAATCCACGCCGCTGCCCACGCATTGGTTGCCTTCCAGATGGTCGGTAAAATCAATGCGGAAGTCAATGACGCTCTCGCCGTTGACGTTCACGTCGTTCGTGGTCAGATAGTCGTCATCAATGGTCACGGTGGCAATTGGCAGCTCTTGGTTGGTGTCCAAGATCACAGTCCAATCTGCAACCAACCCATCCGGAATAGGCTCTCGCACGCCCGCGCTATCCTCGGCAATAGTATAGAATTGATACATACCGTCGCCATCAGGGAAGCAGAAGGGCCGTAAGCCATACCACATATCGTTGTAGCCCGGAAAGTTATTATTCGTATCTGGAACCAAAACCAGATACCCATCGTCGAGGCACTCTTGTGTCTCCTCTGGAGTTAAGTTGCCGTCATCCTGCGGACAACGATCGACTCTGGCGTAGAAATCCCAGTTTTGATTCATATCGCAGCCCTGGAAGGACCGATACCACAGCTCAATCCACTTCATTTCCCCAAGGTGGTTAGAAGACCCGGTCACACCGGCAATCTCCACGTCGATACCCGGAATCGGATCGTCATTGAAATCCACGCACACGTCGTTATCTTCTTCACAGAAGAAATCCGGCTCATTGCTGACCACATTCGAGACAATCGAACTAGGCAGACAGGTGGAAATATAGACGCACTGGACGTCGGAATTATCATCGTCGTCATACGGAGTAGAAGGATCAAACACGACATGGTCGGAAAAACCGGGGCGCTGACTCATATCGTATGCGCTTGAATTGCCGAACACGCCTTGGGAAACCCAGTAGTTCTGGAACTCATCCGGCGCGTCGGTATTGCCGCACTCGTCCCACGCGATGGTCAGGAAGCAGTATTCGATACAAAGCGTATTGAAATACTCAAATGAGCCTTGGGGCATGCCATTCTGCTCATCGTGCAAGTACCAATCAAGACCGTCAGCGGTCATCCACAACTGCACGCGATCCCACGTCTCTGTTGGATGGCCATAATCATAGATGATGTTGATCTGTGGATCCGGTTGACTGCCCGGCAGCGGCTCGATTGTCGCTTGCGGGTCCAACGTATCCACATTCCAGGCGACCTGGCTGGCAATGATTTCGCCGCTGGTATTACCCGCGTTGTCAGTTGCCGAGAAGATGAAGAGATAGTCCCCATCGCCGTCGCCATCGTCAAACGCGTTGAACTGATAAGAGAAGGTGTCAATCGCGGTAGTGTAATCGCCGTTTAGCCATGTCCAATCAGTCGGATCATAGTTCGGATTATTTGGATCATCATTCGGATCAACAACCCAAACTGTAGGCGAACCATTATGGCGATAACCCAGCTTCACATAACCGCCGCTGGAATAGTTGATGCCAGTCACGCGGTCATCTAATGTAAACTCGATCGTATATGTGGCGTAGTCCGTAATCACGTCGTTCTCAATCACCAGCACGCTGTCGCAATTTTCCGGCACGCTGATGTTGGTGAAGATATACAGGGGAATCACGCCGTCCACTGTGGTCGTTCTCACCGAGCTGGTATCTGCATTGCCGCAATCATCTGTTGCGATCACACGCAGGGACCACTCGCCGTCCGTCAGAGTGATAGTGTACATACCGTCAATGGGCGAATCCGTATAGGAGGAAATACCTGTGGCCCAGGACTCGTCTTGCGTTGCCTCGATAGTCAGCGTCAGACCGCTGCTATAAGGCAGATCTTCGACCGAATACAGCACATCAAACGGACCCGTGTAGTAGTCGTCCAACTCATACATGAAGACGTTCGGAATCTGCCGATCAATCTCAACGGCAAAGTCATAGTCGTTGAAGTCCACCGGTGTATTTTCCCGATTGCCAGCACTGTCCACAGTGACCACGGCAAAGCGATAGTTGCCATTGATCAGGTTCGGCGTATCGGCAAAAAGACGGGTATACACACCGAGAATGGAATACTTATCCGGTTGAGGAGGAGTGTCTAGATTGACAACAGTATCGATATAAGCGATCAGGTCCTCTCCTTCGATCGTATCGAACAATTCCCAGCCGATCCATCCAAAGCCTTCGTCTACATTTGCCATGATCTCGATCGCGGCAAAACCACTCAGCTCAAGGCTGTCATTCGCAGTACTGGAGCGAATCGTGAATGTCAAGCTCGTAGAATCTGCATTCAAGCACGACGTAGGACCATCGGTGATCCAAATAGGCGTGGCTTCACGATCCACAGTCGTAACGACAGGATCAACAGGACCGAGCAACTTGTTACCTGCGCAATCAGTTACATTCATATAGAAATAATATGTGGTGTCGCCGATACCGGGAAGGAAGTCCACATCAAAGGAGTAGGTTCCTTCGTTCGGGGGATCAGCGATCGAAATAAGGAGCGAGTCGTAGGCGCACATAGCGACCTCAACACCATCATTGCAGGACTCGCCTCCAACGGTGTTAAACCAAATATCGATCTGAGAGATATAACCTGAGACAAACGATACGATATAATCGGAAATGTTCCAGTGCAGATCGATAATCCCGTCGGAATTGGTGGTGTAATAAGGTAAGTCGTCCAACAATCCTTCTGGTTTCTCCTCGTCCACGACAACCTCTACATCTCCAACGCTCGCAAGCGTTTCCACATTTCCAGCACTGTCAGTTGAAACTGCCTGGAATTCCCAGACACCCGGAAAAGGCAAGCCAACTGTAACATCAGTCTGCACATCAATCGGGATGGGATCCTGCGCCGGGGTGTAACTCAGTTCAACCCAACCAGATCCGTTATTACCCCAAAAGTGCAGTTCGGAAATACCGCTGCTATACGTGGGATAGGCTCTGTTGTCTTCAATCTCGAATCTCAAATCCACAGCCAGGGTATCCACGCATTCCGGAAAAACACCGGATATGAGAGTCGTGATCGGCGTGTACGTATCCACAAATGTCGTGACTGTGGAACTATTCGTATTGCCGCAACCGTCTGTCGCAGTGATAGTAAAGATATATTCACCATCACCCTGGGCAGAAGAAGTGTCAAACAGGAACGCTCCCGACAGAACAGAATCCGCGTGAGCGATCACATCATAAATATAGGTAATGCTCTCAAAAGTATAGCTTAATTCCACAAATGCAATACCGCTGGTCGCGTCATGCACATTGTAGTAAATTGTCACAAACGGCTCGGTCGAATAATCGGGCGCGCTTGGCGTGTTGTTCAGAAATGTCGGCAAATCGCTGTCAATGAAGAATGTCCAGTCCGAAGTCAGGTGACTGACAATCTCCACATTCCCGGCTTCATCAGTCGCACGGGAAACAATGCCGTATTCCTGGTTGTTCGTCAATCCAGTGAGAACCACGTCAACCGTATAGCTCCAAATGCCCTCATCCGAGTCGATCTGAACCAAAGCTCCGCCATCAGCAATCACGCAGAAAGAGGCTTCTGGAGTTTGAGACCCGCTGGTCAGGTTGTAGACATCCACGCAGAGATCCACAATATCTCCCGACGCGTTCCAGGCTTGACCAATTACAGTCAGCGGGGAATCGGTATTCGGATTATAGCAGTTCTCCAGATTATCCACGTCGATAAAGGAGAGCGGCAGATCAGAGTCGATCAGAACAATCGAGGTTATGGTATAATCGCTCACATTGCCGCACACGTCGGTCGCGGTCAGTGAGAACTGATAATAGCCAGCACCCGCGGCGTTGGAAATATCAAACGAGACCGTCTCGTCTATGTGTGATATTGTCGCATCCAAATTGTCGGTTTCCGTGGTGTACGGGATCAGGTCGCCAAAATTGACGCCATCTTCCGACCATTGATAATATAACTCGACATAGTCAATCTCGCTCAGAACGTCCATAATGTCATATTCAATTGTAATGACTGGCACGTCCGAGGTATATGGCGTCACCGTGGTATTCACTTCCGATCCATACCCCACATTAGCAAGTACTGGAGGTGTGGTATCCACTCGGATCAGCGCATCATAACCCATAGAGTCCGGTGTGTCGCTCATGCCAAATGTCTGAGACGCGTTGCCGGCAAAATCCACTGCGTTCAGCAAGAAGATGTAATAGCCGTCGATTACCGGGTCCACCTGATAAGAGATTACGCCGCCAAAACCGTTGACATAGATGGTCTCTTGAATATTGAAATCATCAGTCATAGCACTCAACGAGTCCGCGCCGTGCGCCATGTACAGTTCAATATATTCGGTTCCGGTTCCTGGGAGGCTATCCGCGTATGTCACAGGGAACTGCACCCATACCTCGCCGTGGATATCCGGCGTATAGCAGTCATCCAAACCCGCGGTTTGAATATCCGCGCTCGGGGCGGTGCAATCCAAGAAATACGAAACCTCCACAGAGGAGACATTGATCTCGTCGGTATTGGTCACTAAATCTGGATCCGAGACAGCCTGAAATTCAAATAGACCGTCGCCCAGAGTGGTAAAGTCAAATGTATATATCGGATATATGCCGGTGACAGCCGCGCCGCCGACAATCCATGGACCGCCATTCAAGCGATAATAGATGGTTGCGCTCTCGGTATACCCTGCGCTGTGGCCCGCGCTATCCGCCGCGGCTACCGTCAAGGTGATCGGAGCCGTGGGGCAACCCGGTCCCGTTGCAGAAATAGCTGTGATATCGGCAAACGGATCGTCAAGATCAATCTCTTGCGTCACAATAGTGGAAGTGAGCGTGTCGCACAGGCTGTACACGACAAAATGCACATCATACAAGCCGCCAAGCTCCACCGTGTAGTTCAAAGAAATATCTTGAACCGTGAGATCAAAGATCAGATCATCCACCTGAACCAGACCCCCGTTCACAAACCACTCGACTCGATCCAGACCCACATCATCGTCTTGCACTTGAGCCGTGGCAATAATGATCGGGTCGTTGGTCGGCGTGGCCGGAGCGAGAGAGAGAGCTGTCGTAATAGTCGGAGGCGTGGTGTCATACGTAAAGACCACTTCCGGATCCTTGGGCAGCTCTGCGTTTCCATAAACATCCGTCGCAACGGTAAATAGGGAGTTCACGCCGCTTTGCGGATTGTAATCGACGCTCCATGTGAGCGTAGCCGCGTTGTACGTCATGGGATCAGGATACGCCAGAGGAACCGAGCCATTGATTGAGTAATACAACATCAGAGTTTCCACGCCATCCGCGGCACTCAGATCGTCCCATGCAGAAGCGTAAATCTCAACCGGATAGCCTTCGCAATCCGACACATCGTTGATAATGTGCGATTCCGGAGGAATACCGTCCACATAGATCACACTATTAGTGGAAGTCGCACTGTTTTCGCACTGGTCATACACGACAGAGTTCACGATATAACTTCCGCTCTCAGGAGCCTGATAGGTCATCGCGACTGTCTGCGAGCTGGAACCGCTCACATTGTCGGTCTCGACCAAACCCCCATTCACAAACCACTCGACCCGATTCAACTGGCCCTCGCCTTGAGGAGACTCAGTCGAGTCGCTGACAGTGACCTGCGCCTGGAATGTGTACAGAGGCGTCCACCAGTTGCCAGTGGGACCATGCAGAGTCGCGTTCGGGAACGGAGCCGCTGTCCACGCTGTCTCATTGACCTCTGGAGGAAACTCGTCCTTAATAAAGGAAACGTTATTCTGATAGGGAGGAACTTGCCGTAAGCCCACCACATTCTGCGCAACAGAATAGAGCGAAACCAGACCGTCGTAAATCCCGTTGCCAGCATAACTGACATCGATATCAATGTTCACTGAAACGGGACCGGTCGGATCGTCTATCACATTATACGAATGGATCAACACGCCGTCTCCGCCAGGATGACTCGCATAGATGAAAACGCTATCTACGCCAGAGCCTCTTTCATCAGCGATCTCAACCTGAACAGAAACATGGGTCGGATCCTCAGGGCAGTTGTCGATCTGATTGAGAATTGACGAAGTGGGACCAAAGACATCGATCTGAATCTTGGTCTCGATAAAGCAGTCTGCGTCCTGATAATCTGGATGCGGCGTGGCATTGCCCGCATGATCCATGAAGACCACAGTAAACTGATACACACCGTTGCCGTCCCGAGCCGATGGAGGCAAAGCACTCACTTCAACCGGGAAGCGAATGTCATCGCCGCCTCCTCCATCATAATCGCCAGCGTTATTATGCGTAAGGGTCGCGGTCTGCAGAGCCACTGTCGTGACTTCATACCACTGACCATAGCTGGTCGTATCCGGAAGCGTTGCCTGGCGCACATACAGCGTGATCCATCCGCCAGTACCCAGACCCATCGGAGAATCAATACCGTCGCCATCGCTAGGCGTGCCAGTCGCCGGAAGCGTATCCTCAACGATCGGCTCAAAACTGACGCCCACATCAAAACCTGTGATGTCGGTCACTTCGATCACGCCGCCAGTCGGAAGAACGCCCAATGTGACGATCTCGTTCCGGCGATAGACGTCAAGCAGTATGTTCATATCTGCACAAACTGGCGGCGTGAAATCCAGATAGACCGAGGCAGAATCCGGGGTCTGTTCCTCATTTTCCGCGCAGTCTGTGGAATAGATGTGCATGTTATACGCGCCCTCGCCATCAAGAAATGCCGAATAGTTAAAGTTGCCGGTCGGGTTATAATCCGTGTTGCTGATATCCGTACCACCCGGAGGCGTCATAATCAGCGTCGTGGAATTCAGACCCGAAGCGTTGTCCGGCGGCGAAGAGCCGTCGTCGTCCACAGCGTCCCTGTCAATCGCGGTATAGCTGATCGACCAGGCAGTGGGATTCGATTCCCCATTGATATTGGTCCACCAATTGTTGGTGGTCGGAGATAGATTCGCGAAATTGCTAAAGGTGTTAAAATAGCTCTCCGGCTCCCATTCATCCAATGAAATCTGCACCAGAGGACCGTCGTCCGCATTGCCAAATATGGTGTCGCCCACCGCGCGCACATTGACTATCTGGGATAACAAGCCCGGCGTGGTCCAGACGTCAATGGAGGTGGGAACGATCGAGTTCCGCACCGCAATACGAATATTGGTATAGGGACCGTCCAGAGCCGTGAGAATTCCACGATTCGGCACCGAGCCCGAACTGTCGGTAAAGGTGATCTCACCGGGGAGGAAGCCGCCGTGGGATGTCGAATCTGTCAAAATACTGATCAGCTCATTCAGATCAAATTCCAGATTCTGGCTCTCCTCAGCATGCAACGCCGTCGAATCCGGCTTCAGCCAATACCAGATGAAATCACTAGAATCGGGACGCTTTGTCGTTAGGCCAAAACCAGTGTTTGGAATGATAGTGCCGTCTGGCTGTGTCAGCATGATACCAAACTGATTCGCGTCGCCGCTTGTCTCGTCCAGCAACACAGTGCCAAACACGATCTCATTATCATTGGTCACGTCCGAGCTGTCGGTTCCGTCTGTATACAGATAGCCGTCGTTACAGAACAGTTCCATGTGCGAATCGTTCAAATCCCGCACTTTCCAACCCGCGTCGCTGTCAATAACAGGCGGGAATATGATCAAAATATCTGTGCAGATATAATCCGGTAACATGGTTGGAGCCGCGTTTCCGGTATGATCCGCCAGACTCAGGAGCGAATAGTTGGAGTCCACACCGCAAAAAGTAGTTCCAGTATTAAAATATCCAGCTTCCATCACACCAGTGCCACATCCTGGTGCAGGTGCAGGGCCTGTACTGCCGAGGCCGTCTACATCGCCGTCAGTGTATGCGGCTTGACATCGCGCCGGCGTGGTCAGATAGGAGCCAAAACCATACAGACCCGGCTCTTCCACACTCGGTCCCTGGATAATATATCGAAACCAGATGGTGTTCAGAGCACCGGGGAGACGAGTCCCAGAAACCGTATCGCCCACGGCAAAGTTGTTACCCGGAGTACCGTATCCATACTGCTCATAATAGAGATACCGGGGATCGGTCGGAGTGTTATTGCACTGCCGGTCATACGCGTTATCCATGAGCATCCATGTCTCTGTGCCGAGAGTAAAATAATTCAGATCACGCGGGTTTAAGCCCGCGCCAGGATTGGGCATATCCGTATCGTCAGTTCCCGCATTGATAGGTCCGTTCGCGGTAATACCAACATAAATCGTATCGCCCACATTCACAGTCATTGTCCCTAGAACTGTGGTCGGAGTGAACGACGCGGTTGGCTGGTCAGTAGATACAATCACGCTCGTAATACCAGTGATCGATGTAAAATCAAGAATTATGGACTCATCTACAGGGGTTTCGTTACCGAATAAGTCATAGACATAACCTTCCCACGTATCACTGACCGAATGCGCAACCGACCAGCCAAACAGAGTATCTTCCGGAGCCGCATTCGCTTCGTTAATACCAATGACAAAGACATTGTGGGAGCTTGTAGGAAGCATCTCAACATCCCCGCCAGGTGGAAGTTGAAAAACAATTGCAGTATCGCCCAAACCGGTTTCTAAAAACAAACCAAGAGAATCGCCGACTGTATTTGCAGTGTCAACCTCAGCACCGTTCACGGTTGTATAACCAACGCCATTTGTGTCAAAACCACCAAGCAACCATTCCATGTTCGCAGACCCACTTAAGCCTTGCTGGGCAGTATTCGAATTCAGATTAAACCCAAATTCCCAGAAATTAGGCTGGTTATACGGGTTTGTGCCATCAGCCGGCGTGCAGGTCGAGGGACCAAGCGCTTGTGTGGCTGTGCCATATTCCCAGGCCGCAGGCGTGACCACAGCGGGCTCCTTATCCACATAAACCCGGATAGTAAAAGGCTGGGTCCACAAGCAACTGCCAAGCATGATGTAATTACCCGTTGAATCTGGATTATACTCCAATTCATAATAGCCATAC
>NBMB01000075.1 GCA_002084765.1 Candidatus Cloacimonetes bacterium 4572_55 | reverse complement strand
TTCGGGGAGAGCCATTTCCATCGTGAAAATAATATCGCAATGAAGCTGGAAGTGGTTGTCAATACGTTCTTTACCGGATCTTTGCGACGAAATACGCTGGCGCGTGTTGAGAGCTATTATAAGGCGATCAAGGCTGAGTATAACCCAAAGGGCGCAGATCGATTGGGCATTGTTTATACCCCGAGCGAAATTGTGAACTTTATGATCCAAAGCGTGGATTATCTGCTGGAGAAGCATTTCGAAAAATCTCTCTCTGATAAAAATGTGGAGATTCTCGATCCCGCGACTGGAACCGGCACGTTTATCACAGACATGTCGGTTAGGCATCGACGAGTTTTCCATCAAAAAAAGGCACAGAAATTTTGCTTGTGTGCTCGTTGATTTGGTAGCATGTCATGTCGTCGAAGAGGTCTTCCCCAATGCCGAAATTGTCATTGACCGGTTCCACTTTTTTGGACAAATGAACAAGGCTTTAGATCATGTTCGTAAACAGTTACGCGGTCAGTCTCCTATAAATAACGCGCTCAAAGGAATGGTTGAAGGGATCAATAACAAAATAAAACGAATCAAAAGAATGGCATTTGGATTCCGAAACTTCAATAACTTTGACTAATTCCGTAAAAAAGTTCCATGAACCATTAAGATTTAAAACCTTAAGGGTTTCCGAACTGCGTCTTCTTCCGACGCTTCCAGTTTTGGGTAGCTTCGCGCGGTATATGCAAAAAATTCCAAAAAAGCCAAGCCGAACAGAGTTGTGCCTAACAGCTCGGATCCCTCCTCAATCCCCCCCTGTAGCTTACGCGGAAATGAAGTCGCAACCATAATCTCGAACAAATAGGCGTTGATCCAGACGACAAGCCCGATCCCTGATAAAATAAAAGATCGCCGGCAATGATGAAATCTATCAGTAAAAAATCGCTTCATATAAAAAATCACGGCAATAGCAAATGGAGAAAGGAAAATCACCCAAGGCCATTGCTCGTATCGCTCCGAATGTTGAGATATTTCTCCAAACAATCCCAATTGCCTAAGAAAATGGACGGTTGCATTATGAGCGGATACCAATTCATCGATTGACAGACCCCAAAACAGGAACAGGATCGGAAGCCACGCCTCTCTTCTCGTCGCGCCCATCCCTTTTTCTAATCGGAAAATATCGTAGACAATCAGTCCGGCAAAAAACAGTGCTACAGCCGAATAAAATGTCCCGACGTCTCCTTCCGAGTCCAAGTTCCAGAATTCGTTGTTCGGAAGAAGGTAGAAAAGTGCCTGCAAGAGGGCTATCGGGATCAAAAATAGAACCAATCTTTCCCAAAATGAAAGCCTAACGAGTCGAGCCGATACGCTACCCGAGAGCCTCCAATTTTTTGATAAACCGACACCGATCATCATCATCCCCAATCCATAGGCGAAAGGATAATTCGGACGAGTCATAGAAATCCTTATACCCATTGGAGATACAAGAAATCCGCCGGTTATCCAAGCGTAACTCGCGCCGGCAAAAAATAGTCCGGAAAAGATAAAAAGTAGGATTCGTATATATTTCATGACCGTCCCTTGTCAAACGACCGATTCACATTCGCCAGTTCGCCCATCAATTTTTTGAAGACCTTTTCCCACGTAAAAAATCGCTCCACCCGTTCCCGACCCTGACGTCCCATTTTCCGGGAAAAATTGGGATCCTCAAAGAGAGTGAATATTTTATCGGTCAGCGCGGAAACATTGTCTGGCGGGATCAAAAATCCACTTTTTCCATCCTCGATAGCGTCGGGGATTCCGCCGGAATCGCTGCCAATCACCGGGCAGAGGCAACTGTTGGCTTCGAGAAAAGTGATGCCAAATCCCTCGGTATCTCCCTTTTCCGGGAGGATTCGGCTGACCATCACATAGACGTCTGCCAGGCTGTATAGGCGATTTAGGTCTATGTCGTTAATAAAATTAGTAAAAATGACATAGTGAATCATATTTAATTCAGCGATCAATTTTTTGAGATACCGGACGTAATCTCTGTCCTGTTGGGGACCCGCGATCAGATAAACTGTTTCGGGAAACTTTTTGATAATAGTCGGCAGACTGCGGATCACCGTATCATGTCCTTTGCGCTTGATGACCCGTGCCAACGTCAGGACGACTCGCGTATCTTTCCGAATTCCCAGTCGTTTTTTCAAATCGTCAAAATCGGTCGTGTGGCGAAACCGGTCTGTATCCACGCCATTTGGGATGAAAATCAGCTGATCCAAAGAGATGTCGCCCATCCGATCCGATACAGCCTGCCGAGTGAATCGACTCACCGCGGCGATTAATTCAGCACTTGCCATTGTTTTACGAAAATTTTTTAACTTTCTTCCACCTCGAATTTTGGTCACCTCCAATCCGTGAGCCGCCACAATCAGCCGTGCATCTGGAAAAAACCGACGTAAGAAAACAAATGGCTCGCCGAGTTCCCAGGTGGTGGCAAGGATCAATCCTTGGGGCTCTTGTCGCAGAAATTTCCAGGTGTAATAGAGGCTATACCAATATCGATAGCGGCGCCAATCATGCCCGTACATAGGCAAAAATCGAAACTTTTTCTCGTCGGCTCTATCGGAGTAATGGGATGATGCGGGATCGAATTTCCGTTTCCACTTGGACATGACTGTCACCGGATAGCCCATTTTTGTCAGACTTTGAGCCCCGCCTATGGTCCATTCAGCGATTCCGCCGCCGATTAATGGAGGAAAATTCTCTGTGATCAAAGCCGCGTGCGGTTTTTTATTCTTATTAATATCCGTCATTTTAATAATATGCGTCAGTTGGAGGTATTTTTCCATACGTAAAACCGGCTGCGCAGATACCGGGTCGCTATTTTAAGGCCAATAATTTTTTTATCATAAGTCCATGCCTGCGCTAATGTTTCCAGAAAGTTTTGATATTGTTTTGTGCTAAAAAAAGAATGCGCGGCGGCAATATATCCTGCTGCCAATGCCCGCGGCTCCCACTTTTTTTGATCCAAAGTTAATCCAGGCATTGCAAAGGCTTTTTGAATCGCTTTGATCCGATCTCGATGCATCAGTGCTACATTGCGAGACGCGTTGACCTCGTGCATGCGATAGAGAGTGAGCGGCTCTGGGAGATAGCGAAATTTCATCCCAAGAGCGGCCATGCGCAACCACATTTCATAGTCGCCGCAGGTCTTAAAACTCTCGTCAAACCAACCGGCTCGAATAAAACTCTCTTTTTTGACCATCACCGCGCTCGGCATCAGCACATTTTTTTGCGACAGCTTTGCAAACAAATTTTGATCTGTCAACGAACGGGCAAGCCGATCTTTATCTTTTGCTCGACGCGATTTTCCCTGGTCATTGAATTTGACCAAATCCGTGAAGACCAAATCAATATCCGGTTCTTTCTGGAATCGGCTCACCTGTCTCTCAATCTTATCCGGTCGCCACAGATCGTCTTGATCCAAAAACGCAATCAATTCGCCCTCAGCGTTTTTGATCCCCTCATTACGCGCCCGGCTGACGTCGCCATTCTGTTGACTGACAATCTTTCTTCGACAAGATACGTCGTCTATTTTCTCTACAATGGATACAGATCGATCCGTCGATCCGTCGTCGATGATGATCGTCTCTAATACCGGATATGTTTGTTTATATAAGCTTATTAGCGTTTCCTCGATATATTTTTCGCCGTTATAAATGGGAATTATCACGCTGACCAAAGGTTTTCGATCCATAAGTTCGCCTATTATTTTATCTATTTATTTTATCGCCTATGAGTCCATAGAGAGCACGAAAAAAGTATAGCATCCCAAAAAATAAATATAACCCTTTAATTATCAAGTCTTAATCTACGTAATTTGTGGATAAAACTCCTATGGTGATAAATAATTCAGGTTATCGAGGTTCGAATATAATATTCGTCTCCGTGAAACGCCATGTAAAAAATCTGAAAATGTCCAGGCGCGTTAAACTGGCTTGAGTGGGAGAGCTGTCTCTGTGAGGAACAAATTATTTTGATATATCAATATATCAGACTAATTTTTCTTGACATAACCCTTATTGAAATCTATATTTAGAGAAACCCCTTAATTTATAATAATTTCAAGGGGGTGAGGAAAATTTCGTTTTTCCACCCGTAACATCTCACCTATAACAATAAGGAGGTCGCCTTGCGACTTGATAAATTTTTACAAGTAAGCCGTTTAATCAAGCAGCGTTCTCTGGCGAAAGAGGCGTGTGAAAAAAAGAGGGTCTTTATTGACGGCGATCCTGCAAAAGCAAGCCGAGAGATTATGATCGGTCAAAAAATAAAAATCCGCTACGCCAAAAAGCTCCTTGAGGTTGAGTTGGTCGAGATTCCGAGAGGCAATGTCTCCAAAAAAAAAGTGTCAGATTTATATCGAGTGATCGGCGAGCGTCGGGTTGGTGAATCATGAGGCTTGGTGATGGGACAATAGCAATGACATTGGGAGACCCTTCCGGAATTGGACCCGAGGTAACGATAAAAGCCCTGGAGGATCCCGAATTACCGGTGGATTTTCATCCAATTGTCGTGGGGAGCCGCGGTACGTTGATGGACGCGCTGGAGCGATGGGCGCGGGATTTTAGGCAGATTAGCGACAAAAAATTTTTATTATCCGAGCGCAGCTTCTATTTTGTGGATGTCGCTACTGAGATAACCGGATCAATTCCGGTCGGAAAAGTTTCGAGAGAGGGCGGTATCGTGGCTTCTGAAACCACGCGGAAAGCGGTCAATTTGGCGAAAAATGGTGTGGTGCAGGCGATTGTGACCGCGCCGGTGAACAAAAAAAGTTTCCATCTCGCTGGTTTAAGATATCCAGGTCAAACCGAATTTCTGGCGGAGTTGACCGGAACCTCTTCGTTTGCCATGATGTTGATCGGCAAGAATATACGCTCGACTCTGGTCACAACGCATCTGCCGATTTCCGAAGTATCGAAGAATTTGACAAGTTCCGCTATCCTGGAAAAAATTGAGTTGACTGATCGGGCGTTGTATCGTTTTTTCGGCTGTGATAATCCCAAAATCGCGGTCGCCGCGCTGAATCCCCACGCCGGAGATGAAGGCTGTTTCGGGTATGAAGAGGAGAGGATCATCAGTCCGGCAATCGACTCGGCAAGGGCGCGCCATATCGACGCGATCGGACCTTTACCAGCCGACTCTCTCTTCCCAAAAGCCGCGCAAGGGAAATTTGACGCTGTGGTGGCGATGTATCATGACCAGGGCATTATACCGGTGAAATTAGAAGCGTTCGGTTCTGGCGTCAATATGACGCTAGGGTTGCCTTTTGTCCGCGTATCAGTCGATCATGGAACCGCTTATGATATTGCGGGAAAAGGCGTAGCGGACAGTTCGAGCATGACCGCGGCGATTCGAACCGCGCTCGCGCTCATCAAGGATATTCGACTGAAGTAGATATTTATAAATTGCTTATATTTATTTAATTTTTTTGTATTAAATGTGTTAAAATAGAATAAAAATATCGGAGGTTAGAAATGCCGTTTCGCAAAGTTAAAGGTGAGGCTCCTTATCAAGCGTTGGCTTTTATTTATAACCACATGATGAGTCATGTAAATTACGCGGATTGGGTAGCTTATCTCCAAAAAGTGTTTGAAAAATTTCGACATAGTCCCAAAAACGTGTTGGAAACTGCCTGTGGAGTTGGGACGTTTACTTCCTATTTGGAGGAAAACGGCTATCATATCCACGCGATCGACCAATCAGAAATGATGATCCAAGTCGCCCGTCAGACGAATATTTCGTCCAATACCACATTTCAGATTGGCGATATACGAACCTTTGAATCCGAACGCAAGTTTGACACGATACTATGTCTATATGACAGCATGAATTACCTGTCCACAAAAGAAGACCTAAGCCAAGCTCTCGCAGCAATGAGCGCGGTGATGGAGCCGCGCGGATTGTTTGTTTTTGACGTGACCACTGTGCATAATTCGTTGAATTTATACGATAATACCGAAGCTATTGAGGAAACCGCTGAATTTTTATATTGGCGTCGTAGCAGGTATTTGCGTCGGGATCGGATTCAAATCAATGAGTTTACAATTTTCCTCAAAGATGGCGAAATTTACCGCCGTTTTTATGAGAAACACAAGCAGTGGATTTTTTCGTATCATGCCGTTCGATCCGCCATAAAAAGCGCGGGTCTGAAGTTGGTCGGTAGATTCCACGAATTTACTCTGGACCCTCCGGAAAAAAGTTCCCTTCGCGTGCATTACGTAGTCCAGAAGCCGCTTTATTTGGAAAAAACGCCGCGAAATGTGTGATAAGGAAGAAAAATCTACGGCAACGGCTGTTCGGAAATATTACCGGCATATCGAAATAATCCAGGCTAAGGCATCTGATCCCGCGGCGGCTGAAGCCATAAGGGCGTCTGGGACGAGGTGGGTTGGGCGTCCCACGCGGAATAAGAGGAGACCCCATAACTGTCTGACGAGACCTGTTGATCCGGAGGTGGGTCAGTCCATCGATAATCGGTGCAGTAGGGCGATTGATCCCTCGGAGGTAAACTCCATACTGGGGGCGGAGCCGATCCCCCTCCGCCTCCAGAGTATCCTTCCTGATCCTTAGAACAGCCTGAAAAAACGCAAAATAGACAAATAACTGCATACAGTAAACGGAGTTGACGCGCCACTTTTCTTCTCATTTTACCCCCCAAAACATCTCCAAATTGATTGAATCGCCGCTCACGAATTTTCGGCTATCGGAGTATTTTATCCCTTTTTTCGATAGCCGTTGACAATTTATAAAAATTGATGAAGCAATTCGACAGTCTGAAAAACAATTTATTGACACCTGAGTGTTTGAGATGAGACACCCAACCTGTTCGCTCCTTTTTCAAATGATCCTGTCACGGATATGTATTATCCACGCGCTCGATGCGACGGGGATTTTCCACCGAGGTTACGCAAAATTCCTTGACAAGAAGTAGCAAATTGATTAATTACTGAGGTAAAATCAATATTCCCGATTCCCTCACATTCCCACAAGTAAGCGATCAGAAATATTCTGATCGTATAGGAAGGATTTAATATGGATGCAAAAAAAATGGAACAGGGTTTGGCTCTTTTTTTGGAAGGTCTGGAGATTGAGGATTCTGTGTTTGATAAAGAGCTTGCCGTAAAGTGTATGTTGGAAGAGTGGCGAGACGAGTTTCTATCCGGTTATCTGCAAGACCCGAAAGAGCTGCTCTCGTCGGATGTGATCGCGGACGCCCGGCAGATGGTATTAATGAAAGATATTTCGTTTGTATCCTTTTGCGCACATCACTTGACACCGATTTCAGGCGTGGTTCATCTTGCGTATTTGCCGAACAGAAAAGTGATTGGTCTTTCCCGTCTGGTCAAACTCGTCCGGTGTTTTTCCCGACGCTTGCAACTCCAAGAACGGCTAACCAATCAATTGGCGTCGTCCCTGATGACTCACATGCAAGCAAAGGGGTCCGCGTGTCTGATTCGCGCAGATCAATTTTGCGTGAGCGCTCGCGGAGTGAGAGAACGGACAGAGACGATTACAACGTCATTCAAAGGCTCTTTTTTTACCGACGGCTCTTTGAGGCGAGATTTCTTGGAATTGTGCCGAGACGCATAACGCATTGAATTTTTTTTATTATATTTTTATTATATCGGATTGGAATAGAGATTTATAATAAAAATATATAATAAACTTATATAGTAAACTTATCCATATCGTCAGGAAAAAAACTCGTTCTCACGATACGTTGATCATCGGCGTCAAACCAATAACCCATGAAGCCAATTTATGAGACTCGAAAATCAATTGCGCCTGCTCCCTTCTATTGATCGGTTAACCGCTCGCCTGCGATGTGACCATGAGTTGCAATCGCTCTCAAATTCGCATCTAACTGCTCTGGTTCAAGAAGCTACGGAGAACCTACGCGCTTCTTTTATCGAAAAAAATATCAAAAAGGGACGCCCAAAGCTGGATGCCGCTGAAAAAATTATGGACTATCTGTCCGAAGAGGTCAAATGGCTCCATCATCTTTCTTTTCAACAGGTTGTAAACGGAGCGGGAGTGGTGATTCATACCAACTTGGGTCGCTCTCTGTTGGCAAAAGTCGCACAAGACGCGGCGCAAGATGCGAGCGCGTATTATTGCAATCTGGAGTATGACCTACGGAGTGGAGAACGGGGGTCTCGCCATACCCGAATATCGCAGACTTTGACTCGGTTGATGCGAGTTCCCGGGGCCATGGTTGTCAATAATAATGCCGCGGCAACGTTCCTGGCGTTGAACGCCCTGTCGTCTGGAAAAGAGGCGATTATTTCTCGCGGGCAACTGGTGGAGATCGGGGGTTCGTTTCGTATGCCGGACGTGATGCAGCAAAGCGGAGCCATTATGCGAGAGGTGGGCGCGACAAATAAGACGCGACTATCCGATTATGCCGAGGCAATCAACGAAAATACTGGCGTCATCATCGACGTGCATACCAGCAACTACCGCATTCAGGGATTTACAGGGTCTGTCCTTTTGACGGAGTTGGCGAAATTGGCTCACGACCACAACTTGCCGTTGATCGCGGATCTGGGAAGCGGCGCGCTGCTGGATTTGAGTCGTTACGGGCTACCCAAAGAGCCGACTGTCCAGGAATCGTTGGGGTCTGGCGCGGACGCTGTCATGTTTTCTGGCGATAAGCTACTCGGCGGTCCCCAAGCGGGTATCATTATTGGGGATAGGGATATTATTGAGCGCATGAAAAAAAACCCCTTCACTCGGATGTTCCGCTGCGATAAGATGACTCTTGCCGCGTTAGACGCGACGCTTGATCTCTATTTCGACGAAGAGAAAGCGGTTCGGGAAATTCCGACTCTGCGTCTCATTACACGCTCCCAGAGGCAAATCCAGCAGAGTGCTCACAAGACCCTGCGATATTTGCGTCGGAATATTTCTACTGATTTTCGATTTGAACGGAAGGACGGATTTTCAGAAGCGGGAGGCGGCTCCTTACCAACGCTCAAGCTGCCTACTTCATTAATTGCGGTAATGTCCGGTCGGCACACGCCGCATCGATTGGACGCCAAGCTCCGTCAGAATCGCCCGCCAATCATCGGTCGAATTCACGGCAATCTCTACCTACTCGACCAACGGACATTGCTCCCAGGAGATGAGAAGATTATCGCCCAGGCGTTGAATCGTCTCTAATTTGAAAATTTATCATTCTGTCCTAATTTTAAAAAAAAATTATTTTTTAAATACCAGCGGAAGATCATTAATTATGAGGTGTTATTATGAAACAAGTTCGATTATTAGCTAAGCTTACAATTTTATGGGTCCTGCTGGCTATAGTGGGTTGGAATTGCGGCGGCGAGGAGGATGGCCCGCTTGCTCCGAGCACAATCGAAAGTGGCACAGGGCAGTTGGAAACGCCGGATGGGTATATCCGAACGTATCAATTCAATGTGAGTGTCGGAGAACCGGTTGACGGCTTTTCTATGTCCATAGACAGCAATCAGCGTTTGGTCTTAAGTGCCGCGTATGGGTTGGTGAAAAACGATGGCTCCATAGCTCCGGATCCCAGTTCCCTGCCAAAAGGTCAATATGATTCTGCTGTGTATAATCCTGCAGTTGGCGATCAACTTTATTTGTTTGTCGATCATAACGAAAGTCGTTATTTTGCCCGTTTCCGTGTAACAAACGTCAAAATTGGAGACAACGAAAATAATAATCCGAGTTATGCCAGAATTCAGTTTGACTGGGACTTTAATATCAATTCCGGTAGCCGTGAGTTCTAAAGCCGCATAACCTGAACAATTCCGCAAAATTAAAGGAGGCTTTAATATCATTTCACAGATCGAAGATCGTCTATCAGATCACGCTGACTGCGAACGGGTCAGGGATCATGCGGCGCAACTGCAAATTCCTGATTGGGTCGTTTGCGTTCTGCACAATCGCGGCGTCTCGACCCTTTCAGAGATTGAACAGTTCCTTTCCCCGGATAGAAAAAACATGCACGATCCCTTTCTATTGGATCAGATGGAGCCCGCGGTGGATCGGATTCGCCAGGCCGCGGCTCAAAAAGAATCGATCCGTATCTTTGGGGATACTGACGTGGACGGGTTTACCGCTACCGCTATCCTACTCAAAGCCTTGCGCGGTCTGCGCGTTCGACCGGACTATTTTATCCCAGACCGGTTCAAGGAGGGGTACGGATTGCGTCGTGGTTATCTGGACAAGGCTCGGTCCGACGGCGTCAGCTTGATGGTCACAGTGGACACCGGTATCCGGGCGTGGGACGGGGCAAAATATGCCCGTGAGATTGGCATTGACCTGATCATCACAGACCACCACATCGTTCCGGAAGAACTGCCGCAAACCGACTGGATTATCAACCCGTTAAAAAGAGACTGCCCCTATCCGAGCAAAAATTTGGCTGGAGTCGCGGTTGCTCTCAAGCTCGCAGAAGCGTTGCTCTCACAATCGGATAGGGATTGTCTCCAACCGCTATACGCCTTAGCCGCGCTCGGCACAATATCGGACAAAATGCCGCTGATCGGAGAAAATCGGCTATTAGTCTTATTGGGTTTATCCGCCATGCGAACAGGCGTTAGCGTATGTTGGGAGATGCTGTGCCAACAGATGCAGATCGATCAGAGTCGGCTCACAGTCGATGATCTCAGAACTCATATAGTCCCGCTTTTGACATCTGGCAGGGTATCGGACGGGAGGCAGGACGCTGTGGAGCTGTTTTTGACAGAGGATAAAAAGGAAGCCCGCCGATTGATCAGCCGGTTGAAAAAAGATCTGCACGTTTTCCAATCGCAACGACGCCTCGCGTGGCAAAAGGCTAAGAATCGATACGCCTCAATTCAAAAATCTGACGGATCCGATCACGAGATTGTCGTGGTTCACGAGGAGAAAATTCCCAGTCGTTTTATCGGTTTTTGCGCATCCAAACTTTCCCAAATGGTCAAGCGTCCGGTTCTGGTGATTGGCGACGGTCAAGTGTGCGAGGCGCGAGCACCCGCGGATTCTTTTAACCTTTTGAACCTACTCGACGCTTGCCAACAATTTTTATCCACCTATGGGGGACATCGCCCCGCGGCAGGCTGCACGATTAAGCCGGGAAACGTCAATGAATTTATCGAAAATATCCGCAGCTTTGAGACAAAATCGGCTTCGAGATCGACAAAGAAAAAGATTCCTCCTGCCAAAGCGAATTGCCAATTGACCGCATCCGACTTTCGCCCGGAGCTTCGGAGCTATCTGCGACAGCTCGAGCCATTTGGAATGGCAAACCCCCCGCCTATTTTTTTGCTTCATGATTTTCCGTTTACAAGCCATCAATTCCCGGATTTGAAAATTGAAAAGAAAAAGCTTGTCGCGGGCAGTTACTGCTTTTATCTTGAAGCCGATCTGTTAATGCGATTCATCAAGGCATCGAGCCAGGGACGACAGGTGGACTGTACGATCCGCTATCGACCTCAGTCGGGACCCGGTCAGAAAGAGAACCGAACTCTCAATTTGATCTCATCGATTTGCGACTGAGTGGCACCGAATAACTAAAAAAAATTAAATGGTTTGGAGAAAATGGTATGTATCCGCTAATACTTGACTTAGGTTTTATTCAACTGCGCTCTTATGGGCTGGCACTCGCCTTTGCCTTTCTGATGGGCATCTTGCTGGCTTCCTATCGTGGGAAAAAAGTCGGTCTCAATCCGGATTTGATTCTAGACTTGTCGGTCTATATTATAATATCGTCCATTATCGGTGCCAGAACCTAC
>NBMB01000074.1 GCA_002084765.1 Candidatus Cloacimonetes bacterium 4572_55 | reverse complement strand
GAGTCCGAGTTCTTGATTGACGAAGTGACCGAAGTCTCTCTTGACAACGATGATGAAATGGACGATGAGATAATGGAACTCGACATGAGCGACGACGAGTCTGATATTAAACCGACATCTGATATTTTTGACATCTCCGATGTGACGGCTATGATCGATGAGCTTTCGCAGAAGAAGGGTATCCCTCAAAAGTCAAAACCTAAATCAAAACCTAAATCAAAACCTAAATCCGATATTTTTGATATATCGGATGTGACTTCAATGATCGAGGATTTGCAAAAGAAGCAAAAAAGCCCTCCAGTCGGTCGGGGGGAAAAGCCACGGATGCCTTCCACAAAATCTCCTAATGAAACATTTGATGTCAATGATTTGTTTGATGAACCCAAGTCAAAATTTTCGTCCAGACCTTCAAAGAAAAAAGAGAAAGATTTGACATATGAGCAGGTAGAGGATTTTGTTTTGTCCGATTTAGAAGATCAGGATACCGCTTCATTAGGAATAGGAAACGGCGGAGATGAAGTGAAAGAGCAAACCTCTTATGCCAGCGAAAGCTGGGGGATTCAAGATGAAGAGACAGAGACAGCCAATTCTCTATCACAGGATAAAAAAGGATCGGGCGATTCTTTTTTTGATTTTTCTAGCGTATTGGATGAGTTTAAGGAAGAAAGTAAAGGCAAAGGAAAACGCGGTGCACGCCCCAAACCGAAAAAACAGAAGCCACCGCCTAAAAGTCAGGATAATGACGACAAGGAGACAATTAATATCGAGGACTTACTAAGCGATTTTGATGATTGAGATTTTTTTTAAAATTTTTCGAACAACCACCTGATGGCGAATGGCATGCGGTCTTATTTTTTATTTTTTATCAAGCGCGGTCTCTTATTACTATTAATGATGATATTCACGATTCAGTGCGTCTATTCGCCGACAGAGACTCCAGCCTGCCCGGACATTCCGGCTCAACCTTCGTTGAATATAGCTCTCTTTGAATTTCTCCTGTATGATTCGCTGACCGACAGCCTTGATTCAACGGAACTGAATTCGCTATCTCTTCCCTTCCTGAAATTAGAGCCTGAATCGGAACATGAGGCAAACCGGCTCGTCGAAAATTGTCTATCCGTCTATTTTTTGGAGCATACCCGGATCGAATTGAATTTGGATTCGAATTCTTCTGATATGGGTTCTCTCCGTTATCATGTGCAAGATATCCGCGTCGACTATCAAGTCTCCAACAGTCTTTCGCCTTTTTCCCCGATCCGAATCACCCGTCGCCTTACTTTTACAGTCAATTTAAAAATACTGGATAGCCAATCAAATATTATATATTTTAGTAAGTTGACCGGCGCGTATACGGATAAAATTTTGCAAGAACATATTCCTCTTGTCGAAAGCGAGCCGTATGACTTCACCCAGGCGGAATATACGCGGATTGATAAGTTGCGTCGTTTTGAGCCCGCCCTGATTTTTTCTATCATCGGTAGCGTGGTCTATCTTTTCTATGAGGCTCGCAATGAATAAAAAAGTGCTCTTCGCGTTACTTTTTTCTATGTTATCTCACGGGTGTAATTTGGTTTCTCATCAATATGCAAGCCGCGCTGCGCAATTCTATTTTCAAAAAAACTATACCGATGCCGCGAGCGAATTTCGGATGGCTATCCGGTATGAACCAAATAACCCGATGTTACGGTATGGTCTGGGCTTATCTTATGCAAATCAGGGCAAATTCGATATGGCGGAAGAGATCTTTGATGAGCTTCTTGAGATCGCTCCGCACTACTCAAACAAGGTGATTCGCGGCTATCGGATGGTGGTCGATGCCTATCGGGATGAGCACTCCCAGATTGCGTTTCGCGTTTTGAAGAAGATCATTTTATTAGACCCGACCTTGGATGGTTCTTCGAACAGGTTTACGCTTGGATTCGGTTATTTTTTGGAGGGAGATTATTCCCAAGCCGCCGAGTATTTGGACCGAGCCTTGGCGCACGCGCCGGATCATCCCGACTCCCATGACGCGAGATATCTTCTGGCTCTCTGTTATAAATTTTTGGAACAGCCCGACCGGGCATTCGATCAATTTCTCCTTGTATATCCACAAAAACTCTCGTCGGATTACCAGGATCATTATAGCTTTCAGTTCGGCGAAACCGCGTATGCTTACGCGGAAACGTGTTTTGTAGCGCAAAAATATGAGACTGCGCTGACCGCTGTCTCGACTCTACTGCATCAAAATCGATCCGTGGCTCTAATCGAAAAGGCTTATTTTTTGCAAGGAAGCGCGCTGCAACGATTGAATCGCAACCAGGAGGCGGTGGCTTCCTACCAACGGATTATCGACTCAAACCCGTTTCAACGGGGGCAATCGGTCTTCCAAGCAAAAAAAGAAATAAAAAAAATCTTGAGCAATTCTTCCGGTACAACAGCTGGCGATCCTGCTGATAAGCCATTGCCTCAAAATGGTTTAAGATTTTAGATATACCCATGTTTAAAAAATAGTTTTAGAAAACTTTTAGAAAAATTTTTGAAAATAAGGAGAAATACCATGGCAGAGACGACGGTCGTTATGCGCTCCAAAGATGATAAAGAGGTAATAGGAGAGACCCTGACCTCCATTTTTGATCAAACGTATCTCGATTTTGAGTTGGTCAACATCGACTCCGGATCGACCGACGGTACAATGGATATTATCAAAAAATTCAAAACGCGTGTGATTCAGATCAAACCAGAGGAGTATATCCCTGGCTATGTGCTCAATATGGGCATGGAAAACAGCTCGACTCCTTATGTGGTATTTGTCAACTCCGACTGCACGCCGATGCATCGGGAGTGGTTAGAAAATATGGTCCAGGCGTTGAAATCCGATGAAAAGGTCGGCGCGGTATACGGACGACAAATTCCCAGACCTGATGCCTGGCCCATATATCGACGCGATTATGATTATGCCTTTCCACCAGATGCGCCGGATACCAGAGAAGCACTATTAGGTAACGAATCCTGGTATAATTTTTTTTCCATGGCAAGCAGCGGCGTAAAACGATCCGTTTGGAAAGAGATACCGTTCAGCCCTCATATTCAATATTCCGAAGATATCGAATGGGCAAAGCGCGTCCGAGAAGCTGGGCATCGCGTCGCTTATGTGCCGACAGCCGTCGTGGCGCACTCGCATAATTACACATATCAACAATGTTATAAGCGATTTTTCGAGGAAGGCAGAGCTGACGCGCAGATATTTGAGTCTTCAGGATGGCGGGAAAGCTGGCTTTTTTATAGCTTTTTGCCATACTGCAGTTCATTGGCGAGAGACGTCCTTTATTGTCTTAAACGAGGTGAGATTTCTGAAATGTGCTACTCTTTTTCGCTGCGTTGGGCGCAAAAACAGGGGCGATATGTCGGATTGAAAACCGGCAGAAAATCGTCAAAGATATCAGACTAACGAGAAATATTGAGAGACATGAAATAGAGTTCGATCCGCAGATTACGCGAATTATCGCAGATTAACACTTGACAATTAAAGGGTTATATCCATGAAAAATCTAATCCCCCATTTCATCCAACAAAAGTATCAATCCAGCATCAAAAGCGGCGCATTTCAAGCCGTCAGTATGTTTGTGGACATCTCTGGATTTACCCAGACCACCGAAGCACTGATCCGCTCCGGGCAGGAAGAAGGCGCAGAAATCCTGTCGGATATTATGCGCTTTTATTTTACACCGGCTGTGCAGTCGGTTTATGAACATAAGGGATTTATCGTCGGATTTGCCGGCGACGCGTTTACCGCGCTGTTCCCGTATGGCCCAGATCCTAAGGGTTTCCAAAAAACCTTAGGATCTTTTCACTATTGCAAGCCCACCGCCGAACACCTCCTTGCCGCGGCGTACGAGATCAATCGTTTTTTTGCCCACAACCCGATCTATCATTCCAAATATGGTGATTTCACATTTGGAGTCAAAGTCGGGCTGGCTATGGGCCATGTGGAATGGGGCATTGTCGGCGGGTCGGAGCGCAAGACTTTCTACTTCAGAGGAACCGCGATTGACGGCTGCGCTCATTCCGAACATCAGGCGAGCAAGGGCGAGATCTGGGCACCTGCTGATTATGCAAAATTGGTTCATGACCTGATATCGGATAAGACAATCAAGGGCGAATTCTGCCGGATCGACGCGGCAAAACCTGACAAATTTCCGAAACCTGTGGGGTTTGAGAAATGGGAAATCGAACCGGAGGCAATACGTATTTTCTACGGCGAAGAGGTCGTTCACTTCCAGCGGGCAGAGTTCCGCAAGATTGCGCCGGTCTTCATTTCTTTCGAGAATGTGACAGATTTGGATGAATTTATCACCGTGATCTTGCAGGAATTGCAGACTTATGGCGGCACGATTTCACGACTGGACTTTGGCGATAAGGGCGGCAATGTGTTGGCTTTTTTCGGCGCGCCCGTGGCTTATGAGAACCTTATAGAGCGGTCGTTGCAGTTTATCATAGCGATCCGACAAAACCTGACAGAGCTTGCAAATATGTCTGACGTAAAACTGCGAGCCGGCGTCGCCGCCGGCGTATCCTATTGCGGTCTCAACGGTTCGGACTTACGATCTGAATTCACCTGTCTCGGCAATGCGGTCAACCAATCCGCGCGGTTTATGATGAAGGCGAAGTGGGGACAAATCCTGGTCGATTCGGAGATTGCGCAGAACAAATTGTTCCATTTCTCGCATCTCGGGGATTTTGTGTTCAAGGGTCGCGGAAATCCTATCCCGACGTATGAATTGCTGGGCAAAAAATTGGCTATCGAGACCTTTTATACCGGCGAGATGGTCGGTCGTAAGACCGAGTTGACCCGGCTGAAAAATTTTTGTCAGCCCATTTTTGATAACACATTTGCCGGCGTCGCTTATGTCTATGGCGAAGCCGGGATGGGCAAATCCAGATTGATGTATGAACTCAGGAAAAGCACGGCGAATGTGAGCTGGTTCTATTGTCCGTGCGAAGAAATACTGCGGCAATCGATGAACCCTTTCATATATTTTCTGAGAGGCTATTTCAACCAACTGACGACCGCGACGGACGCTGAAAATAAGGCGAGGTTTGAGCGGAAATATGATCAACTTATTTCTGCTTTCCAATATTTAGACGAAATCGATGAACTGCGCCGCACGAAATCCATCCTTGGGGCAATGATCAATCTCCATTGGGAAGGCTCGTTGTACGAGCAACTGGACGCGAAAGGTCGCTATGAAAACAGTCTTTTCGCCTTCAAAAATCTGATCAAAGCCGAAAGCCTGATAAAGCCGGTGATACTGGAAATTGAAGATGGTCATTGGATCGATAGCGACTCGCAAAAAATGCTCAAAGCACTAACCCGAAATATTGCCGATTATCCGATTGGCATTATCAGCGCGTGTCGCTATCGGGATGACGGCAAAAAATTTCGCTTTGATGTGGAGAAGGAAACGTCCACAAACGAAATCGATTTGAACTATCTGAACAGAGAAGGGCTCAAAACATTTTCCGAACAGACATTAGACCGAGGCGTTGCTGACGAACTGGTAGATTTGTTGATGGATCGAACCGATGGCAATCCTTTTTTCGCGGAACAGATGATGTTGTATCTGAGAGAAAATGATCTGCTGGAACTCTCCCGGCAAAAAAAATCTTCTCCCTTTGTCTACAGTCCCAAAGAAACCGGTTTAGTAATCCCCTCAAATGTGAACTCCGTTCTGATTTCCCGATTGGATCGTCTCTCTGTAGAAGTGAAACAGGTGATCCAGACAGCCTCTGTATTGGGACGGAAATTTGAGCTTAAAATTTTGTCCCTAATGCTGAAAGATGATCCACAGTTGACCGGAAAAGTGAAAACTGCGAAAGAAGCGGTCATTTGGTCTGCGCTAAGTGAGATACACTATATTTTCAAACATGCTTTGATGCGAGATTCCGCTTACGACATGCAGTTGCGGGCGCGCTTGCGCCAATTACACCGCATTGCCGGTCAGGCTTACGAGGATTTGTATGCCGCGGATATTTCGGATTATTATCCTGATCTTGCCTTTCATTACGATAAGGCGGAAATCGTTGAAAAAGCGGTTTATTACCTGGAAGAAGCCGGAAATTATGCCAAAGAGAATTTTCAAAATCAACAAGCACTTGATTTTTATGATAAATTTCTGGAGTCGCAGGGGGAAGATAAGGGCGACAAAAAAGCTGAGGTGTTGTTGAAGAAAGGGGATATTTTGGAGTTAATCGGGAAACTTCAGGAGGCTGAGCGCATTTTTTTGCTTGCAGAAAAGTATGCTCGCCAATCCGATAAACTTGCGTTGCTTGCAAAAGCTCAAAATAGATTGGCAACTCTGAATCAGAAAAAAGGCGACCATTCTGAAGCATCCTCTTTGCTTAAGTCCGCATATTCTTTAAGCAAAAAGTTGAATAATAAACAATTGATGGCGGATATTCTTGGAAATATGGGAACGGTCCACAGATTTAAAGGGCAATATGATAAGGCGATAGGGTATTTCAAAAAGAAATTAAAGTTGAGCAAAGAATTACATAATGAAAGAGCAATTGGCAATGCGATCTCTAATATTGGATTGATACATTGTGAGAAGGGCGATTATGATGAAGCTATGGAGGGCTTCGAGAACAGCCTGGCAATTTATAAAGAGGTCGGTGAAAAAGAACTCATATCACAGGCCTATGCAAATATTGGGATGGTCTATGCCAGCAGAGGCGATAGGGCGAATTCCTTATTTTATTGGGAAAAGCAATTGGAAATTTCGGAAGAGCTGGGAGATAAATTCAATATAGCCGCTGTGGTCGGAAATCTTGGGATGATTTATTGGTCAGGGGGCGAATATGATAAAGCGATGATTTATTACGAAAAAGCTTTGGCAATATTCAAGGAGCTGGGGATAAAAAGAGGAATCGCGTTTATTTCGGATAAAATAGGAAATATAAATATTGATCTTGGAGAATATGACAAAGCAATGCAGCGCTTCGAACGCTCCTTTAAATTATATACGGAGATGGAGAATAAGGCATGTATTTCCGAAGTATATGCCTCATTTGGAGATGTTTATGCTGGTAAAAAGAAATTTGAAAAAGCGATATCATATTACGAAAAAGCAATTCTCATGGCCCGCGAATTAGAGGCGAAGCATCTATTGATGTTATTTTTATTCAATAAAGCAAAGGCATTGTATTCGTTGGAAAAATTTTCCCAGGCAAAAAAGTTGGGTGAAGAAGGTTTGCAGATTGCAGAAAAAATGGAATTGGACTCCTATATATTTAGGGGCAGAATTTTCTTTGCCAAAGTCAAATTTGCTCTTGGAGATCAACATATGCTTGATTATTTAAATAATTTGTTGAAAATTGCTGAAAACAAAGAAGATATATGCGACTTAAATTACGAACTTTGGAAGATCATCGGCACAGAAGATCATCGGCGGGCGGCTCTGGAGCTTTATCAAAAATTTTATGAGAAGACCCCGAGGTTTGAATATAAGCAACGCATCGGGGAACTACAGGAATAGGTAAGTGAGAAAGAATACAACCTGAAAAAGACCTCGCATGTTGCGGAACCCTATGATGTATCGGAAATTAAGGTTCAGGCATTTTTTTGGGGAACCCTATAATTTCACTCCCTACCCACAAATTAAACTATTGACTTTTTTCTATTAATTCCTATAATTAGTCGAATAGTCGAAATTTTGATTTTTTGGTTTAAGATAGAGATTTTTTTATGCCAAAACCGATTTGTATGAAGAAATCGATTTACTAAAACAGACATCTATCGCTGGGAGTAATTATGAGAAAGGGAATCGTATTCATTTTGCTTTTCACACTTGCGACGACCTCGTTCGCCATGGCCCAATCCTCTAAATTTGGCACGGTATCCGGACGGGTGACAGACGCTCGAACAGGCGAAGGATTGCCGTTTGTGAATGTCCTTTTAAAAGGGACAACTATCGGCGCGGCAACAAATTATGACGGATTTTATTTGATCGAATTCGTCCCGCCCGGCACATACGTAATTGTCTCCACGATTTTGGGTTATGAGCGCACGGAACTCACGGACATTTCGGTAACTGCCGGAGGGTCCGCGCTCGCGCATTTTTTTTTAAAAGAGGAAGTTCTTGAGAGCGACGAGGAAATCATTGTCAAAGCGGAGCGTCCGATCATTGAGATGAACCAGACAACCACTTCTCGACGGGTCGGGTCCACCGAGATCGCCAATATGGTGGTGGATAACTTAACGGACGTGGTCTCGCAACAGATGGGGATCGTCAAATCCGATAACGAGTTACATGTGCGCGGAGGTCGGTCGAACGAAACCATATTCATGATCGACGGCATATCCGTAGCCGATCCATTAGCCGGAACCTCCTCCGGTATACGATTGAGCAGCAACGCGGTGGAAGAGGTCGAAGTCATCACCGGTGTTTTCAATCCAGAATACGGCAACGCAATGTCGGGCGTGATCGATGTGCGCACCAAAGAGGGCGGGCGAGGCTTCAGCGGCTCAATCGATTACAAGACAGATCATTGGGGTCTTGGGACAGACGCGCTGAGTCGGACAGGTTTCAATACTGATAGTTTTGAATTCACCTTAGGGGGACCGGAGCTGATCACCCAGAAAATTTTGCCCGAACTGGGACTGAGAATACCGGGTACCATCTCATTTTTTACCAACGGTTTTGTGAAATTTACCGACGGTCATTTGCCCACAACAGACAAAATTTATTCCTCCACGTATGGCGGTTCTCGCTATGCTCCGAGAGGCGATAACGAATGGTCGGGATTGATCAAAACCACCTGGTTGATCTCTCCAAATCACAAGCTTTCCTTCTCTCACGGACAATCTTTGAGCATCGGGCAGGGCTATTTTCTCCCCAGACTGGACGACACAGGAGAGCTGGCAGACAGCGGCTATCCCTACAAATATCAAAATATTCTGGAAAATTATAACACCTTCACGTTAGCCGGAAATCAGCAGACCTTGATGTGGAAGCAGAATCTCAATACCCGAACATTCTATGAGATGTCTATCGGACGGTTTTTCACCAATCTGCACAGCGATGTAGACGGGAAACATTGGTCGGAATATTCCGAGCATGAGGATTTGGATCCGGTCTATGTGATCCCCATCGATTCCGATCAGGACGGCGTGATCGATAGCACCTTTACCCGCCGAGGAGACGGATTTTACGACTATGGAGATAATGGCGAATGGTATGATCACTATTATGAAAATTGGACAATGGAAGGCTCGATTACCAGCCAGATCAAATCTCGGCATCAGACAAAATTCGGTTTTTCCATCTCCTACGCGGAACTGCAGTTGATCAAGATCGAAGCACCGTGGGAAGGGTCGTCGGGCCTGGGCAGAAGCCATGATTTTTATCGCGTGTACCCTACAGCCGGCGCGTTTTATTTCCAAGATCAAATCACCTTTGAAGGCATGATCCTTAACGCTGGATTCCGGCTCGACTATTGGTTTCCCGGAAAATATGTCGAAGACGCCATCGCAGACACAAACGTCGTCACTCTGACGCAAGCCGCTCGGCAGCAATTCAACGACGATACATACGACATTTTTGGGCATCGGGCAAAAGCCAACCTCTTGCCCAGATTGGGTATCTCCCACCCGATTAGCCCACAAGACAAGATATTCTTCTCATACGGGCATTTCTCCCAAAGACCCCGATACCAATACATCTATTCCAAGCTGAAAACCACCTCTCAGGATACGTATCAACTCTTCGGTAATCCCAACCTGAATCCGCAGATCACCGTGCATTACGAACTCGGGTTGCGCCATAGCTTTGACGATAATACCGCGCTCAGCGTGACAGCTTTCTACAAAGATTTCTATGACTACCCGACCTCGCAGCAAGTCCAATCCGATAATCCTCGATTCCAAAATGTAGATTATCTGATGTATTTTAACGGCGATTTTTCCCGCTCCCGGGGCATTGAGATGGAATTTCGACGCCGATCCGGGAAATTTTTTACAGGCTCGTTCAATTTCTCCTATTCCATTAGCACAGGAAAAAGCTCAACTCCCAACGATCAAAAATTGGTCGCGCAAGGCGAATTGGGCGAAAAACCGATCAAGGAAGAATTTTTGCGATGGGATGTTCCAGTCACCTTTAATGTGTTTCTGAGCTTCTATTTACCCCAGAAGCATGGTCTGAAATTGTTCGGCGTAAAACCTCCGTCTGAGTGGGGATTTAACACGCGTCTCACCGGACAAACTGGCGAACGATATACGTCGGTTACTCGAATTAATGAAGATTTGGATGTGCGCAGCGACGATCGATACTCGGAACACGCTTCTTTTTGGGCATTGGCTGATTTCAAGATATTCAAAAATTTGGACTTGCTCGGCATGGACTCCAGGGTCTATCTGGAGATCAAAAATCTCCTCAACGCCAAAGTGACGGAGATCGTGAATCCGGTTACCGGAGACGCGTACGAGCCTGGAGACGAAGTCCCGGTTTCATGGGATCGATACGGGGATCAATCCCCTTATCCGAAAGAAAATCCGTCCAGATACCGTGCGCCTCGCAGTGCGAATTTGGGATTCTCCGTGAAGTTTTGACCAATCCCTTAAGCCGATATTATACTTTTACAAACAATTTGAAAGGATATCAGAATGAGTGGTTGTTGTAGCGATTGTTCTGTACAAGCTCTTCAAGAAAAGCAGCGAGGGACACTACAAATTGTGCTTGGCATCAACGCTGGTATGTTCTTGGTTGTCGCGGTGGGCGCGATTTATGGCAGGTCAACGGCTTTGCTGGCAGACAGTCTGGATAACCTTGGAGACGCTCTGACATACGGCCTCAGCTTGTACGCAGTCTCCAGAGGCACTGCGGTAAAGGCAAAAGTCGCACTGTTCAAGGGAGGTCTCATTTTCTTGGCAGCGTGCGCCGTAGCCGCCCAAATTATTTACAAAATTTTTGTCCCCAGTGCGCCCTTATTTGAAATTATGGGCGCATTCAGTTTTCTCGCCCTTATCGCAAACTCTTTCTGTCTTTATCTGCTATGGCGGCATCGCCATGAAGATGTGAATATGAGCTCCGTGTGGGAATGCTCGAGAAACGACATTGCATCAAATCTTGCCGTTTTTGTCACGGCTGGAGCAGTCTGGATCACCGGATCGGGCTGGCCTGATATCTTGGTTGCATTTTGCCTCGTATGGATATTAATGCGTTCTGCGATTCGAGTCGTTTCTTCAGCCATGAGAGAGCTTCGTGCGGCAACCTAACAGCCATTTTTTCTTTTGTGATTTTGTTAGAGTCGTTAATTAATTTTGGCTCATCGAACTATGGGTGGAGAAAGCCAAAAAATCAGATAATCGCTACATCAACACTTTTCTAAATACCTTGAAAAACTGGAACCAATATATACTCAACTATTTCAATGACCGCATCTCAAATGGAATGGTTGAAGGGATCAATAACAAAATAAAACGAATCAAAAGAATGGCATTTGGATTCCGAAACTTCAATAACTTTCGATTGAGGATTAT
>NBMB01000037.1 GCA_002084765.1 Candidatus Cloacimonetes bacterium 4572_55 | reverse complement strand
TGGAGAATAGCACTCAAAAAGCCCTCAAGTATGTCAAAATTTGATTTGTCGCGAAGAACACTCTTGATAGCCCAATCAAATCGTATCAAATCCTTCATAAAATATCCTCCTCGGGTTATACCATCGGCGAAAATCTTGCAAAAATTTTCGACTATTGACCAAAAAATCTAAATTTGATGAATTATCCAAAACTTTCCGAATTTTTACCAGAAAAAAATCGCGATCCTCCCCCGTTACATCAGCGCGCTGAGAGATTTTAGGGCGCAGATAAACCGAATAGAATTCATTTTCAACAAGCGCGTCTTCTCTTTTCGGAATATGATCAACTTCCGATAACTCTCCGATTATAATATAGTTATATTTTTGGAATTCTTTATCCATAAGCGAAAAATCAGTCCCAAAAATAGAAATCGGTAAAAAAATATCGCTGTGTTCTGCAATGTGTTTTTGCATAAACTTGGCGCACTTGATATGATTCGCATCTGTCAAGATATGACAACGTGTTTGTTGATCCCGCTCTAAAAACGAGTGAATACGCCGATAAAAATCAGGTTGAAATTTGAGGCGAATCAAATGATCTAGTTTACGTCGACCAGTGATACGCATGGTAAAAAATTCTCGATCATGCTGATTCAGGGCAATCGTCTGGTGAAAACTGCCCTCTTCATCAAGAGAGAGAGTCGTAATTTTGTCGCCATAATGCGTTTTTAGATGACGCAGCGGAAATCCGTACGGATCCAGCGCGTAGCCTTGAATCGTGAGTTGGAAATCGATTCCCACATCCGGATTTATCACGATTCGTCCCTGACTATCCCGCAAATCGTGAGCAAAAACCGGCTCTCTATACTCCTTCTTGAAGGAAAAATAGGCAATATCGGACTTGTTTAGTTCGACCTTTCTGCGCGCAACCCCATGCTCAATAATAAAACAAATCAGCTGGTTTGCCATATTTTTCATCCGCACTTTGCGCAGTTTACCCTGCATTCGCCAGCGAATTGCCAAACAAAGTTCAGGCGATCCGCCAAAAAAAATTTCCCCTTCCTGCCAATGATCGCAGATCGATAACTGGGGAGTGCTTACCGTTGACTCGCCGAGGATGCGCAGTCGGATTCGAGGACGATCCGACGAAATAGTATGGTAGAGCTGGGGCGAGATCTCAATCTGATCTGAATCGATTCGGATCCGACAATTTTTATCTATTCGGAGATATTCTTGTCCATTTTTTTCCAACAATGTTCGCGCATGCCCGCGATAAAAAGAATTTTCCAAAAAGTAGGTATTTTCGTCTATCTGAAACGGACCGATCTTGATAGCTGAAATCACCGGCAACCGATGGGAGTTCAACTCCCATCCCAGATTATTCTCGGAATAGCCGAGAAAATAGTGAACCAGACCGTTCCATAAAATGATCGTGTCGCTCAAACGATCTGCCGTCGGACTAAAATTCGGTTTCAAATTCTGCCGAAAAATAATTGAATTCAATAGATAGTGAACCAAAGTATCTGTAAGCGGATGATTCACCCGCGCCATTGCCCATAACAGCCAGCCCGATTCCCGAAGCGAAAGCTGTCTCCACCCCTTGACCGAGATAATTTCCTCTACCAGAGAGATCAAATCGGACGAATCTGTCACTCCATCCAAAAAAAAACGAGATAAATCCGCTATATGGACAGATTGTCTCGGATCATTCGCCTCCAGGATGCTATCGCCAGACGGCTCTTTTTCTTTATAGTCTTTATAGATAGAAAAAATAGGCGAGCAGTGACAAGTTTCTGTGAGAATTTTGTCAATGATGCGCCTCTCTTCCGGCGACAAAAATTCAGACCGGAAGGGGATAATCTCACGGATTGTGTGCTCCAACTCATTCATTGCACGATGCAGAAACGGATTTGCTATTGCAAAAAAAGGTCTGCTTTCTACTCTTTGGAGCGTGATTTTTGAAGGGCGAATTTTGGAGGACAATGTGTGAAGGGGAGTGAAATAGAGGTCGAATAACCAGGTCTGAAAAGGGGAGATATTCCCTATTATTTCCCACGCGTTATCCCGGATAAAACCATTTTTTAATATAGGAAGTTGTTGTGAATCCACCGATAATTCGCAGACTTTTTCCCTGTGAGAAAAGCGGATCATAGGCGGTGAACAGTCGATCGTCTCCGGTTTAATTTCTGAATCTGGAGAAATCGAAATACGCCGTCGGAGCGAGGATCGGCGTTCTGTCAATCTGACAGTATGAGAATCTTCCCACTGCACGGTCAACGCAGGAACCGAAAGCCTCCCGATTATTGCCGTCTGTTCACCTCTCCCTAAGAACTGCTCGAATTTTTGGAGGGTACTCTTTATTTTATCCTGACGATAGGAGAATTGACCGACAATATCAAAACCATTGAATCCGAAGATTCGGAACATATCCGGGACCGATGGGCTGAAGTCGCCGAGAAAAGCCAATGTCGGAACTGGGAACAGAGATTGCTTGGACGGACCGATTCCATCTGTCCCGATGACGAATCCGTGGGGATGAAGATAGCCGCCCGATAAAGGGAAGAGCCTTTTCTCATTCGGCTTATAATGAAACTCTCTTCGGGTGGATAATTCGTTGTAAAGTGACAACTTTTAGTCCTAAAATTTGACTGGGGTTATGACGAGTTTTGATTAATCACATAATGCGTCTCAGTTGGGAACGCCATCTCGATGCCTGCGTTGTCCAAATTGCGTTTGACGCTCATATTCACCTCATGGGTAATCGATTTCCAATTTGCCATATCCGTGATCCAATAGACTATTTCGACGTCCAATGAAAAGGGACCAAAATTCACAGACCGAATCGTCAAATTATTGGGATTAACTCCTTGAATTGACACAATCGTTTTTGTTGATTTGCTGATAATCGGTAGGATCTGGTCGTCCAATTTACTCTCGGACTTCGCCACTAAAGGATCGATATAGTGCTTGACCAACATATCAATAAGGCGGATCACGAGCCAGGTCACAGTCATGGAAAATAAGACAAAGATGATATTGCCGAAAAACTTCTCTGCCAGTATGTTTAAGGTCAGACAGAATTTCCCCACCCAAACGCCCATGGCAATCAATAAAAGAAAAATCGGCTCTTCAAAAATGTCGATTAAATAATCGTCTAATTTCGTTTCCGATTTTGTCGCCAGTTTGCGCAGCTGACCTTTAAAGATGTAATAGACAATTTTTCCCGAAATTATACCGATCACAATACAGACAAAAAAGAATAGATATTGACTGATCGTATTGTTGAAATAAGTCTCATTTAACAGGCTACGATAAAAATCCATAATTTTATATTTCCTCATAGTTAAAGTGTGCCGCTTCAACAACAAATAATTCGGAGAGCTACAAAATTAAATTGATTTATCAGGCTCTTTTAGCATCTCCCTCAGCAGATTTGCCTCTTTATTCAGCTCTTTAATTCTCATTGATTGGTAAAAC
Source organism: Candidatus Cloacimonetes bacterium 4572_55 (assembly GCA_002084765.1). Classification (GTDB taxonomy): domain Bacteria; phylum 4572-55; class 4572-55; order 4572-55; family 4572-55; genus 4572-55. The sequence goes on along the minus strand of NBMB01000037.1, from coordinate 71,191 downwards.
ATAAAAGCGAATAAAATCGCCCATAAAATAATATAAGCTGCGAATAAATATGGGACATTTTTTTGTTCTCGATTAACTGCCCGCAGAGAACGCTGATGTTTTTTTTCCAAATCGACAGTCTTCTCGACGAGCCGTTGATTTTCTTGTTGTAGATCGGAAATACGGACTGATAAGGAGTCGCACGAAGAAGAATCCGGTTGACTAAAAGCCGGACTTACGAACAAAAAAAGGAAAACAAACAACGCTCCGATACTTCGATACATGAAATAATCCTTAATTATTTAATTATTTTAGGTTATTGATCTCTATTTTGGATATCTTGGTAGATATGATGGATATCGTCTTGCACTCTCTCCAGACGGATAGCATAACGCATCATAACAAAATACAACAGGGTAAAAGCAGCGACTGAGACCAGTAGAGCGACCAGCATTTCCGGGGCTAAACCGGATTTTTCCCCGTCGATCATAACCGGTTGCGGGTGCTGAGTACGCCACCAGCGGATGGAAATGTAGATAAAAGGCACGTCTAAAAAGCCGATAATGCCGATGATAGCTGAGAGCGAACCTCTTTTCATTGGGTCGTGGATATATCCGCGTAGCATGAGATATGCAATATAGACCAGCCAGAGGACAAAAACCGAAGTCAGCCTGGCGTCCCATGTCCACCAAATACCCCATATCGGCTTTGCCCAGATCGGTCCGGTGATCAGCACAAGTGTGCAGAAAATGACTCCGATTTTTGCCGACGATACCGCTATTTGATCCCAGTCGCGACTCTTTTTTAACAAAAAAAGAAGGCTGGCGACAAAAACGATAAAAAAAGCCAGGAAGGAAAGCCATGCCGCCGCGACATGAAAATAAAAAATGCGCTGGATCAGACCCATGGTGCGTTCGGTGGGAGCGTAGATCAGAGCCATGTATGAGGCGCCAATTATCATGATTGCCGTAAATAAGATGAGCGGCGCGTCAAGCGACGCGATACGTTGATTCGATTTCATCTATTCTTCCAAAATATAGTTAAAAATCCAGTAGGAAACGATAATAAACAGGGTATCAAATCCGATTAATATTTTCACCCAATTTCTAAAAACGCCGATCTCTTCGCTTTGCATCACGCCGCCTTGCATCAGGGCGGACGAGGCTTCCACCACGCCGATAAACAGGGGAATCAATAGAGGAAATAGGATGATCGGGAGCATCATTTCTCGCATCTTGGTATTGGCTGTCACCGCAGAAACGGTTGTGCCGACTGCGCAGAATCCGATTGTCCCAAGCCCATTCATCAGCAGGAGTCCTGGCAAATTCTCAATGATCGAGATGTTGAACAGAATCGAAAAGATCGGCAACATCATTAGTTCTACAATATACATAAAGATAGTCGTCCCGATCACCTTTGCCAGATAAATATTCCCCCGATCTATTGGTGCCAACATCATGCCTTGAAGACAGTTGTTTTCCTTCTCGACCGCAAAAGCATGATTCAACCCCAAAGAGCCTGAAAAGGTGAAAGCAACCCATAAAATCCCGGGACCGATCAAGAGGATTTCATCTCGACCGGCTTCAAAGGCAAAATTAAAAATGACGATCACCAGTAGCGCAAAGATAAACATGGAGCCAATCAGCTCTTTTGTCCGTAGCTCGGTGGTTAAGTCTTTTTCTAATATGATCCAAATGGAGCGGAAAAAATCCATGCTAACGATTCGACCTAATTTAATGTATTTCCGGATATTTCCGAATACTTCCGATAATGTGATTTTAGCTCAGAGAAAGATATGTTTTTTGTCGACTCATCAAATGCTTTTTTTCCTTTTTCGATCACAATAATTCGTTCCGAGAGTCGATACGCTTTTTCCAGATCATGCGTGACTAAGATCGTGGTATGTCTGCTGTCTCCCAGTCTATTCAATTGGTCGATCAACAAATTCGCCGCGCCGAAATCCAGACCGGTAAAAGGTTCGTCCAAAAACAGATACGCAGGATTGTGAAGGAATGCTCGGGCAATAGTCAACCGCTGCTTCATTCCTCTGGAAAAAGTTCTGACCGGAACGCTTTGGCGATGGAACAGACCGAAAATTTTCAGAAGTTCTGTGATTCGCTCCTCTGCGTCGTCAACCTGATACAATCCTGCATAAAATTTGAGATTTTGGATTGGCGTCAGATCATCGTACAAGAAGGTCTGATGCGAGATAAATCCGATCCGAGACCGACACTTTTCCGGCTCTTTTTGCAATTCCATAGCATCGATCCAGACCGTCCCGGTAGTCGGGTGGATCAGGCCGGTCAGAATACGCAGCAGAGTGGTCTTACCCGCGCCGTTGCGTCCCAACAAGGCAACATGTTCCCCAGGGGCTATCGAGAGATTGATCCGACGCAAAACCACGAGTCTTCCAAAGGATTTCGAGATATTTTCCGCTTGAATGGCTTGGAGTAGTGAATTCATTCTTCTTTCGTATCCGTATAGTCCGCCTCATACTTTGATGCGCATTTGGCTTGAATGGTCTTGGCTTCAAACACGCCCTTTCGGGTATAAAAACCTTCTATGACCGTTTGAACCGAATCGTCAAAGCTGTCTGGAATAATCGCGGAACCGACATATTCCACCGGGATCACCGCGCCGTTATATTCGATATCAAAGGTGAGACGCCGCCCTTCCTGAGCGATCGATCCTTCGACTACATTTCCAGATACTTTCAGACGGGTATTGTAAGCCTCTTCTCCCATGAGAACCAATTCGTCGGCAGTCTTATAATACGCCTTGCCTTCCTGAAAACCGGTTGCGCCGATCCAAGCCACCACAGAAACGATCATAAAACCGCCAATTATGAATTTCAAATTTTTTCGTATCATTAAAAGAACTCCTCATTTTTTATTATCTTGATTTAAACAGGTCATATTTTTGGTTGAGGGATAATCGACGCGGGTATGGAAAGCACCGGTCAGCACTACCAAAAAAGATTTCCGAATTTTTCCAATATCTTTTAAAGTGAGTTCGCACTCGTCCAACTGGCTCTCCTCAAATTTTTTTTTGGTGATGTTATAGATCATATCCTTCAATTTTTCTGGGTTTGGGTCTTCTATTAGCCGTGAGACCGCCTCCACAGCGTCTGCCATCATAATGATACCCGCTTCTTTTGTTTGCGGTTTGGGACCGTCGTATCGAAAATCTTGCTCATTTAGGGTGGCACTTGGGTCGTCCTTTTTGGCTTTACCATAAAAAAAGGAGATCAAGCCCGTGCCGTGATGCTGCGGAATAATATCCGTTATTTCTTTTGGCAGACGATGTTCCTTAGCCATACGCATACCTTCTTTGATATGCAATTTAATGATCGAAGCACTCGCGATAGGTGCTGTCTGATCGTGAGGATTCTTTCCTCGTTGATTTTCGGCAAAATAATGGGGCATACACATTTTCCCGATGTCGTGATAATATGAACAGACTCTGACGCGCAGCGGATTTGCCCCGATTGATCTAGCGGCGGCTTCGGAGAGGTTGCCGACCATGAGGCTATGATGGAATGTTCCGGGTGCCTGCAACGCCAAATTGCGCAACAGGGGATGATTGGGGTTGGAAAGTTCCAACAGCGTAATATCGGTCGAGATGTGGAAAATGCTTTCAAATATAGGCAGTAACCCAATGGCCAAGACCGGTGAAAGCGCGCCGCTGACTATGCCCAGACCCAGAAAATAGATGAATTCTTCTGCCTGAATGTAGCTCACAGTCGAGTTCAGTGCCAAGATGATCAAAATGTTTGCTATTGGGACAATCGCTAAGGGTCGGTAAAATCCGGAGCGATTGTGAACTTTTGATACGCTATAGATTGCTACTGAACCGCTGACAACAGCAAAAAATAGGACGAAAAAGTCATAATCTAGCATGATCGCAGCCAGAAAACCGATGCCAGCCAACAATCGGAGTGCTAATCGGGAGTCGAAAAGGACACAGAATAGCATCCCAGCAGTGGCAAATGGTATCATGTATATGGACATGCCCGCTAAAATATTGATCACATAGACGGTGATCAAAGTGAGTAAGATAATAGAGGTTAATGCCGACAGACGAAGGTTGTTGTAAAATAGTTTTGGATAATAACTGTATATATAATAAGCGATTAAAAGCAAAGTCAGAATAATTGCCAACATGCGCCCGACAATAGGAAGCAATACCAACAGGGTTGATTTTTCAAATGCCTTTCGTTGGGATTGATCCTCTAATGATCGAATTTTGGTCAAATGTTCTTCTGTCACTCGCTCATGAGAACGTAAAATTATTTCTCCCTTGAACACCTGTCCTTCTTGATAGATGGATACCTCTTTGCGTGCTTTTTCTCGTCGTTCTTGGGTATTTTCCTGATTGTATAAGAGATTTGGAATGACGAACAAACCCGCCACTTGCTCATACGCCGTCTGTTCGTAGGACAGTTCCCAAAGTTGTGTAGAGATGTTTCGAATATGATGAAACGCGCTTATCCGGTCATAAATTAAATCCAAATGCTGATTTTTTTCCTCATCTCCGGAAATTAAGGTGATCTGCTTATTAAAGTCTTCTGCAAATATTTTTTTTTCGGCAATGATACCAGCCTGCAGCAATGCCTTTATTGTAGATCGAACCACTTCTTGCAAGCGCTCTCGAGAATCACAGTTAGCCAACATGTAGGCGGTTGAGTCCGATAGTTCTCCCCGCAACGTGCTGATCGGCAGAAGGATTTCCAAGTTCCCAGCGATCAGGGAGTCGATCGGAGAAGTATGGCACTCTTCCAAGCCGTTGATGAAATTTCCCACATCGTCAAAAAAAGCGCGGACCTCAGAAAGGATCTGCGCTGTTTTTACAGAGTCGTAATCGACAATAGAATTGATCTGTCTTGCCGAATTTTCTTGATCGCGCGCCAGTACGTCGTCGGGCTTAAGAACGGAAAAGGTGAAAGGAGCAATAATTTCCTCTTTGGATATTTCATCCAATTTCAGGTGATACGTCCTGAATTTTTCCGGCGTCATAAGTCCGCAAGCGATCAAAATGATCATCCCGTAGATGATTTTTAAGGTCCATTGCGAGAATGACCCCTTGATGAAATTGGTCACATTTTTGGGGATGTTTTGCCAACCCATCAGGTGAAGCTCCTTTTCATAAAAATTTAGGTGAAACAAGACGGATTCGCAGATTCTGCTGATTACCGTAGAGTGGACAAGAACCGGTCGTTATCATACGGCATAGCGCGGATACACGTCGGCTACCTTCAACCATTCGATCAATTTGCGCAGCCGTTCGTCCTTTTTGGAAGGAATCTTGAAAGGTCGCCGCCCTCGCGCGTCAAAAAATATCCCCACAATACCTCCGTGTAGCATTCCCTCTATGGGTTTGCCTCGACCTTGACCCATATCAAAATTTTTCGTCGGGGTCACGGTGCAGAGTGCTTTTTCTCCTACCGGCATTTTTATCATTCGATATTCGCCGTACATGACACTCTCATTTTTTATGGACCCATCAGGCATATCGATCTTGATATCAAAGCATTTCACGCTTTTTTTACTGTCGCCCAGCGGTGCTACGCATGTGCCGAGCCGCACCATGCAATCTTTCTCAAACACTTCTGTCGCGGCTTTTTTATCAATCGTGGAAAGCACTCCGAGATGCGGCATCATAAAGATAGAGTCCACTGCCAATTGGGTGATTCCTTCCGGCAAAAAGGAGTCGATGATCATTTGAGCGGATTGGGATCGGCGCGGAGCATGCGATAATACGCCTCCGCTTCCCACGATCAAGTCAAGCTCCAGCATGTTGATCAAGGTTTTTCCGGTCGCGGATTGATCGAACGTATCAGAAATAGTCCGCTCCTGCTGGATGCCTTTTAGTCCGACCGCTAATAATTTATGCTGCTCAAAAGCCAGGCGCAAAGCCTCACGCGCGACTGCTTGTTCCACCATCAATTCCGCCAAAGATTGGGGAATAGTAGTCGGGCGGATCATCTTATTTTTGATACGGTTACGCAAATCCAGCTCATCCATACCAAACGGCACCCAACGCATGACGTTATCCAGACCGGCTTCCGCGAATACATTGGAAATACTGTAGCTCATGCCGAGATTGGCACTGACAGACCGGTTAAATATCTCGCCAAAAACCGAAAAAACATCGGTCGTTGCGCCGCCGATATCCACGCCGACAATATTGATTTTTTCCTCTTTGGCGATTGTTTTCATAATCTCGCCGACAGCGGCTGGGGTCGGCATAATCGGTACATCGACCAATTTCATCAGCTTGGGATAACCGGGAGCGTGAGCCATCACATGCTCCTCGAACAGGTCTTGAATTTTTGCGCGAGCGGGCTGAAGGTTTTCCTCCTCTAAGCTGGGACGGATATTTTCGGTAATATCAAGCGCGCTCTTTTCGCCCAGAATTTCTTTGATAGTAGATCGGGCGTCTTTATTGCCTGCATAGATCACCGGCAATTTATATTGAATACCGAGACGCGGTTTTGGATCAGCCGCGGCGATCTGCTCCGCCAACTCAGCGACATGGGTAATGGTCCCTCCGTCGGTGCCGCCGGACAGCAGCATCATATCTGGGCGCAACTGGCGGATCCGGTCGATTCTCTCATGAGGCAGACGGCGGTCGTTCGCGGCAAGCACATCCATCACAATAGCTCCGGCTCCTAAGGCGCACCGCTCAGCACTCTCGCCAGTCATTGCTTTCACCGCGCCGCCGACCATCATCTGCAAGCCGCCGCCCGCGCTGCTGGTGGAGATATAAATATCCGCTCCATCCTTCCCATCAAAAGGGCGAATAATATCGTTGCCATCGATCAATTGGCAGCCTCGCAGTTCCTCCAGCTCGATAATCGAATTCAGTCCGCCTTTGGTCACATCCTCGAAAGGTGCTTCTACAGTAGTCGGCGCTTCCCCGCGCGTAGTCTGGCGATATTCCCCGCCAATTTTCTCAATCATAATCGCTTTTGTCGTGGTGCTGCCACAATCTGTCGCGATAATTCGGCGTAACTCTTTCTTCTTTGCCATCGGTTTTTGTCCTTTGCCATCAGGCGTTAGCTATATTCGATTAGCTTGATTTTTCACTCGCGAGTGCTTCCGCGTCTAATTCCTCGATCACACAAATAAAACGTTCTAAATTTTCTCTTTTTTCCAACGAAGCCGCAAAAATATCATATTCCACTGTCGTAAAGAGAATCTGAACAATAGGTTGGAAAAAAAGCAGAGCTTGACTGCCTATAAAGTTTAGCGGCTTAACAGATTCCAGAAAAAGAATCGCCGGAACCGTCATGCGATAATCGACAATCCGCTGCGCAATTTTTTTGAAGACCTCTTTTTCTTTTTCGGTTAGCTCGGTCTCCCTGGGTGGATTTGAAAACCACATAAAATGCCTCTTTGATTCATATTGGCTCACACCCAGAGCCAATTGTATATCCACTATGTTTTAGTATTGAGGAGGAAGAAATATAAACCAACTATCGTCACTTTGTCAAGCAATTTGTCTATTCTTCGTTCAGGTATTCTTCATTTGCCCGGCGGCAAGCGTCCTGCATTGCCTGTTCCACGGATTTGCTACCGGTCAAAGCCGCTTCCATTTCTCGTAGAAAAAGATTCTCGATATGATCATAATTCAGGATTTGCGGACGGGGGATCGCTGTTTTCATCTGCTCCATAAATATGGAGATTTCTGGATTTTTTTCTTTATCTATCAGGGGATACGCCTTGTAGTTCACCGGAATCTGACCCAACTCGTTGCACCATCTCGCCTGAATCTCCACGCTTGTCAACCATCGCAGAAGGTCAAACGTCTCCTGCGGATGTTGGCAGGTGCGGAAAATGACCATGTTTTGCCCCCCAACTGTGGTGGAGCTGCCCGCGGGACCCGCGGGAATCTTGCAAATGCCAAAATTGATTTTTTGCTCGCGATATGATCTCACCGCCCATGGTCCGCTGAAAACCATCGCGTAGACATTGGGAAATCCGGTATCGTCCCGAATTCCGCCGGAACGCCACGCGCCTCCCTCGATCTTATATTTGTGATAGAGATCATATTTGAACTGAAAAGCCTGTATCGCTTCCGGTTGATCCAACAGACAAATCCTGTGACCATCAGGCGTGGGATCACTCAAAAATTCCGCCCCGAATGTATAGAAAAATGGAAACGACCACCACAGAGAATTGCGCATGCCGAATCCCCAGTGGCTACGGTCTGGCGCGGTCAATTTTTTTCCATATTCGATAAATTCTTCCCATGTAAGCGGCGGGTTTTCCGGGTTCAGACCGGCTTTAATGAATTGATCTTTGTCGTAAAAGAGGCATAACCCGTTGACTTGCTCAGGGATGGCAAACCAACTCTTTTTGATTTTGCAAGAACCTAAAGCCGCGGGCAGATAATCTGCCGCGATCTCGTTCATACCCAGTGGACCCAGATCAATCAGGGCGTTCCGCAATCCCAATTTTGCCACAAAAGAGACATCGAGACGGGCAATATCCGGGGTCGTACGGGTCGCAAGAGCCGTGAGAATTTTTGGCTCCGATCCCCAGAAGGGTATGCGCTGATGTTTGATCTTTATATGGACATTTTCTCTCTCATATTCGGCGATAAGTTGATCGAAAAAAGCGACCTCTTCATCATTATAAGTTTGCCATATTGTGATCAAAATCTTTCCGTCTTTGGTCAGACCTGCCTTTTTTGAGCTATGAGACGATTTTTTGCCACAATTCACAAACAGCCCGATTAGCATAAGTAATAGAAGCGAAATAGCGAGACGCATTTTAATCTCCTATTGATTTAACGACGGATAAATTGTCGCGGGAGTCCGGTCCGCAAATTATCGCAGATTAAAAAGAGTGGTGACAGGGTGGTGAAGATATGAAAAAAGCGGGCTTTAAAAAAAAGCCCGCTTTCGTATTGGTACACCACGAGGGACTTGAACCCACAACAAACTGATTAAGAGTCAGCTGCTCTACCAATTGAGCTAGTGGTGCGCCTTAATCCTTCAGATCAAGAACAGATTAAAAAATCAAAAAAATGGCACGCCCGGAGGGATTCGAACCCCCGACCTGCGGATTCGAAGTCCGACGCTCTATCCAGCTGAGCTACGGGCGTTTGAATCCATAAAAATCTGGCAATAGAACTATGGGATAAAAACTGGGGTGGAAGACGGGACTTGAACCCGCGACCTCTGGAACCACAATCCAGCACTCTAACCAGCTGAGCTACATCCACCGTCAAATTCACTACCAAATCACCCAAATCATCATGGTTTCCTAAATATAAAAACTTGTACGGATTTGTCAACAAAAAACTTTTCAGAAAAATAGAATAATTTCTTAATTTTAACTTGACAAAATATTCTTTCTATGATTAATTCTCTATCGATCAGGTAAAGGTGACCTTTGCCTCATGTTTTTCTGCCGATGGTCATGCAGCCCAGTGGGTATCATCGGTTATAAATCAAACCGGCTTGTTTTCGGCTCTTCCTCGAAGGCGCCAACCGAATTATCCTCTACATGACTGTCGCTTTGATCTGTCTCGGGAAAAGCGCGTTTAAAAATTCGTAACTACTCAAGTTTTCACGCTTGCTTATTCGCAGGCACTATCGGCTGAATAGTTACAATTACTTTTTATATTCCCCATATTAATATTTAATTGTTCATTTGTTGTTAATTTTATTTACTTAATCTAAGAAACTTTCAAATTATTGAAGAAAGGACGAAACATGTTAGAAGTTGACGGGAGTTTTGGAGAAGGTGGAGGGCAGATTCTCCGAACCACATTAGCACTCTCTGTGATCACAGAAATACCTGTTCGGATTTACAACATTCGAGGTCGGAGACCGAGACCAGGGCTGCGCCCCCAACACGCGCTCGCTGCCAGAGCGTTGGCGGAAATTTCTCGCGGAAAGGTCAGAGGAGCTGACCCTGGATCCGAAGAGGTCATATTTGAGCCGAAAAAAGTCAAATCAAACGATTACGTTTTCGACATCGCCGAGCTTGAGCCGACTTCAGGATCGACTACCTTGTTATTTCAATGTATTTTGCCTGCGTTGTTGATCGCCAAACGGACGTCTACTCTCACGCTCAAGGGCGGTACCCATGTGGAATGGAGTCCGCCGTTTCAGTATATCTCAGAAGTTTTTCTTCCGATGGTGCAGAAGCTCGGAGTTGATAGCCGAGTGCTGATCCGCCAATACGGCTGGTATCCCCGTGGCGAGGGCGAGATTATTGCCCTGGTCAATCCGGCTACGGAAATTGAAGCATTTGATTTTACACAGCGTGGCGAGTTGAAAGAGATTCATGGCAAGTCGTTCTCATCCAACCTGCCCTATCATATTCCTGAACGGCAGCGGAATCGGGTCATGGGTTTGATGGAGACTCACGGATATGACATCTCCTTCACGACTACCGAGGCGCCGGCAATCTCAGCCGGAACAGGGTCGTTCCTGTTTGTCCGTTATGAAAATTCGATGGTCGGCTTTACGATCCTTGGGAGACGAGGAAAACGGGCGGAGCAAGTCGCTGAGGAGATCGTCAGTGAGTTTATGGAATTCGATCGCTCGGAAGGCGTGATCGATCCCTACATGGCGGATCAATTGGTGCTCTATGCGATCATGGCAAACGGACCTTGCCGGTTCAAAACGCATCGGATTTCCCAGCATCTGACCACGAATCTTTGGGTCTGTAAGCAGTTTTTACCAGACCTCGAGTTTGAGATTCAAGGCGAAGTGGAAGAGCCTGGTATTGTAGAGATTCGACCCACTGGCATCGAGTTCGCAGCCGCGCTATAGGGTCTATTTCGGAGTGACCAGGATTTTTATCCTCTGGATATTTATCTGTTCCCCGTCGTTGATCGACAGGACGCATAAATAGGGGCGAGGCGGGACAAGACCATTGTCTGCGTCCCGTCCGTCCCATCTTTTTGTATATGATCCATTATTGAAAAACTGCTCTTGGATCAGAACACGCTTTAATTTTCCTGCCAGACTATATATTTTGAGCGATACGTCCGCGGATTTTTCCAAAGTGAACGAAATCTGCGTTTCATTATTTGCAGAATTTGGGGAGATCACCCTCGGTAAACAGTTAAACGTCTGATTCGATATGGTAAAGCTCCCGCTTGTCTGAATGGTTGAGGCAAATCCGGGGAAATCGGTCACAGTTATACGAATTCTCGCTTGATGGGAGCTTTCATATTTGTTGAAATCCACAGCATAATCCCCCCTATTTTCCGAAAGAGATATCCCTCTCTCATCCACATTCGGCAGTTGGCTCCACGAGTCGCCGTCGTCCAAACTTACCTCCAAGCCAACTATCAACGAATCAGACTCGCTGTCCGATGTCTCCCACTCGATACTTGTCAATCCTGAAAAGATCTCGCCTCCTTGAGGTGAAAGCAATCCCACCGTGGGCGCGTCATTGGAACGATTGACAAAAAATTCAACAATTGGCATCCAATTTGAGACAAGACCCGTCCTATCAATCGCTCGAAGGCGGGCAAAAAATTGACTATCTTCTGGAAGTCCCTGAGAAATCTGATACGATTCTCTCTGCTCTGGAATCGGAAATGTAAGCAAATCGGTCGAATCAAAGGCAAAGGACGCGTCAATTTGCAATTCAAAGGAGATCGTGGTCTCGTCGTCAAGCGGGTCCGCATCAGTGGGCACTTCCCAACGAAATCTGGGGAAATTGGTATCAACAACGCCTTCTTGCAGATTGTCCACAGTCAGATCGCCGGTCAACAGGGGCGGCTCCTGTTCCGAGTTTACATAGAACGTCATCGCGGACGTCCATTCCGAATTGAGTTCCTCGCTGTCGAGCGTTTGAACCCGATAGGAATAGCTCTTATTGTCCCCCAACTCGACCCGGACAGCATTCTCTCCATACAGCGAGATGAATGTTTCGCCTACATTATCGCTAAAGGCAAAGAACGCAAATTTCTGAAGCTCTTCCGGCCCAGGAGGAAAGTCGCAGCGAAAATCAAAGGATTGGGTGGCGACTTCTTCTCCCAACCCTGGATAAAATCCGCTCAATGGGCAATCCGGACGCATGTTGCCGATCGCCGCGTATACATCCGAACCCTGTATCCACGCGCTCACAAGGAGCTCTTTTTGATCATGCGCAAAAAAGGGCGAGTGATCATCTCCGATGTTGATCATGGGATTATTCCGCTCCAGGATTTCCTCCCATTCGCTATTGTTATCACTATCTTTCCAAAATCCGAAAATAACGTCGTCATCCGGAATAGTCCGGTTGCCGCTTTCCGAGGTCCAGCCGATCCAGACAAGACCCCAGTTATCCGCGACGATTGTAGGATGGTCATTCATCAGGGATTGGCTCGGTAGAAAGTCGGGATAGGTCCAGTCAGGTGAATCGTCGCAGTTTTCGCAGTGGCTGACCGAAATCTGTTTCTCCAACGTTCGATTCTCAAATTCCGTTGTCCAAACGAGCCACAATCGATTTGTCTGATCCGGCAAATTTTGAGAGGCAATCGATAATCCAGTCAGAGGATCAGGATTTTGGAACACGTCCGCCGGCTCTGACCAGATCGATTGCACTCGACTTGACGTTTTAATCCGGTATTGTTCCGAGGGCAAGATGTCCCGCTCGGTCCACGACACCCAGAGCGTGTCCTGATCATTTGTCGCAGCCGGCGGGGCAATGGGGATTGAGGACAGAGACGCGATTTCTTGAGGAGGATCAGAGAAAAATTCCGGAATGCCGTTCCCGTCTAAATCTACATATTGCCGGCAGATAAGCGTCCATGTCGATTTGAGATGGAAGTAGATCAGCCACACATTCCCGTCTATGGTCTCGTGCAGAAAAGGCATGGATACTGTTTGATCCGAGTTCGGGAGCGTAAAAGACTCACGCCAGGTGTCTGACGTGGATTCATAGATTCGGCTATGGATATTTTCTGTGCCATATTGCCAACAGACAACCAGATTATCCGCATCCAAAGACGTCGCAGAAAAGTTGTCGATCCGACTGACTGGACCCGTGATTGTATCGGCAGGGGTAATATCGGGCATGATCTGCCTGACGAGCAGAAATTCTCCAGAAATCGTGACTTTTTTCCATATCGCCGAGGCGCTGCCTTGATCCGTTATAACAACCTTCGGGCTTTGATCACGCTCGCCCAGTTCATTGCTGTCCACGCGAATATAAGGCTGCCAAACTAATTCCTGACAAAACGCTTCCCTTGATAGTCCGATAAATAGACCGATAAATAGAATAAAAAAGATAAAGGAAATTCGTCGTATAGCTCGATTTGACAAAAGCATTCCTCCAAACAGGGATGTGTTCACTATGACGAATCATGAAATAACTTTGTAACGCGAGTTCCAAATCGTCGGTGTTTTGGATAATATCGGATTGACAATTCGCATGTTACAGACTATATTATAACGCGTAGACCGTAGGAAGTCAAGAAAAATCATAGTTTCTTATTCTCGCTATTTTGTTGATATAAAATAAGTTATGTAACTTTTAATTATTCATTATCCATTCTTCATTAACCATTATCTTAGGATGAAATATGCTATTTGATACGCACACCCATGTCAATCATGAAAAATATGATCTGGATCGAGAAGATACGATTCAGCGAGCGTTTGATAACCGCGTGGATCGGCTCGTAGAAGTCGGATTTGATCTGCCGAGTAGCGAAGCCGCGGTCACGCTGGCGAGACGCTACCCCAAAATCTATTGCGCGATCGGTGTGCATCCTCACGACGCAAAAACATGGACCCCAACTCATCTGGACCGGCTGGCGGAATTGGCGGAAGATGAAAATAGTGTCGCTGTCGGCGAGATCGGATTGGATTATCATTATGATCTCTCTCCACGTGATACGCAGCAAGAGGTGTTCCGCACGCAGATTCGTCTCGCCCAAAAAATGGACCTCCCAATCGTGATCCACGACCGTGACGCGCATGAAGATGTGATGCGCGTTCTGAAGGAAGAAAACGCTCGGAACGTGCTGTTGCATTGCTTTTCCGGCGATCTTGAGATGGCGAAAATAGCTCTGAAACGAGGATATATGCTGGCTTTTGGCGGCTCGTTGACGTTCAAAAAAAGCGTGGCACCGGATATTCTGGCGCATATCCCACTTTCCGAGATCGTTATTGAAACCGATTGTCCCTATCTCACCCCAGCACCCTATCGAGGGAAAAGGAACGAGCCGTCTCATATCCTGTATGTAGCGAAAAAAGTGGCGGAGGTGAAAAATGTCTCTCTGCAAGAGGTCGAGGAAACAACATATCGGAACGCGTCCCGTTTTTTTCGGATAGAGTCGGAAATACCGATCAAAGAGCGATAATTTGCGTAATTTGCGGATCGAATTTCGTCATTTGTATTTTTTTGTAATTCGGAAGTGAGATATGGAGGTGAAATATGAGAAGTGGAGATAAAGCGATTCATGTAGCGACAATTTTACTACTGTTAAGTGGTTTTGTATTCGTATCCCTCAGTGGATGCGGGAAAAAAACAGAGGAAATAAAACCGCTTTCTTATGAAGGTTCATCGACTATTGGTGAAGGCATCATGCCGAAAGCAGCCACAGTGTTTGAAGAAAAAACAAAGATTAAGTTTAGCTCTATCAGTCTGTTAGGTTCTGAAAATGGATTTAAGGCAGTTGTATTCGGCACGGTTGATATTGGAGGGATGTCTCGCGCTTTAAGAAAAGAGGAGCTCCAACAACAGCCCTACTACCAAATTATTGGGTATGATGCGATTGTTATTTTTGTGAATGGCAAAAATCCGGTTTGTAACCTTTCCAAGAAACAGGTCAAAGGCATTTTTACAGGGAAAATTACCAACTGGAAAGAGGTCGGCGGGAACGACGCGGAAATTGTGGTTGTTACCGAAATACGATGCGGCGGCGGAAGAGCGACGATTGAAATTTTTAGAAAAATGGCGTTAGACGGCGCGGATTTTGGCGTGACAAAAGAGATTGATAAACCTCACGATTGCGTAAAATATGTTGCCGCGGACGAAAACTCGATCACCCATGCCTCGCTTTCTTTTGATATGGTCGGTGTGGAAACAATTTCTATTAACAATATTGAACCTTCTTACGGGAATGTAAAATCGGGATCGTACAGCTTGAGCCGACCCCTGATTTTGTTGTCTAAAGAATTACCGAGAGGAGCCGCTCGTCAGTTTTTTGATTTTATTCTGACGCCTGAGGGACAAGCGATTGTCTCCGAGAAATTCATGCCGATTCGGTCTTCAAAATCTATGTCTCCAAAACATCAAAAATAAGGAGTAAGTCATGCTAAATTGTATTAAGAATTTTAAAATAGGAACAAAATTAATTTTATTAAATGTATCTATTTTCGTTTCATTTTCTATCTTTATATTTTTATCGACTCGGCTTTTGAATACAGTAAAAGTGCATGGCGAACTTGATACAAAAATAACACTTTATAAAAATTCTATTATCAGCATATATTTTTTAGAATCAAGGTTAAATAAAATTCAGATGCTCACAGAGAAGCTGATGAACCAAATAGATAGCGATAAGAAAAAGCAAATACAATTGGAAATCGAAGAGATTTATCCTGAGATAGATGCAGAATTTGAGAAAATTATAGAGCTGGTTGTGGAGGACGAAATCGTCAGTATCGCTGTTTATGACGCGAGATTAACCTGGTGGTTATTTAGAGGAACAGCTTTGAATGAGTTGATTCCCGCAGTAATTGAAGGGAATATAGCTCGGTCAAAAGAGCTCGCTGACAATGCTCAACTGTTCAGATATGATCGATTCATGAATCAGTTGGGGAACTCAGTAAACTCAATGGAACTCAAGATAATTGATATTGAAGAAAATGTGGCGATCTCTGTTAAAAAAAATATTTTGCTTATGACGGGATCGAGTTTGGGACTATTTATCGTCACCACGCTTTTCTCTTTTTTTATCACCCGCTCCATAGTGAGACCGATAAAAACCTTGGTTCGGGTTGCAAACCAGGTATCTGAAGGCGATTTAGACGTTTATATTGAGGTCGAATCTACGGACGAGATCGGGCAATTGCTGCTTTCCATTAAAAAGATGACAACGTACATCAAGGAAATTTCCGACGTCGCTGAGAAGATATCACACGGTAATTTGCAGGTTCAAGTAAATCCGAAATCCAAGCAGGATATTCTCAACCAGGCTTTTCGGCATATGGTGATAAATATTCGGGACATGATGGAAGAGATCAAGGCGCAGAGCTGGCTGAAAACCGGACAGACGGAATTAAACGACCAAATGCGGGGCGAATTGTCCATTCAAGACCTGGCGCAAAATGTGATTCATTTTTTAGCCAGATATTTTAACGCGTCTATTGGGGCTTTATATGTTATAAATGAAAGTGCCGATCTTGAGCTAACGAGCGCATACGCGTATTCGGTTGGATCGTATACCCCAAAAACAATTAAGGTTGGCGAGGGGTTGATTGGTCAAGCCGCGGCTGATAAAGAAATCATCTCCCGAAGAAATATCCCAGACCATTATCTCACGGTGAAATCCGGGCTGGGATCCAGTGCGCCGACCTATCTTCTGATCGTTCCGTTTCTTTATGAAGGCATGGTCAAAGCCGTGGTTGAGTTGGGTATGTTTCAAGAAATCACATCCACCCAGCTTGAGTTTATCAATCGCGCTTCCGACAATATTGCTATCGCATTTAATTCTGCCCAGTCACGTATGGAAATGAAAAAATTGGTCGAATATGCTCAGGAACAAGCTGAAGAACTGTATGTGTCTAATGAGGAATTGGAAGCGCAACAGCAGGAATTGACGGTCGCCAGGGATGCGGCGGAAAATTCTACACAAGCCAAGTCCGAATTTCTCGCCACCATGAGCCACGAGATTAGAACTCCCATGAATGGCGTTATCGGCATGACCGAGTTGCTTATGACCACAAAACTCTCCCATGACCAGAGAGAATTTGTCGAGACAATCCGTGTCAGCGGTGAAAATTTATTGATTATCATTAATGACATCTTGGACTTTTCTCGGATTGAATCTGGTAAATTGGAATTGGAATGCCAGCATTTGCAATTATATACGATCATCGAAGAGGTGTACAATCTGTCCCGCATGAAAGCAGAAGAGCAGGGGCTGGACCTGGTGTATTACTTGGAACCGGACGTGCCGGTCTGGATCCACGGCGATCCGATCCGTCTGCGTCAAATTCTGGTCAACCTGGTCGGGAACTCTCTCAAATTCACCGAGCGAGGCGAAGTTTATGTTCACGTTTCTTTGGCTGAGAAAAGCGACAGTTTACTCAGTTCATCGGATCTATCCCAAAAAAATTCGGAGATCATGTTACAATTCTCGGTGCAGGATTCTGGCATTGGTATTTCTCCTGACAAGTTGGATAGGCTATTCCAGGTATTTAGTCAGGCGGATTCGTCCACTACGCGTAAATATGGCGGCACCGGGCTGGGCCTGGCAATTTGCAAAAAATTATCGGAACTGATGGGCGGTAAAATTTGGGTTGAAAGCGAAGAAGATAAGGGATCGACCTTTCATTTTACGATAAAAACCACCCCGGATCCGGGACGAGAAGAGGACTATCAGACAGGCGTCGCGCCAGACATAAAGGAGAAGCGGATTTTGATCGTCGATGACAACCATATAAATCGTCGCATCCTGATGTTGCAATTTCAGCACTGGGGAGCCATTCCGGTGGACGTGGCGTCTGCTCGGGAGGCTTTAGATATCCTTGAAGATTGGCGATCGTTTGATCTCATTGTCTCCGATTTTCACATGCCAGAAATGGACGGGATGGAGATGTGCCAAGAGATTCGCAAAACTATTTCTAACGATAACCTGCCTATCCTGATCTTGAGTTCTTCCATTGGAAACCAACTCCAGAGTGCCGCGCTCGTTGGCGATTTTATTTCGGCTTATATTTCCAAGCCGGTTAAACAGGCTCAGCTTTTTGAGGTAGCATGCAACATTCTGGCTGATCGAAAAATCGTGAAACACGACATGGAAAAGCGTCTCCTTAAAACCGATAAAAAACTGAGTGAGACGTTTCCGTTGAGAATCCTGATGGCGGAGGATATCGAGTCTAATGTCAAGGTTGCCCAGCGCATGTTAAAATTTTTGGGCTACACATCCGATGTGGCACCTGATGGTCAGAAGGCTCTCGCCGCGTTGGAACGCAAGAGGTATGATCTGATTCTTATGGATATGCAAATGCCGCATCTGGACGGGATGCAAGCGACCGCCAAAATTATCGAGAGATGGGGGGAAAATCGACCGGTCATCGTAGCAATGACTGCCAACGCCATACAGGGATATCGGGAACGATGCCTAAAGGTAGGTATGGATGATTTTGTGAGCAAACCTGTCCAATTAAAAGAATTAGAGCGTATAATAAACAAATTTGGATCCGCAATGGTTCATAATGCTGATGGAGATATAGGCGAAGCTACTCTAAAAAAGGAACATACCATGGAAATAACGACCGAAGATTTTATTGATATGGACGCTATCAATAATCTCAGAGAAATGGAAGACCCGGATGATCCGGGATTTCTTGCGGATATGATCCAGGATTTTAAGGAAGAAGCTGAAAGATTACTTCCTATCCTGGACCAGGCAGTTAAAGCCCACGATGTGGATATGCTGCAGAAAAAGGCTCATGCTATCAAAGGCATGTGTTATAATCTGGGATCAAAGGCCATGGCTGAATTGTGCGCGGATCTGGAGAAACTGGGAAAAAGCAATAAAATGGATGACTTTGACCAAATTCTGATGGAACTTAACGATGTTTATAAATTGACATTGCTGGAATTAGAAAAATTTATTTGATGGGTAGTTTGAGATATAATTTGAGAGGTAGATGAAATATGGATATATCAAGATTAAGAGGTATTAAGGTCTTAATTGTCGAAGATAATAAGATAACCGTGCGTATTTTAAATCGGATGCTGAGTCGTTGGAATTGCGAGGTGGTTGGCGCGGTCGATACAGGGGAAGACGCGGTCCAACTTTTCCCATCGTTGCGTCCGGATGTGATATTGTTGGACATTGGTCTGGCTGGCGAAATTGACGGTATGGAAGCCGCCCGTCGAATTCGCGTACGGTCCGTTGTGCCGATTATATTTTTGACTGCCAGTCCGGACAATATTACCGATCTGGATTTAAAATCCACTCCCTGTTTCAGCAAACAAGGCTTTGATTCGCGCTCGTTATCTGTAACCATGCTGAAAGTGTTAAAGTAAGCCGAAAAGTCGCAGCGCAATAAGGCTAAAATTTTTTATGAATTTTTATAATCAATTCAGATGAAATTTGTAATCAATTAGGAGGATAAAATGAAAATACTTATCATTGAGGATGATTTTATTTTCTTGAAACTTATCAGCAAAATTATCGAGAACAATGGGCACGAACCCATCGCGTATACGAACGCCGAAGATGCTTTGGAGCGTTATCAAGCCGAATTTTTCCCATTAATTGTCACAGATGTGGGTTTACCCGGTATAGATGGGTTGGAGTTGTGCCGTCGGGTGCGAGCGCAACCACAGGGGCAATATACGGCCATTTTGGTTGTGACTGGGACATTAAAGCCGGAGGACCTGGAAATTATTTTGGATGCCGGGGCTGATGACTATATCGGCAAGCCGTTTCATACGAAAATGCTTAAAATTCGGCTTAAAATATCGGTGCAACGCGCCAGAAATCAGATTCTGAAAAAAGAAGCGGACGAAGCGTTGAAGTCAAAAGAGAGCGAGTTGTTGTTGCTCAAAAAATCCGTTGAGACCATGCAACTGGGCATTGCCATCAGCGACGTGGATCGGAAGATCATTTATGTCAATCAAGCTATAGCTGATATGCACGGATATAGGACCGAGGAACTGCTCGGTCAGAATGTCCAAAACTTTGCCCCCAGGGAGTTATGGGGCGATGTGACACAAGATCAAATGCGAACGTTTGGGAGATGGAACCGGGAAAGCGTCAATCTGCGCAAGGATGGTCATGAGTTTCCGGTTCAGCTCATTTCGACTGTTATCAAGGATGAAAAGGACGAGATTGTCGGCGTTGTGACCGCATGTGAGGATATAACCGAGCGAAAAAAAAAGGAAGATCAACTCCGCGCCAGTCGGGAACGGTTTAAGAATATCTTCCAGTCCACTACGGTGTCTCTTTGGGATACGGACTTTTCCAGGGTTATGCAAAGAGTGCGCGCGTTGCCTGTATCCGGAGCGGACGATCTCAAAGAATACTTAGATAAGAACCCGGATGCTGTGATCCGATTGGCAAAAGAGATCAAAATATGGGATGTGAATCAAGTGACGTTGCAATTCTACGAGGCAGACAGTAAAGACCAACTGCTTGGTTCTTTTAAAAAGATTTTTTCCTCGCATTCTTGCTGTATTTTCAAAAAAGTATTGGTTGAAATGGCTAGCGGCTCCGATATTTTTGAAACCGAGATTGAGGGCAAAACCCTGAAAGGGCGGCGCATGACTCTTTTAATGTCTGTAAGGATTCCAAAAAAGTCCAAGGACTTTTCCCATATTTTGGTGAGCGAAACTGATATTACGTATCTTAAGCAGACAGAGCGGGAGTTGGTGCGAGCTAAGGATATGGCTGAGAGTGCTAACCAGGCGAAAAGCGCGTTTTTATCAAGCATGTCTCACGAAATTCGCACTCCGTTGAACTCGGTGTTGGGGTTTTCTCAAATTCTGCACAATAAAACCCGAAATAAAGTGTATCGTGAATATCTGAAATCCATTGAAATCAGCGGGAAAACTTTGTTAAAGCTCCTTAATGATATTCTTGATCTGGCTGGTATTGAATCCGGGAAGCTGAAATCTAAGCCTGTACTGAGCAATCTGCGGCTTGTGATGGAGGAAGTCAAGCATGCTTTTTTGTTGAAACTCATGCAAAAAGACGTGGATTTTATTCTAGATTTGCCCGATGATCTTCCGAAAGAGGTCCATATAGACGAACGCCGGTTGCGCCAGGTGTTGCTCAATCTGGTGGGAAACGCAGTAAAATTTACAGAAAAAGGGCATGTAAAACTGAGTGTTCGCGTGGTTCCGCACAAATTGCATAAGCATATAATTGATTTGATTATTTCTGTGGAAGATACGGGCATTGGCATTGAGCCCGAGATTCAAGAATCCATATTTGACGCTTTTCAGCAGTACCGCCAGAAATATGAGGGCGCGGGTCTGGGACTCACGATTGTGAAACAATGGGTTGAACTGATGAACGGCAGTGTGCGAGTCGAAAGCCAACCAGATATAGGCAGCGTTTTTGAGTTGGAGTTGAAAGGTGTCAAGGCTCCTGGGCGCGTCTTAGATTCTTATGGAACATCGAGCGGTTTGGATTATCGGCGGATCGTTTTTAATACATCGACGATCTTGATAGCAGATGATGTCAAGAGCAACCGAATGTTAATCAAGGCGATATTGAAATGTTCGAGGGCAAAAATTTTTGAATCTCAAGGAGGCGAGGACGCGGTTGAGTTGGCTGAACGAATAGAGCCGACTCTCATCCTGATGGATTTGCAAATGTCGAAAATGGACAGCTATAACACGGTTGAACGTATTCGAACTAATCCAGAATTAGAAGATGTGCCGATTATCGCATTAATAGTCAACGCCTCAGAAAAGAATAGGAAACACGCGATTTCTTCTGGTTTTAACGGTTGTATCAAAAAACCCATTCAAATTAGGGAGTTGTTCGTCAATCTCATGGGTCATTTGGATGTCTCGTTCTATTGATTACGAATTGATAGTTAGTAAATTGTAATTAAAATTTGATATTTCACATAATTGGCTATAATTGACAGATAAATCTTCTCTGCACAATCTACGGATTTAAAAAAGGATGGCGCGTTATGATTATTACAGAACTTGTGATTAGGAATTTCAAGGGAATTAAGGACCAATCTTTTCGTTTTGAAAATTTTGACCTGCTTGTGGGACAAAATAATAGCGGCAAAAGCACGATACTTCATGCGCTTGCGATCTGGCAATTCTGTGTGGATGAATTTCATAGAGCGAATCGGAAAGGGGCCGCGGGTATCCAGATTGTGCTACCAAACTTTACCGTGTTGCCATTGCCGGAATTTAATCTGCTTTGGAACGATAAAACCGATCGTATGTACCCTGTGATTGATGGAAAAAAAAAGCAGAAATACATACTTATCGAAATTGGTGTTTTTTGGCGTAATAAAAAAAATGAGGAGGTACGTTTTGGGATAAAGCTCAGATATCAAGGTCCTCTATCAATTTATGCCATCCCAGATGGAGGATGGAAGTATTTTAGGAAATTGGATGCGGACAATACGCTTCCAAGAGTCGTTTATGTTCCGCCATTTTCAGGGTTAGAGCCTCAGGAGGAGTGGTCTGACGATGCAATTATTCGGAGGAATGTGGGAAAAGCACAGCCAGGTTCGGTCTTAAGAAATCTGCTGTATCGAGTTCTGGATAAAACCCATGCCAGCCAACAGGGAGAAACACCGGACCATAGGGATAGCGAGAAGTGGGAGGAGATTGTAAAAAAAATTCAAGAATGGTTTGGCGTAACGCTCAATAAACCGGAATATGAGAAAGGCGTCAGCGTTCATATTAAAGTGACATTTACCGTCAAAGCGACTGGCAAGGAATTTGACGTCGTCACTGGCGGCAGCGGGTTCCATCAAGTGTTGACATTGTTTGCATTCTTGTACGGATACCCCAATATCACCACGATTTTGCTCGACGAGCCTGACGCGCACATGCACGTAAATTTGCAAAGAAATATTTTGAATTATTTCCTTAACAGTGACAAAGTCTCTTCGCAGTTCATCATAGCGACCCATGCTGAAGAATTTATAAAGGGGGTCGCTCCTCATCAAATCGTTTCTGTTTTATCTGCCAAACCAAAAAGGGTCGAGGAAAAATCTTCGGTAATAGCCGCATTATCCGATGTGACTAATATGACGGTGGTTAAGACGTTAGATTCTCCGTATGTTTTGTATGTGGAAGGTGAAGATGATGAACGACTTTTACATGCTTGGGCTCAGATTTTAGAGCGTTCTGAAGTCCTCTCTAAGTTCTGTATCGAAAAAATGGGAGGCGGGTCAAAACGTGAGATGTTCCAAAATGCCAATAGTCATTTTAAAGGATTAAAGCAAACTGTCCCGAACGTTGAAAGGTTTATACTTTTTGATTATGATAGTAAAGAGTCTTTTCATCCCCGAAAAAATAATCCTGTACTTTTTGAATGGGCTAGAAAAAACATCGAAAATTATTTGCTTGTCTCGAGTGCCTGGGAAAAAGCCATTTTGAAAGAA
Organism: Candidatus Cloacimonetes bacterium 4572_55; assembly: GCA_002084765.1. GTDB lineage: Bacteria > 4572-55 > 4572-55 > 4572-55 > 4572-55 > 4572-55. The sequence continues at coordinate 47,922 of NBMB01000037.1, read as the reverse complement.
CTTGGAGACATCCCGCCCTTATTTTCACAGCATTTGCTTAAAATTGTGGTTGATTTTTTTAATGAACAGAGCTTAACTCTTCCAAAAGGGTTTGGTTGGAAAAATATAAAGGCGAATATTTTTTCTGTTGTAGATGGGAAAGAAATATTATTTGCATCTCCGGATTCATTGTTTCAAAGAATTAAAAACGAGTCAAAGTCACCCAATTTTGATGGATTGAAAATTAACCGAGAATCCGTGGCTCGAAATATGAAAAAAGAGGAATTACATTCCGATATCGAAGAGTTCTTCGGTAAATTAAAGGCGGTATTGTTATGATAGATCACGACAAAGATGAACTCAAAAGCGAAGGGGAGTTCGAGGATATTCAAGAGAAATTTAAACTTCTCTTACAAAATCATATGACAAGGCTGATCTTTCGATCAAAAATACCCGGATTTGATAATCAAGAGGTTGACGATCTTTTTTTCAAGATGGAAAGCGAGCAAGAGAAGGGTCTTGCAAACGAGGAATCCATTTGGGCTGACTCTGCGCTCTCTGTGACTCTGTTGCGAATATAGTGAAATGCGCCAGTTTTCCTGAAGAAAATTTGGCAAAAAAGATATAATTCTTTAATTATAATCTGCGATAATCTGCGGATCGATAATCTGCGTAATCTGCGGATCGATTTCCGTGATGACGAATAATCCAGGCTAAATAAAGGAGTGATTGATATGCAAGTGGATAGCTTATTAATAGCGATGGTAAAAAGCGGTGCCTCGGATCTTCATTTCAAAGTAGGCAGCCCCCCGTTAATGCGGATTGACGGACAACTTGTTCCCGCGAAATATCACAAACTAACGCCAAAAGATACTGCAGCGATTGCCAACTCTTTGATGGACGAGCACCAAAAAATCCGTTTCAAAGAAGAGCATGCTATCGATATGTCCTACAGTGTGCCGAAACTGACCCGTTTTCGTTGCAATATTTTCAGCCAACGAGGCTCTACAGCGATCGTTTTGCGTGTGATTCCGATGAAGATACCCACTCTTAAGGAATTACGGCTGCCTCCGATCATTCGAAAATTGGCGTTGGAGCATCGGGGATTGGTGCTTGTGACCGGCGTGACTGGCAGTGGCAAATCCTCTACTTTAGCGGGTATGGTCAACGAGATCAATAACGCCAGACGGGCTCATATCTTGACTATCGAAGACCCAATCGAGTTTCTCTATAGCGATAAGCATTCTTCGATAAATCAGCGTGAAGTGGGCATGGATACAAAATCTTTTCCGTCCGCGTTGCGCTCGGCTCTCCGTCAGGACCCAGACGTTATTCTTGTGGGCGAGATGCGGGACGCCGAGACGATTCAGATCGCTATAAAGGCCGCGGATACCGGACACATGGTCTTCAGCACGCTGCATACCACCAACGCGGCAAAGACTATAGACCGGATTATCGACTATTTTCCACCCCATCAACAACAGCAGATCCGCTTCCAGCTTGCCACCAATATTCGCGGGATCATCTCCCAGCGTCTGTTGAGGCGAGCGGATGGCGAAGGACGTATCGTTGCCTGCGAGGTGATGATCGGCACTGCCACGATTACCGATTATATCACGGAATCGGGGAGTACCAACAAAATCCTGGACGCTATCGAAGCCGGTAAATCTCAATATGGAATGCAGAGCTTTGACCAGGCTCTGATCGACCTTCTATATGAAGGATTGATCACACGAGAGGTCGCGCTGGCAAACGCCAACAATCCGAACGAATTGGTTCTGAAATTAGACGGTATCGAAACTGTGTAAAGATCACGCAAAATTATGCTATCAAAATTATGCTATAGGAGGCATTTGTGAACCGAATTTTGATTATGTTACTCATGTTGTCCACGCTCACTGGATGCGTATATTTTAATACATTTTATAATGCCAAAAAGTTTTATAAAGAAGCGGACGACTTGTCCCGTAATTCCTCAGATAAACCCAGCAGGCAACAACTCGATCTATACGACAAATGTATCGAGCGATGCGCGCGCATTATCCAGGAAAATAAAAAAAGTCGCTATCGAGACGACGCGCTTTTTTTGATGGGCAAGTCTTTTTTGGGCAAACAGCGACCAGATGACCTGTTCAAGGCGACTAATACATTCGAGCAATTGATCGCCAATTATCCGAACAGCAAATTTGTCGATGAAGCATCGCTCTTGATCGGTCGGACGTATCACTCCCAAAAACGATGGAAACAGGCACTGGAGGTTTTCCGAACCACGATTCGGGAGTATCCAGATCGAAGATTTGCGACAAGTGCCCAGCTTTTTATCGGAAATATATATTATGAGCAGGAGGAGCACGAGCACGCGGCTTTGGAGTATGAGAAAGTCCTGCTCATGAAACGCGATAAAGATATCTTCCGAGAGACGTACGCTCAGTTGGGCGAGACATACTATCAATTGGGAGACTGGAGTGCCGCGTTCGACGCGTACGCCAAAGCATTCGATATGGAGGACGATAGTAAGCAGCGATTTTACCTCAGGTTTCAACAAGGCGAATGTTTGCTGCAACAGGAGGATCACGAAAGGGCGTATGATCTGTTCAAAAACATGTTGGATCGGGCACCGTTGCCGCAGGATAAGGCGCGGGTCAAGGTGCGTATCGCTGAGAGCAATATCGCTTTTGGCGAGGATCAGATCGCCTGGGAAACCCTGAATCGGGTCACTGAGGAGAATAAAAACTCTCTCGCGTCAAACGAAGCCTATTATTTGATGGGGATGATGATCGAGCAAGAGGCGGACTATGATAGTGCTAAGACTTTGTATGAATACGCGAGTAAAGGACATCAGGAAGAGTTGGTAACGGAGATCGCTAAGCAGAAGTTGGAGGAAGTGCAAAAACTATCTCAGCTCCAGAAAGGGTTTGAAGACCCAGAGAGAGCCGCAGAGACTCACTTTTTTCTTGCAGAGCTTTATTTATTAGATCAAGAGCTGTTAGAACCTTCTATTCAGCATTTTTATGTCATTATCGACAGCTTTCCAGAGACGGCTTATGCGCCAAAATCATATTACGCGCTCGCGCATTTGTTGGAAAATGAGCTGGATAATCCAGACTCTGCCGATGTTTTCTACGGTCATATTTTAGAGCGATTCTCCGAGACCGAATATGCCGACGCGGTGCGGAAACGCTTCGATATGCCGATCAAAAAACAGGTGTATGAAATTCCTCCAGAGCCGGAACCCGTGACGATGGATAGCTCTGTCGTGGATACAACCGTCGCGGCGCATCAGGCAGTCGCCGTGGATTCTGCCGCGTCAGAGGATCAAATGGATACTCAGGAAATTGCCTGGCCCCAGGGCACAATGCCAGATTCTGTTCTGACTGACAGCGCGGTTGTCGCCTCGCCGATCGACTCGCTTAGGTCTCCTGCTCCAGATAGCTTATTTGCGCCGCCGCCGGACTCCGCATCGACGCAATCGCTTGAGCCCGCCGAAGTTGACTCTGTTCTGGATGAAACTGACCAAATTGTACTGCCGGATAGCCTGAGCCAACCAGATTCCGCATCGATGCAATCGCTTGAGCCTGCCGAATTTGACTCTGTTCTGGATGAGATGGACCAAATTGTACTGCCGGATAGCCTGAGCCAACCTGACTCAACTGGCGCGGCGGACTCTCTGCAAACGCCGACGCCCGACGGCAGAAAAATGATTAGAAATCCGTGATATTTTTACCGTGCGCATATATTGTCGCAGAGCGAATGAATGGGGAGGGAGTTGTTGGCAAATTCATCTAATTATTATAAAAATTATAGAAATGAAATGAAGGCGTTGTAATCTGCGGACAGAAAGGGTTCTCTAAATTATCGAGAAAGCGCGGCTCGGAACTTTCTCGCATTAACGGGATAGAGGCGAAATATAGGCGAAAATATTTCGGCTATCACATCTTTTATCTATTTTATTTCCGTTTGTGAACTGAATCACGAGCGAAAAAACAGGAGAGAATTAAATGAGCGAAAAAACCAAATCAAGCCTGGAAGAACTCCGAGCGCGTTTGGCTTCCTTCCGTCGAGCCAAACGTTTTTTCTTAGCAAGCAAGAACTTGTTGATAATCTTGACCGTTCTAATCGGTTTCACACTTTCTGCCTTTATCGGCGACATGATCTTTCCACTACCGCCTGCCTGGCGCGTCGGATATTGGGTCGCATTCTACGCGGCTTTGATCGTGGGCGTTGGATTTTTCCTCTACCCCATGTTTCATCGATTGAGCGACGAATCAATCGCGCTGGAGATCGGACAAAAAATCAGCCATATCGGCGACCGGTTGATCGACGCGCTCCAACTGTGGGGAACAATCCGAGACAACCGATACCAATATTCAACCTCTCTTGCAGAATCATCAATCCAGGACACCGCGCGGTTGACGCGTCAATTTAATTTCCGAAAAACCATCTCCCGACGACCGTTGATCCTGCTTGGTAGAAGCCTGTTTATCGGGGTGATCCTCTTCGGACTGCTTGCCGTATTGTTTCCTGGGCGGTTCAATCGTTCTGCAATGCGATTTCGCTACCCGTCCGCGCAAACCCTTCAGGAAGAAAAAATATTTTTTAAGGTCGATCCGGGAAACGTGAAACTTCTGGAAGGCTCTCCTTTGACAATCCAGGTTCAGACATTCGGTCCCGAGCTGAATCAATTGGAATTTCTGACGAAAAATAGTGGCGAAGATCGACAGAAACAGATCGTTTCTACAGATGATCCGAACCGTTTCACAATCGAGTATCCGATGCTGCGCAAAGGGTTTGAGTATCAGGTCAGTGCCGCGCAGTGGAATAGCGAGCTGTACACAGTCACGGTGACAGAGCGACCCATTGTGATCGAAATTCAACTTAAATTCGAGTATCCAGCATACACAAATCTTCCTCCAGCTATCCGAGAAATTAACGACGGCGAGGTTGTCGCGCTGAAAGGGACATCGGTCTATCTGACTGCCCGAAGCAATAATTCACTGCAGAAAGCCGAGCTTGTTTTTGACGACAGCTCCCGAGTGGAGTTGGATATACGCAACCAAAATCAGATGGAAGGTCAGTTCCGGGTGATGCGGAATGGTTTTTATCATATCGAGATCACGGACAAAGACGGCGTGACCAACCTCAGTCCTTTGGTGTACGGGATCAAAGTTGTGGACGACGAGGTTCCTCTTGTCAGGATTCTGGAGCCGGGTCGGGATGTGGATATTAACGAGGATATGCACGTTAATTTGCTGATCGTGGGACTGGACGACTATGGTTTCACCCGATTAAATCTCTGCTATTATACCAACCGAGACACGTCGGTTGTCACCGAGAAGATTGCCGCGTTTCATAAGCAATCCACAGATTTTACCGAAGAACATAATTGGAACTTGATCCCGCTGGATATGCTGCCGGAAGACGTAGCGACCTATTGGGTTGAGGTGTATGACAACGATACGATTTCCGGTCCGAAAAAAAGCGTCAGCGGGATGTACACGGTTCGGTTTCCCTCATTATATGAGATTTACGAGGAGGTGGATCAGCAGCAGGAGGAACAGATCGCGAATATGGACGAAATGATGGAGCAAGGTCGAGAATTGAAAGAGGAGCTGGATAAGTTGGCTCGCGAGATGAAAAAAGAGCCTGAAATCGATTGGCAGAAACAAAAAGAGATCGAGAAAGTTCTTGATCAACAGGAAAAAATGGCGAAAGAATTGCAGAATATGAGCGAATCTTTAGATCAAACCATGCAGAAATTGGAGCAAAACTCGGAAGCCAATCTTGATATCATGGAAAAGATGCAGGAGATTCAAGAACTGATGAACGAGGTCTCGACGCCTGAGATGAAAGAGGCGATGCAGAGGATGCAGGAGGCGATGGAATCTCTTGATCCTGAAGAGATACAAAAAGCAATGGAACAAATGAATTTGAGCCAGGAACAGTTGCTGGAGCGGCTGGATCAAACCCTGGGCTTGCTGAAGGAGCTGCAGAAAGAACAGAGGATGAATGCGGCTGTGAAAAAAGCTGAGGAATTGAAAAAAAGGCAGGACGCAATCAGCGATAAGTTATGCGAGCCTAAAGATGGGGATCAGTCAAAAGAGGGTAAGGACTCGGAAGATATGAAAAAAACTGGGGAGGAGCAAGAGGGCGTCAAGGAGGACCTCGATAAATTAATGAAAGATGTGGATGATCTTAAAAAGATGATGGAAGATGAGCCAGAAGTTTCCGAAGAATTGGATAAGGCTCAGGAGCAGATTCAAGATGAGAAAGTCCCCCAAGAGATGAGCGAGTTGTCCCAAATGATGAAGAGTTCCCAACCCAGCGGTAAGCAATGTCAGAGCAAGTCGAAAAAAATGCAAAAAGCTCTGACTGAAATGACTGATAAGATGAAGAGCGCGCAATGCAAGATGAAATCGCAGATGCAAAAAGAGTTGGTAAAAGCGATGAAGCAGCAGACCCAGGACTTATTGACTCTGTCGAAAGAGGAGGAAAAGGTTAAAAATGCACTCCAAAAAGATATGAATACTCCTTATAATATGGATATGGGCGATTTGGCAGATCAGCAAATGGGGCTTTCCAAAAGTCTGGAAAAGTTGGCTGACCGGGTATTTGAGACGGCAAAAAAATCTATGGCGGTTCGCCCCGAGATGCTGCGTCGCTTGGGCGAAGCCATGCAGCAGATGGAAAATGCAATCGAGGAGATGGAGGCGAATTCTCCTCAGAAGTCGTCCCGTTCTTGCAGTCAGGCTATGGCTGCATTAAACGACGCCGCGCGCCAGATGATGAGCGCAAGCAATCAAAGCAGTTCGTCCAGTTCTGGATCTAGCGGCTCTCAGGCGCAACAAAAGATGCAGGCAATGGGGCAAAAGCAAGGGGAGTTGAACGCCCAGACTCAGGGTCTTTTTCAACAAATGGGACAGAACGGCTTGAGTATGGAATCCCGTCAACAGATGGCCCGACTCGCGGCTGAACAGCAGCAGGTCCAAAAGAGTATGGAAGAGCTTGGTCGCGAGGTCAAGGATCGGAACGATATTTTGGGCAGATTGGACGACATGGCAAAAGAAGCGGAGAAAGTGGTCAAGGATTTGGAAGAACGTCATGTGGATCAACGCACGATCGATCGTCAGCAGAAAATATTATCCCGTCTTTTGGACGCGCAGAAGTCGATGCGCAAGCGGGAATATAGCCGGAAACGAGAGGCAAAAACAAGTGAGAATTATTCCCGACGCAGTCCAAACGAGTTGCCTGCCGACTTGCTGGAGCGTAAGCGAGACCTACATGACGATCTACTCCGCTCCTTAAAAGAGGGATTGCCGGTGGAATATGAAAGGCTGGTCAAATCCTACTTTGAGGCACTTTCTAAAGACGAGCAGACGAATTGAGATGCGGTCGCATATCTCGTTAAAAGCGTTTCATACATTCGGAATTGAGAAATACGCCCGTTATTTCACCGAAATCCACTCTATCGACGAGTTGCGCGGTCTCCTGTCGGACCACGCGTATCGAGGGGTGCCAAAAATTTTTATTGGCCAGGGTAGCAATATCCTGTTCACTCGGGACGTTGACGGCGTTGTAGCTAAGATAGCGATCCACGGGATCGAAAAGAGAGATGAGACTGACGATTATGTGTGGATTCGGGCGGGCGCCGGGGTGATATGGGACGATCTGGCGCGATATTGTGTGGAGCGAGGCTATTACGGTATTGAAAATCTGTCGCTCATTCCAGGCACGGTCGGCGCGGCTCCAATTCAGAATATTGGCGCGTACGGCGTTGAGGTTGCCGATAGCGTCGCGGACCTGGACGCGGTCTCGACAGACGATTATCAAGTCAGGCGATTTTTTCCAGATGAATGTCGGTTCGGGTATCGCCATAGCATATTCAAGGACGATCTGAAAGGGAAATATGTCATCGTCAATGTGACGCTTAAGCTGGATAAACGACCCACGTTTCAGACCCAATATCATGCCCTACGCCGTTGGATCGACGGCAATACCGCGCGCTATCCGAGCTTAAATATGAAAACAATCAGGCAGGCGGTTACGGAGATTCGGCAAGATAAGTTGCCAGATCCCGCTCGTTTTGGCAATGCCGGTAGCTTTTTCAAAAATCCCCAAATCTCGACGGAAAAATCCCGCCAACTTCTCGTAGATTATCCGCAAATACCTCTCTACACAGCGTCGGAAAATACGTCGGGAAATACAGTTAAGGTCGCCGCGGGGTGGCTGATCGAACAATGTGGATGGAAGGGTAAGCGCGTCGGCGATGCAGGCGTATATGAAAAACAAGCTCTTGTCCTGATTAATCATGGACGCGCAAATGGAGCCGATATCATGGCACTGGCAGAACAGATTCGCGCCTCTGTCAAAGAAAAATTCGCCATTCGCCTGGAATTCGAGGTGGATATACAATAGAATTTGGATTCAAGTATCTGTGTCTGAATTTGTCAACAAATTTGCGCGACTCCCGTCAAGGGGTTCCTTGATCCTAATTTTGTTTTTGTTTGTGCGATTCGTAGAGGTTACGTAGAAAATCATGCCCATTTTCCCCGTACATATTGCATATTTTAAGAGCGAACTTGTGGTAAGGGCTCGAAAATATAGTTCTGGCTATCTTTTCAATTTCTTCTTCTGGATCACGGGGGAAAATTTCTTTATTCAAAATTTCAAGATAAATTTTACCAACCTTTTCCGGAAACCTCTCGACCTTGTCAGCGAGTGCCTTAATAAATCGATCAGTAAAGTGATAGTGGTTTTTTCTACTAAATGATTTTACAGACAATTTGAGCCATTCATAAATCTGGTCATCTATTTCATCTATAAAAACCAACCAGTTAGACAAATTAGCTCGCAATTCCGATAGCTCTGTATCCATCTTTTCTTTATCCATCCTGTCAAGTATTGCTTTCCAAAGCGGTTTCACTTTGGATTTTATTTTTTCCTTCTCGGGATAGTCTAGAAAGAACCAAAGAACTTTTGATAAACGGGTCGGATTTAGTTCTTGAGCCAAAAAAGAAATAGACGAGTTGGGATCATCTAGACTTTCCCAGTCTTCCAAGTATCCATTACAAATGTGATCCACTAATTCTTTATCGGTTTTATCATCCAACTCTTTGAGCGCTTTGCGGTAGTGTCCTTTGGATTTGAGTAGCTCGTAGATGTCTTTTTGAAATCGATACCCGGTTAAAAGTCGATACCCGATTAAATAGGAGGAAAAGGATGCCTTCCAATATAGAAAATTATTGATCGGAAAAATATTGGAAATATTTTTTCTGATCCATTCTTTATCAAGATACCACAAGGTATTTAAATAGAAACCCAAAGTTGATACAAATATAAATGCCGATTCCTTTTCAGTATCTAATCGTTTTGTAAAATCTATTCTTATAGAATCAGTCCATCGCTCACTTTGGGCTTTTTTATTTAGCCGCGCACATCGAAGAGAATAACTGACCATTGCTGAAAAAAGAACTCCTTTCGGCGAATTGAATAAGTCTGTTTGAATGTCGCTAATGTCAGAGCTTCCTCTGTCTGATTCAAGGTTCCTCGCAATCTGAAAAAGAATTTTTTCGGCAATTGGCAATAATTTTGGATCAAAAGCATGCTTATCATCCTTGAGTCCCTCTTCAAGAAGTCTTGAGACGTCTTTTAAAAAATCATTTCGATCATTTATAGGCTGGTCATCTTCCTCCTTCCAAAATGTATCAGAATTGATAATGCCAGATATGAAATCTAACAGAGCCTCCCAATCAAACGTTTTACCCTCTTTCCAAGCATGTTTTAGACCACTAAGCAATTGAACTTGGAAACGCCGTGATATGGATTGAAATAGTTTAATCTCATCTGTAATTTTAGATGGTTTTTGACCAACTAAATTTCTAAAAGCATTTTCAATGTTAAAATAACGATCTCCTTTGAAATTATTGATATAATCTACGATCTCAGAATTGGACATATTCTGGAGAGTGTTATCATTAGTAATCTCCCTACTACCCGTATAGTCTGGTTGGAAATTATATGGTTCATAGTCCTCATATCTTTCCTGAATCTTAGGTTCATTCAGCAGACATTGTAATTCTTTGTGAAATTTAATCAAAGCGCATGCCAATTGGATATAAACAAACTTCTCACTTTTTGCCCATTGAGAAACTTTATCCTTAATATCCTTGGGGTCAGCTTCCTGATACATAGCTTCCAAAAATAGAAATAATATTGCATGGTAGGAAGATTCAAATGGGTTCAGAATACAGTAAATCGAGAGTTCTAAAGCATTTATTTTTTTTATTGCAATCTCTGCCGCCTCTAACGGGCACAACTTGGCGATTTCTGCTCTATTTTCCTTAAGAACTTGACTCTGGTGGTTAGTGTCTTTTTGATCATCCAGCACAAATTCCAAAATCTGGAGAAGATAACTCACCTTTTTTTTTGCAATCAATGTGGGAAAAATTAATTCTTCGATCACAGAAAAAGCTACGTGCCTTAATTGGGGAAGTGAAGCTACAGTGAATTTTATATGATCCTCAGAAATGGAATTAATAGGGAGTCTAAAAATTATTTCAATAAGAAACCAATCGGTAAGTGGATTCTTAATTCGCTCACCGGTTTTTTTTCGATAATCAACAATATCATTTACGATTTCAGTTAAACAGTCCGATATTTCTTTGGAAGAGCTTTTTTGATTCTCAATGGCAACATGCTCTAAATAACCAAATACATCCGAGCTTAGTATGTGGTCGTTTTCTACTGGTTCTGAATTCAAATTAGGTTTAAAGTAGCCAGCTTCATGTAAATGTTTAAGCCAAAAAGTTGATTCCCCAGTTTGCTTCAACGTTCTGAAAAAGTAACGACGGCGGGATTGACGTTTGAGAAAACTTTTTAGTTTTTCAGGAATTTTGGACTTCTTAGATTTTCGGATTTTTTCTATGCTCTTTTCCATGGTACAATAAAAATCGTCGATGATTTCGATGATTTCGTATAGCACTTCTTCCCATTCTCCCCATAACTTTTTCATAGCATCAGGTGGACGTACATCTTTCCATGCTCCATGACGATGAGCATATTTATGGAATAGGATCACTATTAAAATCCAATCTTTAGCGAGTTTCGAGTCTAAATCTGTATCTAATGATGAAAGTATTGAAGCAATATGCCCTTTAGATTTTTTTAATTTATCACAATAATCGTCAACAAGTTTTTCTAAATCGAATGATGGAAGTATTGAAGCAATAGGCCCTTTAGATTTTTTTAATTCTTTACAAGAATCGTCAACAAATTTTTTAAAATCAAAATTTCCTTGAATTTCTTCCGAACTCAACTTTTTTTGAATTTCGTCCTTTTGAGATTCTTCCTCAAGAATATCTCTTAAACCACTATCAATTTCACGGGCTAAGTGACCTAATAGGTTCGATACCGTTTTAAATTGATTTGATTTGGAAATAAGAATCGCATCATAGTAGAATGCAGCTATCTCTGGTCCAATATTTGACAATCTCTTGTGTATTTCAGATTGCTTGGCAGTTCCGTTTTTAATTACAGAAATATTTTCCATCTAAGTACTCCTAATTTAAAATTTATCGTCCGCCACAGGAGAGCAGCGGACATCAATATGGAAGTCGGCGATAGTCATATATGAGATCACACAAATTTGGCTATCGCATCACCAATCCCACGAATACTACGCGCCGGGCGTCATTCTATAAAGGTCTCGTCTATCCCCAAAAGGATGCTTTCCGCATGACAACCCGACGCGCTTTCCAAAACCGGAATATAGCTATCAATGAATTTTCAGCTCTTCCGGCTCGACTATATCCTGGACGTCAGGATTATAATATTCATAGACTCTGCTCGACCGACTTTGCGCTGTGATCGGATACTTTGCCCGCAACCGATAATCAAACAAAACCGGCTTATCGCTTTCCAACTTATCGATATAAATGATTATTTGACGACCCGTTAAGCTAAATTTTTGAATATTTTGCGAGCCGACAAGCTCTTCCAGATCCCCGCTCATCACCTCGAAACCGGGGGGGATGCCCAGGTCCACAATAATCATATCAGTCCGTCCCGACTCGGTCATCTTCACCGAAACCGAAGCCGTGACAAGATCGTCCGTCGAAAGCTCAGTCTTATCATACGCCACATGGATATTCAGCAGGCTGGCTCCCGGAGCAACGTCGGGATTGTCCCACGGCAGATAATAGCGTCCGATAATAGAATACATCATGGAGCCGCTTCCTGTAAAGAGCAATTCCACATAGTTTTCGCCCGACAAGGTCTGCTGTTTCAGATCGACCAACCGCATTACATCCGCGTCCTCGGCTCTGATCTCCAGCGTCTCTGCGTCTTCGCCATTGATAATCACCCGTACATCCGCGGCAATATCGCTGTTCGCCGATGCGATGGACATGAGCAGTGCCTTGAGGCTCATGATCGTCGCCTGAGTCGTTTGCCAAATTCCGTTCGGAGATTTTTGTGCCACAATATAGTTCAACACTTTGTTCGTCGTTTGGCTATGCTTGCCCCATTTCAACATCGCTTGAGCGATCATCGCAGTGGTCTCCAGATTCGCGCCGTCGCCATGGGAATAGCAAGCCGTATTCAGATGCGTCTCCCAAAATATTTGATCGTCCCGCTCTATTTTTGCCTGAAGGATTTGATCAAATATCTCATTAGTAGAGCCGTGATTTTTATCAACAGTCACAAGTGCGTTGGCAATAAACGCCATCACATAAGGGTCTTCCGCTTTATCCAAATTGTTGCGAATATATGTCAGTGCTTTATCTAACGCAGATCCGCGATAGTCGCTCTCCGCTAAAGCCCAGGCCACATACGCGGTGATCATCAGGTTCGAGTCCTTGATCCGTCCCCAGCTTTCCAGATGGAGATATTGCTTGTCCGGTCCCCATGATCCATCGCTGGACTGCCGGCTGACCAACCAGTTCTGAGTGCGCTTTATGACCGCGGGATCAATCTCGTACACCTTATTCATGTCGTGAAATTGCATCAATCCGTACGCGGTCAACAATTGATTTGCCGGAGCGTTTCCGAACCACTCAAATCCACCGCCGTCCACCTCGAAGCTGAGCAGCCGTTGATATCCGAGATTGATATATTCCTCTGCCTGCATCTCAATCTCAGGAACAGATTTCCCGGACGATCGCAGATAATCCAACGCCAACACATTGGGATATGTCACCGAGGAGGTCTGCTCGAAACATCCAAAAGGCATGCCAAAAATAGCGTCCAGACCCTCGACCAATTGGCTGAACGCGCCCGGATAGACCTTGACAAATATCTTGCTTGCATCCGGGATCGCTCCTTCCGGGATATAAATTCTCTGTTTGACCTTCCCCTCGCCGGAACCGTCCCCAGTCGCCTGCACCCTATTGTCCACATTGATCAAAAATTCCTTGCCATCCGGTATCACCTCGATTGTGCGCTTGACTGCGTCGCTCATTTTCTCCCCGTGACCATACAGAGTCAACGCATGCAGCCCGATTTTCACCACGCGAATCGGGAAATAGACCACGCCAACCTCGCCAGAGTCGATCGCCAAAACTTTTTCAGCATTGGAGTCGATCTCAAACCAGTCTCCCGGCTCCATCTGTAAGCGCACTTCTTGGGACGTGGGAAGATAATTATAGACTGCAATCGGGATCGAAACTCGGTCATTCTGCGTCAAGCTGACTGGCAGATCAATATCAATAAAAAAGTCCTGGAAACAGCGCAACGATTCGGTCATACTTCCCAACTGCCCGCTCTGAGAATTTGCCATTCCGGTGATACGCCAGTCCGTGATCGAGTCGGCAATCTTGAAATTCAGGCTGGCTCTGCCGTTCCTGTCAGTGATTAAGGAGGGGACATTGAGCAGAGTCTCCGGGAAATATTGGCGCACCCGAACCTGCTTTTCACCGCCGCCGCCACCACCATCTTGTTCCTTCATATTTTTTATTGCTCCTGGAGGCGCGGCGTCGCTCATCTCCATCATCATCATATCGCCCTCCATATCCATATTTCCGACTCTGGCTTGGAAGAGCCGTTTTTCGCCTTTGGCAAAATTCATCCAGCCGAACCATTTTTCCCAAAAACTGCCCTTTTTTTCGCCTTTCCATTCCACATAGATTTCATGAGTCAGATCGTCGAGCGAGCCCTTTTTTTCATCCGGTCCCCAACTGCCCACATAGAAATAGTTCATCACATCGGAATAGAAATTAAACTGAAGCGGGTTGCCCCACGGGTCGATCAGATCATCCTGAGTCAACATTTTTTCCACAATCAGCTTTGCCCACCCCTCTTTTTTGGTCGGAACTGCGTTATATTTTTCTGTATATTCGCTCAACGCGTTCGAGATTTTATTGATCTTGACCATAAAAACCTCACGCGCTTTTTTGTGGATAAGTGCCTTACGCTTAGCAAAGGAGTTCACGTCTAACAAAAATGGCTCAAAGTCCTCCACGGACGCAAGCAGGATGGATGCGGCTCGTTGCCGGTTTGATTCCGCTTTATTTTTATCACGGGAGGTTTTTACAATATCTTTTGGTGTAAACCCGTGAATCTCATAACGAGGCTCCATAATCTCCTTTTCCAGACGGAAATAGACCTTTTCCAGACCGGGTTGCATCTCAGAAAGAGCAAAAACCGCCTCGTCAACAATCTGAATACCCAATGCGGCAAAAACCGGATGACCTTCTCCATCGGTCACCTCAAATTCAAGCTCCACATCATTTCCTGGGTGATAAAAAACCGCGTTTTCATCGCTTTTTTTGCCCAATTTTTTCTCTGTTTTGATCACCAGGTCTGTGGCTTCGCCAATATAGATCAGCCGCCAATCCCGAATAATAGAGCCAGATTTTCCAATCACGTACGCGGTGGCTCGGACATTGCCGGACAGCTCCGCCGGGATGTCCAGATTCATCTCAGCTCTGCCATTCTCCAGCTTCACAGAGCGAGTCAAAACAGTCTGGCGATCCTTGACAAAATCGATGTAAACCACTCCATTTTGGCGTGTTGTAAATGCTGTCAGATTCATGGTCTCTCCGACCCGATATATCGCTTTATCCGGTCGAAGCAGGATCGACTCCTGCCCAGTTTTCAGAAATTTAGAGTTAAATGTAATCGTGCCAGTCTGTCCCTGTTTATCCCGAGCGGTCAGGTTCAACTGGACACGATCCGACGTCGGAGTGATGGAAATTTCGACGATCCCACTTTCATCGGTTTGGAAAATGATCGGTTTTTTCCGAGCCACCTTGCCATGCGCGTCGAGCATATCCGCGCCTTCTGACGAGACATTCAGATCGACCTGAGCCGGACTTCCATCCGGGTAACTCACCAGCGCGTAGACCCGATTTTCTATAGATGGGGCAAGAGACCCGCTCTCCGGAACCAGATGGATGATCAACGGATTTTTTGCCACCTTTACCATCTCGGATTTTTCTTGCGTATGATCTGCGCTGTCCGTGACTTTGAGATTGATCTGCACAAACGCCCCGCCCTGTTCCAGCGGTTGCCCCACAAAGTAGTCTGGCAACCGGGTATCAAAGCGATACACGCCCCCTTGGATCTGACCGGAAATACGGGCAAACTCCTCAAATCCGACGTCGAATTTGCTCAAAGTCACCTCGACCTTACCTTGATCCACGGGCTTGCCGAAAAAATAATCCGCGGTGATCTCTCCGGTCATCTTGTCGCCAGGTTGATAAAAATCCTTGTCCGGTTTGAAATTGATATTGAATTTCGGCAAAACATAGCGTTCCACATTCACGCTTTTCTCCGACACGGTATTGCCCAACTGCGCCCGAATCTTATACGTCCCCATATTGATCTCGTCTGCCAGTTGAAAATCCGCAGCGGCGATTCCGAACGCGTCTGTCTCCAGCGGGCGTTTAAAGACCTTATTCCCTTTCGAGTCCTCTACTTCGATGAGAATCGGCTCCTTGTCTGCGGACTGGAGCGTCGGTTTTTGCAGTGTCAGGGAGCGAATATGGATCAACTGTCCGGGCTGATAGAGCGGTTTGTCCGTGGTGAGCATGATCTGAAACCCCCGCTTGATCCGAATCGGTTGGACCAGCCGATCTTGTCCCTGCTCCGAGACCGCTTTGATCTCCAATCGATAATCCCGCGGCTCCAGGTCGGACGGGAGATCGAATGAAGCGTCAATTGTGCCATTTTCGTTTGTCTCGCCGCTGAAGAGCTGAGCGACTACCTTATCTTCCTGAAGAAGAGCGATCGTTGTTTGCGCTTCAGACACGGGCTGTTTGGAGCTGTGATCCGACAGAATTAATCGGATCGAAGCCGGTCCCCCCGCATAAAATTCTGACTGCCCCACAGCCCGAATCTCCAGTTGAGCCAGTATGCGCGACAGTGAGATGATCCCTTTATGTCGCCCCTTATCCCATTGAAATTCATAGCTCAATCGATGATAGATCAGTTCATCGATCGGGATGTCGCTCTCCGGATCAATCTCCAGCCATGATGTCCCGACCGGAACTGTCCGAGCACCTGTTTTTACCGTGACCGCCTCGTCCTTTTCATCCAGAATCCGCACCCTTAACGATCCGGAAATGGGGTGATTTCCCTCCTGGTTCACAGGCAGTTTGACGTATAAACGCCCATCTTTCGGCGTAACTTGAATATGTTCCTTAGATACCGAAAAATCCGCGGTCCCGTCCGCGGTTTCCTTATTGAACGGCACATTATCGGATTGGGTTATTCCGATCAGGACGCCCATAAAAACTAAGCCAATAGTCACTAACATAATCATAAATGCAGTCTGCATTTCAGCCTCCTTTACTTTTTTTTCACTATTTATCGCGCGTCTGCGCGTTCTATCCAATTTTTTTTAACGCATTCATCAACATCCCTCTACTTCTGACCATTACTCCTTGACATAATACATATCCATCTTGCCCTTGCCTTTAACCAGTATCGACTTTCTAAGCATAAAATGAAAATCCTTTTTAACAAGCCTATATGTTTCCCCGGAAACATTGATACGCATGGGCTGGGAGTGGCTTTCCATGCGCGATGCCGTGTTGATCGTATCGCCGAAAACATCGTAGATATACTTCTTGACGCCAACGATGCCGCCGACCACAGGACCTGAGTGGATGCCGATCCGGGTCAACCATTCAAGATCGCTTTCCTGATTGCGCGTTTGCAGATAATGGATAATATCAATGGCAGCGCGAATCATGTTGCCGGCATGATTCGGATTGGGCTCCGGCATGCCGCAAACGGCAAGATAAGCGTCGCCGATGGTTTTGATCCTCTCGCAGTCATGCTTTTCCATAATCTCATCAAAAGCGGTGAATATGCGGCTTAGCTCCCCAATAAGATATTTTGGCTGAATCATTGATGAAATCTGCGTAAAAGAGGCAAAATCAGAGAAGAACACAGTCACATCATCAAAAGCCTGTGGCTCGGTTTTGCCTGACTCCTTCAAGTCCTCAGCAACTTTTGCTGGTAGAATATTAAGCAGCAACGTATCCGATTTTTTTCTCTCCTTTTCAATTTCCGCGTTCTTTTTGACTAACTCGGCATGTGCCTTATGGACTGCTTCTTCAGCCAGCTTACGTTTGGTGATATCTTCTTTAACTGCCACATAATGCGTAACTTCTCCATTCGCATTTTTGATCGGAGAGATGGTGGCATTTTCCCAGTACAGATCGCCATTTTTCCTCTTATTGACCATCTCACCTGCCCACACATCGCCGCGCATCAGGGTTTGCCACATATTCTGGTAAAATTTCGGCGGATGTTTGTCGGATTTTAAAACGCGCGGGTTTTGTCCGAGGGCTTCATTATAGGTATAGCCAGTGATGCGAGTAAAGGCTGGGTTGACAAACTCAATGGTTCCCTTATGATCGGTGATAACGATGGTGCTGGCCGATTGCTCCACGGCCCGGGACAACTTGCGGAGTTTTTCCTCAACCAGCTTATTTTTAACTATTTTCCGTTCCAATTCCGCATTCTTCTCGCGATAGATCTCAGCTTCTTTCTCCTTCTGACAGGCTTCATATTTGGTTTGCATTTCAGCAAATTGCCTACTCTTCTCAATGTTAAACAAATCCTCTTTTATGGTAGTGTAATTCTGAAGGCAGTTAAAGGCTTTTTCGTATTCATGTTGCTCTTTATATATCTCATATAACTGTTGACAGCTCTCCATCTCGCGCTTTTTTGCTCCAACCTGCCTGGCCAACTTCCTGCTTCGTTTTAAAAAAATTAGGGCAGTGTCAAACTCGTTCTGTTGTTTCTTTTCACGCCCGATGTGGAAGCAGGATGTGGCGACTCCGTCCAGATTATTTGCTTTTCCCTCACCTGCCTTCAATTTTTTTTCTAACTCTCTCATTTTATCGTTCATTATCAACCCTTTCCAATTTCAGTAGACTCTCTTTGGGCATCTCGACGATGAAGGTATCTTTGTCATCGCTTTCTGCCAAGATCCCGCCCGCCCACGGTTGCCTTATTGACTGAGTTCTTAAAAAGGGCGCACAATCGTCATACCGATCATGCGCCCGTATCGCTCACGTGTCAGTCCTGTCAATAATTCATTTCCAGGATCGTACGCAATTCAGTGTTCACGACTTCCGACCCTTCAAGAATATGGACCGCGTGCATAATCTGCTTATCCTGTTCGAGGGCAATTTGCATGCCTGCCTGTTGGTCGAACTTGGCACTAAAGATTTCCCGTTTTATACCCAATTTAATGTCGTCCAAATTCGCCTCGAAATCGTCAGGCTCATACTCAAACTCTTTCTCATCCAACAAGGCTTTGAATTGATCAAGAGCTTCGCTGTCTGGCATCCACTCCCGATCCACACCATGGGTTGCGTTATAGCTTATCGCAAACTTGAAGAAAAGCCGTTGTCGATAACAATCGCGAATCAGGGCGTTTAAGGTATCCGGCTCCACGGAAATATCGGGTAAAATTCCACCGCCTCCAGTCACTTCTCGCCCGTGAGACGTATATTTCACATCTGTCGTGTCGCCTGTCTCTTCTCCCCGCTCTCGATAGTAATCCATTCGAGATTTGTCATAATCCCGTTGGATCAGGCGTCCGCTTGGCGTATAATATTTTGCAATAGTCAGTTTTAAAGCGCGTTTATGATCCGGCGGAAGCGGCCAAACCCGTTGCACCAATCCTTTTCCGAAAGTGCGCTCGCCAATGACCAGACCTCTGTCCCAATCTTGAATCGCTCCAGCTACGATCTCCGATGCGCTGGCGGATCCCCGATTTACGACAACAATCACCGCGATATCTTCATATTGGTCATTACGCGACGCCTTGTATTCTTCGCTAGATCCGCGGATACGCCCTTTTGTGCTGACCACTGTTTTATCGCCGTCCAGAAACAAGTCCGCCATATCTACCGCCTGGTTCAGATAGCCGCCGGGGTTATTACGCAAGTCCAAGATCAGCTGTGTCATACCTTGATTGCGCAGATCGACCAACGCCTCGCTGAGTTCGGATAGCGTATTTTTAGCAAAACGCGTGACCCGAACATAACCAACGCTGGGGCGTATCATGAAATGATACGGCACGCTGTAGATCGGGATCCGATCTCGTGTAATCGTCAAATTAAACGTCTCGGCTTCGCCCTCCCGAGAGATCGTGATCGTCACCTGAGTTCCTTTTGGACCTCGCAATTTTTTGACAGCCTTATCTGTGGTAATGCCCTCAGTCGATTCTCCTTCGATCTCAACGATCCGGTCTCCAGCGTGCATGCCCATTTCATACGCGGGCGTGCCGAAGATCGGCGATATGACCGTTAAAATACCCTCCTGCACAGAAATTTGGATACCTAATCCAAAAAATTCACCTTTGTGTTCTTCCTGCATATCGGAATATTGCTCCACATCCAGAAAATTGCTGTGGGGATCCAGGTCCAACAACATCCCTCGGATCGCGTCCTCGATCATATCCTCGGAATCCACCTCATCGACATAGCGATCCTTGACCATGCTAAAAACGGTGCTGAACATTTTTAAGCTGGCAAAAGCATTGCTATCTTGTATCGCTTGCACGACTTGATAAGAAGTTAAGCCGATCAAAATAATCAAGATAAAAAGGATCGACTTCTTCAAACTGACCTTTGACATAAAAATCTCCTTACAAAAAAAATTGACGGTTCGACACTATTAATACCCTGAATAATTCACAACAGAGAAACGGAGAACACGAAGAAGAGTTATAACTCTTTAATTACCAATTATTAATCTACGATAGTCTATGTAATCTTCGGATCGAATTTCCGTGGTGATGAATAATGCAGGATATACGAAATTAGAAATAAAAAGTTTTCTCAAAACCAACTTTTTGCCACTGATCTTCACGACTTCGATGATACCAATACTTAAATTTGGTGTTCCCAGTCAAGTGGTATTCCAAAAAAAACTCTTGTTTCAACCCCAGTTTTCCTATTGTCATAGGGTCATATTCTTTATCTTTTTGCTCGACAGTCAGGATATAGTTGATATACCATTGCTCGGTCACATATTTTCCTAACGACATTTTCGATCGATTGAGCAAAATAGACCGCGCGGATTGAGGTATAGAGACTTGATCCCGCTGCATTTCGTCGAAAAGATTTTTCAGCAGACCCGGCTTAAACGTGACAAAATCCAATTGAAACGCCCGTCGCACTGTCTCTTCGACCGACCGGAACACGGGCCGGAGCATCATTTTACCTACGTGATAGCCGAGCGCGCTGACCGCTTCTTCTCGATTTTGCTCCATCCTCTGCTCGTCGGTTAGGGTCTCATAATCGACATCGTGATGCAGGCGGCTCAGGATCTCTTGAACTGTATCGTCCGACGACCTGTCCGAACGGAGAGTAAAACGCACATTGTAGAATTGACCTCCTTCTGTGGCCTCGCCGGTCGCGGGATCCACAGAGTAGATATACAGATATATTTTTGAATCGCTTTCCGAGACGCGAACCGCCCGCCCGTACACGTATGGAAACAGCTCATACGGATTGAACTTGACGACGATATCTTCTGCTTGGAATTCTTCCTGGATATATTCAAATGTCCCGACCTTAGCCGATGTGACCCCTCCGATTGACAGGGTGCTATCGACATAACATCCAGTGAACCAAAGCTCGCTGGTTTCGTCCATTAACAATGTAGCGAAGTCGTTAGTATACCAGACGTTCCTTTTAGGTTTTATTTTCACATTCCAGTCGGCTCGAGCCGCAAAACTGGGCTTTCCGCGATGTTCCTTTGGGACGGGATCCACATCCAGAGTGGGCCAGGTAAAGCTGATGTCGTCGATGATAAAGAGGGCGTCAAGATAGGGTTTTTTCTTGAAAGATCCGCCAAAAACCGCGCTCGAATAATTATTGCCCTGAACCCAAAATTTCCCCCGTTCTCGCTCCAGAATCAATTTTGGGATATGAATCTCGACGCCCTGATCCGGTGTCGAAAATTGGAGAACGCCCCAGTCCAAGCCAGCTAACTCGAAATGAGGAAAGTCGATCGCGGGGTCATGAGAACTGGTGATCTGCAGCTTCGCGCCGAGGACCTCTGCCACTGCTTCTTTCACCGTGATCCTGTTGTCGGAGACGATCGCAATGCCGTTAATATTTTTGATCTCATTCACGAGCAACAGAGGATGCACCATGCAATCTCGAAACTCGGCGTATCCATCTTTTAGAATAATTTCTTCCAGATCGCCGACAGCATGGACAAACGCCCGCACATAACCAGAACCGTATGAAATCTCTTTGCTGACCACACGCGGCAATAAAAGAGGGAGATCGCCCTCCGCTTCGACATAGAGGTCTACTCGGCTTTCGCTGCGAATTTGACCGTCAGGAGTCAGCTGCAACGGCAGCCTGCCATTTACCTTTATCGAATAGCCGTTATGACTGGAGAGCTTGATATCTCGAGCTTGAACCGTATGCCGATCTCCGAGAATTTTTCCTTTCAATTCATAAAAATCAAACGTGTCGATCGTGCCGTTGCTGACGGAAAACGCGCCATATAAAATCGGATCTTGATCCGCGTGACGATAGATCAAATCGAGACGGTCGATCATGCCGGAAAATTTCACAGGCTTACCGATGATCGCTGAGAGCAGACGCGCATCCATCCGATCAATTGTCAATCCCGCCAGGTTGGACGCGTCGTTTTTGCGATAGCCGTATGCATGTACGATCTTTCTACCATCCTGACGCAATATCAGTCGGTCCAAAAAAATATCGCGGTTTTCATAATGCGCGTTCATGGTCATGGAGATAGAATCCAGCCTCCGAAAATGTCCGTTATCCAAGCGCAAGCTCGCAGTCGCATACGGCAGGTCAAGGGTTCCATCAATAGCGAATCTGCCGGATAGGTTGCCTTTTATCGTCGCAGTCAACGGAGTGGGGTGGAAAATCTCAGCCAATGTCTCCATATCGACGGACTGGATATTCACCTCGCCACGGATCGATTTGGTCGAGTCGAAAGCGATAAAACAGCTTCCATCGAAATATCTGCCGTCGCCAAAATATTCGACAGTCATCCCCTGTTGATCCGTTTGGAGGCGCGTGGAGACCGCATAAGGCTGACCCGCGATCCGCAAGCTATCCGTGAATAAGCTTAACCGGAGCGAATCCGGAATATGCGCCTTCCCCTCCAGTCGGATAGCCCCCGTTATGTGTGGGTTATCCGCAACTTTGATAGCACCGGAGAGTGTCGGGGAAAAAATATCGCCCACCACATGAAGCCGACCGCTCAAATCGCCTTGCAAGTTACGCTGTTCTGCATGAGGGAAAAACTGCTGATAAGCCTCTGAAATCGAAAAGGCGCGCAGGGTCAATACGCCGTCAATAATGGGACGATTCGGAAAATGGTCAAAGGATGTCGTCAATTGAAATTGATCTTCCGGGTCGCTCAACTCAATATGGAGCCGGCTATCTCGAAACCAGGCTGTGCACTCCAGAGAGGGCAGGCGGATTCCAGCGATCTGGCTGTCTGTATGGAAAATTCGAGCCTGAATCACCGGTTTTTTTAGCGATCCTTTTGCATCCACATGCAGTTTTATAGCCCCCTGAAATCGCTCGTCTTCCAGTAGCTCGCTAAGCCGAACGGTCTCGCTTTCCAACTCGATCTCGCCAGATGGACAGGATAGATCGGACAGGTCCACATATCCGGTCGCGGTCAGATGTGCGTTGTTGACACTCATGGACAGCGGGTCAATCGAGATTTTACGGTTATAAAATGAAAAACGACATTCCATATCCTCGACCTGGACGTTTCTCCAACAAAACGTGGGCGCGGTCCCTGTTGCGCGAATCGTGGGCATAGAAAAATCGCCCTTGATCTCTCCTTCGATGTGGAATCCCGCGCCGTAATCGACCTGATCGTATTCGAGTAAACCCAATTCAGCAAAAAATCGATCCGGTCGCAATTGATCAATATGAAATTGGGCAGATCGAATATGCCGCTCTTTCAGATCAAATTCTCCGCGCACATCCACCCTGGCATCCTTGACACTCAGCGACAGTTTTTCCAGGCTTATCACATTGTTTTCGATCACAGCGTCGCAATTGATATGGTTCAGAATGACGTGGGGATGCGCCGACTCGACTGTTCCGTTTTTCAGAGAGAGGCTCGCCAGATAATCGAATCCGATTCCCTGATCCGAGTCGTATACGCGGAGTCTGCCAGTCGCGGAAAAAACGCCGTCCGAAATCACCGCATCATCCGTGAGCAGACCGAGGGGCAAATACGTGAGAGGAATTCCTTGAATATCGACAATAGTCAGAAGATCGCCAACGTCGCCGCCAGTCATGAGTCGGATATTGGGGTGATTTGAGCGATAATTTGCCCGCATCCGCAAATGGATATTCGATCGATATCGCGTGTCCGCGGTCAGCTGGATATTATCGATCCGCTCCCTCTTCCCGTCGCTCATATCGGTCTGAATAAGGACGCCGTTCATCAGGATGATTCTTCCGGCAGGGAGCCGTTTCATCACTTCCGATAATGCACGCGCAGCATCGGTCTGAGATTCTGATCCATTTCCCGGCGGAACGTCGGATTTTTTGTTCACACGGTTTAAATTGAGATGAAATTCCGGAGATTTGATCACAAGGGATTGAAACGCGGGCTTTTGCTGCCAGATCATCTGAAAAAGATCGGAAAGGCTGTAAAATATAATAATTTGCGGGATCGTCAGATAATGGCTCCCGCCCAAACGGGATATACGCGCCTGCTCAATCGTTATGTGACCGAGACCGATATCAATATCCTCGATATAGACCGGACTGTTCAGAGCCTTTTCCGCCTCATACGTCACAAAATTGGTAAGCGTCCGATTCAGACGGATATGCTGCCAAAAAAATAGAGGCACTGCCCCAATCGATAGAATAAAAAGAATGACAAAAAGTCGTCTTTTTCGTATTTTCATAAATTATCATCACCATAATATAATTATAACATATTTTTTTTTTAAATTGACTTTGTTTGGGTATCCATTGAGAAGATATACAATTCTCATCTTAAAATCAATTGTTTGCGTCGCAACTTTTTTTTATTTCGGAATAATAGAGTCGGATTGGCTTCGTTGCGAATCATCATCGAGAAGTCACGCCGCGTCGAAATCGGACTTGTACTGAAAAAAACAATTGATTAAACCCGTGAACTGCTTTATCTTTCTCCCGTAATTAAGTCTGAATTGCCTGAAAAATCCAGGTAGAGCGTTATATTTATAATTAATTGATAAAAACAAAGGAACCGCCTATGCCCGATAAAATTATTAATATCTTATTTGTCTGCACTGGGAACACATGCCGCTCAGCTATGGCAGAGGGTCTGTTGCGCCGCTATATTCCGTCCGAGATTCGGAAGTATGTCCAGGTCTCATCAGCCGGAAGTATGGGAGACGGATACCCTGGGACCGATCTTGCGATTTTTGCGTGCCGAGAGGTTGGTATCGACATTTCCGGTCACTCTTCTCGGCTTATCACCGAAGAGATCATCCAAACCTCAGACCTGATCTTGACGATGACGAGAATCCATAAAGAACAGGTCCTTTTTATCGATCCCCGCGCCCACACCAAAACTTTTCTCATAGCCGAATACGCGGGCCTGGGGGGTGGTCGGGATGTGGGAGACCCAATTGGTGGCGAGATCGACCTGTACCGACGTACGAGAGACGAATTAACCGCGTATATCCATAAATTTTTGCCGAGAATTACACTTTTTTGTAGCTCAAAATAGCGTTTTGAGAAATCCGAATAGGAGAATTGGATAAATGATGAAAAAATATGCGATATTGACACTAATTTGGACGCTCTGCTTATCCGTGGTCTCGCTTCATGCCGAGGATCAAAGCCCCTATTTTCCGGGACAACTGCTGATCCAAACCGCGATCCCGACAGGTGAATCCGTGGACCGAGACGAGGCGTCGGCGCAGGCTGCGGAACAGTTGGCGCAAGATTTTGACGCCATTGATTTATCTCCGCGTACGCGACTTTCCCGACGATTGCACATTTGGCTTTTCGACTTTAACCCCATTGCTGTGGAGGCTGAGCATGCCTTGGAGATGGTCAAGTCCCATCCTGCTGTGGCGATGGCGCAATTCAATCACCATATCGAGCAGCGGCAAACCATTCCGAATGATCCCAGGTTTCCTGATATGTGGGGGTTGAACAATACCGGACAGAGCGGGGGTATCGAAGATGCTGACATTGACGCGCCGGAAGCGTGGGACATAACGGTCGGCGGCGTGAGCGCGCTGGGCGATACGATTGTCGCGGCGGTGATCGACGGCGGATTTGATCTGGACCATGAAGACCTGGCTCCCAATTTCTGGAAAAATTGGGCGGAAATTCCGAACAATGGCGTGGACGACGATAACAATGGTTATGTGGACGATTTTCATGGCTGGAATGCGTATGATAACAACGGGAATCTGCCGGAAAGTTCTCACGGCACCCATGTCGCTGGAACCGTGGGCGCGGTCGGAGATAACAATATCGGCGTGACCGGCGTTAACTGGCAGGTCAAAATGATGCCAATAGCGGGTTCCACCGGGAACGAGTCGATTGCGGTGACCGCGTACGGTTATGTCCTGGAAATGCGAGCCCGCTATAACGAAACTGACGGCGCGGAAGGTGCTTTTGTGGTCTCAACCAACGCATCGTTTGGAGTGAATCAAGGTCAGCCGGAAAATTTTCCGCTCTGGTGCGCAATCTACGATTCCCTCGGTCGTCAGGGCGTGCTGAGTTGCGGTGCTACGGCAAACGCGTCGTTTGATATTGACCAAGTTGGCGATATTCCCACTGCCTGCCCCAGCGATTATCTGATCTCGGTCACTAACACCACGCATAATGATCAGAGAAATAGCGGCGCGGCGTATGGCGCGACGACGATCGATCTGGGTGCTCCCGGAACCGATATCATGTCCACGGTGCCGGGAAACGGATATGACGGTTCTTACACCGGCACATCTATGGCGACGCCTCACGTAACTGGCGCGGTGGCTTTGCTTTATGCCGCGGCGGGTTCCGCTATGATGCACGCGTATCGATCCGATCCCGCAGAAATCGCCCTGGTGATGAGGGATTATCTACTCGACGGGGTGGACCCGATTCCTTCGCTTGAGGGTCAGACTGTCACCGGCGGACGGCTGAATCTCTACAACGCGGCTCTCAATGTGGGCGGATATACCAGTGCTCTGTTTGTCGGCGTCCTGAGCTCCGCAGAAACTGACGAGCCGATATCGGATGAGCAAATTCTGGCGCGTAACGCCAATGATGCGTCTATTTTTTATCTGGCAACGACAGACAATAACGGTCTCTACCAACTGAGCATAGAGCCTGGAGACTATACGCTGCACGCGGTCATACAGGGCTATTCCCATTTCCAGAGCGTCGTATATAGCGTTGCCGACGAGGATACGCTTGTTGTCAATATCGAGATGGAATATACTGGAGACGCGCCGCAAAATCTGACAACTGAGAGCGGTCTGAACAGCCATGTTCCTCTCTCTTGGCAGGCTCCGTTGAACTCGGTCTCCTTCCATATCTATCGTAGCACAGAATCCGGCGGACCCTATGAACGGATCGATACTGTGGAAACAACCGAGTATGACGATAGCGATGTGCGCAATGGTCACACCTATTTTTATGCGATCACTGCGAATTATGAGGAGCCGGACGGCGAGAGTTTCTATTCAGACGAATCCTCCGCGACGCCCGGCGAGATCGCGCAGATCCCGTATATGCCGAATTTTGATGAGGAACGCGGTGCTATGTATCAGGTTGTGATGGATCAGGGGAACGGCGACGGAGCCTTGTGGGAGTTCGGAATAATTGATCCCGGGCATGGACCCGGAGGAAGCGATTCCGACTCGGTGTGGGCGGTTGGAATAGACGAAAATTACGCCAACAACGCGGATATTTATCTGATCACACCCTTCCTCGATCTAAGCGACGCCATAATGCCCAGACTGATGTTCGATCATTGGTATGAGTTCGAAGGCACATCGACGCGAGGTTTTGACGGCGGGAACGTGGCTGTCAGCTCCAATGCGGGCGACGATTGGATTGTGATCGAGCCAGAGCAAGGATATGACGACGCGGGTATCCCAGGTCTGGATCAGGAACCCGGATTCAGCGGATCGAGTAGCGAGTGGGCGTCGGAATCGTTCGATCTAAGTCAATTTATCTCTCGGGTTATCAGCATCCGTTTTCGATTTGGCGCGGACGCGGGCGTCAGCAAAGCCGGCTGGTTTCTTGACAACCTGATGGTACAGGATGGCGACGCAGTGGAAGATGACGCCCCGACATCCTCTTCATGGGAATATGGGTTGAGCCAAAACTATCCCAATCCCTTTTATCCGACAACCGAAATTCGCTTCCAATTGCCAGTAGCGGATCAGGTGAAAATCCATGTCTATAACACCGCAGGGCAATTGGTTAAGAGATTGATGGATCGACCCATGACCCCAGGACAGCACTCCATCGCTTGGAACGGGCATAACGAGCAGGGCGCAGATGTTTGATATTTAATGGGTTAAAGTCTATTTTTAACGACATTT
The DNA here is from genome assembly GCA_002084765.1 of Candidatus Cloacimonetes bacterium 4572_55. Classification (GTDB taxonomy): domain Bacteria; phylum 4572-55; class 4572-55; order 4572-55; family 4572-55; genus 4572-55. The sequence goes on along the minus strand of NBMB01000037.1, from coordinate 19,916 downwards.
CCAAGAGAACTCAGTTTTTATGAGAATTTCAGAACCCTTATTTGGGCTGACTCTGCGACTCTCTGTGATTCTGTTGCGAATATAGTGAAATGCGCGCAAAAGCCCCGTTTTCCTGAAGAAAATTTGGCAAAAAAGATATAATTCTTTAATTATCCATTCTTAATCTGCGATAATCTGCGATAATCTGCGTAATCTGCGGACCGATTTCCGTGATGACGAATAATCCAGGTTGGATAAACAGTCTCATACAGAAAAAATACAAATAAATTTTAATTTTCAATGTAATAGTGGCGTAATATAAGAGATGCTATTATATTGAAATATTCTATTTAAATTCACGCAGAGCTACATTGTAGCAACTCATTACGTGAAAAGCGTTGCTGAAGTTTTTACTGCGATAGCCGCTCATGAGGCTTATCATGCCGGTTGTGCGGGCTTTCTGTATCAGGTTAATATTAGTTAATACTTCTCGGTGTGATATGTATCAAATTTTTGATTATTTCCAGTCAAAATAGAATAGGCAATTTAATTTTGCGAGCGGAAAGATGAACGTGGATATAAAAAGATTAGAGGCGAAAGTTCGCCATGCGACGGGGGAAATCGAAAAAATCAATGCTTTGATCGACTTGGCGTGGAGTCTGACGCTGACTCGCCCTAAGCAGGCAAAACAGGTGAACGATGACGCGCTTGAATTGGCTCAGAAGTTTGGATACGCCAAAGGTATTGCCTATTGTGTGCGCAATCAGGGCGTTTACCAGTATGTCCGATCCAATTATGAAACAGCTTGTAAACGGCTGGAAACAGCTACCGAGCATTTTGAGAAAATCAACGATTTGTTCGGTCAGGCGAGCGCGTTGGACTGGCTGGGACGGGTGTATAGACTGCTGGGCGACTATCTCAAAGCCTCGGGCTATCACCACCGTAGTCTGGAGATTTGTATACGGATTCGTGACCGGGAGGGTGAAGCCGCCTCGTTGAGCAATATCGGCGCGACCCATATCGAGTTGGGAGATTATGCCAACGCGCTGGACTATTTTATGAAGAGCCTGAAGGTCGAGAACGAACTGGGCAATAATCAGGGCATGGCAAGCGTCTATACCAGTATTGGTTTTATTTATCACAAATCAGCCGATTATGAAAACGCGCTGGATTACCACTATCGCAGTCTAAAGCTGAACCAGGAACTAAGCAATCGCCACGGAGAGGCGCGTTCCTATTTGAATATCGGCCTGGCGCATGAGCGCTCTGCTGATTATCTCAATTCGCTGGACTACTACCTCCAGAGCCTGATGATTCGCAAGGAGATCAACGACCGTTTGGGCGAGGCGGAATCGCTGCGGAACGTGGGAGTTATTTATGAAAGGTGGGAGGATTATGAAAGCGCAGCCAACTATTATCAAAAAAGTTTAGAAATTTTTCGTGAGATCGGCAATAAAAAAGGCGAAGCGCAAAGTCTCTGCAACCTCGGAGCTCTTTTTGATAAGTTTGATAAAAATGGCGACCCTTACCGAGCGTTAGAATATCTGTGCCAATCGCTAAAAATCGCTGAGGCGATCCAGGTTCGAGAGCTGATTTTTGAGGCGCACCTCTCTCTTTCTAAAGTATATGAAAATCACGGCGGGGTGAAAAAAGCTCTCCATCACTACAAGCGGTTTCACATAATCCGAGAAACCGTCATGAACGACGCCACGAAAGATAAGCTGAAAAAGATGCAGGTCATTCATCAGGTGGAGCAGGCGCGGAAAGAGACTGATATTCTGAGGCGGAAGAATAAGGAGTTGCGCAAGTTGATCACCGCTATCGAAACCGTGGAAATCGGGGTGACTATCGCTGATGTGAACGGGCGAATTATCTATGTGAATCCCGCGGACGCTAAAATGCACGGCTATGAGATCGACGAGTTGATTGGACAGCCCGCAAATATTTTCGGTCCACGAGAAAATCGCAGCAAACTCTCCCTCGATGCGCTGAAAAAGGTGAGCAGTTGGAGGCGTGAAGGAAAGAATTATCGCAAAGACGGGTTCCATTTTCCGGTCAGTCTGATCTCCAATAAGGCTGTTGATGTGGACAATGAACCGATCGGGATTGTCACCATTTGCGAGGATATTACACAGCGTAAAGAGGCTGAGAAAAAGCTACGCAACACCAATCAGGAGTTGACGAAAGCACTGGCGTATCTGGAGGAGTTAGATCGAGAGAAAAGTGAGTTTTTGGAAATAGCTTCCCATGATCTGAAAAACCCTCTGACCGGTATCTACGGGATTGTGCAAATGCTGCTGGAGTTCGGCATCGAGGAGTTTCCGCGTTTCCAGATCGACAATTATTTGGAAAATATCGAGAAGTTGATCAACCGAATGTTCTTATTGATTAGCAATCTGCTGGATATTAACCGGATCGAATCAGGCGAAAAACAACTTTCTCTCAAGACTTTCAACCTCCGTTCCATTCTGACGGAGACCATCAATCAAAATTTACAGAGTGCTATAGCGAAAAATATCAAGCTGATTCTTAAAGATCATGGCAAACGCGTTCTAGTCTACGCAGACGAAAGCGCAACACAACAGGTGTTGGATAATCTGATCTCCAACGCGATTAAATACTCTCGTCCGGGCAAGCATGTCTATATCGAGTTGCATCCGCCGAGTGAAGTTGCGGTTGAAAGCCAGTCGAGTCACTCGTTTGTCCGTTGCCTGATACGAGACCAGGGATTGGGGTTGACCCAAGAAGATAAGAAAAAACTTTTCGGCAAGTTTTCTCGACTCAGTGCCCAACCTACCGGTGACGAAAATTCGACAGGGCTGGGCTTATCGATTGTGAAAAAATTGGTGGAAATGATGATGGGCAGGGTGTGGGCGGAAAGCCCAGGCAAGAATAAAGGCTCCACCTTCTTTTTGGAACTGCCCGGGGATCAAAGCGTATCTTCATCCTGAATTTTGCATCTAAATTGGAGTTGTTCATGGCTTTTAGTGATTTTAAAACTATTGCTCAGACCCAGAAAAAATATAATATACGATACTACGAAAAAGATTTTATTGAATATATTGATTTAAAACCATTTGATTTCTTTATCAATGAATTTAACTTTAGCGATAAAAATATAGATATATTTTCATCCGAAGCATCGAGATGCGAGAATGCTATTTATCCAATTTTAAGGAAAGTTTACAAGTCTTTTGTAGACGAATATGCTCTTTGGAGCCACAAATCTATCACGTACGACGCAAAATTAACCGGAACTCCCGATTATTTGTTTTCGACAAAGTCTGAATTGGGCAAGACTGTTCTCGGTTTGCCATTCGTAGTTGTCGTAGAAGCGAAACAAAATAATTTCAGTGAAGGCTGGGGACAATGTCTTGCCGAATTGGTGGCTCTACAAAAAATAAACGAAACAGAAAAATCCCCTGTTTATGGCGTCGTGACAGACGGCGAAACCTGGCAATTTTGGAAATTAATATCTAATTTATTTACTAAGAATAGATCAAGGATTGTTATTAATGATTTAGATAAAATTTTTGGTGCTATAGGATTCCTATTATCACAAAAATAAGACTCGAAATAATGCTGAACATGTTTGTAAAATCTGTGAAATTTGCGGATTCTTAATAATGAGAGGACAACGTGATGAGTGAAGAGAAAAAAAACGCCCCGTCGAATTTTATAAAAAATATGATAGAGGAACATAATAGGACGAACCGATTCGGGGGGCTGGTGCATACCCGTTTTCCACCGGAACCGAACGGCTATTTGCACATTGGTCATGCCAAGTCGATCTGTCTAAATTACGGATTGGCTAAAGAATACCGCGGCAAGTTCAATTTGCGTTTTGACGACACCAACCCGACAAAAGAGGATCAGGAATATGTAGACTCGATTATTGACGACCTGAATTGGTTGGGCGTGGATTGGGAAGATCGGTTATTTTTTGCCTCGGACTATTTTGATCAGCTTTATGAGTACGCTGTCACGCTGATAGAAAAGGGCAAAGCTTTTGTGTGCGACCTGACCGCTGATGAGATTCGGAGATACCGAGGAACATTAACCGAATCGGGAAAAAATAGCCCCTATCGAGATCGATTTGTAGAGGAAAATTTGGATTTGTTTGATCGGATGAAAAAGGGCGAATTTCCCGACGGCTCCAAAACTCTCCGAGCCAAAATCAACATGGCACATGGCAATATCAATATGCGCGATCCTGTGTTATATCGGATTTTACATGTCCCCCATCACCGCACCGGAGACACGTGGTGCATCTATCCTATGTATGATATGGCGCATGGTCAATCCGATTCGATCGAGGGAATCACCCACTCAATTTGCACCCTGGAGTTTGAGGATCACCGACCCCTGTATGAATGGTTGTGCAAAAATATCGGCATCTATTGCCCGAGACAAATCGAATTTGCCCGGCTCAATCTGCCATACGTCGTGATGAGCAAGCGCAAACTCGTTCGGTTGGTCAAGGAGGGATTCGTGCGCGACTGGGACGATCCGAGGATGCCGACATTAAAGGCGTTTCGCCGCCGCGGTTATACTCCGGAGGCGATTTGGGACTTTAACGAACGCATCGGCGTTGCCAAAGTCAAAGGTATGGCGGATTGGAAATTGTTGGAGCATTGTCTGCGAGAAGATTTGAACCGCCGAGCCACGCGCGTGATGGCTGTCATGCGTCCTCTGAAGCTGGTTATCGAGAACTACCCGGAAGGTCAGGTGGAGGAACTGGACGCGGTGAATAATCCAGAGGATGACAGCGCGGGCACAAGAAAAATTTCTTTTTCTCGAGTACTTTACATTGAGCGAGATGACTTTCGAGAAGATCCGCCGAAAAAATTCTATCGATTGGCTCCGGGGCGAGAGACGCGTCTCAAACACGCCTATTACATCACATGCAAGGAAGTGATAAAAGATGAGAAAGGCGAGATTATCGAACTGCGCTGCACGTATGATCCGAAAACCCGAGGCGGTTGGTCAGACGACGGTCGCAAGGTGAAAGGCACGTTGCATTGGGTTTCTGCCAGGACTGCTATTCCCGCAGAAATTCGGCTGTACGGACATCTTTTTACCCAATCTGATTCTGAGAAAGGTCTGAAAGAAGAAGAGGACTTCACTGCGAATCTCAATCCCAACTCTTTGGAAACGCTTCATGGGTATGTGGAGCCGAGCCTGAAAGACGCGGAAGTGGGCGATCGACTCCAATTTTTGCGTCAGGGATATTTCTGTGTGGATCCCGATTCATCATCGGAGCGGCTCGTTTTTAATCGAACGGTTTCCCTGAGAGATTCATGGGCGAGAATCATGAAAAAGAAAAAAAAATGATCAAAACGGTAGAATCATGAACCCAAATGGTGCGAATCTCCCGAACGCTCTTCCAGATATAGAAGAGCGTTCCACCCCGACCGGTTACTTTAACTTGACTCGTACTGCGAGCTATAGCTTTATCGCGTCGCTTCCCTTATTTATCGCATACGAAGCACTGATTTTATGGGCAAATGCGGGCAATTCCGTGCAAGTGCGGATCAGTGCCGAAATCTGGATCAAGAGAATGCTTGCCGGATTCGGGATTGCCGGACACATAGCTCTGGGCGTTCTTCTGCTTTTGATCGGGTTTGCTATCCTATTTTCAGAACGAAAAAAGCAGATCCCATTTCATCAACGATATTTTTTGATAATGATCGCTGAAAGTTTTTTTTATGCGATTGTGATTGGCATAATCATATCTCGGACAGTTGGGATGCTGTTTGCCCGTATCCCCGCGTATCCCATGATCAGTGAAAATGGCTTGTTCGATCTATTTACGAATATTTCCCTCTCTATCGGCGCGGGGCCTTATGAGGAGCTATTTTTTCGAGTATTACTCGTCGGGGGGTTATATCTATCTATCCGTTTATTTATCCAAAACCGAGCGCGGGCATATACCGTTTCCGCGATCATCGCCGCGCTGATTTTTAGTGGAATCCACTATATCGGTATTTTCGGCGATCCTTTTATATGGAGCAGTTTTGTTTTCCGCTTCTTGTTTGGACTTGCTCTGAACATGATTTTTCTCGTGAGAGGATTCGGCGTAGCGGCTTGGACCCACGCTATTTACGATATTTTGGTGGTCACAGAAATAATATAGTTTAATTTAGCGATGCAAGGAGGAAACGGTGTTAAACGAGTTTTCTTACGAAGAATTTGTCAAGCTTTATGAGCGAGGCGAAATCGTCTCGGTCTATAGAGAAATGTTTGCCGACCGGCTGACTCCTATCGCGGCGTATCATCGGTTATGCCTGGGCAAACGCCGCGGTTTTTTGCTGGAAAAACCGACGAATGAGAGATACAGTTACATCGGTTGCGATCCATTTCTGACGCTCCGCATTCGAGGTCACAGGATTCAAGTGGAAAAGAAAGATGAAACATTTGTGTTGAGCGGCACACCGTTGAATACGATCCGAAAACTTTTCTCCAAATATCGGCGAGCCAATATTCAAGGATTTCCCCCTTTTGTAGGAGGAATCGTTGGATATATCGGCTTTGACGCGTACCGCTGGCAGGGGGAAATTAGCGATCCTTATCTTGCGGATAACGAAATAGACGACGCGGCTCTGATGTTTTGCCACAGGGTTGCGGTCTATGATCATCGGGATGAAAAAATCACGGTTATATTGAGTGATTTCCCCGACCAAAAATCCAAAAAATCCGTAAAAGAGCGGTTCGAAGGATTACAGATTGGTCTGGATAAATTGGAAGACCGGCTTTTTTTCTCAACCAACATGACGTCCACGCACTCGACTGATCCAGCGTCTATCCCGTTGAAACCGCTTTACGACGCGGATATTTTTTTCCAGATGATCGAACAGGCTCGCCGCCGATTGGCGCATAGCGGATTGGACAGTTTGGTTTTGTCCAATCCGCTATGCGCCCGTCCAAAAACTCCGCCTTTCGATCTCTATCGCGCTTTAAGGCTAAATGATCGGAGCTCTGTATCATCGACATATCTCCATATAGATCAACAAAATATTATGGGATTTCGACAACGTCCTCTATTGGATATCAGGGGGGGAAAAATTTATCGACCCGGAGATGATCGAAAAATCGAGAAAAAGTTACCTAGAGGCGTGGATGGGTTTGATCTCTTGTTCAAAAAATTTCCGTCCCCCGAGGTATGCGGCGAACCGAGAACGCCCGCGCTTGAATCTATCGACGTCATTGAGCGACACCGTCGCGGGTCAGCCGGAGGAGTGATCATCGCCTCGGATTTCGGGGGTAATTTTTACGCGACCGTCCCCTCTGTGACAGCCGGGTATGCCAAGGGGAAATTCACGTTGCACCCGTTTCATCGCATCACAGCGGATACCGATCCAAAGGCGATCTCACAACAATGTCAGGATCAAGCCAACGCATTGGAGACGATGTTCCGATTTATTCAAGAGGTGTTTCGGATGTAAAAAAGCATTATTCGTCTCGTATTCTTCTTATGAATATAGCCCATCCCTCAAAATCAGTCACGCCGAGAAAAATTTTCTATCGCCTCGTCGTATAAATTAGCCAGATCTGAGGTGATAATTCGCCAGTCATATCGCTCCATTGCCTTTTGCCGACCGTTCCTTCCCAACCGATCTCGTAGCGCAGAATCGGATAAAATCCGTCCGATTTGCGCTGCGCACCCATCCACATCGCCAGAATCAAAAAGCAAGGCGTCCTTATTATCTTCCGTAAATCTGACGATCCCGCCTACTTTCGATGCGACAACCGCGCCGCCGGTAGACCATGATTCCAAGATCACGATGCCAAACGGCTCATGTCGAGAGGGCAACACAAAAACTTCTGCCGCGGTGTACGCGTCTACGATATCGGTCCCGCCTGCCTTTGCGCCGGATTCCGCTCCCTTACGGTTGATCGTGACCCGATCAGCGAGACCTCGTTTTTCAATGTCGGCTCGGAGTTTGTCGATATAAGTCGTCGATGTGGTTGGTCCGATCAATACCAGATGGATATCGGGAAAATCTGGGATCAGTTTGGCAAACGATTGCAGCAACAAGATCTGGTTTTTCTGTCCGTCGATTCGGCTGATATTCAAGATGATACGGCGGTCTTTTGGCACACGATAAAGGGCGCGAAAGCGATCTGGATCACCCTTCTGAAAACCCGCGTAATCCACGCCGTTTGGTTGATAGACCACCTTTTTGTGCGGCATACGTTTCGATAGTATCTCATATTCCGAATAGCCGACACAGATGATTGCCGCGGCGTCCTGTAGCACCCGACGGGAACCGACAAAAAAACCGAGCAATCGACCCCATTCCAACCGATTGCGAATCGGCGCGGTCAATTGTCCCCGCTCCTCTTGAGGAATATCAATATATCCGCCATGCAGACTGATCACATAGGGCACTCGATGAAAAGCCGCGGCTTTTCGGACAATCCCGCCCAACCGCTTCATGGTGTGGATATGGAAAAGGTCAACGGATTTTTTCTTAAGAGAATAAAGATAAGCCATCAATGACCAGGAAAAAAGATTTCCCCCTTTATTATCCATATCCTCGATATTTTGCGATGAAAGACCAAAGAAGGGATAAAAATAATTGAATCGGGTGATCGGAATACCCTCGTAAGAATCCATGACCGGCTTCGCTGATCGCGCTTGACGAAAATTGTTGACAGAAGCCGGATCGGCAAAGATTCCTGGCGTGATAATCTCGGAGGAATAGCCGAAATCCGGCAGGCGTTTCGTGGTTCCAACAATCACAGTTTCGGTTCCCCCCCACTTCTCAGCTACAAAGCGGCGTGGAACATGAATTACATGACGCATTTTACTTTTTTCCAATAGCGTATCCTCCTTTATTTATTCACGGGATTTATTCACGGGATTTATTCACGGGATTTATTCATGAGATTTATTCATGAGATTTATTTATCTCATTAGAACCATCTTACGCGTCTGTTTAAAATCGGGTTGTGCTGGATCGCCCGTCACACTCAGTTCGTAGAAATAGACTCCGCTGACCGCTCGCCTGCGCTGGTCGTTGCGCCCATCCCACTGCACAGTATAGCTCCCGGACTCCTGCGGCTCATCCACCAATGTCCGCGCCAGTTGCCCCACGACATTATATATTTTGAGGCTGACGCGAAGTTTTTCGAGATTTTGTGATAACCCTACTCGATAGGCTATCGAAGTCTCCGGGTTAAATGGATTGGGATAGTTCTGATCCAGGCTGGAGACGGTCACGATCTCATTTTCTGAATTTATAGGCAGAACCAGCAGATCAAAAGCTGTCTCTTGCTCAAAATGGAGAATGGTCTCCTCGCCTTCCCGAAGAACGCAGCCTCCTTCTGCTTCGTAATCCTCAAAATTCGGCGAACCATCCACTTGCAACAACCGGACTTCATACCCTTCCGGCACAGAATCGAGATTTTCTCCTGAGAGTCGAACCTCTCCCTGATCAGAATGCAGGATCAGACGCCAACGCCATTCTCGATCGTCTAAGCCCACGATATCCGCGCTGTATCGGCTGACGCCTTCTATCCAATCGGGATGCACCGTGTAGAGGCTTAATCTGGATTCCAACTGCGGCGGCTGAGGCGTATCATACCGGTCATAATCCGAATTTGCGACCGGATGCGCGCCGATGAGCATTGAACGATCCGACCGGTCTCCGTTGCTCACAGCGAGACGGATATACCACGCGTCAGTCGATAGGGGTTCCGCAGCTGGAGGTTCGTTTTCCAGAAGCGGGTCGGATGGGATCAGCAGTTGGCATTCCGTATGGGAAAGAAGCCAATAACCCGCCCACAGATTCATTGCCGGGGCTGGGTTGATAAAGTCGATGGGACCATAATTGTAGCCAGTATCCTCCAACCAGTAGATACGGTTCTGTATCCAATTTTCTGCATCGGCTTGCGCGACGGAAACTTCCTGGTCGCCATTGCGAATCCGTGCGTCACCCCAGTTGATGGGCCAGGCATAACCGCTGCTGATCTGGTTCCATCCGATATACAAAGGTCGCTCAAGTCCATCGGCTCCGAGAAGAAAATCTCCGGATACGTCGATCGTGTCCGATTCGGGAAGCCAGAGCCAGTAGCCTTGTTGCGTCTCGATGCTGGAGACCTCGAAATATTGATCCATGAAGGGGTCCTGGGTCGCAGAGGGATCCCAATAGAAAAAGTCAGCGGGTAGGGCGACGTCGTCTCCGAGAACCGCTTGCACGCTTGGATCGTCCGGCTCTCTCGGAAATCCGATCAATTGCCATAAGGAATCAGGCAATGAAACGCCGGACGTCCATACTGCAAATTCATGCTCAGCGTAATTTCTCGCGGCGGTGGTATCCGCATTGCCAGCAAGATCGACCGCGGCAGCGGCAAAATGATACGCGCCGTCTTGGAGCGGATAGAGATCGATCGTCGGAACCAAAGAGGGTTGCCATGATCCCTGACCCGCGCCCTGATCCAAAGCTGTGAGACGGTAGAGATAGGAAAGCTCTTCTGCAGGGGATCCAGTCTCTCCACCGATCGTATCCCATCCGCTTACGGTAAAACGGACTGCCGCTGAGCGTACAAGATCGCCGATATCCGATACTGCCGTGGTCGGCGCAAGATTGTCCGAGGGAGTCGCGGAAATAGGATCCTCAGGCTCGGAACGGTTGTTCCCGTCGTCCACAATGATATGGTAAAAGTAGAAAACAGAGTCTTGGACCGCGTCATCAAGATAGTGGTCAAGCCCCGCGGGAAGCGTGGTCAGGCTGTATAGAACGTCTTGATTCTCGCCGCGATAAAGGTGATACGCGACCACATCTCCCGCGCCCTCTCGGACTTCTCGCTCCGAATCGTTTTCCTGAAAAGATACTCCGCTGGAATTCTCTATCTCAGTCGCGACAAACGGATCGTCTGGAGAGAGTCCCCAACGTAACGCGATCCGTCCGCCTTGATCCGATTCTGCGTCTTCCGCTATCATATCCTGAACCGGCTCAGGCGGCACGTTGTCTATCGCAGTCGCGCTGCCGGTCTGGCTGAATGGCGATGCGTTGCCAGATTCGTCAACAACGACCATCTGATAGGTTCCGGTTTGGTTCACGATCAAACTGCTGTCGATATACGCGTACCCAGTGCTGTCCGTCGCGGGTATGGAATCAATCAGAACTGGGATCTGGTCAAAAATGCGATAGACGCGATACCATGCGACGTCGTCCGCGCCGGTGAGATCGTCCTCCGCATGCGGCCAAATAACGTCCAGAGCGCGACCTTGATCTTCTGGGTGATCTGATACTGTCACCTCGGAAACCGTCTCCGGCGATAAGCTTACACTGAAGCGGCGCACATCGGACCACCCGCTACTGTCCGCGCCGTCAAATGTCCGGCTACGCCAGTAGAATATCCGGTTATCAAATAGACCTGTCACGGTGTATTGAGTCACACCGTTTTCGCCTTCTAAGAGACCAGACACGTTGGTATGCGCGGTCTGAAAATCAGGGTCTTCGCTCACCTGGAAAGTATATGTAAGCGGGTCCCCCTCAATGTCGTCGCCATTCTCCACCTCCAGCGCGGTTGAGTCGGATGTCAGAACAGTGTCAGTCGCCGGCATATAGGGCGTCGGAGGAGAGGGAGGATCATTCAGGGGAGTCGTGGTCACGCGTACCGTTGCAGAATTCGAGGATACGCCGTCGTTATCAGCCACCGTATAGGTCAAACTGTCCTGTCCAAAAAAGTTCTCGTCCGGGTCGTAACTGATCTCGCCTTGCGCGATTGTCGCTTGTCCGTTGACCGGCTGATTTACAATAACGATAGATTCCGAGTCCAGTTCGCCGTCCACATCGTCGTCATTTTCCAGGATATCGATCTGAACGGGATTATCTTCTGGCGTGATTATTTCATCGTCACCCGCGAATGGCGGATCGTTGACGCTTACAGTCAAAATCCTGACATAAGCTAGGTTTGATATGTCAGTATCATCATCCGCGACAGTATAGGTCAAGCTGTCCCGACCGAAAAAATTCTCGTCAGGACGATAGTTGATTCCGCCTTCAACGATTATCGCTTCTCCACTTACCGGCGGATTCACAATAACGATCGAGGCTGGATTTAGTTCGCCGTCAATATCAGAGTCATTCGTTAGAACCAAAATCTGGATCGCTGTATCTTCCATTGTTTCCGTGGTATCATCCTGTGCAATTGGGGGATCATTGACGCCAATTGTCAATATTCTGACATAAGCTGGATTTGACGCCTCAGTATCGTTGTCCGCGACAGTATAGGTCAGACTGTCCCGACCAAAAAAGTTTTCGTCCGGGTCATAGCTGATCTCGCCCTGTATGATTGTCGCTTCTCCATTCACCGGCGGATTCACAATAACGATCGAGGCTGGATTCAGTTCGCCGTCTATGTCGAAATCGTTGTCAAGAACCGATATTTGGATTGGCGTATCTTCTATTGTTTCCGCGGTATCACCCTGTGCAATCGGCGGATCGTTGACATCAAGTGTTAATATTCTGACATAAGCCAGGTTTGACGCCTCAGTATCGTTGTCCGCGACAGTATAGGTCAGGCTGTCCCGACCAAAAAAGTTTTCGTCCGGGTCATAGCTGATTTCGCCCTGTATGATTGTCGCTTCTCCATTCATCGGCGGGTTCACAATAACGATCGAAGTCGGATCCAGTTCGCCGTCTATGTCGAAATCGTTGTCAAGAATCGGGATTTGGATTGGCGTATCTTCCGGCGTCTCCACAGCGTCGTCCCGCGCAGTCGGGGAATCGTTGGCGTCTCCTATCGAGACTCTGACGAGAGCCGGATTTGACGCCTCAGTATCGTTGTCCGCGACAGTATAGGTCAGGCTGTCTCGACCAAAAAAGTTCTCGTCTGGGTCATAGATGATCTCGCCTTGCACGATTGTCGCTTCTCCATTCACCGGCGGATTCACAATAACGATCGAGGCTGGATTCAGTTCGCCGTCTATGTCGAAATCGTTATCAAGAACCGGGATTTGGATTGGCGTATCTTCCGGCGTCTCCACAGCGTCGTCCCGCGCAGTCGGGGGATCGTTGACGTCGTCTATCGAAATCCTGACGCGAGCCGGATTCGACGCGGCAGAGCTGTCGTCCGAGACAGTATATGTCAGGCTGTCCTGACCAAAAAAGTTTTCGTCTGGATCATAGCTGATCTCGCCCTGCACGATTGTCGCTTCTCCATTCATCGGCGGATTCACAATAACGATCGAGGCTGGATTCAGTTCGCCGTCAATATCAGCGTCATTATCCAGAACCGAGATTTGGATTGGCATATCTTCCATTGTTTCCGTGGTATCATCCCGCGCGGTCGGGGGATCGTTGAGCGAGTAGATCGTAATCCCTACGCGGGCAGGATTGGAAACCGCGGAACTGTCGTCGGTAATCCTATAAATAAGAGTGTCCAGACCAAAGAAATTCGGATCAGGCGTATAGACCAACCGGCCCAATGCTTCAATCAATTCCACAGATCCATTGACCGGAGGCGTCACAACAGTGATCGACGAGAGTATCAACGCGCCGTCAATATCTTCGTCGTTATCTGATACTGGGATCGAGATTGGCACATCCTCCAGAGTCTCAGTTTGGTCATCAACCGCAACAGGCACGTCGTTGATCGGGTGAATAATCACGTCCACGATCGCCAGTGCCGAGACCTCACCGAGACTATCTGATACCGAATAGCTAAAATTGTCGTTGCCGAAAAAATTGAGATTTGGCGTATAGACCGCGATCGAACGGGCGTTATCATCGATAATTTCGACCGAGCCTTTTCCGGGCTGATCCACAATCGTCAGGGTTGAAGGATTCATATTTCCGTCGGGATCCACGTCGTTATCCAAGACCGAAATCTCGACAGGTATATCCTCATTGGTTTCGATCTGATCGTCCTCAACCCAAGGCGGCTGATTATTTTCTGCAAGAAAAACTCGCTGTATGGCTTGTGATTCGTTGCCGGACTCGTCGATCGTTGTCCAATATCGGGTCACGGTCAAAGGACATTCCTCCAGGTCTCCGCTCAGCGAATCGGTATATGAAATCACAGGTTCGGGATCGCAATTATCAATCGCGGTCCCATATCCAAAGATTTCAGGATCTGGATAGGCATGATCGCATGAAAGCGCAGTGTCAGGCGGGACTGTCAGAATCGGCGCGATAGTATCTCGCACGTTGATCTGGACTGGGCAGGTTTGAAAATTGCCAGTTAGATCGGTTGCTGTGAGATAGACGGTCATCTCGTCGCCAAGGATGAGAGTCGAGCCAGCCGCTGGATCTTGCAGGATGGATGGAGCCGGGTCGCAATTGTCCTCCACGATCGCCTGACCCGTTATGTCGGGTAGGGACGCAGAGCAGCCATCATCTGCATAAAGCGTGATTGCTTCCGGGCAGACAAGAGACGGCGGAACGCGATCCTGTATCTCGATCTCCAGAATATCGCTGTATGGAGAGATATTTCCAGCGCTGTCCCCTGCCAACGCTCGGAATGCAGCAATCTCTAATTCGGGATAGGGAGCGTGAGATAGGTCGATCGTAAGCGATCCGCTCAGACTCGGCGAGTCCATAGCGATCAATAGGTTCCATTCACCGGAATTGGCAGTCTGTAATTCCAGACGGCTTAGTCCGCTGACTGAATTTTCGCCAGGAATCGCGTTATTCTCAATTTGATAATCCAAAACGACCTCTCGCGTCGGATCAGATGGCGACGCGCAGAGATCAAAAGGATGATCGGAAAGAGTCAGATACACCGTCGGCGCGTGGGTGTCTATCACTGTATAATCGATATTGCTGTATGCGCTGTTTCCGCATAGATCCACGGCTTTTTGTTGGAAATAATAGGTTCCGTCGCCCTGCAAGGAATCGCTGTCAAAGAGAAATTCTCCGATAGGCTCTAATTGAATCTCGTAAGACGAGAACCCGCTATTTGGATCGTCATAGGGCCCAAGTCGGTAGAATAGCTCGACATATTGAATCCCGCCAATATCCCCGGCTCGATAGGGAACCGTTAGGATCGGGTCAGTGCTGTAATCGGGCGTGACCATGGGACTGGGAAATGTGGGAGAAAGATTGTCCACAACGAAATCTGCTTCTGCCGCGAGAGGAGGCGTTGTTTCTCGATTTCCCGCTGCGTCGATAGCGATTGCCGCATAACGATATTGACCGTCTCCGAGGATGGGGAGCGGATAAGAGACTGGACTGCCGGGCAATGTCTGGATGAAATTCCAATCCGCACCCTCGGCTCCGAGATCGATCCATATCTCTACGGAAACTATGCCGGAAAGGTCGCTGTCTCCCGGATAGGTCAGTGTCAATTGTTGGGCACTGGGACAGTCGGGAAGGTCGATAATTTCCGCTTGCGGCGCAATGCGATCTACAAGGGTCGATACGGGATCGGAAGGAGCAGAGTTGTCCGCGCAGTCGAACGCAACAGCTCGGAAATAGTAGAGTCCGTCGTGGGTATGTATCCCTGGAAGCTCGTCTATGTGGACCTCATAACTTGCCCTTTGTGTCAATTCCTCTGTCAAAGACGCAATCAATACGCCGTCCAGAGGAGGAACAAAATCCGCGCCGAGTCCGTCGTCATAATAGATATCGACGCGGCTCACGGCTTGTGTTTGATCGATTCCCACGGGGTCGGTCGCCTCAAATTCGAGGGTGACGATATTGCCCGAAATGTATGGAGACAAGGTCTCGATCAGAATTTCCGGCGGATCCAGATCAAAAACCAAAATAAGATTTGGATTCGATGCAATGGCTTCCCGATTGCCCGCGAGATCAAAAGATTGCCCTGTGACGCGCCAAATTCCTTGTTCTGGGATAGAAATCGACACGGTATCGCTCATTTCTGGATTGGATCGTTCCGCAAGAATAGTCCAGTCGCCCTCTCCTCTATTCCCCCAAATAATGAGCGAGTCGATCCCGCTGCTGCTCTCACCATCGTCAATTTCATAGCTCAGAAGAAAAACCGGCGCAGATTGGCATCCGCTATCCCGCGTTTCCAGACTGAGTTCCGTCTCCGGAATGACCCGATCGACAAAAGCACTGTCTATTCCGGAAAGTGTCTGGTTGCCGCAGGAGTCCACAGCTCTGAGTCGAAATTGATACAAGCCGTCCTGGGTAGCACCAAAGCTAAACGCGCCAAGATGTCCAGTCAAAGAGAGACCCGTGTCGATAAAAGGCTGGCTCGTATCTTGTCGATAGGAGAGATAGACGCGCTCTAACCTTATGTCGTCGCTTGCCTGATACCGGATTTGTATGGACGAACTTTGCTGATAATAGCTGTCGATTACAGGACCGGCTTGGAACTCCGGCGGGGTGCTGTCAATCTGAAAAATTCTTTGCTCTGACTCCTGATTTCTGTTCCCCGCACGGTCAAAAGCAAAGGGGATGAGCTGATAATTTCCATCCTCTATGGGCTGTAGAAGATCGCTGAAGACCAGATCAAAATTCGTCTGATAGAGACCCGGATTCATCTCCTGAGGATTCGTGTCCACCCCCACTGTGTCAGGATCGATTTGACCCGGACGGATCACCAGTAAGCCTATGCGCCCAATCCCACTAAGGGGATATCCAGAGCTGTTTCGATCGTCCGCGAAAACCGTAATCGAGATCGTATCCCCGCCCTGATCAAAAAAGGAGGCACCATAACATTCTTCGATATCAGAGATCGGAATCTCCACTGTGGGCGGGGCATGATCCACAATGATTTCTGCAGTGGGGTCGATAAGGCTATTTTCAAAATCATCCAGCTCGATATGACGGCAGGATGAACGATCCGCGGCGATCGCGTAAAATTGATATATGCCGTCGGACAGACCTTGTTGGAGCGGATATTGGGTCTGGAAACTTCCCTGTAGTTGGGTCGTCAGATTCAGCGCATTTTCTATTGTCGATATAGAGCCGAAAATTTCTGGATGGGTTTGATCCGTGAAAGTTCGCCACAAACCAGAACTGTCGAACAGCCCGTCCATATCGCTGTCTCGGCGGACAAATACTGCTATGGAATCCACGCCGCCGCCTCGACAATCGCCGTTTGCGTCGCTATATGAGATCGTGACGTTTGCTTGATTTTGGCTATGATAATAGGACGAGATCAGGGCGGACCCGAATGGCAGAGACTGGTCGTTGTCTATGATAATCAGCATATCGCCGGTATTTCCGACCGGTAGGGGTTCCCCGACCCACATGGAATCCGCTTCTGGGAAATGGATCGGGTCCGCTGGCAAACTGGTCAAGTTCGAGCGGTTGATAGTGGATTCCAGGCCCCAATCTTCGAAATCACCACAGTCGTTTCGAGATTTTGTCCATAGTTCGATCTCTTTCAGTTGATTATGGAAACCAGACTCCGCGAAAAATGGGAGCGTCAAGCCGATCTGACCGGAACAGCTCTCGACTGAGTCTGCCTCGCATAAAATGACCGTTTCCTGATCGTGGGCGACTACGGATCCGGGCAACTGCGTGGCGACCTGTGTGCAATGGACGCCGCTATTATCCGAGGGCCCGAACGTCCCTGAGCCAAAATTAATGGTTTGCACTGCCGCGGAATGGGTCAGGCCGCGTTCCACAAACTCTGGCGGCGCGTCGGTATGCCTGCATGCGTCCCAGGCTATCGCGAGGAAGCAGTAGTCGCCGTTGCCGTTGACCTGATAATCGAACTGACCCGTAGGCGAATTTTGGGAATCGACTTGCCGCCATAAATGGCTGTCGCCGCTTATCCAGAGCTGGACAACATCCCAGGTCTCATTGTCGCCAAATTCGTAAGTCAATGTGAGGTTGGGAGTGGCAGAGGTAGGCGATAATGGGTCCAGATCAGCGGAAGGAGGCTGCCTGTCCACTGTCCACGGAGCGATTTCAGGGTTGATTTCTACGCTGTTCCCCGCGCTGTCCGATATGGAAAAATAAAAGGTATATTCTCCGTCGCCCTGACCCTCTTGATCCACGTCAAACGGAAAGTCAAAAGAGTTTGGAGCCGCAAATCCAGAGAGCCAATAGGTTGGGATCGTTAGCCAGACTGTTATTGGATCTTGTTCGTATCGGTAACCCAGGGTTATAGATCCGCCGCTGGTGTAACCGTCGTTAAGCTCGTTGATGGAGGCTTGGATTGTATAAGTGCCTCCGGGAATGGATTGGCCCTGGGCTGGATAAAACCCGACGCTGTCGCATCCAGTCGGCAGTCGAAAACTCACTAATTGCGGGATTTGGCTGTCTATAATGATATGCAATGGCGAACTGGAAAGGCTGTTGCCGCATCCATCTCGCGCCATGAGCCAGATCGCCCAATCTCCATTCTCGATATGATCCATATTCATGGTAATCAATCCTGAGTAGGAAAGTGTGCCGCCGCCGGTTTCTCCATGAGTTGGATCCAGACTGTGGAGGAGGATCGAGTCTTCTGCGGCTCTGGAATTATCCGAAAAGGAACCCCAATACAAAATCGCTTCCATACCGCTGCTGAAAGATAAATCCGTCGCCTGATAGCTCAGGCTAAAATCCGTGGTGTGATACCCCTCCTGACCCGATAACGACACCCCGACCGGTGCTGAGAAGTCGATCACAAACGCGACCTCTGGTTCAACAGAGAGTGCTGATTGCTCCGGATCATCCGTCTCCCGATTGCCCGCACTATCGACAGCGACCGCCGCGTATTGATAAAATCCCCCCGTATTTATGGAAGGGGTAAATGTGTTTGCGGTGGGTGAAAGAATCGTGAGTTGCTGCCAGGAACCGCTATCCAAACGCCAGATTTCTATCGAGGCGACGCCGGAAGCGTTCGGCTCGTCAGAAGCACCTATTACGATGGAAATCGGCGTGTCGGGGCAATTCGGTATACTTTCCAAAGTCGCTGTAGGGGGTTCGCGATCCACAAAGAGAGTTATGACGTCCGATGAGCCGATGTTGCCAGCGCAATCCTCTCCCTGGATATAAAAACGGTATAGCCCGTCGGTTGAAGGAGTGTATCTCATAGTGTCAGAGGGGATTGGAGAAAGAATTTCTCGGATCATGTCAAACGATCCTGCGCCCTGCTGCGAGAAAAATCGGAGCCTCTCCACTTGTCCGGCTACGCCTGAACCAGAAGGATAATTCGAGCGTATGGAATCAAGAGCACTGTAGCTCAAAATGACGTCGGAGACAACATAATAACTCAGCGGCGGATCTAATCCGACTTGCGGCGGAATAGGATCGTAAGTGACTACTACGTCCCGCGTCAAATCCGATAAGTCAGATATCTCGGAATTGCCCGCGGAGTCAACCGAGACAGACGCGAGTTGCCATATCCCAGGATATGGAAGGCTAAAGGAGAACTCAGCGTCAAGTCGGGTCGAGAAAGGAGCGAGGTTGATTGCCAACGTGCGCCAACCGGTTCCATCGTTTCCGTACACGATCAGGCTATCGATTCCAGAGCTGATCAGTCCGTCCTCGCTGGTTACGGTGAGGAGGAGGTTGGAGGTCTGGATGCAGGTATCGCCGGGAGCAATGATAGAGCTCTGGGGCGCGTGAAGATCGATGGTGACTGAGGCTGTATCGGAATATGTGACGTTCCCGCAGCTGTCATAAACCCAATACGAGATTGTCCGAGACTGTGGCTATTGCCCGGATCGTGTCGTTTTGGGCAATAGCACTTAAGGCGTTTGCAGTCGGGGGCGTTTGGTCGTATGTCACAACAACGTCTCCAGACTGGGGAAGCGGTTCCCGATTTCCCGACTCGTCCACCCCGACGCTGGCAAGCGTCCAGATTCCTTCATAAGGGAGAATGATTTGGAAATCGTCCCGAACCCCGCCAATATTGACAAAAACCGCGAGTTGGCTCCATGTTCCGGCGGTTATTTTGCCATAAATAATCAGGCTGTCCAAGCTGGATATTGCCGAACCGTCGGTCATTTCTACGCTCACAGAGAAGTCGCTGTCCGTCAAACAGGTATCGTTTGGAGCCGCGATTTCGGTCTGGGG
>NBMB01000005.1 GCA_002084765.1 Candidatus Cloacimonetes bacterium 4572_55 | reverse complement strand
GAGCTCGATGCAGAAGAGGATGGGTTCGAGGCTGAGATGGAAGTCGAGACTGAGTTCGATGCAGAAGAGGATGAGTTCGAGGCTGAGATGGAAGTCGAGACTGAGTTCGATGAGGTGGAAGAACAGGAATTTTCTGTTAAAAAAAATATTCATCAGCCGGTTGACAGCCAATTATTGGATTTTACTTATGTTATGGAACAAAAATTTTTAGAATTTATGGATACCCCAGATGATTCTCAGATACTGGCGGATGCGCTTAATTTCGCGAAACGTATGGCAAATCAAGCCGAAAAACTGCAGATGACGGTATTGTCCGGCGTGGGTCATAAAGTGATTAAGTTATTGAATATGATAGCGTCGCATGAGTTGGAATTTACCGGCGAGTTGAAAGACAATCTTTTGAAAGGGGTGGGTAATACTGTTTCCTCTGTATCTGGGCTGGAAGGAAATCCGGATATTGATCCGGATTCGGTCATGCCCTATTTCGATTCTATAGTAAAAATGGCGGACGTAGAGAGGGAGCCTATTGAAGAGATAGTCGAAATTGAAGCGGAGGCGGATGAATTTGAGTCTTTTGAATATTTTATGACAGAAGCCACAGATTTGTTGCAGCAACTCAAGCATAGTTGCTCGGATCTAAAAGAGGATCCAGCTGAATTTAGTGAGCTCAAAATATTGGAAGATTTGGCGACGAGACTCCGAAGTGAAGCCGAGATGGTCGAGTATGAGGCGGTTGTCCATATAGCGGGAACCTTTGCCGACGCGTGTCAAAAAATTTACGAACGTATACTTCCCTATCACGAAACGGTTGCTGTTACATTGGATACCGCTATCAACGGATTAGAAACGATTCTCTCCCATTTTCAGGATTCGTCCTTTGATTCTGGCGAGTTAAGACAACGGATTGTGGATCAATTTGAGAAAACGGAGCGAATGTTTGCGACTGAGATCGTGCCATTTGAATCCAAACCTGTTGCTCTTAAATCGAAATCCGTTGCCCCTGCGCCTGCATTTGAAACAGACGCACTGGTAAATGCAATCAGTGGACTCACAATTCGAAATATTAGTATTGAGAGTTTGTTGGACGATCAAGCCGAGTTTGTAGATCACATGTTTCATCACCGGGAGCAGATCAGTAAAGCCATACGCGGGCTTCAGCGGATCGTGAATTTCTTCGCCGTAGATAAAGATCGACAAAGAGATTTTGGCTCCTCCTTAATCAAAGAATTTCAGTTTTTGATCGACGATCTTCGAACCAGCCCGCTTGTGACTGGTATCTCGCAACAAAAATTGCGATTGCAGACCGATACGTTGGCACTAAGCCTAAAAAATTACCATGAATTGGTCGATCATATGCTGGTTGATGCCGAGAAAAATCGGTTGGTCAAATTAGAGTCTGTATTTGAAAATTTACCGGAACGGTTGCAATATTTAGAATCCAAAGCCGGGAAAAAAGTGAATTTGACGCAATACGGAATGCACTTCAAGGTTGATAAATATTTGCCAAAAGGATTGAAAGCGATTTTGGATCGGTTGCTGGAGACCATTGTCGAGTATCGAATACAGGACCCTGACACTCGGGCAAAATTGGATAAACCGGATACTGCGTCTATCGACATCCATAACGAAATATCCCCTTCCTGGCTCACAATTACCGTCAAAGACGACGGGATGCTGTATGACTTGGATTTGATGAGTCGCTCGGCTATAGACCAAAAGCTGTTGCCCGAGAAAAAGGTGAAAAAAATACAGCATTCAAACATTAATCAGCTGATTTTCCATAGTGACATCCTCGGAGAAGAGGCGCAGGATCTGGAGCAAATTCTTAAATATTGCCGCTCCTTAGGAGGCTCCCTGACAATCAGCGCGGTCGAAGAAAATACGTATCGGATCAAATTACCGATCACGCCCCATACTCTGAAAGTGTTCCTGATTCAGGTCGGTTCAAGAGTTTTTGCCATGCCGGTCGAACAAATTGTCGAAACTACAACGGTCGAGATGGAGTCTATTGACAAAAACCTGGGAATAGGCAAATTTATCTGGCGAGGTCAAACGATTCCCGCGCTTATGTTGAACCGGGTACTCAATGCCGCGGACGATCCTATTTCAAAGAAAATAAAGCAGTCCGTGATGATTGTCAAAAGCAAAAAAAGGAGAATCGGTCTGATGCTCGATCAAGTAATCGGGCGACATATGGTCGTTATCCATTCCTACAATCTTAATAAGGAAAACCAATACTATGATGTGGGTATCACCTATCTAAAGAATGGGCAACGGGTTTCCATTTTGGATGCGTTCTTCCTGGACGATTTGATCTACGAAAAATGACGCGATTTTGTCAGTTGGAAAAAGGGAGAGTAGCGACCTATTCTCCCTTATTTTTTCCCCACTATACATTTTTGTTGACATCCTGCCACTTTATATCCAATCTTAAGCTCGAACTACCTATCTTCGATTTTGACGTCTCTATTTTTCATTAACGATTTTTCTCCAGAAAGGGGGATAAATGTCTCGTTTCATTCGATTTTTTTTGGCGATTTTTATGATTTTATGGATATGGTATCCGGGAGTGCCCCACGCGGCGGACGATCCGCCCACTGTGAGTGGACCGGGTCGTTGGGATATCTCTCCTCCGTTGCGGAATATGCCGCAGATTCCTCCTCGGGCAAAGGAGCCTCGAGAGATTTTTAATTATCAACTCCCTTTGCCTTATGGAGCCGACAATCCCCTGCAGGACGGCGATCCTGTCCGGCAAAGTCAACAAGGTTCCCGGGACCATAACAGCCGGGAGATTCTATTGAATTTTGACGGCATTGATCTATCCAGCGGCGCGCCTCCTGACCCAGTCGGAGATGTGGGAGCGAACCATTATATCCAAATGGTCAACTCCAGCTTTGCGATATGGGACAAGCAGGGAACGCTATTATATGGACCTGTAGCCAATCGCACCCTGTGGCAAGATTTTGGCGGACAGTGCGAATTTGAGAACGACGGGGACCCGATCGTGGTCTATGACCATCTGGCAGACCGATGGATACTCACCCAATTCGCTATTCCTGACGATGGTGAAAATGAAGACTTTTATGAATGTATAGCAGTCTCCCAAACCGGGGACCCCACCGGAACATGGTATCGCTACGGGTATTCCTTCGGCAATGTCATGCCGGATTATCCCAAATTTGGAATTTGGCCAGACGGATACTATATGTCGGCAAACGAATTCTACGGAAACTTCGGCGCGGGCGCGATCGCGTTTGACCGAGACGCTATGTTAAACGGAGATCCAGACGCCCGCATGGTCTATTTCAGTCGATTTTCCCTTCGGGGATTTCTGCCTGCCGATTTGGACGGACCCCCTCCTCCGGAAGGTACGCCAAATTACTTTGCTCGTATTTCCGGTTCAAACCAAATACAAATCTGGGAATTCGACGTAGATTGGGACAACCCAGAAAATTCGACATTCAGTCTGCAAGGCTCCGTAGTCACCGCCTACTTTGATCCAGGTATGTGCTTTGGTGCCAGAGATTGCATCCCTCAGCCAGACATCAACGACGGCTTGGACGCGATATCAGACCGGCTCATGTATAGTCTCCAATACCGAAATTTTGGCGAATATCAAACAATGGTCGTGAATCATACTGTGGACGTCGATTTTGACCATGCCGGAGTGCGTTGGTACGAGTTGCGGAATTACGATCAGGGATGGGAAGTTCATCAACAAAGCACGTTCGCGCCGGACGACCAACATCGGTGGATGGGCAGCGCGGCTATGAACGGCAGCGGCGATATTGCCCTGGGTTACAGCTTGTCAAGCGAGCGAACGTATCCCTCCTCCTGTATCACCGGGCGTCAAGGCGACGATCCGCTCAATGAGATGACCTATCCCGAATTGGTTTTGGCAGCTGGAGGAGGGTCCCAGAGCGGGTCTGGAAATCGCTGGGGAGATTACAGCATGATGACCGTGGACCCGATCGACGACGAGACTTTTTGGTACACAAACGAGTACATATCGAGAACCGGAAGTTTTGATTGGGACACGCGTATCGCCGCGTTTACCTTGGGCGAGATCGTGATTCCTAATTTTGAGGTAAACCGCATCACGGGTCACGCTCCGCTTGCCGTCCATTTCACCGACCTCTCCGTGGGCTATCCCGACCTGACCGCATGGGAATGGGACTTTGACAATGACGGAGAGGTGGATTCGGAAGAGCAAAACCCCTCTTATGTGTATGAAGAATCAGGGACTTATACGGTTCGGTTGACTGCCTCAAACGAGTCTCTGAATCAAACCGTGATCAAAGAAGATTATATCCTCGTATTTAATAATCAAAGCGCGGTGGAGTTCAACGCCTGGAATAGCTATATCCAATGCCCCGCCACCCCAGAGCTGAATCTGACCGACAACGTGACTATCGAAGCCTGGATCAACCCCTATAGTTGGGGTCAACTGGATAATGTCGGGTTTGGGCGAATTATCGACAAAATGCACATATCGCTCTTCCTAAACGGAGTTTCAAGTCCCATGAACGACCACAGTCTCGGTGTTTGGCTGGCAGGAACAGAAGGCAGAGGATTTCTGAATTCCCCTCCCAACTCATTGACCTTGAATGCATGGCAACATGTCGCGGTGACATATCAAAGTGAAACCAGCGAGGTCAAGATGTATATTAACGGCGAGGAGCAAGAGATCACCGTTTCCGGAGGCACTCCAAGCGGCGAGATTACGGACAATAGCGAGATCGATCTGGTAATCGGAGCCTCGGTCAGCCTCACCAGCTGGGTTTTTGACGGTATTATCGATGAACTCAGAATCTGGGATCATCCTCGATCCGTTGATGAAATCCAAATCTATAAAGATCATTATCTTGCTGGATTCGGCTCCGAAGAGGGATTGATCGGGTATTGGCGCTTTGATGAAGGTTACGGCATAGATCTTGCCGATTTCTCTGGAAATAATCACGGAGGAAGAGCGGAAAATATCACCTGGGTTTTCGGCAGAGAGATGGAACCGGTTGCAATTGAAGATCAACCAGATCACACGCGCCGCTTGCCGCAAGCATACGTGCTGTACCAAAACTATCCCAACCCGTTTAATCCCATGACAATGATCCGATACGACCTGCCCAAGGAGAGCCAAGTCTCTCTAAAGATTTATAATAGCGCGGGTCAATCGGTTCGCTCTTTAGTGGATTCAGACAAAAACGCCGATCATCATCAGGCGCAATGGGACGGTCGAAACGACCATGGAGAGCAGGTAGCTGGCGGCGTCTATTTCTATCGATTCAGGACCGAGTCCGGCTTTGATCAGTCCAAGCGCATGGTTCTGCTGAAATAAGCGCGCGAGCATAAAACGGAAATTCAGGAGGACCATCCCTACGATAAAAAGCTCCAAATCCATTGATAACGCTGAGTTTGGAGCTTTTTTATTTTTTATAACAAAACGTGATTAAGGCGCGCAGCTGACCTCGTAGCACTTCAGTTCGCCATCTGTCAATTTTTTGATCCCGCCTTCCTTTTTAATCGAAACCAGATGGACTGTCTGTTCATGCAACAGCGCGATATGATCTTGATCATGCGTCCAGTCGATCGGACCAAAAACCGCGAAATTGGTCTGAATCAGCGTTAATTTCTTTTTTGAGACGTCCATCAGATAGAGCCAATTTGTCCCGTCTCGGTCCGAGATATAGGCAATACGAGAACCGTCCCCGGACCAAACCGGACGAATATCGTTCCCTTTGCCATCAGAGAGCTTTTTTTCCTTCCCGGTCAGCAGGTTTAGCAAATATAACTGTTTTTTCCCATCCTTTTCCTTGCTAACGATTTGCTGTGTTCCGTCCGGCGAATAACCGAAGTGCGAGGCCTTTGCCGACGGTCTCGACACTAACGCGTTATGGGGACGCGCCCGCTTATTCGCCATACTCACCGTATAGAGAACCGGATTTTCCGTCAATTCGTTCGAGTAGTCATACAGCAAAAATCCGCCATCCTGAGACCAACAGATATTGGCATAATCGCCGTTCACTGTAGAAATTTTTTTCAGATCAGACCCATCCGGCTTGATCAGATAGACTCCTTTCCGATCCTGTTTGATCGCGGCGAAAGCGATCAAATCTTCCGATGGGATCGATCCCTCGTTCTTTTCCGGCGGGGTCAGAATGAGATACTCCTGAGCGGTAAGAACCCAGCGAGTCTTAGATTCCATCTCGGTCTCCCCGATAATCCGCGCCATAGCCCCGACTTTGGATCGAATTTGCGCCGCAAGCTCACCCATGATCAAATATGCGGTTCGTGAGGTGCTCTCCGGATTTTCTACCAGAAAAATACGATCTTCCACCAACTCAATTCGACCGTGAATAGTGCTTTGTTCCGCAGAATACAACGGGCTTGCCGTTATCAACAGCAACCACAGACCGATCCATAAGTTCGCCAATCCAATACGAAAATTCATAGTTCGTTTCCCTCCAATTTCCATAAAACGATGGTCATAAAAAAAAATGTTCATGACAATTTTTTAACAAAGCTCCAAAAAACGCCTATACCCTATGTATTAAAAAATGTTTACAGGCTGACTCGTTCTGAGATTTTTCTTTACAATACCTTTCATGCGTGTTATTTTCACGATCTGGATCACTTCGTTTGCGTCTTGAAATTAGCGGTCTATGTCTTTCATCTTGAGAAGTTTATTTTTCATATAAAGAGAATTATCTATGGAATTATTACATAATTTATTGCAAGGATTTATCCTGATTATCGGTTGGAAGCCTCTGTTGTGCTGGCAATGATCCTCGGATTTATGGTCGAGTCGAATCTGCGCCGAGCGTTGTTGATGGATCAAGCCGCCATATTTGTGACTTGACCGATCAGCCTCGCTTTATTGATCCTGGCTCTTTTTTCATTTTTCCTGCCAATATACAAGCAATACAAAAAATCATTAACGCCCGCGCCGGAGTAAAAATTATGCCGTCAAATTTAGCCCAGCGGATTTTGGTCTCAGTCATTGCAATCCCTGTGATCTTCGGAATTACATGGCTCGGAGGATACGCTTTTCTGGCTCTGATCGTAGGAATCGTATTTCTGTCCCAACGAGAATTTTATGCAATGTGCCGAGTAGGTCGGATTGAAACGCACGAAGTCGCTGGAATCATCGCGGGACTGCTCATTCCGATCAACCTCTTTTTTTTCCATGATCACGATTTTGCCGGACTCACGCTATTCATATTTGTCGGACTTATGCTGATCGAGCTGCGAACTTTCAAACCGGATCAAGGCGTTTTTCGTATCGCGGTCACACTGTTGGGTCTATTATACGCCGCTTTTTTACCGGCTCACGCAATCCTCTTGCGAGAGCTCCACTCTCAATTTTATCTATCAGACAGCCTGGGAATCGGGTTTATATTTCTGGCATTAATTCCAACATGGATAAACGATACCGCAGCGTATGGATTCGGAAAAAAATTTGGAAAAAGAAAATTTTGTCCCGCGATTTCGCCCAATAAATCTGTGGAAGGATCTGTTTTTGGCTTGTTATTTTCCATACTTTCAGTCATAGCACTGAAGCTGGCCTACGCGGACTATCTCTCATGGGCGGACTCAGCCTATCTTGGCTTGCTGATTGGTGTTATCGGTCAGCTCGGCGACCTTATCGAGTCCCTGATCAAACGAGATATGGGGGTGAAAGACTCATCCAATATCTTGCCGGGACACGGCGGCGTCCTTGATCGGCTCGACGCGTCTTTTCTCACCATACCGGCAACGTATTATTTTTTACGATATTTTGTTTTCTAACCTGCATTATTCATAAGCCTCGGAGAACCAGATATCTCATCTGCGATAATCTGCGTAATCTGCGGATCGATTTCCGTCCAGATATCTCATCTGCGATAATCTGCGTAATCTGCGGATCGATTTCCGTGATGACGAATAATCCAGGCTAAAGGAACGACGCTATTTTTCACACTTTTCAAAAGGAAAATCGGCATGAAATCAATCACAGTCGAGGCAATTCCCTCTAAGCCCTCTTATCTGAAAAAATTTATCAATTTTGCTTGGACCATCTATAAGGACGATCCCGCCTGGATTCCCCCATTGATCGTGGCGCAGTTGGATCGGCTGAGTCCGAAAAAAGACCCTTATCATCTGCATAGCGAGACGCAACTTTTCTGGGCCAAACGAGATGGTAAGATCGTAGGTCGGATCAGCGCGTCGATTGATCGGGTTCACAACGAGACGCATAATGAGAAAGCCGGATTTTTCGGATTTTTTGAGTGCGTGAATGATATAGACGTATCGACAGCTCTTCTCGATACCGCGGCGAATTGGTTGCGGGATCGGGGGATGGAGATTATGCGCGGTCCGGGGAATTTTTCCACCAACCACGAGTGGAGCCTTCTTATCAAAGGATTTGAGCATCCCCCGTACATAATGATGACGCACAATCCGCCCTATTACGCAGACCTGATCGAGCACTATGGGTTTGCCAAGGCAAAAGATCTGCACGCCTATTCTTTTTCTGCGGAAAAGGACGGAAATCTGAACTCACGCGTGATCCGGATAGCGGAAAGGATGATGAAAAGGCACAATATTACCCTGCGCTCCATCGATTCGAAGCAACTTTCACGAGATATCGGAATTGTCAAGGAGTTGTATCGACTGGCTTGGGAGGATAACTGGGGATTTGTTCCGCTGACCGACGCGGAGATCGTTCATCTGGCAAAGGAGTTGAAGCCGATCTTGGTTCCAGAGTTGGGACTATTCGCGGAAGTGGACGGAGAGCCAGTCGGATTTTCTCTGACCTTGCCCAACGTCAACCAGGCATTGAAGAAGATCAACGGGAGACTTCTGCCTTTTGGGTGGCTAAAGCTGATGCACCACATCCGGCATATAGACTGCGGGCGCCTCTTGCTATTGGGAGTCAAGCCCGGTTTCCGCAAGCGAGGGATCGAGGCGATGTTTTACAAAGAAACTTTCCGCCGCGCACGGGCTATAGGCTATCGAGGCGGAGAAATTTCTTGGACATTGGAAGATAATGTTCTGGTCAATAGGGCGATCGAGGATATGGGAGGCAAGCTCTATAAAATTTATCGCGCGTACGCTCGCCCACTTTAATTATCTCTCATAATCTGCGAAAATCTGCGTGATCTGCGGATGAAAATTTGTGGATAGGAGAAGCTATGATTGGATTTACCTGGGCAATATCGATTTTAGGTGCTCTGTACGCCGCTGTTGTGGTCTGGCTTGCGTGGGGACTGAAGGGGCTGAGACCCGGAAGGAATAAAAAACGCTATTCTGTCGGGGTGATCATAGCGGCTCGCAATGAGGAGTCGCATATCGGCAGAACCCTGGAGTGCGCGCTAAACCAGACCTATCCCAACTATTGCATTTATGTGGTGGACGACCGCTCGACTGACCGCACCAGCCAGATTATACAAAAATTCCAGCTCCGATCAGATCGTATTCGGTTGATCCGAATCGATGAGACTCCTCCCGGATTTTCTCCGAAGAAGTTTGCTATTGACGTCGCAATTCGACAGTGCGATCAGGAGATTATTGCGACTACAGACGCGGATTGCCGCATGCCTCCGGACTGGCTGGAGCGTATGGTTGCGCATTTCGAGGAGGGCGTGGGCATGACTCTGGGATTGATCCACTACAAGCCGCAAGACCGCGGCTTTTTGCAAATATGGCAGTCGTTTGACTTTTTCACGCTGATGTGCGCGGCCGCGGCAACAGCCCGACGCGGGTTGCCCTTTGCCGGAGCGGGACCGAGTCTGGCATATTGCAAGGAATTGTATCATCAGGTAGGAGGGTTCGGAGAAATGGCGAACCGTCTATCCGGCGACGATGTGCTGTTGATCCAACTGATAGCGGGACGAACTTCAGCCAAAATCCGGTTTTCTGCAGATCCGGAAGCCGCAGTATGGACGGATACAGAGACCGCCTGGACAGGGTTTTATCGACAACGGAAACGATGGGCGTCCAACAGCGGTATTCAATGGCGACTGAACAAACGATTTTTTGGATTTTTAATATTCATCTTTCTGGTGAACCTGTCCGTAGTTCTGGGCGGCGCGCTCGGATTCTGGCAGCCATATCTATGGATCCCATGGCTCCTATTCCTGCTAATGAAGGGCGTCGCCGAATTCCTATTGCTACGAGCCAGTGCCCGACTGTTTCACCGAGAGGAACTGCTCTCTTTCTTTCCGATTTGGTTTGTGACCTCCCCATTCTATGTCCTACTGATGAGTGTTGTGGGGAACTTCGGGCGCGTGCGGTGGAAGTGAGGGCTTCTGGGACATAACGATTTTTCATCAGAAAGCGGCATTAAATTAAGCCGTCTCTATCGACGGCTGAATCTTCACATAATCAAGGAGGACATACTCTTGAAGTTATTGTTTTTTTGGATTTTTTTGGGCATTGACGCACTGATCAGTGCCATCGTCGTCGTCTTCTTTCTTCTTGGCTTGGAGAACAGATCGATTTCTTTATTCAACGTCGGGATATGGATCGCTATTTTGGCTGCGTTAGCAGTCGTCATTGCTGGGAGTCTCTGGCTGAAGGCGATTGGATACCCAGGTTTTCGGGATCATGCTCCTTCTGGTTTTATCTATCCCGGGTATTCTTTGCGGAGTATTCATACTTGTGGTCATTGTAACAAAACCTCGATGGGGCTAAAGAATAGGCTGCATGTCGTTGCTAATTGTTTCAAGGCTGAGGGATATTTTTTTTAATAGGAAAGGGCATGATTATGGAACACTGCAAAAAATATCAAGCAATTCCTTGGGAAGTCCTCTCTTCTTAAAATCGCATTCCCAAATACGAAACACCAGCCAGCCTTTGCTGGTCAATCGCTCTGTGACCTGCGCATCCCTTTTCCGATTCCTTTGGATTTTCTTTTCCCAATATTCCGCATTGTCTTTAGGTTTTGTGTTTCTGCAGTCGTGTCCATGCCAGAAACATCCATCGGCAAAAATAACGATCCGAACCTTTGGGAAAACAAAATCAGGCTTACCAAAAAGTTTGTAATTCCGTCTCCACCCTTTAATTCCGTGCTTTTTAAAAAGCTCGATCAATTTCAATTCTGTAGATTTATTGCCGCGAGACTTCACGGCTCGCATGATTCCTGTTCGCTCTTTTTGGTAAATGTGTCAGCCATTTGAAAATAGTGCCTTTCAATCTTGTCTGAATAACTCTTTTGATCGGGCGTCAGACCAATTTTTTAATTGTTGATATAGGTCGGTCTTCTGGAAAGATGTAAATTCGTAAGCTATACGAAACATGCGGGCTATCGTATCCTCGCTCACACCTTTTTTTGTTCTCTCGGTTATATGAATTGCAAATGCTCTCTGAAAATCATGTCCATTACAAAGATTGAAATAATCAGATATATTTTCTATTTTCATCATTATTTCTTTTTTGGAAACACCTCTCTTTTTGGATTCCGACCTCTGCATAATCATCTTAAGACAGGCTTCTTCATCAAGACTCTTTCCCTTATAATAATTGCCAATGGGATGTTTCTTAAAATTCAATACCAAATCGTCTGAGTCATTTATCCACCGGAGACCTCCGATAAAAGCGATTGATTTCAGAATTTTTTCCCGTAAAGTGAGATAGTCGCCCTTTATCGTTAACGGAAGATATTCGTTGTCGTCCTTTGGCGTTAACGGAAGATATTCGTACGCCACCCCAAGGTATGCCTTATCGCATGAAAGGATCATCATCTCCGCGTCATGAAAATCAGTCAGAAATATATTGGTTCCGCCTACTTTTTTATCTAAATGGAGAAAATCCGCGTCTCTTATGCCAATCACTCTATCTGCAAATTCTTTTTCTTTTGACAATTTAGAGACCGCGAATATCAGGAGATCTACACCGTTAGAGACTTCTATATCGGCAGTGATCAGTTTTGAAAATAATTTTTTATCCGTGGGCCCCTCCACAATAACCAAAGTCTCCTTATATTCGCGGTCTCTTAATATAACGCGGATTCCATCGGTAAAGGATTCTTTATCGAGACCTTTTTTTACAGATTTTTGCGTGCTCACTCGGTTATCTCCCCACTATGTAAATCCCAAAGATCAACTGTCAAATTCCAATGCTCCGCTATTATATAGGGAGAGTGGGTCGTCACAATAATTGATAGGTCCCGCAACTCGGCTATTTTTAGCAGATCGTTGATTACTTCCTTCTGCCAGACAATATGAAGCGATGTTTCAGGCTCGTCAATCAGTACAAGCGTGCCGGGATGCGCCTTAAAAATCAGTTCATACCAGAAGATCGCTTGCTGTTGCTCGCCGGATGACAGATTTTTTAAAGGTAACCCTTTCTCCCCTGTCTCCTTTTCTGCCATCCCTTCTTTCTCCCAAAAAAAGCCGTATTTGGGAGTTATCTTCACTCTTTTTTGAGAAAAATCCTTTTTGTTTAAGATATTGGAAAATATATCCAGCTTTTCCAATATGTCGTCAAAAACGGCAAGTCTCTTTTCCATATCGCTCAGATAGATAAGCAAAACTTTGGCGTCGTCTTCGCTGAAAGAAGCGACCTCGCCACCCTCAATAACAGACATCCCATACGAATTTAGTAATTTTTGTTTTTTTCTGAGAGCTTTATACCTCTCATCAAAGTCCTCTTCACTTATCCTATTGGATTCGTTAATGAGTCGTTTTGGAAAACTCATGTCGAGCCTCTGACTAACCATACGAAGTTCGTCAAACGTTTTCGCAATTTCCCCAGCCAATTCCTTAGCATATTCCTCAATGCTGAGGGAAAACCTCTTCTCCCCGGAAGAAAATTTGATAATACGCTGCTCTCCAATGAAATAGGCGTCGCCAATATCAGGCATAGACTCTTTAAATTCCTTGATTTGGGCATCTGTCCGTAGCATTTCTGATTCATAGGGGGGTTTATTTTCGATTTCCCATCTAAATATAACAGAATGACGATATTCAGAAGGTCGATTTGAAGGCGGGGGGATATTCTCTTTGATACCGGGCAGTGCTTTAGTCGGAGGATCATAACCTTCAATTTGTATAAGAGCGGAACTGGTATGAACGTCGCCAGTAGAGTTAAATACTCTGATTTCTTTTTTTTCCAGACTCAATATGATATTTCTAAAGGATATCCTCGAAAAGAACAATGTATTTTTTGTAAAAAAGGCGTGAAGAATTTTCAAAATAGTTGTCTTACCGTATCCATTTGGACCGGTAAGGATCGTCACGCCTCCCTTTTTAAGCTCCATTTCATAGTCAAAATCACCAAATAACTTTTCAATTTTTATTTTTTTTAACATCAGATACTCCTCATTTTCTCCGTGGTGAATGATCCAGAATAGCGGGAAATCAAAGATAACGGAGTCCAACAAAATTCGCTATATTTTTCTCAGAGATCACCGGAAGCTCTTCCGCATTTTTTGCAGACGTTTGAGCGCGTACCAAATCGTCTTGGTCAACCGAACCGGGTGTTTCAGGTCTCTCAAGCGCAGTTTGGCATAATGGAGGCTAAAAAAATATTTTCGCCAGATTCGGGAGTTGAATTGTTTGACAGTTTCCGGCGAGAGTCCGCCCTCAATCACATAGTCATGGAACGCTATATTTTCCCAATTTCCAGTAAGGCGGTGGGGCGTCTCAGGGTCTGTCAAATATTGATACAACCTGGTGCCGGGGAAAGGCGCGGCGCACATAAACACAGCAAAATCCAATGGCAATCGCATGACCAGCTCCTCAGTTTGTCGGAGGGATTCTATCGTCTCCCCCGGATATCCGATCACAAAAGAGCCGTTGGTCATAATCCCCAGCCGCCTGCATGTATGGATCATCCACTCGATCCGCTCAGGCTCCACCTTTTTTTTTCCCAGAACCGACAGCATCCGCGGGCTACCGGACTCGATGCCCACGCCGATCAAAAAACAGCCTGCTTTTTTCATCATGACGAGGGTCTCTTCATCGACCGTATCCACTCGGCTGTTGCATATCCAGCGGATTGGCGGCGCGCGCTGGATCAGCTCTTGGCAGACCTCTATGACCCACTTCTTTTGCGATGTGAACAGGTCGGATTGGAACATGACCGCGCGAATATGGGAATTTTCTGCGACCTCTATCACCTCGTTTACCAATGAGATCGGGTCTCGACGTCGGGTTTTCAATCCGTGATAGACCGGCGCGACGCAGAATCCGCAGTCGTAGGGACAACCGCGGCTTGCCAGAAGAGTGGTGTAAATCTCACCGTCCGGTAAGCGATAGAGAGATTGGTCCAGGAGATGCCGCGCAGGGGGTGGGAATGTTTCCAAAGACGCGCGGGGATAAGGAGGGGTGAGAATGGGCTGTCCATCCTCCGAGCGGTATGCCAATCCCAATGAGTTATCGAGCTTATCTCGGCTGTTCCAATGGTCAACAAATTTTGCCGCGACAAGTTCTGGCTCTTGCAAAAAGCAGAAATCCAGGTCGGGATGATCCGCCATGGTTTCAAGCGGAAGCGCGTCGATATGCTGACCAAAAGCCGCTGTATATGCACCCAGAGATTTTGCGTCGCGTATTGACGCCATGTCGTCTGTGATCGTGGGCGTGCTTGCGTTGACAATGACCAGGTCAGGTCCATAAGAGGCGATTATCGCGCGCTCACTTGCTCGACTCAGCCCCATGTTGACCGAGTCAACGATCTTTACATCGCCAGACCGTTGTTCCAATCCCGCGGCCATGATCGCCATGGACAACGGCATTCTCGGCGGCTCAAAGGAGATGTTAAGCGACATGATCACCCGCCCCTCCTTAGTCATCTTGACCGATGAGGAGGGGTTAATAATCATAATTCGCTTGAAAAGAACGGCTCGAGATTTTTCTGTCATTTGGTTCTGTGTAATTATCCCGCGGGAGGGCGAGTCAACTTAAGAATGATCTCCTGATGCGCGGGGAATTGACGGATCAGATCCTCTCGATCGCACAGCTCGAAATCGGCAAAATCAAATCCAGGGGAAAGTGTGCAGCCGACCAGAGAAAATGTGTCAGATCGTTTACATGAGGCTGACACAGTCGCGCCGAACCAACTGCCTCTTTTGATCACGCGTTGGAATGCGAGTCCATTATCCGGATCAGCTCCCAGACCAAGAGCGGTATATGAATCGTCAGGCGCGATCAGATGTAGCGTCAAAGGACTGCCCGCGTGATAATGCCAGATTTCGTCGGTCTGTAACCGATGAAAATGCGAGCATTGACCGCTTTTTAATAGAAAAAGGATGGCTGTGGAAAAAACACGGTCTCCGCAGTATCGATCGGGTAATGCAGATCGAGAAAAAACCTCGTCAGATCGATAGGTTTCCTTATAATATCCGCCTTCTGGATGCGGCGTAAGTCCAAGCTTATCAATCCAATAATTACATTTTTTCATATTTTATCAGTCCAGTAATCGCGACCAAATTGCGAGGTGTTATTGACCATAGGGCTTATGCTCTCGGGAGAGATAATCTTTCAATTCCGCGGCGACCACGCCGGAGAGACCGATTAAACCGATCAGATTTGGTATTGCCATCAAGCCGTTTGCCGCGTCGGACAGGTTCCAGACAACATCCAATTGGCTGGTCGCGCCGATCGGGACGATTATGACCCATAGCCAACGGTAGGGTTTCACTGCCTTGGAACCAAAGAGGTATTCCGCGCTGCGGTCTCCATAATAAGACCATGCCAAGATCGTGGAGAAGGCGAAGAAAACGAGTCCGAAGCTGATAATATATTGCCCGAACGGTATGCCGCTCTCAAATGCTCTGGCACTGAGTGTGGCTCCTGTGAGTTGCGCCCCTGTCCCGTCCACATTGTGCCATAAACCAGACAGGACAATGATCAGTGCTGTCATGGTGCAGACTACAATGGTGTCGATAAATGGACCAACGGACGCGACCAGACCTTCTCGAACTGGCTCTTTTGTCTTTGCCGCGGCATGTGCGATGGGCGCGCTTCCTAATCCCGACTCGTTGGAAAATATCCCGCGAGCCACTCCAAATCGGACGGTCTGCATCACTGTTGCGCCGGTGAATCCGCCAATCGCCGCGGTCGGCGTGAACGCCTTTTCCACGATGAGTTTCAATGTCGGTAGAATCTGGTCTATATGGTGGAATAATATGATTAATGCGCCGCCAACATACAATATGACCATCAAAGGGACGATCTTGCCGGCAACGACAGCAATACGCCGAATCCCGCCCAGGATAACCATTGCCACTAATAGAGCTAACACTGTGCCAGTAATCCACTTCGGCACGTTCAAAATATCATAGAGGGGCTCAGCTACCGAGTTCGCCTGCACCATATTGCCGATGCCGAAACTCGCTATCACAGTGAATAAGGCGAACAGGACGCCCAGCCATTTTTGTCCCAAGCCATGCTCCAAATAATACATGGGTCCCCCGCTGACGATTCCCTGCTCGTTCACCTTCCGGTATTTCTGACTGAGCAGGCAGGAGGTGAATTTTGTCGCCATACCTACCAGCGCGGTGATCCACATCCAGAAGACCGCGCCCGGTCCCCCAGAAGCGATAGCGGTCGCCACTCCTGCGATGTTACCGGTGCCGATCGTCGCGGACAGAGCCGCGCTCAGTGCTTGAAAATGGGTAATGTCTCCCGTGTCTTCTGGATCGTCATATTTCCCAGTGAGAAGACCCAAAGCGTGACCGAAGCCGGTGAATTGGATAAATTTAAAGCGGATTGTTAAAAACAAGCCAGTTCCGACCAAAAAAAGAATCATGACCGGTCCCCAGACAAAGCCGCCGATCATGCTCACGATTTCTTGGATAAATTGCATAGAAAAGCTCCCTTACACTCGATATCATTATCGATTTTAATTAAATATCAGATACCTGGGCAGTAAAACCTTGATTATCTGAAAATAATAGCCTTGAGTCATATTGTAAAGAAATATTGCTATTCTCGCTGCGACATTTTCGTCTTGTCTATCAAAAAACGCAGTGCTTCAATGAATTTTCAAAAAATTTTTGTTTTATCAAGGGAAAGTAGTTCCTTTTCAGTGGGAAAAATGCCCATAATTTTGTGAACTCTGTGTCCGTGCATGTCGATAAATTATCTGGGCACGATCAGATGCGCTATAAAGATTTCTGCGAGAGAGAATAGGAGTGCCGCGGTATATATCCCGAGAACCGACGGGATCGACTCGAATTCTTCTGAGGGAAGGATCAGATAGAGAATCGCCATGAGATTAAAGAGGGTGAATAGCAGGAAAAATCCGAAAAGTGTGATCCATTGATAAATTTGAGGCGGGAAAATCGGCACTGCCGGAGTCACTATCAATAGAAATAGCAGGCTTACGAGGAGGAGCGACAGTCCGTCCCGACCTCCTTGAAGTCCGGGCACTTTCCTATTGAAGCCGATTCGTTGAGAGATAATGGGCTGGAGAAAAAAGAAGGTCGCCGCGCCGAAGCAAAAACCGACTGCATATCGAAATATATTGCCCAAATCCGGTCCTAAGAACTTGAGGATAACCGCGTCTATGATCATCGGAGCCATTGCCAGGATAAGGATGGGTCGGAAATAGCCGGTTGGGGGATCAGCCGCCCAAATTTTTCCTCGTAAGGTCAACTGAAAAAAAGCCGCGACAACGCCCCAATAGACGCCTGCGCATCGGCTGCAGACAAACAGAGTTTTGTCGTCTATCGAAAAACTCCGGTCTGGAATTTGATGACAGACTGTCTGTCCCATATAGTCTGCCACGTGGGATAGATCAAAGCCGATTGCGATCCATAAGTTCTGATTATGAAATCCCATGGTATAAAGGGTCCGCAGATTACGCAGATTATCACAGATTAAGAATTATCAGGATCTCCGCAGATTACGCAGATTATCACAGATTAAGAATTATCAGGATCTCCGCAGATTACGCAGATTACGCAGATTAAAAACACGGCATGATTTTTTACGAAAAAAAAAAGGCATGTATCCAGAAAGATACACGCCTTTTTTTATTTTGGTGCCGAGGGCCGGACTTGAACCGGCACGAGCTTAAAAGCTCAAGGGATTTTAAGTCCCTTGTGTCTACCAATTCCACCACCCCGGCTTTGGAGGCGGCACCCGGATTTGAACCGGGGATAAGGATTTTGCAGACCCCTGCCTTACCACTTGGCCATGCCGCCTAAAAAAATGGAGCGGGAAACGGGATTCGAACCCGCGACATCAACCTTGGCAAGGTTGCGCTCTACCACTGAGCTATTCCCGCTCCTCAAAATATCTTTAAAACATCAAAAACAAAAACCATCAATATGTATCTTCTAAAGAAAGATAATTTTGGAGAAAAAGTCAAGACTTTTTTCTATAATTTTAAATTTTTTTATGGAAATATAGCTCAAGACG
This sequence comes from Candidatus Cloacimonetes bacterium 4572_55, assembly GCA_002084765.1. Taxonomy (GTDB): domain Bacteria; phylum 4572-55; class 4572-55; order 4572-55; family 4572-55; genus 4572-55. The sequence goes on along the minus strand of NBMB01000005.1, from coordinate 75,910 downwards.
CCCAATTTTGAACGGGATGAGTGCCGTTCTCGATATAGGCGTCTTGCGATAGATATCCGATAAATTTCCATTACTCGTTCCTACGGTCTCAGTGAGAACGCGTTTTCTACTTACAATCTTCTCTTCATCTTTTTTCTCAGAAAAGTCGGAATCTCCAAGTCGTCCGTGCCTGTGGATCCCATCCGATCCTTCCCCAGGGTCTCGATCAACTCCTCATTTTTTTCAATCCTCGTAATGGGTTGGCGCATGACTGTGGGTCGTCGATATTCTTTTTCTCGCAGGCGGGGATTAAAATCTATTACCCGACCTTCTCCTGCATTTTTTGGACTTTTTTCAGCACTATCCACCGATCCAAAACCGGTAGCGATCACAGTCACGTAGATTGTGCCTTCCAACTCTTCGTCGATCACGGATCCGAAGATGAGATTCGCTTCGTCTCCCGCAGCCTCTTGGATAATCGAGACAGCGTCGTTTATTTCAAACAGAGTCAAGTCGTCTCCTCCGGTGATGTTGATCAGCACGCCTGCCGCGCCGGATATCGACACATTTTCCAGCAATGGACTGGAGATCGCTTCTTGCGCCGCCTCGATCGCACGATTTTCTCCGGTGCCAGAGCCGGTTCCCATCAATGCATCGCCCATTTCCTGCATGATGGTGCGCACATCGGCAAAGTCTACGTTTATCAGACCGGGCTTCAGGATAATATCCGATATGCCGCGGGTGGCGTGGAGCAGGACGTCGTCAGCGATCTTGAACGCGTCCTTGACCGGAGTCTGTTTGCCCACAACTGAAAGGAGCCGTTGATTGGGAATCACGATCAATGTATCGACTTGCTCTTTCAATTCGCTTAAGCCGGATTCTGCATTCCGTTTTCGCTTTAACCCTTCAAAAATAAAAGGTTTGGTGACGACCGCGACAGTCAGCGCGCCCATCTCCTTTGCTACTTCGGCTATCACAGGCGCGGCTCCGGTTCCAGTTCCGCCGCCCATTCCCGCGGTGACAAAAACCATATCCGCTCCTTTCAGAGCCTCGGCAATCAGTTCACGGTCTTCCTCAGCCGCCCGTTTTCCGGTGTCCGGATAGCCGCCCGCGCCGAGTCCTTTTGTTAATTTATTGCCGATCTGCAGTTTATGGCTGGCAGTAGAAATTTTCAACGCTTGAGAATCGGTGTTCGCCGCAATAAATTCTACGCCGGTTAACTCCGACATGATCATGTGATTTACGGCATTTCCGCCGGCTCCCCCAACGCCGATCACCTTGAGTTTTGCGCTATCATTGACCTCATCAGCCAATTCAAATCTCACGCTCATATTTTCTCCTTATTCTAAAGAGTAATTGAAGACTATTATAATCAAATTATGACAAATAGTATCGGTGTTTATCGCTCAAAATTAGCGGAGTCGAAATGTTTCACCAAAAAATCAAATAATTGAAGCTAAAAGAAATCAGCGAACCAGCTTTTCATCCGATCCAATATCTGATCAAAAAGCGATTCCTCACTAGTTTTTTCAATTTTGAAAGTATCCCGATGTTCCAACCCATATAGGATCAGCCCCACGCTGGTTGCGTACATCGGTTCGGTGATCATTTCTGTCAGCCCGGTCATTTTCAGGTTGGGATATCCGATTTTGACAGGCATTCCGAATATCTGCTCACCTAATTCGGGAATTCCTTCCAACCCGGCAGCACCGCCGGTAATCACCACGCCTGCCGCCAACAAATCCGAATAATCGGTTTTCTTTATCTCCCGAAGGGTCAACTGGAACAGCTCTTCCATTCTCGGCTCGATAATAGACGCCAACACATGGCGAGCTACGTCCCGTTCCTCGCGTCCCCCGATACTTGGTACGCGGACGATCTCGTCATTTTGCACTAACGTAGATAACGCGTTACCATACGTTTTTTTAATCTCTTCGGCTTTATTCACAGGGCACCGCAGCCCGATCGCAATATCGTTTGTGACGTTATTCCCGCCCAGCCCGATAACCGATGTATGCCGTATGCTACCCTCGAAAAAAATTGCCGAATCCGTGGTTCCGCCGCCAATATCGATCAACACGACACCGAGTTCTTTTTCATCTGGATTCAATACCGAGTATGCAGAAGCCAGCGGCTCTAAAACAATGTCTCGCACATCCAGCCCAGCGCGAGTGATGGACTTATATATATTTTGCGCGGATGTGACTGCGCCGGTCACAATATGGACCTCCGCCTCGAGACGGACGCCCGCCATGCCGATGGGCTCCGTGATTCCAGACTGATCGTCCACGATAAACTCTTGAGGCAAAACATGAATGATCTCTCGATCCATAGGAATGGCTATTGCCTTTGCCGCCTCAATCACCCTGTCCACGTCGGACGGGGTGATCTCTCTGTCGGTTCGCGACACGGCAATCACCCCCCGACTGTTGATTCCACGAATATGATCGCCGGCAATACCGGCAAATACGGACTTGACTAATGTGCCGGCCATCCGCTCCGCCTCTCTGACCGCCCGTTTGATCGATTGAACAGTCTGCTCCAAATTGATCACTACGCCTTTACGCAGACCGACAGACGGTGCTTTTCCTACGCCGACCACCTTAAGGTTGTTTTCCTCATCTATTTTGGCAATGATACAGCATATTTTTGTCGTGCCAATATCCAGCCCCACAATGGCGTCATCTCTCATATTTATTTCTCCTCGGACCTAAGGACGCAAACGAAAATGAACCGATCTTTCCCGCGGTCTCGCTAATTGACGATAACCACCTGATTTTTGAACCGTAAATCAAAACTTTTTATCTGATCTTTCGACCTACCAATTTGATCATAAACAACCCTAAATCGTTCAAGTTGTCTATCGGCAATAGGTAAATCGAGCTTTATTGTTTGACCCGGGGTCATGGTATAGATCGCTATTTCATAATTTTCGCTGGTCGGCTCGAAATGGATCTCTGAAATTTCATGGCTCCACCCCTCCTCGATGCTTTCAACTTTGTCCATAACGTGGAGAGCCGCGGCAAACAACTTCGTCTCTTTTACAATATATTGACCGCTTGTTGTCTGGCTGATATGAAGACCGGTCACAATCGGCAGGTCAACTAACAAACCAGGAGCAATATGCGGCATAATCAGGCCTTCTTTACCAACTTCGTAGAGTTTATTTTCAACCGGAATTAAAAGCACCGGGATAAACTCCTCAACATGAATCGATAGCTTATCTGGTAGCCCTCGAATCGCGGTTGCCGATTTAATACGAGGATGCGCGACCAATTTTTTTTGTAATGATTCCAATGAGACACCAAATATATTGGTTTCGTACGGAATATCAATGATTTTTAACAGGTCGTCTTCCAAAAGATAGCGCGCGCCACTGATAGAAATCGATTTTAAAGAAAATAGAGGCGTGGTATGCAACCATCTTTCAAATCCGGCAAAAATTGCCAACAAAAGTGAAAATATCAATATAATAAAGCGCAATCTCGTAAGTCCGCGGATACCCTCACCTTTTTCCCGATGGGAAGATTCCGGGAAATCTGGCGTTGGTGTCGAGTCCGGTATCACGGGTAATTCAGTAACCTCAGGATCGACGCTTGATGTGACTGGGATCAGCAAAGAGTCAAGACTCTCTTTTGTCGTTCCGTCACCGCTCATCTCTTCCCCTCCAGCCGGTCGATAATCTGATTAATGTCGCCAGCGCCCATGGTTACGATGATGTCGTTTTTTAGCGCGACTTCTTCCAGCAGTGTCATAATTTGGTCAAAATCCTCGGCAAAGTAGACGTTCTGATGTCCCATTTCTTGGGAGAGCTCCGCCAACATCTCTCCGCTTATACCGGGAATTGGCTTTTCTCGAGCCGGAAAAATTTTCGAGATGATTGCGATGTCCGCCGCGAGAAAGGATTTGGCGAATTCCTTGCTGAATTGTTGGGTTCGGGAATACAAATGCGGCTGAAAAATCAACACTATCCGCCGTCGGTATGTTGACGATAGCGCGGTCAGACCTGCCTTTACCTCCGTGGGATGATGTGCGTAATCGTCTACTAAAAGTAGATCTCGGACTTTTTTCCTTCCTAAATTCATATCCAAGCGGCTTCTTAATTCCAGTCTGCGTTTTACGCCCCGAAATTGATTTAATGCGTTGGTAATTGCATAGAATTCCACACCCAACTCCAACCCGATCGATATAGTCGCCAGCGAGTTAAGGAGATTGTGCGTTCCGGGCAGGAGGATGCGCGCATCTCCGAGCCGACGCCCTTGTTGTCGCACTTCGAATTTCCGATCTCCCTTGATGATTCCTTGGATATCAGCTTTATCGGAGAGACCGTAGGTAGTCAAGGGACCTTGCAATCTGGGTATCAATTTTTTGATGCCTGGGGAGTCGATACAGACAATTTGTCGCCCAAAAAATGGCGTTCGATTGGCAAATTCTACGAATTGGTTTTCTAAAATTTCATAAGAGCCGTAGCATTCCAAATGCTCTGGTTCGATGGAGGTGACGACAGACAAGCAAGGGTGCATGCGAAGAAAAGAGCGGTCATATTCGTCCGCTTCTGCGACAAAAAAACGGGTTTCTCCTTCAGGGAGAAGCGGTATATGATCCACAAACTCTCCCCCGACAGCGACAATCGAGTTCATTCTCTCTCGGTGTAGCATCCATCCGACCATTGCTGTGACCGTAGTCTTTCCGTGCGTCCCAGCGATGCCGATCCCGTAGAAAAATCGCATGAGTTGACCCAGCAATTCAGCCCGCTTGATAACCGGAATGTTCATCTTTCGAGCTATCTTTATCTCTGGATTATCTTCATGCACCGCGGCTGTCATCACAACAATGTCAGCTTGCTCGACGCCGGTTTCATCATGACCTATATGGATCGAGACGCCTTTTTCGGCAAGGGCTCTCGTGGGTGCGCTCGCTTTTATATCGGACCCGGATATCTGGAATCCGTCGGAGAAAAGCAATTCTGCCAATGTGCTCATTCCCGCTCCACCGATGCCGACAAAATGGAATTTTCTATAACGATTTAGTATAAACACGGCTTATGGCCCTTATTGGCTCGAGAATTAACCCGAGATAAAAAAAATTATGAACTTACATCCGAGGTTAACGAGCTCTCTTTTTCCGATTTCGTATGCCGCGATATGTTCAACAATATGCCGAGACCGAGTAAATTAAAAATAATGGAGGAGCCGCCAAAACTGACTAACGGAAGTGGTAAGCCCGTCGCGGGGATGGTTCCGGTCACGACTGCCACGTTGATTAAAGCACCGAAAAAAATCATAGCTGTGAGACCGATTGCCATCAATCTTCCAAAAAAATCCGGCGCGTTTTGGGCTGCGGCATACCCTCGCCAGCCGATGAGAAGGTAGAGCGATAGGATCCCCATCGCGCCGATAAATCCGAATTCCTCGCCGACAATGGTGAAAATGAAGTCCGTATGCGGTTCGGGGAGATAGAGCAGTTTCTGGACGCTGTGTCCCAATCCCACGCCAGAAAATCCACCGCTTCCCAGCCCGATAAGGGATTGTCGCACATGATAACTCGCGCCTAAGGGATCGCTATTGGGGTTCAGAAAAGATAGCACCCGCGTCAATCTGTATGGGGTGCGCACGACCAATAGGATCAAAATTGGGACTGCGGACAGGGTCAGCGCGGAGATGTGGAAAATTTTGATGCCGGCAACAAAAAGAATTGTCAAGGAGATGGCTAATAAGGAAAACGCTGATCCAAACGCGGGCTGGACTACGATCAGGGTAAAAGTGATCACGACCACAAAGATATGAGGGAGAAAGCCATGGCTAAAGTTTCTGAGCTTACCTCGTTTCCGGTCTAAGGAGTCGGCAAGCCATAAAATTATTATCAGCTTGACAATATCCACCGGCTGCATGGTATACGAAGCGATTTTGATCCATCGATTGGCTCCCGTGATCTCGGAGGCGCGTCCGCCCACACCGGGGAAAAGCACTGCGATCAAAAGAATGAATCCGATTAGCAAAAAGGATTTGGAGAATTTTCTCCAGAAACGATAATCGATCTGCATGACTGTGGCCATCAAGGCTAAGCCGACCAGGGCTCGCACGAGATGTCGCTCCAGAAAGAAGGTGTCGCTGCCGAACTTGTCCGCGGCAAGGACAGCACTGGCAGTGTACACCATGACGGAACCGATACTGACTAATAGCACGATTGCGATAAATAGGGTCATATCTGGAATAACGGCAGATGTGCGTCTCATAGGTTTTTCTTCAGTCTTTAAGTTGATGGACCACACGCCTAAAGCAGTCGCCTCGGTCTTCAAAATTGGCAAACATGTCAAAGCTGGCGCATGCCGGAGAGAGCAACGCAATGTCTCCTGGAATACCTTTCCGGGAGATGCGATCGACCGCGGCTTCCAAATCATCGGCAAAAGTGAGTGGAGCCGCGCCTTTTAGAGCCGCAAATATTTTCTTTTTTGCCTTGCCGATCAATATCAATTCCTTGACTCTTTTCCGAACCGCGTCATATAGGGGTGAAAAATCCGAGCCTTTATCGATTCCGCCGACAATGAGCAGAACAGATTCAAAGCTGTTGATCGCGGCCAGCGTGGATTCAACGGTGGTGGCTTTGGAGTCGTTATAATATGCGACTCCATTTTTGGTCGCGACATATTCCAGCCGATGCGATAGTCCCTTAAATCCTCGCTTCCCAGTTAAAGTATCTCTCATAACATCGACCCGCGTCTTCAGCAAATGAGCCACTGTGAGCGCGGCAATAACGTTCTGCAAATTATGCGCGCCTTTCAAATTAAGCTCATCTATCGAACATATCAGAGTCTTTTTCCCATGATTCATCTGCGAAACTTGCGGATCATTCAGATAGAGATTGTTTTGCTCCACAGTCACGATGCGATTCTGCGAGGCACTATCCAGGCTGAAAGCGACCTGCTTTGCACGAGTATGCGACGCGGCTTTCCGGACAAGCGGATCGTCCGCGTTGAATACGGCAAAATCATTGCGATGTTGGTTTTTAAATATCCGCGTTTTTGCCGAGATGTAGTCCTTCATGGAAGGATAGCGGTCTAAATGATCGGGAGTGATGTTGAGCAATACCGCGATATGGGGACGAAATTGATCAATAGTTTCGAGTTGAAAACTGCTAAGTTCCGTGATGAGATAGCCCTTATCGCTCAAATCGGTCGCGACATTGGACGCAGCGTATCCGATATTTCCAGCAACCTCAGTTTCGTATCCCGCGCGTTTGAGCAGTTCTCCTATCAAAGCAGTCGTCGTGGATTTTCCGTTAGTCCCGGTGACGCCAATCACAGTAGCATTTGTCATCTGATACGCGATCTCGATCTCGCTGACGATCGGCACGCGCCGCGCCCGCGCCTCCTGCAGAATAGGAATGGTACATGGAATGCCGGGGCTGAGAACGATCAGGTCTTTATTTAGATAAACGAGTTTGCTGTGCCGCCCGATTTCGGAGTCGATTCCGATCTCGATAAACCGATCCTGCGCTTGAACCAGGATCGGGGTTTTATTCAGATCACTGACAAATACGCAAGCACCCCGCCGGTTGAGAAGCCGGGCAACGGCTTGTCCGCTTCGGGCAAACCCCATGACTGTGACGCGTTTTCCTTTTAGATTTTGTTTTGATTTCATCTTATTCAATCCAATTCAACAAACATAAAACCCTTTTTCATCTCAATTTTAAGGTGCTTAGTGTGACGAGAGATAATAGGATTCCGATAATCCAGAACCGTGTGACTATTTTCGTCTCGCTCCATCCTTTTAATTCAAAGTGATGATGAATGGGTGCCATCCTAAAAATTCGTTTACCGTTTCGCATCTTGTATGACCCGACTTGCAGGATAACGGATAGTGCTTCCACTACGAAAACGCCGCCGAGTATGATGAGCAATAATTCTTGTTTTATCAAGATTGCCAAAACGCCGATGATGCCGCCCAACATCAAAGAGCCGGTGTCGCCCATGAATATTTCGGCTGGGTGCGAGTTAAACCATAAAAATCCGAGGGACGCGCCTATGAGAGCCGAGGAAAAAACCGTCAACTCGCCAATTCCTCGAAGATATGGGATATTCAGATATTCGCTGAATCGGATATGCCCTTCGACATAGCAAAATCCAGCGAGTGTGACAGCGGATATGGCTACAAGACCGATCGCCAACCCGTCCAATCCGTCAGTCAGATTGACCGCGTTGGAAGAGCTGGTGACAACCAGGATCACAAATGGAATATAGAGACCGTTAAAGTCGAGAAATCGACCTTTCCAAAACGGGATAACGGTCTTACCCACAAGCTCCGGATTCATCGGAAAAAAGTAAAGAACTATGCCGATTATTATCCCCAATCCAATTTGCCCAATCATTTTGTAACGGGCGATCAACCCCTGAGATTTTCCGTGAACCACTTTCAGATAGTCGTCCATAAAGCCGATGCCAGCCATCCAAATAGTGGTCAGGAGGATCAACTGGATATAGCGATTGGTCAAATCCGCCCATAATAACGTCGGAAAAAGGATGGAGGCAAACAAAATCAATCCGCCCATAGTCGGGGTGCCACTTTTTTTCAGATGCGATTCCGGTCCTTCGATTCGAATAATCTGCTCTATTTTCCATTTTCGGAGGCGGCGGATGATATAGGGTCCCACTAAAAAGCTTATCAGGAGTGCCGTAATCGTGGCGTAGGCAGACCGAAATGTAATGTATTTAAAAACATTAAAAGCCGATATTTTTTCACTTAAAGGGTATAAAAAAAAGTAGAACATAGATTTTTTATATCAATTCTCGATTAATTTTCCCACAATTTTTTCCAGTTTCATGCTACGAGACCCCTTAATCAGAGCGACATCGCCTCTCTTTAACAGACCCCGCATTCGGTCGCTCAATCGATCCAAGCCGGCTTGACCAGATTCTTCGCATTCGATTCGCTCGGGACGCATTCCATTTTCCACAGCACCGGTTTCTATTTCGGATGCATAGCGTCCGATTGCGATGAGCCTGTCTATTCGATTTTTTGCAATCTGAGCACCAAGTTTCCGATGGTATTGTACGGACTTTTCCCCTAATTCGAGCATATCGCCGAGCAAGACGATTCGTTTGCCCTGAGCGGGGAAATCACAAAGCATGCCTAACGAATTTGCCATAGAAGCCGGATTGGCGTTATACGCGTCGTTTATCAGGGTGTAGCCCTGAGCGCGGATGACTTGACTCCGCCAACGGGTAATTTTCGCCTTGATCAGACCTTCCGCTATGATTTCCGGGGAATAGCCGAAAAGCCGAGCTACGGCAATCGCGGTCAATGCGCTATAGAGATTATGACGACCAGGGAGATTCAATCGATAGCCACGTCCCTCTACTCGGAAAGTCATGCCGAGTCGGTCTTGAGTCGGTATAATGTCAGTCGCTCGCACATCGCACGTTTCTGAAAATCCATAAGTGATCGCGCCGGAGACACGCTCTTTTGCCCGTTGGACCAAAACCGGATCGTCGCCGTTGACAAAAAGTCGCTCCACATGATCGGCAAGTTCCAATTTTGCCTGATAAACATTTTCGACGCTTTTCAAGAACTCCAGATGCACGGGTCCCACATTGGTTATCACTCCCATGTCCGGAGCCGCTATGTGAGCCAGACGGTCAATCTCGCCCAGACGGTTCATGCCCATTTCCACAACCATCATCTGGTGATTTGGATTTAAACCAAGCAATGTCAACGGCGTTCCAATGTGATTATTCAAATTCCCTTTTGTTGATAGAACCGATTTTTCCTCAGAAAAAACATGGGCGATGAGATCTTTCGAAGTCGTTTTCCCATTTGAACCCGTGACAGCGACGCAGGGTATATCGAAGAGCTTGCGGTAATAGCGAGCAATTTCTTGCAACGCGATCAATGGATCGTCAGACATGAGCAGTGCAGACGGGAATTCCTTTCCATCTAAATCATCCGCCCATTTCGAGGAGATCAACGCGGCGCATGCGCCTTTCCTCATAGCGTCCTCGACAAATAGATGACCGTCGCTTCCCGTTCCCTGCAATGCGACAAACAACTCGCCCGGTCGGATCGTCCTGCTATCAATTGAGACGCCTGTTGGATTTTGATCAGCCTCGCCGTGAATGACAGTACCGCTGCACCACTTCACCATCTGCCCAATTGTTGCATGAATCAAGAATCTATCTCCAATAATGGCGTCATGGTGATTTCACCTTACGGCTTGCGCGATTTTTTGATCGGAAAAAGGACGGCGCACGCCGTGGATCTCCTGATAAGACTCATGCCCCTTCCCCGCGATCAGGACGGTATCGCCTGCTTCAGACCGCTGTAACGCGAATTCAATCGCGTCCTTACGGTCGAGTATTGTCTCACACGCGGCAGATGTTGGAATACCCGCTTGAATATCTTGCACAATCTTCATAGGCTCTTCCGAACGGGGATTGTCTGTGGTGAGAATAATCCGGTCGGCAAATTTTGCAGCGGCTTTCCCCATCTCCCAGCGTTTGCCTTTATCACGATCTCCGCCCGCGCCGAACACGACCCAGACCGATCCTTCCGTGATCTCACACGCTGTTTGGAGCGCATTTTCCAAAGCGTCGGGAGTGTGCGCATAATCCACAATGACATGCGCGAGGCGAGAACTGATCACCCGCTCAAAACGTCCCGGTACAGGCCGCATCTGTTCCAAACCCTGTCGAACTTCTTCCATCGAGACACCGGCGAGGCGGCATGACGCGGCTGCGGCAAGGCAATTGTCCACATTAAATCGCCCCGGTAAGGGGAGATGAATTCGCATCGGTTTTTCTCCCGGCAGGATCAGATCAAATAATGAGCCGTCCGCGGTCAAAGTGAGCCGATCCGCCCAAATTTGTGCGTTTTCATCTTGTCCAAAATCGAAAATTGGACGGTCTCTTATCTCGTCGAATCGGTCGATAAGTTTACGATTAACGACCCCTGGGCTATTGGTCTTCAGTTTGTCAAAGAGCGTCAGTTTAGATCGAATATAGTCCTCAAAATCGGGATGAAAGTCCAGATGATCTCGTCCGATTCCCGTCAGAATCGCGCTGTCAAATTGGAGGCAATCGACCCGATGTAACTTGAGCGCGTGCGAGGAAACTTCTATGACAACGTCTTGAACTCTTTCTTCCCTCATCAACGCCAATAGTTCATAGAGGTCTAAAGATTCTGGCGTGGTGTGCGGCGCGTCAATTTTCCGATCAAGGACAAAATATCCAGTTGTCCCGATCAATCCAGTTCGGCGTCCCGCGTGATTTAGGATCGACCGGATCATCCATGTGGTGGTCGTTTTTCCGTTAGTGCCCGTCACGCCAAACAATCGCGGCGTATTCGGCTGATTTTTGTTGAGATATCCATACCAATTTGCCGCAAGTCGAGCCAATGCTCGGCGGCTTTCCTTGACTCGGATCACGATTGCATCCGACGGAACATGGACAGGTCCATCGGCGACAATTGCCGCCGCGCCGCGAGCAATCGCCTGGGGGATATAGCGACGACCGTCTGTCTGGAATCCACGAATCGCGACGAAAAGACCGCCGTGTTCTATCTGACCCGAATGGTATGCCAACATAGCAATATCAGCATTCTCTGTTCCTCGAATCTCCTCAACCGCGACTTTGTCTAATAATTTATCCAATCTCATGTCAGTTTATCCGCAGATTACGCAATAATTCTTGATTTTTTAATTCAATATCTCGCCACAATGTGACACTGTTCACCCGGCAACGTTTTTGTGCCAGCCACCGGCATCTGATCGACCACAATTCCCCCCCCGACATAAGTGACTTCCAACAGATGCTTGTCCAAAATACGCTTTGCTTCTCGCAGGGACTTCCCGACCACTTTCGGCATATCGACCTCCCCTTGGGAGGGGGGGGGGTCAATCGTTAATCGGATCATATCACCGTGATGAACTAATGTCCCAGGGTCTGGAAACTGGCTCCACACCCGTTCCGTTTTATCGCCGATGGTCTCTGTAAAGAGTCCCATTAAGCGAATATCCGTCCGAGCCGCTGTCAATGCCATCCCACGCCAGTCTTTTGTCACAATCGTATGACCGTCTCCTTCCCGCGAGATGACCAGCGGGAAGTTTTGAGTCGTAATCTCGTCGGTATGGATATAATTTGGAAGGATGTCATACGTCGATATAAGTCTTTGGGCTACAGCTTTGAAAAGCGGCGCGGCGACATCCCCTCCATAGCTCTGCTTTTTCGGCTCGTCGATCACGGCAATTGCGGTCAATTTTGGCGCGTCTGCCGGGAAAAAACTGAGAAATGAGGCAACATAAGTATTGGGAGCGTATCCTTGAATACCGGGCATTTTTTTCTGCGCAGTACCGGTTTTTCCGGCGATTTCAATTCCAGGTATTTGAGCGGAAGTTCCTGTCCCTCTCTTGACCACGCCAGTCAGTATTCCAGTAAGAATATCGGCTGTTCGCTGAGAGATCACCTGACGAATTACCTTTGGCTTTGCCTGTTGAACCACCCGTCCGTTCTGATCCTCGGTTTTATACAAAATCTGCGGTTCCAACAGCACCCCGTGATTGGCGATCACGGAAAAACTTGTCACCTGTTGCAGCACTGTGACAGAGACCTCCTGACCGATCGGAATCGCCATGATTGACAGTGACGACCATTGGGATGGAGGGCGTAGCGTGCCTCGGGTTTCGCCGGTTAATCCACTGCCGGTCTCGCATCCGAATCCGAATTTCAGGGCGTATTCATAAATCATCGGGGAGCCAATTTTTTTGGCAATCTTATAGACCCCGACATTGCTCGATTTTTCGATCACTTGTGTAAAAGTCAGCCAGCCATATTTGGTTGCGTCATGGAATTCATGGACGCCGAGATCAAAGCTCCCTTGCTCGCAGTAGATGGCTGCGTTTGGCTCCATCACCTGTTCCTCTAAGGCGATTGCCGCTGTGAGAAATTTAAAGGTAGACCCGGGTTCATAAGAGTCGGTCACGACCCGATTGCGTCGAACCGCTACATCGGTCTGATGCGCGTTGTTAAGATCAAAAGTAGGCTGCACCGCAGAGGCAAGGATTTCCCCGGTCCTCGGGTCCATTAAGACAAACATACCTCCCTCGGCTTCCTGCTCCATCGTCACCCGACGAAGCTCCTGCTCCACGATTTCCTGATAATGAACATCGATGGTCAAAAAGAGATTTTGTCCATCCATCGGCTTTTTCGGCGGTGAATCGGGAAAGGAGCGGTCTTTGCCTCGTGCGTCTTTGAGGAGTATGGTCCATCCGGATTGGCCGGAAAGCTCGGTGTTGAATTGCTTCTCAATACCTTCCAGCCCGTCGCCGTCATCGCCGACAAAGCCTAAAATGTGAGCCGCTACTTCGTTGTGAGGATAGTATCGTTTTGTGTCGGTAATGGAGTGAACGCCCTTGAGCTTTTTGCGTCGAATTTCGCTCGCAATTCCTTTTTCGACGCGGCGGGAGAGCCAGACGAACTGAGTCGGTTTATTCAGATTGGCGATAATCCGGTCGTAATCTTCGTTACAAAACAGCGAAAACGCGTGTGCGATATGTTCTGGATCATCGACTTGATCTGGGACGGCAAAAAAAGACTCCGCGTCCACATCGGTTGCCAGAAGGATGCCGTTCCGGTCAAAGATATTCCCTCGTTGGGGTTTAAGCTCGATCTTTTCTTCCGACATTTTTGCGCCCAACTCTTGATAATAATTCGCGCGAGCGATTTGGATTATTCCGAGCCGAAAGGCCAAAATCGCCCAGCAAAAAACGCTGATAAAAGCAAGAAGTTGTAATCGAGCATGAAATCTTTGTGTCACAGGACGCATCATATAAATAGGCAACGAGTTAATTATTTATTTTCGCTATTGGCTTCGACAGAGCGAGTTGACAAGAATTGAGTCAGCCAATCCCCCGCGCCTGCCAGGAAAGAGCCGCTCTTGTTGTCAAAATCTCTGAATCGGTCGCGAGAATTTTGGCTCCAGATCACATATTCCGGTTGTGGATAGGCAAGGTTTGATCCTTGGGAAGCCATGCGTTGGACGCGGCTACGAGTGGAAAGCCCCGCGATCTCAACGATCATTGTGTGATTCATTTCCTGTAAACGGGTCGTTTGTATACCGGATTGACGGATCTGATCCGATATATCCATAACCTGATGGTATTCCCAGATATAGGTGATCAACAGAATGGCTATACTAAATAATAGAATGAGATAGCCATAAACTGCGACTCCACTTTGCGGCGTTCTTTCTTCCTCCATTTCCAGAGGGCGTTCCCGCATTGATGAATAATATACCTTTGACATGTGACAACTCCGTTTTTTTTTCCGTCAGATTCGTTTCGCGGCTCTCAGTTTTGCGCTACGCGATCGTGAATTCTGTTTGATCTCTTTCGCGGCGGGACGAACTAATTTGCGCGTCAAAATCGACAATTTCTGAGTTCCGTTGCAGACGCAATAAGGAAAATCCGGCGGACAGGTGCAGCCTCTCTCCATATCTCTGAAGAAATTTTTCACAATCCGATCCTCCAAAGAGTGATAAGAGATAACGACTATCCGTCCGCCGGGATTTAAACAATCAACCGCTTGTTTCAGCGCGACTTTCAGCGCGTCCAGTTCGTTATTGACTTGGATACGCAACGCTTGGAATATCCGCGCTTTTGTTTTAACAATATCGGTTCCACTTGTCACCCGCTCGATCACTTTGATAAGGTCTCCGCTTGTCTCGATAGGGCGTGTCTTCCGAGCCTGTTCAATAGCTCGGGCGATTTTATATGAATGGTTTTCTTCACCGTATTTACGAAAAATGTGGGCAAGCTCGCTGGTTCCCGAATCGTTAACTAAGTCTCGGGCGGTTACTTCGATTGATGGGCTCATTCGCATATCCAGAGGCGCGCCGTCGTTGTCAAAAGAGAAACCTCTTTCGGCCTCATTAATTTGAAACGACGAGACTCCGAGATCAAAAAGCACTCCGTCCACGCGGGGGGTCTGAAGTTCAGAAAGAACTTCGGTGAGATGAGAAAAGTTCCGTTGAATTAACTGATAGCGGCTTTCCGGAAAGCGGGTCAGCCATTTTCTCGCCGCCTCAATAGCGTGGGGATCCCGATCGATGCAGATCACTTCGCCAAACGGACCGCACTCAGACAGAATCGCCCCGGCATGTCCTCCTCCTCCGACCGTGGCGTCCATGTACACCTTGCCAGTCTCGAGGTTCAGGAATTCGATTACTTTGTCCACCAATACCGGCTGGTGGAAGCCGTTTTCTATCATAGCCATATATTCCTCGCCGGAACGCCCTCTCCTCTATCTTTTTTCCTCAAATATCCCTCATAGTGGGAGAATTATCGATATTCTTCCACTTGATAAGACATTTTATAGCTAACTGCTTGCTTTGTCAAGCAAAAATTTGATTCACTTCAAGAATGACCTTAAGTCTTACCGTTCGCTTAAAATTAAAGAATTTTCTTTCATTGCTTTTCGACTAAAAAGTGCTATAAAATAAAACGAAATATAAATGACTGATGGGTTAATTGCTTTCTTGTTAAATCATAAGCGGATTTTCTTAAGAAATTACTTTAAGAAGTATTATGTCATATCAAAACAAAAAAAATAGTTATAAAAACCACTTCAAGTAAATTCTTGTGGAAATTCTATTGACGAATAATTCCAAGAGGCGCGTGCAAATGCCCACTTTTCGGTGTACAGAACTTTTTCGAAAATCAGGTTGAAACCGATCAACTTTTTCAAAATTTTAACGGCAATTGCTTGCTTCTATTTTGCTCTTTTTTGGGAAGGTTTATCGTCCGATTTTCAACCAAATTCTCTCCAATTTGATCTAAGAAAGAGCTTCGAGAAAGATGATATTCTCGTCCGTGAATCATTCTTTTTTCACAGTGAGATAAATATAAAAATTGCCTGGCGCGGGTCATGCCGACATATAACAATCTCTGCTCCTCATTTTTATGCGCATTTTCTTTTTCAAATTTTTTAAAAAGAGAATATGGGATCAAACCCTCCTCGCAGCCGATTATAAAAACCGCGGAAAATTCCAAACCTTTTGAGGCGTGAAGTGTCATCACGCTGACCCGCTCGGCTCTGGGTTGGTACAGATCAACGCCAGAACCAAAAGCAATCAAGTCGATAAAGCCGGAGATATTCTTATCATCATCATCATCATAATCTCGGCATAACTGCAAAAGATTGCTGAACGGAATCGGTTTTTTGGCTTGTGTTTCCGAAAAAATTTGATCTATGATTCGCTTTATCCAAACGAGCAAAGAGGCGTCTTTCATGTCCAGGAGTCGCTCCATCTGGAAAGGGCTTAACTGTTGCCGGAGCCGATCCCGCAGGAATTTTTGGCTCGGATCATACGAAAATCTCAGCATGTCGATCACCGATTTTATTGGTTCTTGACGGAAAAAAGGATCACTGCCAATCGCCTGATAAGGAATGTTGTGATCGCGCAGGGCTTTTGTCACAGGGTCTATCTGATGATGGGTTCGACAGAGAATCGCAAAATCGGAAAAGCTCTCGATTCCGTCCTCCGACTCCCCGGAACTGACGCCGCTATCCAGTGAGAAAAAACCCACTCCTCCGATCATGCGCTCAATCTCCCGTGCGACAAACTCAGCCTCGCTTTTGTCGGTCTTATGCGGGACCATACGGATTCTCGGACCGGTCGTCATCCCCTTCAACTCTTGCGTATTTTCGTGACCCCCATCTTTCTGCAACACACTTCGAGACCCCCTGAGTATGCGGTCGGAACAGCGGTAGCTCTGATGGAGTCCGTACCGGACGGCTTCGGGATAATCGGTCATAAAGCGATGGATAAACGCAGGATCGGCTCCACGAAAACCATAGATAGCCTGATTTGGATCGCCGATCGTGGTCAGATTGGGATTTTCACCCGGGGTCAACAAGCGGATCAATTGATACTGGGCATAATTGACGTCTTGATATTCATCGACCAAAATCCATTGATATTTTTCTCGATATTGCCGCAAAAGTTCGGGAGAAGAGGCGAGCATAAGAGCCGGATGATAGATCAGATCGTCGAAATCATAAAGATTCAGCTCGGCCAACAATCGCTCGTATCGATCAAAAAGGCTTGCCTGATCCGGGTCGTCGATTTGGTTCGCAGCCAAAAGCCGCTGTTTGGTGCTACGGATCCATCGACTCGCTCGCGTTGCCTCCCGATCGCTCTTGTCAAGACGATACCGCAGCAACCAATGTGTGTCGCCCTGATCAATCACAGCCGCGTCTTTGGATCGTCCCGCTCTCTCGGAATTCGCTCGCAAGAGGGAAAGACCAAAGCGGTGGAAGGTGCCGACCATAGGTCTGGGCCTGGACTCGTCGAGCAAAGGAATAAGCCGTCGCTGTAGCGCGTCAGCGGCTTTGTTGGTAAATGTGATGGCCAAAATTTGTTCTGGGATCGCGTGTCCCGACTGGATCAAGCTGGCTATGCGTCTCGTCAAAAGATAGGTTTTACCGGTTCCGGGTCCAGCCAAAATCAATGCGGACCCCTCCCTTTGATCGATTGATCGCCGCTGGTCAGTATTGGGGTGATATTCGGTCTTATAGACCTCCAGATTCTCTTCTAATTTTGACAATCCGCCCTTTAGCCGTCTGTATTCATCCAGAGAAAAATTGAGAAATTTCCGTTTTGGAGCGCGTTTCTGGAAAGTTTCATGACCGTGTGGATGATTCGCTGCGGCGCGCGCCTTGAACAATGATCCAGAAGCGAATTCAAGCGGATTGTATCGCCTCTTATCGCGCGATTCTCCGGGTCGGAACACCTGAATTTTTCCAAATTCTCCGTCGAATCCTTCCCTGACGTAAACCTGACGTTCTCGCATCCGGGTCACGGCTTCCGCGAGGATTTCCCCACCCTTTCTTTTGATTTCGTCAAGAGAGATATCCAACAAAATGGAAAGTTCCGATCCCAGTTTCTGCAGCAGAACATGGTATGCTCTGTCCACCCTTTTGCTCGTGGGACCGACTCCGAGAATCTCGGATAAAATATCCTTCAGGGTTATAATAGAGCGAAAAGGCAATCGGTTTGCGCGCTCTTTTTTATGAGGGCGATCCGACAACTGCGCAATACGGTTCATCACGCCGACAGTGACCGGCTTGCCGCAAGCGGGACAAATCTCATCATGCCGAAGCGTCTCGACCGGGTCCCAGCAGATACCGCACTTTCGATGCCCGTCGTAGTGATATTTCCCCTCTTGCGGGAAGAGATCGATGGTGCCACCGAAGCGGTTCGGATCACCGGTTTTGATCGCGGAGACAATCGCGTCGTAATCCAGATCGGTTTGGAAAATATTGGCGTTGCGTCCCAACTTTTCCGGCGAATGCGCGTCCGAGTTGGAGATCAACGTGTACGGGTCTAAAAAACTGCACATCCAGTGCATGGGCGGATCTGTGGAGAGCCCGGTTTCCACAGCGTAGATGTGATCCGCCAGATCTTCAAAGCACTCTCTTATGCTGTCAAATCCCGACTTAGAGCCAAGGACGGAGAACCAGGGCGTCCAGATATGAGCCGGGATAAAAAGCGCGCGATCCGATATCGTGAGCGTCATATCCAGAAGGTCTCGGGAATCCATTCCCAAAATCGGTCGTCCGTCGGAAGCGATGTTGAACTCCCGACGGGACAATTTGGATTGAAATCTCTCAGCAGCGGCAAAATCTGGCGCAAAAAGGAGGTGGTGCGCCTTGCGAACTTTGTCCCTTTTTTTATAGATACAACTGATCTCCGCAGTCAGCAAAAATCGAACAGGACAGCGGGAAGCGGCAAAAGCCGGGATACCGGTTTCCTGTCTATAATCCGATTTTAACGCATACAGACCCGGCCCAGCTGGCTCCAATTTCTCCTTCAGCTCGCTCAGCCAACCGGGATGCGTAAAATCTCCCGAGCCGACAACGGTCACCCCTTTTAATCTTGCTCGATAATCAAGCTGCTCCGGATTCAGATTTTTTCCGGTCGCCCTTGAAAAATGAGAATGGATATGTAAATCTGCAATAAATCTCATATATCAAGCCGCCTTTTTTAAAAATTAAAAAAAAATATTTTTATATTAAATCCAAATTTTCCTGAAAAATCGCTATACTTACCTAGATTTTTAATGAAATTCATTGCAAAATATATGACCTTTATCTATTTTAATGCAATCTAAATTTTTAGCTTGAGCAAATTCATGTAAAATCAGAGGTAAAATGATCTTTAAGCGCACTATCGTTATCGAAGTTATCGGTTTGAACACGTTTTTTAAAATTTAAATTTGGGTTGTCTTAATTATTTTAGCTGTCTTAACTTATTTAAAGAAAAGGAATGGTTGATGAAGAAGATTGTTTTTTTTGCGATTTTAGCAATTGTAGTTTTATTTAGCTCGTCTGTTTACGCACAATTAGACGTCGGAGCAGACTTGATGAGTCGCTATCTATGGCGCGGAATTAATCAAGGAAACGCCGCGCATTTTCATCCGTGGGCAAGTTATACGACTGGTGGATTTACAGCCGGCGTCTGGGGAGCTTATGCCTTGGATCCGAACATCGGCACAGAAGAAAATGATTTTTCTATCAGTTACACCCACTCTTTAAATAAGAGCAATTCCGTCACTATGACGTTACTCGATATTTATTACGGGAAGTTAGGCGGAAGTTTCGCTGATTTTAAGGAAGACACAGACCCAACTTTCGTGGACGGCGACGGTTACGGAGGGCATACTATCGAGGCGGCATTCGAATATTCCGGCTTGTTTCATCTGTTGTTCGCCATGAATGTATACAACGACGAGGATAATTCCGCTTATGCTGAGTTAGGTTATTCTCTTGACGTTAATGGCGTGGGGTTATATATGCACATCGGCGGATCGTTGGGCGAAAGCACGTCATGGTACGGTAGCGGTACGTACGGCACAAAAGAGGCGACGATAACCAATGTCGGCTTAACTGCAAGAAAAAATATTGAGATCAGTGACAAATTTTCTCTTCCGATTTCTGCCTCCTGGATATGGAATCCTGATCTTGAAGAGAGCAATATTGTTCTAGGCGTTCATTTCTAAATTAAGTCAAAATTTACGATTCATGGTAGTAGCATCTATGAGTCCAACAATTTTTATTGCCTTAAGAAGGCATGGGGATTAGAATTTTAAGATGGAAGTTACGTATGATCTCAGTCAATTTTCGCAAATTGGCTATCTTCGTGAATATTATTCGACTATTTATAATGGAAACGAATATCTTCTCACCCACTTTCACGGCGCGTTTGAAAAATTTGATAAAGAGATTCCCGAATATCTCGAAATCGGGGGGGGACCTACAATTTATCAACTAATAAGCGCGGGTGCAAAAGTGCGGCACATCACATTCTCCGAGTTTCTGGACGTCAACCGGAAGGAAGTGGAGAATTGGGTTGAAAACAAGAACGGCGCATTTAACTGGGATATCTTTTTTCGATTTGTGTGGGAATTGGAGAGAAAAAAGGATTCTACCCTGACAATAAAGGAAATGAAAGAGCGACTTCGTCGAAAAATCAAACGCGTCATTCCTTGTAACGTGCTTCTTGATAATCCCCTTGATCCGCTGAGGATGCAAAATTTTGACATAATCGCCTCCAATTTTTGCCTCGAAAGCGTTACGGATAAAGAGTCCGTATTTTTGCAGGTTCTGGAAAACGTGACAGGGCTGCTTCGACGCGGTGGAACTCTGATAATGTCTTTGGTCAAGAACGCGCATTATTACAATATCGGGGACCTAAATTTTCCGGTTCTTCCGGTCGATGAAGAAAAGATGGGCAGATACTTGGCTCACATGAAGTATGTCGATATTCAAATCAATACTATGCCAGCGGAAGAGGGTCACGGGTATCACGGGATGATGTTCTTGACTGCGACCAAGCCTTAGTGGAATAATTTTTCTCATCTTATCGTAGGATACTCAACTTGAGCTTTGAAATGGAAAATTCTTCTTTACGAAAGCGACTCTGGTGGGAGAGGGATGATCTTCATTATCGCGATAATATTCTTTTTTATGACGGTCGAAATCTGTTTCGCCACGCCGTTGTCACGGACACGCCCTTTTTTATGTACAGTGCCAAGCGAGTCAAAGAAAAACTGGAGTCTTTACACAAAGCACTCTCGAATCAGGGCATATCGTATAAAATATTGTATGCAATGAAAGCAAATCGATCTATCCCTCTTCTTACTGCAATAAAAATATTTGGCTTATGCGGCATGGATGTCTGCTCCCCCGGAGAGACGCTTCAGGCACTTCAGCTCGATTTTCGGGAGGAGGATATTTCCTTTACTGGCGTATCGATTTCTGATCGGGACTTGGAGATATTAAAAAGATACCCGAAAATCGTGATCAATTGCGGCTCGATCCGCGCGATTCGGATGTTGGCAAAAGTTTGTCCGGGTCGGAATATCGGCATTCGTGTCAATGTGGGCGTGGGTATCGGCTATAACCAGATGTTGTATTATGCCGGAAAAAAAACGACTAAATTTGGCATTTATCAAGATCGGTTCGAAGAAGCTCTGGAAGTAGCGCGCAGAGAAGGTATGGTCGTCCAAGGATTGCATTTTCATAGCGGGTCTGGGTACCTCACGCCCCAACTACCAACTTTGGAGCGGATTTTTGACCAATTCAATTGGTTTCTGGAAAAATGCCCGGATATAGATTATGTCAATATCGGCGGCGGTCTCGGCACACCGTTAGTCGAGGCGGATCATCCGTTGGATTTGGATGCATGGGCCGCGGTGATATCTGAAAAGCTCGGTTCCTATCCCTTCCGGGTCATAGTCGAACCCGGCGACTTTCTGGTGCGGGATTCCGGAGTGATGACGCTACAGGTCGGGATGGTGGAGAAGAAAAGAGATGTATTGTTTATCGGCGTAGACGGCGGATTTAATATTCATAATGAACCCGCGTATTACAAACTGCCGTTGATCATCGCGCCGATCAAACGTCGGTCTAACCCAAGTGAAGAATCGACAGAGAGTTATCGAAATTATACGATTGCCGGAAACATCAACGAAGGACTGGATATATTCGCAGAAAATGTTCGGCTGCCTGAAGTCAGAGAAGGCGATTATCTGGCATTCTTGAACGCGGGAAGTTATGGAGCCGCGTTAAGCTCGAACCACTGTATGAGAGGGCATTTTACTGAATATATCTTTATTTAATAACTATTCTTATTTGCTATTTGTTAAAAATACCACAGGACGAAATTCGGGGCGAAAATTATGGGCGAAATCTTTAGGAAAGTTTTCAAAATTCATAAAGGAGAAGAGGTTAAGGTTCTTCTATTTGTGATACTGGGAGCTCTGATTCAGGCGGGAGTCGCAATCGGTCTGAGTTTGACCGATACCCTATTTTTGATCCGGGTTGGACCGGAAAAACTCCCCATCATTTATTTGATTATGCCCTTTATGATGTTGGTTTACACGCCAATAAATAACTATATGGTGAGTCGCTATGGAATTTATCGAGTCTTTTTAGCGATTTTGGCACTGCTTGTAATCGGCGGCGGCACGCTCTATTTTTTCGTGGCGATTCAAGGTCAGTCAGGATCTTCCAAACTCATTTTTTACGTGGCAAAGCTCTACACATTTTTATGGCTCATTGGACTTTATACGATCTATTGGACTTTTATTGACAACTACTTCGACATATTAGACGCGAAACGGTTATATCCGCTTTTCAACGGCGGTTTATCCATGGGCGCAATGGTCGGAGGGTCTATGGTCAGCATTCTCACCCGGATCATCACCGCGGAGTTTCTCTTTTTAGTCTGGAGCGCGCTCGCTCTTCTGACCATCCCCATGCTGATTTATGTCAAAAAGAAAACCAAGGAGATTGATAGTTTTGATGATGATGATGAGGAAGGCGGCTTTATTGAAGAATCAACCGTCGTGTTGAAAGCAATAAAAAACATTCGCTATGTGCTGCTAATCAATCTGGTCATGTTTGGCACGAGTTTCCTTGCTACTGTCTGCGAATTTCAATATTTGGAAGTGTTCTCAGGCTACGGCGACATGGAAAAGTTGGCTTCGCTTTTCGGTCAATTATTCGCCGCGGCAAACGGTTTTAATCTGATAGTGAACTTTTTTCTATTCAATCGGATGGTTTCTTTTTTCGGCGTCCGTAATATGACATTTATTCAGCCGTTTGCCTATCTATTTACATTTCTCTTTTTTCTATATGATTACGGATTCAATTCAGCGATATTTGGATTTTTTGCATATCAAGGTATTTTCATCTCGCTGGATTTAAACAACTGGAATTTTGTCTTTAACGGCGTACCTTCAAACATAAAAACAAAGGTGCGCACTTTTACCGAGAATTTATGCGATCCTACGGCAACCGCGTGCGCTGGTTTGTTCCTTCTGATCAAAGCTCCAGAAATGTCGCCGCAACGGATTGCTCTGACCGCGTTGTCAGTCTCCATTGCTCATGTGTTGGTTACTTTTCTGCTACGCAACGACTACCTGAATGCAATGGTGACCAATCTCCGAAAAGAATGGCTCGATTTTTCTAAACCGGAAAAAGAGGCGGTTCGGGATTTGGATATTGAAAAAATCAAGCAGATTGGCGCTTTCAGGTCGCCAGATCAAACCGAGATTGCCGCTATAGCGATTCATTTATTAATATTGAAGGATAAAAACCAAGCAATTAAAACATTGCTAAGATATTTAGAAAACCCTTCTGAAAAAAAATGGATTGCGATGAAGCCCCTGTTGGAAAACGTGTTAGCAGAGAGCGATACCGAGATAATTCGAGAATTGCTCCTTTGGTTCGAAAGTCGCGATATTACCCTCAACAGTCAATTGATCGAATTATTGGGAGGTCTTGGACTCTTACAGCCGAATCGCATCAAAATGTTGTTAGATTCAGATCATGCGCGAGATAAAGGTGCTATGGCTATCATTTTTTGGAATAGCTGGGATATTTGCGACGGCTATGAAGCGATGGGGACTATAACTAAGCTTTTAAAAGGGGTAGCTGAGGAAAAGAAGGTGGCAATTCATGTAATTGGCAAGATCAAGCAAGAGCGATACGCGCACTTTCTGGTGGATTTTTTGAAAGACCCTGACCCAGAGATCAGAAGGGAAGCACTGCTTTCGATTCGGAATCTCGTCACGCCAAATTCCGGACGACTCATACCGGGCATACTCCAGACAATCGCGGTATCAGGAGAAGAAGATCGCATTGTCGCTGGAAAGGCTCTGGAGAAGATACAAGATTCGAGTTGTATCGTACCCTTGCTGGATATGAGCGATACCTTCAGTCCCTATCAACGACGAATCACGGAGAAGTTGATCTTAAGTATAGGATTAAAAAGCGTGCCGACTATGGTGAAAATTTATCGATCCTCCCAATATTCCACGTATGCCCGTTCATTGGCGGGACGCGCGCTCTCTAAGCTCTCTTTTCCACAATTTGACACTTTTTTTTCTGAAATCATCCATCGGGCTATCCGAGGAGCCTACTACTTATTGTATTCCTATCAAGTGTTGAAAAATGAAAAAAATACACCAGGACTGTTCGTTTTATCGGGTCTATTGATGGACATCCACATTCGGATTCTTGAATTCTGCTTGGAGCTGTTCACGATTGGTGGACGGATGCCCGACTTTGAACTGATGAGTTCCTCTTTGCGCTCAAACAATCCCAAAATCCGAGCAAATGCCATCGAAGCAGTGGAGCAGGGTATCAGCCAGGATATGTTCAAAATATTGTTGCCGCTTGTGGATTCCCGTAGTCTCGACGAAAAGGTGAGTTTTTATCGACAAAACTTCGACGTCAAAGATGTCCGACCGGAAAACGTCGTACATATGTTCATCAACAGCAAATTTTCTCTGGATTCAACAATTGCCGCGGAAGCACTGTGGGAACTAAATAAAGCCGAATCTGTCGATATATTTCGAAATCGTCTACGGGAGATAAAAGACACGGTTTTTCGAGACACTGTGATTTCATTATTATCAGAACGGGATAAAAATGAAAACAAAGGAAGGGTCACGCTAAATATTGTCCAGCGGATAAGTCTGCTGTCTCAAAGTTCTTTTTTCCACGCATTTAGTATGGAAGAGCTATCCTTATTGATAAAAAATGTTTATCAGGCTCATTACGAATCCGGAAGGACGATTTATCAACCGGGGGATCAGGCGGATAACCTCTACTGCATTATTAAAGGAAAGGTCTTGTTGAAACCAGAAGAGACCGTTATGCAGGATTGCGATATTTTCGGGGAATGGTGTCTCTTTGGAAACCAAGAATGGGATAGGGCGGCTATTTCTCAAGGCGCAGATCTTTTGATCATCCCAAAAGAGCAAATTCTGTTTTATGCCAAATTGAATCCACGTATTGCGATTAAATTCCTTAAAAATAGGTTGATGATGTCATGAGTTCCAGAATTAATCTACGCGTCAGTACGGTCATCTTTCTGATATTGCTCCCTTCGCTGATTCTTATCTCTCTATCGACCGGTAAGCTGGTCTATTCCAATCTTAATAAAAGAATATTGGACGGTTTTGATCGGAAGCTATACTCGGTCAGCACGGCAGTCGCAAGTTTTATCGACGGAAATAATCATAAAGATTTGCTGAAAATCAAGCAAACCCGAGGCATGGCTTATAATCAAAAACTCGGTCTAATCTATGCGAATTATGCGTTAGAGGATTATGTGATAAAAATCCGTCAGCGAGGAGGAAATATTCGAACCGTGGGACCGCATGGCGTCCAGTTTTCCGGAGACCTGGCGTATGACGATCAGGCGGGCGTCTTATACACAGTGGACGAGGTGAGCGGCGAGTTGGTCAGTATCAATCCCAGAGACGGCGACGGTCAAGGCGTTGTAATCGGCGAGACAGGCTACGAATGTTATGGTTTGGCTTATGACAGCGATCACCGCGTACTATACAGCAATAATGAAAACTTAATCAAAATCGACCCGAAAACTGGAGTCGGCGAGGTTATCGGCTATCTCGGCGACGAATTTTCGGCTGTACGCGGTCTGGCTTTTGACAACAAGAACCGTCGCTTGTACGGGATCGACACCCACTCGAACCAATTGCTAAAGATCAATATCCATACCGGCGCGGGGAAACTTATCGGAAATTTGCGCCAAAAGGATGAGATAACTGGACAAGAAAATAGACCGCTGAAGTTTGGCGTATTTGGACTGGCTTACGATGAAAATAAAAAAAAACTCTATGGCAGCGGCACTCTTGACTGGATTGAGATTGATCCCGAGACCGCGCTGACCAAACCGATGGCCGTTCAGATCATCCCTGAAAAAGAAAAAATCTTATACAAACGCTACGCAGATCCCATGATTCGCATCATGGAAAAGAGAGATTTGACCTATCTGTACACATGCGTTCTTCGGGATCGGGCAAGGCGGCTGAGCTATGTGTTGGACGCCACGCAAAACGAGTTTCATGGCTGGGTGGGGTGGACAGACCCGGACGAGCCGGACGAGAATACCAAGAATTCCTGGTTTCAGGGAAAAGTGTTTATCTCGGATATTCAGCCGTGGGAGGAATGGGGGCTGCTTAAGTCTGCGTACATCCCCATTTTTGACGACAACGACGACGTGGTAGCGATTGCAGGCGCGGACGTGGATATTTCGATAATCAAGGAAAAACGAGGAAAAGCGTTGCTAAAAGTCTTTTTAATCGGCACAGGGCTTTTGGCGGTCGGCATTTTTGTCTCAATGAGAATTACGCAGCAGATAGTCAAGCCGCTCAGAGAATTAAAAGAGATGGCTCTTTCAGTTGCCGGAGGTAAATACGGCCATAAAGTCAATATAAACACACCGTTCGAGATGGAGATTCTCTCCGGTACATTCAACGAGATGAGTGAAGCGTTAGAAATGATTATTACGGAATTGAGCGAATCCAACCTGCAGTTGGAGCATCGGCGAAGAGATCAGGAATTGAGGCGACTCATGGCGCGACGGATCGATTCCAAAAAGTATCCCGATTCCAATCGAATTGCCCACGGTTACGCGTTTGCCCCTTCCTATTCATATCATGCAATCGGTTGGGTGATTCGAGAAGATGAGTTTATTCTCTGGAACGGAAAGTCGCCGGAAGAGAGTATGGAATCGGTCAAATTAAAAGATGACATGGCGAATATCATCGAATGGCTGGCTGATCGATATTCGAATTGGGACGAGTTTAACGCTGAACTGAAAAAAATTTTTCCTGATAACCTTTATTATCTCTGTCGGTTCTATCCTGAAAAAAATATGATCAAAACGTTTTCCAGAAAGCCAACCAAAGCTATAGTTATCAATAAATTAGGAGAAACTGAAATTATAGACTTGCAGGAGCGAGAAACTTTTTTATTAGAAGAGAACCATGCGGTGATTATCGCTTCCTTGCCGTATGACGACCTGCTCACATTGATGTTGGAGATCAAAAAGAAAGCCGAGAATCCGGATTCCGGTTTTTCGGTGACATGCGCGGACGGTTATTTTTCCATATTAAAGGACTTATTGGGAAAAACGTCAATCTTCCAAAAAGATTTGAATAGCGGCATATTTTGCGCGATGACCGCGAGTGATCCCATAACAGGCGACCGCGGTGTGCCACTGGAGAGATAGTATGACGCCTTCTGAGAAAATATTTTCCTTAAAGGGGATCCTGCCCTTTAATCGGTTGCGAGATTCGGAATTGATCCTAATAGCGGAAATCACAAAATATCGAAGCTACGCGCCTGGCGAGAAGATCACCTCCGCTGGCAGAATTCTTCCCAAACTTTATATCACAATCGATGGGGAGTTGACCGCTGAAGGTCCAGAAAATGGAGAAAAATTTCCTGTGCCCCAGGTCTTTGGCGTTGAATCTTTGTTGATGGACCATCCGATTATTCATTCCTTATCCGCTTCCGAGCCGGGAGGAGCGAACTGTCTTCTGATCAATAAGGGACATTTTTTTACAATCATGTATGAATGTCCGGAATTGGTTATAGGTTTTGCTGAAACAATAAATTACTCACCGAGAATTTTCTTTCAGATTTTGGAATAGGGGATAGAACATGAAGATACGCACACAAAACTTTATTACCATACTCCCCATATTCATATTAATGGCTATCGCTACCGGCATATTGAACTACAGCACCCAACGCCAGGAATTGCTGTGGGGGATAAAGGAAGAGGTCTCTTCACTCACGGCTGCATCGGCTGAGTTGATAGATGCGGATCTGATTGACCGACTTCTGAAGCAACCGGATGACGGACAGACTCTGAACGCGTTACATAAACCGATCAATAGACTGCAAATTTGGAATCAAAACCATCGGTTTGTTCTATTTGATCCAGATAATCCAGCTTTTGTCATTCGCTTTCCTCCGGATGACGAACTGGCCCAGCAATTCTTATTACCAAGTAAGCAGGTTCTTGTTGAGCTGATATCTGGTTATAAAAACATCCTGACCACTGAAATGACCGAACCAGCTCTAAATAAACGGATAATTTCTTCCTTCGCGTCGGTCTATAGCCATGGAAAGTCGATCTTAATATTAGGAGTCATTTCCGATGTGAGCTGGTACATCGAAGAGACGCGCGGTATTCTTTATGAAAATCTTATCGTAGCCGTTTGCATTATACTCTTCGGCTCTTTTGTGTCAATCCTGATCTCCTATATCCTGACCGGTA
The DNA here is from genome assembly GCA_002084765.1 of Candidatus Cloacimonetes bacterium 4572_55. GTDB lineage: Bacteria > 4572-55 > 4572-55 > 4572-55 > 4572-55 > 4572-55. The sequence continues at coordinate 47,276 of NBMB01000005.1, read as the reverse complement.
AGATTCATCAATTTAATGAAGAGGCTTTGGTTGTCGCAGCCGGGAACTACGATCAGCGGATAAAGATCGAGTCCATCCAAGAAGTGAGCGACTTGAGCAACACATTCAATACTATGAGCAGCGTTTTGGAAGATGTGTTGTCAAAAACAAAACGCTCAATTATCGAAGGAGAGCAGTTTCGATCTCTTTCCGACCTGGCATGTTACTTTAATGAGACTTTTCGACAACCCATAGAGGGCGTTTTTCATAATATCGAGCTTTCTATATCTCTTGCCAGTGAATATCCAAGCGGAGATTTTTTTGGCGTTTTTAATCTGGGGAAGCGAACCTACGCCATCTTGGGTAGAGTTCTCGGAACAAAAGAGCTGGACTCGATTATGTTCGCATCTGCGGCATATACATATATCAAAGAAGCACTTATCAAATCTGATACGAAGAAAGTTATCGAGAATATACAACAGTTTCCGATCAAAATCGAAGCACTGATTTGTTTGTCCTGGGATCAGAAAGCCGATAAAATCTCCGTTCATCGTTTGGTTCATAGTTCGAAAAAGAATATAGTAAAAATCGAAACCGTTAATTTAATGGGTGAAAAAAGGAATAGAATGGAGATTTTTCATACTCTAAATAGAGAAAATGAAGCAAATATCGAACTTTTTCGTAACCTATACGGAGAATCCACTCCAAAAGAATTGATGCAAGACATCAAAAATATCATACTTGACGACGGGTGCGGAAGCTTAATCTTATTGCAAAAAAGTGAGATGGCCGAAAAAAACGAACCGTCGCCTCCAAAAAAATCCAAACAATCGAGACTGATACCAAACTAAGGTATGAGATTATGAATATGAAATTGTTTGACATGCTCATTAAAGAATCAAGAATTCCTTATAAAGGGATTTTTGTCGCTGCCGCGATTTCCGGTTTGGCAAATTCGGCTATCCTTGCCACGGTCTCGCTTGCGGCAAAGACAACAAATTATGAAGAAATCAATCTCAAATATTTCTTCTATTTCATTATTTCAATGGGTCTGTACACCTATTTTCTGCGTTATGCCTTTGACCAGTCTACGCGGCTTTTCGAGAACGCGATCAATAATATCCGCGTCCGTTTGACCGATAAGATTCGGCAGAGCAGCCTTTCGGCCATAGAGCATATCGGAAAAGACAAACTCCACGGGAGATTGACTCAGGAATTGGCTTCCATTTCTCGCTCAGAATCGATCTTAGTCGCGTCTTTACAATCCGCTATCTTAGTTCTTTTTATCGCGTTCTATATAGCCTATTTGTCCGCGCCTGCTTTTTTTCTCGTGGTCGGGATCACCAGTGTGGGTCTTATAATTTATCAACGGAATGGAAAGTTGGCGCTTCATTATATCCGTCGATTTACGCAACGAGAAATAGATTTTTTTCAGAAAATTGTGCATCTTTTGGACGGATTCAAAGAGGTCAAGATCAATAGAAAGCGAAGCGACGACCTGTTCGAACATCTCAAAGATATTTCCGCTTCGGTCAAAAGCCTGAAGATACGCACTGACAAAATATATCACGGAAACTACCTCCTATCCCAATATATTTTTTATATTATGATAGGCGGCGTGGTGTTCATCCTGCCCCGATTGATCCCCAGCTATAGCGGGACCCTGACCGAAATTACTATGGCGATCTTATTTATAGTCGGTCCCTTATCTTCTGTGGTGGGCGCGGTACCGGTATTAGACAAAGCTAACGTAGCGGTAGAGAATATTTATCGGATGGAAGGTGAGATGAACTCTTATAAAACTAATGTCGACCATTTTGAGGACTTTCCACTCTATTTCAAACGAGATATTAAATTTCTCGACGTAGTATTTTCCTATATCGATCGAGAAAGCCAGCGGCTGTTTACCGTGGGACCATTGGACCTGACGATCCAACAGGGAGAAATTCTGTTTGTGATCGGCGGGAACGGCAGCGGAAAATCGACCTTTTTCAAAATTTTAACCGCTCTCTATTATCCAGATAGCGGCTATATCCAGGTCGATGGCGTCACTCTCAAGAAGGAGGCAGTTCAGTCATACCGAGAACTATTTTCCGTGATTTTCTCCGATTTTTACCTGTTTGACCAACTGTACGGCTTGAGCGGCATTGACGAGGGGAAAGTTTACGAACTTCTCCGAACAATGGATCTGCATTCTAAGACAAAATTCGTTGATAACCTGTTTACAAATTTAGAGTTATCTACAGGTCAACGAAAAAGGCTGGCACTGTTGATCGCCCTGTTAGAAGACAAACCCATCTATATTTTTGACGAGTGGGCGGCTGAACAAGACCCTGAGTTCAGACGGTATTTCTACGAGGAGTTACTGGTAAAACTAAAAGAGCAGGGGAAAACAATTGTCGCGATAACTCATGACGATAAATATTTCCATGTGGCGGATCGCGTGATGAAGATGGAATACGGAAAAATCGAATACATTGTACAAGCTGATCAATACACGTCTTATTGAAAATAATTTAATTATTAATAAAAGATAGATAAAATCTTATTAAAGTAACGTTACCGAAAGAATTAATGGGAACATGTCTAAGAAAAAAAAAGAACGATATATTTACGAAGTCAGCCGTCGGGCATTAGACCAATTAGCGATCCAAGGGGAGATTTCGGAAGATATTCTTGACAAATTGGAGTACATGGAGGATCGAGAATTTCTCACTGAAAAAGATTTTCTGGACTCTCTACGGTCAAAAATTGGTCAAGAGAAGACCGAACGCTATCAAGCGCAGATACTGCGCCATGTCCGCATCCATCCTTGGGCCAGACACTGGCATCATCACAAGATGAAGATCATTGTCCCTATTGCGATTGCCGTGGTGCTCTCCGCGCTTTTTTGGAAAAATACCTTTATTTCCATAAACTCGGGTCATGCCGGCGCGTTGTGGCATCGTATCACAGGGACGAACCTGCGCTATGTCTATCTGGAAGGGCTGAGTGCCATTCTCCCTATCGATAAGATGTATATTTATGACATGCGGGTGCAGGAGATTCATGACAACATAAAAGTTCTCTCCTCCAACGGTCTCGTCATCAACGTGAAATTTTCTGCTCGATTTCAGCTCCAATTGCAAGGATTGCCCCTGTTTCATAAAACCGTGGGACCAGATTATGTAAAAAAAATCATTCGCCCCGAGGTAATTTCTACTATTCGCGGAGTGATAGGACGCTATACGCCCGATGAACTCTATGCCACGGAAGAGCAGAAATTGCTGAATCAGTTGTTGGAGGGTATCCGCGATCGGGTTCCCATTGAATTTCTCTACATGCACTCGATATTGATCAAGGAACTGATGTTGCCGACTGAGATTCAGTTAGCGATCAAAGATAAGTTGTCGGAAGAGCAGAAATATTTAGCGTACTCATATATTTTGGATAGGGAACGAAGCGAGAGAGAACGGCGACGTATCGAAGCCGAAGGCGTCAAAATATTTCAAGAATTGACCGGCACCTCTATCCTAAAATGGAGAGGAATTGACGCCACACTGGAGTTGGCAAAATCCCCAAATTCCAAAATTATTATCATGGGAACGGATTCACAAGCACTGCCCGTGCTATTCAACGCGGATAGGGAAATCCAAACTACCGCAGAGCCAGATAGTGCCCAATCAAATCAACTGGATCAAGGCGGTGAGTGAGTATGAAAAATTTGACGCTATTTCTTGCCTATTTCATTATCGGCACTATTGTTTTCTCTGTGAATTGCCGACGAGTTGACGTCACGAGCGAAGATGATCAGGATAAGGTCGATCCTTACAAGCCAATCGACTTTACAGCAAAGGTGGATGATGAAAAGTATAAAAAAAACCTAAATATTCTGGTTTGGCCGAGTTACTTTGCTCCGGAGACATTGCATGAGTTTACCGATGAAACCGGAATTCAAGTCAATTATCATGTCATGAACGCGATGGAGGATCTGTTCGAGGTGGTCAAGCAGGAAGGAAAGCAGAAATATCGCGTGGTCTGCGCTATCTCCAACGAGATGCTAACCGGCAAGTTTGATTTGATTTTTGTCGCGGCCCGGGTGGTGCAGATTTTACCGGAGGATAACCTGTTGGAAGAGTTGGACTTGACTAAAATCGATTATGATAAAGTCGATCCTCAATTCAAAAGTTCTCCGTATGATCCCGGCAACCGATTTTCCATCCCTTATTCGTGGGGGGTCATGGGAATAGCCTATCGCAAAGATATTGTGAGCCAAGAAAAAATCAATAAAAGCTGGGGATTTATTTTTAAGCCGGATTCCATGTTTGATGGAAAGATTTCTCTCCTAAGCGACGCAAGAACAACCATTGGCGCGGCACTGGCATATAAGCGGTATTCAATCAATACCACGCAAACTACTGCGATTGCAAATGCATGCAACCTTCTGCATGATCTGAAAAATCACGATATTAAACTTATTCCGAATCCCGGTAATCTCCTGAATAGCGGCGACCTATGGATCAGTATGCTGTGGAACGGAGACGTCTCTGTGGCACAGGAATTTGACGAAGATTCCGCGGATAAGATCGATTTCTTTGTTCCCAAAGAGGGATCAATCCGGTTTATTGATAATATGTGCATTCCGATCGGTTCCCTGAACAAAGAGGGCGCGTATAAATTCATCAATTTTGTCTTAAGAGATACAAATGCGGTAAAAATTGCCGGTGCCATCAAGCAACCACTCGGCTCTTTTGCATATCGAGAGATTTTAGAGGCGAGCGAAGAGGGAAAAGTGCTTTTAGAAAATGAAGTATCCTTTCCGCCACAGCGTGTCATCGATAACTGCGAATATTTAATGGACGTGGGTGAATCGACCCGATATTACATCGACGGTTGGCGCGAACTGGTAGAATAAGAATATAAACCTGATTTCGATTATGGGGAAAAATCTATAAATATTTATTGATTACATATTTTTTGAGGTTTCGAAGGTATCTCAAAAATAAATACGCTTCCTCGCCCCAATTTACTATCTACGCGAATAGAACCGCCGTGCGCTTCCACCGCTAATTTACAAAAAGTCAATCCTAAACCTGTTGATACGCGATCGCCTCGTTTTCGAATATTCACTTGCTCAAATTTTTCGAAAATTTTTTCTTGATATTCTTCCGGGATGCCCTCTCCGTCGTCAATAATCTTGAAAATCGCGGTCTCCGTATCATTTCCCGGTTTACTCATCGCCTCTATCATCACATTTCCGCCTTCAGGGACAAATTTGATCGCGTTGCTCACCAGGTTGACCAAAATCCGCACAACCAATTGAGAGTCGGCATAGACCTGAAGTCCGCTTTCCTCAACCTTTGAACGAAGAGAGACATTTTTTGGAAGAGCCGTGCCATGGGTTTGACTAAAAGCCGCGTGGATCAACTCGGTTATCAAGACATGCTGGCGATCCAGCGTCATCTGTCCCACTTCCAATTTAGTGATATCAAGCAGAGTGTTGACCATATTCAGCATTGCCTCGCTATTGAATTTTATGAGATCAATAAACTCTGCCTGCTGATCGTCCAATTTTGTATATTGAATGATCAGCGAAAGATAGCCGATGATACCGGAGAGGGGGTTCCGTAAGTCGTGGATTATCATATCAGTCAAGTCGCGCTTGATCTGATCTAACATTTGAAGCTCTCGATTAATACGGTTCAGTTTTTCCCGTTGTTGATAGCTCTCGATATAAAGGCTGGCGTTCTTGATAGCCGAAGCGATGGGGAAAGCGATCTGTTCCAATATTTTGACTTCCCGAAGTGAAAAATTACTCAGTTTCGAGCTGGCTAAGAGAAAAATGCCCAGTCGATCGCCCTTGTAAAGCAGCGGAACCGCTACAGATGATTTCATCCCCTCCTGGATCAAAATTTTGTTAAATTCGGTCGGTACATGAGTGAGATCGCTGACTGAGGAGATATTCCGCTCCATTATTGTAGACCAAATAAGTGGCTCTTTTTCACGGGTGAATTTATATCCTTGTTTCAGTTTTGTGGCTCTCGAACTGATTAGGGCAAAAAGAGAAAGCTCGCTTTTTTTATTGTCTAACAGGGTAATATTGGCGTGATCAAAGGAAACGATCTCTTCCAAACCGTTTACTAATGTCAAAAAAATCTCATTGAAATTTAGGCTGGAAGTCAGGGCATTGGTGATCTCGTTGACTAAGGCGATCAACTGCTGTTCAATTTTGGATTTTCGCAAAAGAGCGAAAGTGGAGATAGCCGAGGAGAGATAGCCGGCAGCCACAGTCAAAAAATTGATAAAATTCTCGTTGAAATTCTTAGGTAATTGGAAATAGAGGCTCAGTATATCGACAACTTTTTGCCCATGCTGCATTAAAGGAATGCAAGCCATTGAGGCATAACCCCATTGTCCTGCATGGGCGCGCAATGCTTTGTTCGTGGACGGATTGGAGAAAATATCGTAGATAATGACAGGCTTTCTCTGGACAAGTGCCTGCTTGACAATTTGTAGCTCGTCCTCTTCAGACAAAAATGTTCGAGAGGCCCCGACGACTCGACGCGTGACAAAAGACTTGCGATTCTCATCGATACTCAAGATCGCTCCGTATTTCGCGTGGCTTACTTCCAACAACTCCTCAAGAGCCCTTGTCTCGATCTCTTCCAACTTCAGCGGAGAGATGCTAATCTTAGCAATCCTCAATAGCGAATTTAACTGATCGGAACTGATTACCTCGGATTTCTGTTCCGGCTCTGTTTTACTCAGCATCCCGTTCAGCCACTCACCAATCAACCCGATCAAACTCAGCTCCGAAGCGGAAAGACGACGAGGCTCTGGGGACAAAACGCTTAAAATACCTTTGATCCCTCCCTTTTCTGAGAAAAGCGGTACGCCGGCATAAGAAACGAATTTCCACTTAGCAAGCTCCAAATGTGACTGGAAAACCGGATCTTTCCTCGCGTCTTCAATATAAAAGTGAGACTCCCGATTCACAACCTGTTTGGCAAAGGTGATGCTCAAGGGAAGGACGCGTCCTTTTTTCATCCCGCTGTTCGACGGGTCAAAGATATGGGTAAAGCTATATTCATTACCCTTAACCATTCCCAGCGTCGCAGCCGACATATCCATTGCTTCGCAGACCGATTCGAGGATGTTATCAATCGTCATCTTCCCACGGCGGGTTTTGGCAATCCCTTTATTTTTGCCCGATTTTGATATGTCTTGTAGATAAACCAACCATTCATCATTCATTTTGGTAAAATCCAAACGCATGCTTGTGGATAATAAAATGACTTTCTATCAGCGCCGCGTAGGAGGCGTCAAAAGAGGCAATTAAAAAGAATTTTATGATAAAAACAACATGGAAAAAATTTAAAAAATCTTACGATGAGCGTTCAACTCTATTGTCCGAATTGAAGGCCCATCGCAGCAACTATTAATTATTTCGATTTCCCAAATTTTGAATGTGAATTATCTGAATATTAGATGATTTTTTTCTGAATATGATCAAAAAAAAATTTTTAGTCTGCATTATTCATAACCACTAAGGCACTGAGGACACGAAGAATTACCAAAAATTTATTTTGCAATAAAATCCCTCAAAAATAAATCCCAAAAAAAATATGCGGAAATAATAAATATAATCAATTTGATCAATCCGACAAAAAATCCGCCGCTTTCGTTGGATTTTCCGTCGCTAATGATGATATATCCGCGACCGCTGCACCCCTGACAACGATCTCCCGGCTTGGAATGATAGCCTCGTCCTCCGCACTCTTCGCATTTTTGTGTCTTTCGTCCCATAACGCGCCTTCCGTTGATTTTCCGATAGGTTTAGAATATGTCCGTATCAACAATAAATACGAACAGTGTTTACAATAAATTGTAATGCATCGAATACTTGTTGATACGCATCTCCTCGACAAAACAGAGAGCCTTCTCCGATGTAGCTCGTTTTTTTCTCCGTCCCAATGGCTGGAATAGATTGTTCGTGGATCAACTTGCCCACTTCTTTTTCCACAACATCGATCCCCTCGATATGCCGGATATATTCTCCGCTCCCCTGCGCCCGCAGACAGGCGCATCCCACATGATACTTCCGGCTGAAGACGGTATCGAAATGATCGTTGATCATGACGTTGTTCCATTCGTAATAGAGATTCATATCGCAGCCGTAGTTGTGCAGCGGGATGATCGGGTGCCCCGGTGGACGAGCCGCGATCTCAGCCGCATAAATCTTGCCGTCCCGTTTCCTCCGAAACCACTCTGTATGGTTCAACGAGCTACCGGGATCCATTGCTTTCAGCGTTGCTCTGCCGACCGAGTGAATATCCTCGAAAGCGTCGCTGTCCTGATCTCGATTGAACATATAGATCGGTTGAATCCAGGGATTCAGCATCGCCTCCATCGGTCCTGGGTGATACGTAGTGATACCGTGATAATAAATTTTTCCGCTGATCGTGATTGTATCGAACGACCCCTCGTCCCCCTCGATAAATTCCTCAAGTTGGATCGGATTATCCGGCGATGGTTGAAGCGTTTTAATGGATCGGTCTAAATCTTCTCGGTTGGATAAAAAAAATGTATTTTCCGACCCAGCTCCTTTCAGCGGTTTGATGATAATCGGATACCCTTGCTCCTCCGCAAAACGGATGGCTTGCTCAGGGATTTCTGCCTTACTGGATTTCGCGCACAATATCTGGTTTTGTCGGAAAGCCTTCTTCATAGCGTCTTTATCCCGAAATAGACGAGCTGATTTTGGATAAAGACCCGGTATGCCAAATCTTTCTCGAATTCTAGCAATGAGCAATTGGAGCGGCTCCTGTATATTCAGCAGCCGATGAATCGGTCCCATGTTCTGAATGTCCGAGATTGCCTGCTCCAGTTGGGCTTGATCCGTGGCTTGATTCACTCGGTAAAAATCATCAAAGTAGTGAAACCGAGCATTTGCCGAACGGATATAGTCAGGAGGATCTTGTCCCAGACCAATCACATGCACATTTTTCAAATATCGGAGCTCCCGCACAAAATCTAACGTGCTTTCTCCGAAATGAGGCGAATAAAAAATAATGGTTCGCAAAAAAATGACTCCTCTATCCGCAAATTTCTCGGATTTTTTGAAGATTAAAAATTAAAGTCTCATTTGTCCGCAGATTACGCGGATTGCCGCAGATTACGCGGATTGCCGCAGATTACGCGGATTGCCGCAGATTCCGGTCCAATGCCATGAGGCGGATCATCTCAAAATCAGCGTTAATCTGCGGACTCTGCGGACTCACTCATCTCAAAATCAGCGTTAATCCGTGGACTCTGCGGACTCATTCATCTCAAAATCAGCGTTAATCTGCGGACTCTGCGGACTCATTCATCTCAAAATCAGCGTTAATCCGCGTAATCTGCGGACTCTGCGGACTCATTTTCCCCGCTAAATCCGATAAGGCCCGCGGGAACGATCAGTCCGTCCTCCGAAATCGTCTCGGATGGTTTGCCGAACAGATGCACCAGCGACGCGGGCAGGGTGTCTCCCCAACCCGCCCAGGTATGACCGTCGTTATACTCATAGTAATAGCAATCATAGTTCAAGCGATCCAGTGCCTCGACCATAATTCGGTTCATATAGATTAAACTCTCAAATCGTCCACAAGTCAAGACAATTTTCGGGGCACTTTTACGGGGAAACCGAGTAAAGTTCGCCACAAACTTTGATATTCTCGGATGTTTCTCCGCCAAACTCTTGAATCCGTCCTTATGCATAAAAAAAGAGCCGGATTGACTGATCGCCTTGCCAAACACATCCGGGTATGTATCGATCAGATAGATCGAAAGCAGTCCTCCCAGACTCGCGCCGACCGAGCATCTGTTTTCCGATCCAGGTAAAATTGGGTATCGCTTCTCCACCTCGGGAATCAGTTCATGGGTCAAAAATTTGGCATATTTCGGGCTGCTGCCATACTCCTCTATCCGATTTTTTGGATGCGACAACACGGAAAAAAACGGAGATACTACCTGCTGATGGAACATATTATCTAAGATGTTCTGCAGATAGGAATAGGTCAGGTAGTCATATCCATCATGGAAAATAACCAGAGGCAATCCCTTCTCCCAGCCCCTCCCACACTTGGACCCTGATTCCGAAAAACCCGCAGGGATATGAATCTTGAACCGGCGGCGGTCGCCCATAATCTTGCTCTTAAAAACAATCTCTTGCAGATGTCCGGCGATTTTTTTATTTGGGGAATTTTTATCCGGGGAAAAGGTCGCGAGCGAAGGTTGATAATCCAATGTGGTCATCACGGAATTGACGCCGAACGGAGAGCTTGCGCGATGAGAATTGTAAGGATCCAAAATTTCTCGATGCGAGCCATTTTTATAGTTCAGAACAAATTTATATTCCAATCTGGAGACTGGCGAGAACTCCATCGGGAGATAAAATATACCGGTATTTTTATATTGATAAAAAATATTATTTCCGCCGCCATATCCCAATGAGCTTGCTAAATAAACCGATTGGACTGAGCGCTCAGATGTATAATAGAAAAAAGTTGAGGTGAGATCATCCTTAAGGGGGGAGTTCTTCTCTTGAATAAATTCCTGAGCAATACGATGGATATCGGTTTGGCTTCCGATTTTATCCAAGTGGTGAACCCGTTTGAGTAGATCGCATAGCTGGGGCGAGGTATCACGGGCGATCAATCGAGTAAACCCTTTAATCTCATCGTCCGGAAATATCGGCTCGCCCGCTCTCTTTTTATCCAACCGCCCATCTTTTGTGAAGATGTAGAGATAGTCGCTCTCACCGACGGCAATATAGCGCTGTTCGTGCCTGTCCTGCTCATCGTCAACCTGATTTTCGACAAACAGATAGGAGGATCTGTCCATACAAACGCATGTATGGCTGTTGAACCTGTTCGCGATATGTGTGCGCAGTTCCTTATTATCAATAGCGATCTGAGATACGTCTTGCGGCAAAATTTGGACTGTATTAAGCAGACCAAAGCCGTTGTCAAAAAATTCAAAGTAATCGCCGTTCGGCAAACTCTCGTCCGATTTGTTGAGCAAAAGTGCTCTTCGGCACAATATCTCCGCGCCTGTGCCGATAGTGAAAAAGTTTGTCCCCCGGTGCAACGCCTCGATCATGGTCTCCCGAAGACCGAAAAAACGCAATCGATTCAATAAAATAGCGATATGCCCGTTCAGAATAAATATGGAATTTGCAGATAATATCCAACGTTTCAGCGCGCTTCGAATATCACAGTATACCTTATTTTTTTTGACCTGCGAATAGTGAAAAAAATGACGCTCGATATCCGAGATAACGTTGACCATTTGCTCATCGTGAAGGATAATATTATCCAATGTATTCCGGATTTGACGGCAGAAATAGAGCTTTTCCACTTCGCTTGATTTCATCTTGTGCAGGGAGACATTTTCCTCATCATCCTTATAGGAGAGAATTTCTGATAACTCCATATCTGGATAAAATCGATGCATCAGTTCGACTTGTTTCCAGTATGCGCTCAGCAGTTCCGCGTTTTTTGCCTTATAGAACTGCTTGATCTTCTTGATCGTTTCCTGCTTCTTATGATAGATGCGATACAAATCCGGACATTTCTCTTGAAACTCTTTGAATAGATGATAGATCGACAAATTTTGGATATTCACGTCGAATCCGGATTGATAAATAGACGGAATTCCGATCTCATTAAATGTCTTTTTGAGATGCTGTTCATGAAATTCCGATGTGCGCCACGCCGCGGTAATCAGCAGAACTTTCCGGGTCTTTCTGACTCGCGGGTCAGAATGGTTGGTCGATAGGATCAATTCCTTAAATCGACGGATAAAATCGATATCCGATCCAGTCGCGCTTTTACAAATTATTTTACCCTTCATGGATAAAATTCCTCTTTATCTTTATTTTCTTCTATAATCAGTTTTTTTGGTGATTTTTGAATACTATTAAATAGCTTTGCCGAACCCATCCCACAACTAATGATGGATCGCATCGCATCCTCTACGCTCGCATCCACCCGAATGACCTGGTCTGAAGGCAGATGATATATATTTCCAGATGTCGGATTCGGTCCGGTCGGTACAAAAACGGTCAAGATTCCATCGGATTGTTTGTCTGTGACAAACGCGGTCATCATCGTATTGTTTCCAAAAACCTTGACCAGCGCGACCGATGAGAAGGGAGACTCGTTTTCTCCCATAAATTGCAGCACAATTTCCTTGACAAGTTTGTATCCCGGTATTTTATGCAACATTTTCTCAACGGTTTTATGTAGAAATCTGCCCACGCTGGTGCGGACGGCTAACCCAATAAAAAAACAGACTAAGATAATCGTGAGGATCACCACGGTATCCGCAACGATTTGAGGCAACTCAGAGGTGGATATGATCACAGAAGTGACCGGCGATATGATACCCTGAATGAGATCAAAAAGCCATACAAAACTAAAAACTAAAATCGCAACCGGCAAGATTACTCCAACGCCTCCAACCAGCGTTGTCAGAAATAATTTTTTCAACCCTTTCATCAATTCGTCTCCTTATTTTGTAAGTACTCAGTTATTCTCGAAAGCGAATCGCGACCACGGTCATATCGTCGTCGTTTTCCTGTCGATTCGCAAATTTATCGCACGCTTGAATCAAACTATCCATGACGCGTCCGGCGGTTTTTTCCTCCCAGAAAATCGCTTCCAATGACTCCTCCAGCGCGTCGAATCCCCACATTTCTCCTTTTTCGTCAAATCGCTCCACAAATCCGTCGCTCAATAAAACCAACATATCGCCGAGTTCCGCGTGAAAGTTGTGCGTTTGGACTGTGATATCTTCCAAAATTCCCAACGGCGGACCATTCAGCTCGATTGGTATCATTTTTTTCGTATCAGCTTGATAATAATAAGGATACGGCATTCCTGTTGAGCTGATCTGAACATGTAAATTTTTCTGATCGATAATAGCGATGCTAAAACTCATCCCCATATAATTTTGCGATATGGACTCCAATAGCGCGGAATTCAGGGACAACACCAGCTCTTCGATCGTTGAGGATGATCCCACTTTCTGCACCGAGGTGTTCAGTGCCATCTTGATCATACCGACCACCAATCCAGCCGCGACTCCATGACCCGTGGCGTCGCCGAGCGCCACGCAATATCGATGATCATCCAGAGGGATAAAGTCGTAATAGTCGCCGCCCACTTCCGAAGCGGTGATCATTTTGCCCATAATCTCCATTTTCGGCAAATTAACGTCGGATCGAGGCAACATGGCGATCTGGAGTTCTCGGGCGTAGTTAAGCTCGTTTGTTTTGCGCTGAAAATCCATTTCATAGCGAATTCGCCGCCGGATATAGAGCGTCACGCCCATAGCCGCGGCTATCACCAAAATTATCTCCAGAACATAGAACCATTTTCGCTTCCAGACTGGCGGAATCACCCGGACATGGATCGCCGCGTGCATATCGTTCCAATTTCCGTCGATATTTCCGCCCTTTACTCGAAATACATAGTCGCCTCCATCTAAGTTGGTATAATTTATATAGTTCCGAGTTCCGCAATATATCCAATCCTCGTTTAATCCTTCCAGTTTACAAGAAAATTGATTCCGAGAGGGATCCTGATAATCCAGAACAGCAAACTCAAATGAAATGAAATTTTCTTTATAAGAGAGTTCGATATTTTGTCCCTTATACGCGGCGTCCTGGTCAAAAATCCGGAAACCTGTCACAGCGACTGTTGGCTTGTTGGTGTTTTGGGGCAATGGAAAAAAGCTGTTTAGCCCCTCCATTCCTCCCACAAAGAGTTCGCCTTCTCGCCCTTTATGGTATGCGCCCCAATAAAAGAGATTGCTCACCAAGCCATCTTTTTTGTAATAGTTTCGGAATGTTTCACTCTTTGTGTTGAGTTTGGAGAGACCGTTTTTTGTGCATAACCAGATGTTATCATATTCATCGCCTAATACGCCATAGACGACATTGTTTGCCAACCCGTCATGCTCGGTAAATTGCTGAAATTCCTCTTTTTTTGGATCAAACCGGATGACGCCTCCGCCGTGACTCGCCAACCAGATCATACCGGATCTATCTTCGTAGATCGACAAAATCGTGGGGTGAGGCAGCGACGCGCGCGCTTCTGGATCATGTCTATAGTTGACGAATTTTCGATTGATTGGGTCGAGTCGACTCAGCCCCTTCCATGTGCCGATCCACAACATGCGGTCTCGCGTCCGGCAAACGCACTGAATCGACGAATGAACCAGGCTGGCGGGATCGTCCGGGTCATGCCTGAAACTCTCGAATCGTTCGGTTTTCGGGTCGAATCGATTCAGCCCGCCTCCGTCAGTCCCGATCCAAAGCGCGCCCTGATCGTCAGCAACAACCGCATGCACCAAATCGCTGCTCAAGCTGGCGGAGTCCTGTTCGTCGTGTTGATAATGAAAAAATCTATTTTGCGTTAGATCGAATCGGTTTAATCCGCCGCCGCGAGTCCCGACCCACAAATTGCCGGATTCATCCTCGGCAATCGCGGAAACAACGTCGTGACTGAGGCTGGTCGCGTTATTCGGATCATGCTGAAAACTGTTTATTGAACCGCCCGAACGATCATACGCAAGCAGTCCTCCCCCGTCAACGCCGATCCACAATGTTCCCGATCGATCTTCATAGACCGACCGGATCGCTGACTGATTCCCGCTGTATCCTACCCGTCGATAATGTCGAAACCGTTCCGACTTCAGGGAAAATTTGCTCAATCCTCCGCCGAATGTGGCGATCCAAAGAACGCCTGAGCGATCCTCAAATATGTCTACAACGTCGTTATGACATAAGGTTTGGGGTTTCTCAGGATCATGTTGATACGAGACAGGGATCAACTTTGGAGGAGAGCCGTGACCTTGCTCTTCGATCTCGATACGGATCAGCCCTCCGCCCAGTGTTCCAGCCCACAACAGACCGGGCTCGACTGAGTAAAGAACGCGTATGTTTTCATCGATCATAGCATAGTGGATGAAACTCTCTGTGCGTGCGTCGAACAGGTCTAAGCCAGTATCCGTGCCGATCCATAATCGACCGCCTTGGTCCTCGTGGATCGCCAGGATTGCATCGTTGCTGATGCTTTCCAGATAATGTTGTAATCGTGACCTAAGCTATTTTCATTTTCCGAATCATAGGTATAATGGGTAAACGTCTCAGTCTCGGGATCGAACCGGTCAAGCCCGCTGCCATACATGCCGATCCAAATGATACCAGAACGGTCGATTTTGATCACACGCAGGTAATTTGCCGCAATCGACGTTGAGTCCTCTTGACGATGCTTGTATGTGGCGACCCGATATCCGTCGTACTTATTCAGACCGTCGTATGTAGCAAACCACATAAAGCCTTTTTTATCTTGAGCAATATCTAACGCCAGATCGCTGGAAAGCCCTTGTTGCAAAGAGACTTGATCAAAATATATCCGATATTCCTGCGCAAACAGGAGGGAAGGGCAGATCAAAATAGAGATGAGAAAAACAAAAGTCTTCACAAGAAGCTGCCGCCGGAACTTGGTAAGTTTGCCAAATTATAGGCTCAATCCAAGAGAAAAACGATGAATCGCGCCAAGTCGGTCAAAGTCGGAATAGCCGTAATCAAAGGCAAGAGGACTCACCATACCAAGGGATAATTTGAATCCCATCCCAGCCGAAAGCCCGCCTTCGTCAACGCCTGTTCTCCAACCCGTTCTGAGAGCGAACATTTCCCGCCACCAATACTCGACCCCGAAATTGATATTTTCTGCATTGTCCACAGGGTGGTTCACTTGTATAGAGGTCGTTATCCGGTGCATTCCCCGATCAAACGGATCCATTGCGACGCCGAACCGAAAGATTGTGGGCGGAGAAAAATCTTCGTATGAATCTCCGTCCGATCTCTTGCCATCCGGTTGCATATTGGGTCCGAAATTGACGATACTGACGGCAAATCGGATTGTCCGAAATCCAGTGTGATAGTGCGTGCCTATGTCCACAAGCCAACTTTGCATGATGAGATCGTCGAGCTCTTCCCGCGCATATTTGATCGTTGCCCCCATAGAAAATCGATCCGTCAGCGTGCTGGCGTAGGTTAATCCAACAAAATAATCCAGATAATTGAAATATTCTCCTGTTCCTTGGGGATGATATTCGTCGGTCACGGGCATGTCGTCTGTGTGCAACGCGCCGAAACTGATCCCGAAAGTGCCAACCCTCTCGAATTTATGAATATACCCCCCGAAGTCATAGTCAAAATCGACAGCCCAATCGGTATGGGAAAAATAAGCGGACTGGCTCGGTAAGCGGGCGATCCCCGAAGGATTCCAATAGAGCGTCGAGGGATCGTCTGCCAAAGCGACAAATGATTCGCCCAGCGCGGCGGCTCTTGCTCCAACGCCGATTTTGAGAAATTGTCCCGACGTGGTCGCGACTTTATTTTCCCCAAGTCGAGGTAAAATCTGGGCGTTTGCCTCGACAAAAAAAAGGACTATTGTGAGAAATAAAAATGCGGCTATAGCTTTCATAACACTTTCCTTCGGATATAGCCTGAATAATTCAACAAAACCACTAAGACGCTAGGAACACTGAGTTTCACAAAGGTTTAAGTGGTTATAAATAATCCAGGATAGAGTTGAGATAACTTTCTGGTTTATAAACGAAACCGCGCCATTCAGGAGGCTTTCTCCTGAATGGCTGTGCATATCGGAATTATTCCGATTTTTCTGTGGTTTCGGGCACTTCCCCATAACGATTAAGCAGTCCTTGCAGGATCAATGTCACGGTTGGTCTCAGCTCCTTGCGGGGGATCACCATATCCGCCATGCCATGATTCAATTGAAACTCGGAGCGTTGGAATCCATCGGGCAAATCCTCCCCAATGGTCTCCTGAATCACCCGAGGTCCGGCAAAACCGAGCAGCGCGCCCGGTTCGGCAATGATAATATCTCCTAACGACGAAAAGCTCGCCATCACACCGCCCATTGTTGGATGGGTTAAGATCGAGATAAAAGGAAGTCCAGCTTTGTTTAATTGATCCAGAGCCGCGCTGGTCTTCGCCATCTGCATAAGCGACAAGATTCCCTCCTGCATCCGCGCGCCGCCACCAGATGCGGATACGATCAACATGGGCACTTTCAGCTCAACCGCGTCCATGATAATCCGATACAGCTTTTCGCCAAACGCAGAACCCATGCTTCCAGCCATAAAACCAAAATCGGAGAATCCCGCGGCAATATCAATACCTCCGATCTTTCCTGTGCCAACCACGATCGCTTCCGGTATGCCGGCTCTCTCTTCCCCTTTACGCAATTTTTTTCGGTAGTCCGGGAAATCAAGTGGGTCGCTGGAACGGATCGTCATATATTTCTCGACAAATGAGTTTTCATCCAACAAAATTTTAATATACTTGCCGTGACCGATACGAAAATGAAAACCGCAGTGGGAGCAGACCGAAAGGTTGCGATCCAACTCAGTCCGATATAAAATCTCTCCGCAATTATCACATTTTGACCAGATATTATCCGGCATATCCGTTTTCTTGGCATTGGTCAAGATGCCGCCAAATTTCGGCTTTTTAAACCAACTCATCACTCCTCCTTAAAAACAACAAACAGGCGGTTTATTCAATTGTCAATTAACAATTATAATATACTGCAATATCTTGTAAAATAGTCGTCGTCAGATCGAAAAATTTTTTCTCAACAGCGCGCCCAGTCTCGATAACCTCCTCATGGGTCGTCTTTTTTGATCGAACCGGAAGTGCTGAGTTTGTGATGCAACTGATCCCCAAGGTTTCCATGTTTAGATAGCGCGCCATGAGTATCTCTGGAACCGTGGACATCGAGACCGCGTCTCCGATCTGCCGCATCATACGGATTTCCGCGTTTGTCTCATAATTGGGACCAGGTGCCGAGATATAGACGCCCTCTTTCAGCGGGATGCCTTTTTTTATCGCGGCGTCCCGTGCGATCCGGATCAATCTATCCGAATAGGGACTGGACATATCGATTTTTGTTGGACGGTCGCCCCATCGAAAACCCCGCAATGGGTTTTGAAACAACAAGTTGACATGATCCCGAATAATCATCAGATCCCCAGGCGAAAAGAGCGGATTCAATCCCCCAGAAGCTGTCGTGGCGATCAAAATAGTGACATCCAGCGCGTGCATAACCAATATCGGCAGAGCGGATTGCAACGCTTCGTGTCCCTCGTAGATATGATAACGCCCCTGCATCATCAACAGGTTGACGCCTTGGAAGGAACTGAATACAAGCTGTCCTTTATGCCCGGTGACAGTGGAAGGCGCAAACCCGGGAATCTCGCTGTAAGGGATAATAATTTTCTCGCTGAATTGTTCGGCAAAACCGCCCAGCCCCGATCCCAAGACCAGGCCCACATCCGCAGATGGAATACCGCTTTTTTGTAAAAAGGCGACAGCTTGTTTGACTTTTTTCTCGATAGTACTTGGGCTCATAACTCCTCGATATTATAAGATATAACGGCTTAAGTCCTCATCCTCGACAATATCCTGCAACCGATTCCGCACATCGTCGCCATCGATAGTGACGCTGTCATAGTCGCAGTCCGGTGCTTCAAACAGCAGCTCTTCCAGCAAAATAGTCATAATTGTGTGTAGCCGTCTTGCCCCGATATTTTCTGTCCGGCTATTCACATCTGCGGCGATTCGAGCGATTTCTTGAATCGCCGCAGATGTGAAGTCCATTTTTATATTCTCGGCACCGATCAATGCGATATATTGTTTGATCAACGCGTTTTCCGGCTCTACCAATATACGCTCGAAATCTTTTGCTGTCAAGTCGTTCAATTCCACGCGGATCGGAAAGCGTCCTTGCATCTCCGGGATCAGATCGGACGGCTTGGAGACATGGAATGCTCCCGCGGCGATAAACAGGATATGGTCGGTTTTGATCATGCCGTATTTGGTGGCAACAGAGGAGCCCTCGACAATCGGCAGTAGGTCGCGCTGAACTCCTTCTCTGGAGACATCGGGACCGCTTTTATGATCGTCGGAGACAATTTTATCAATTTCATCCAAAAAAATAATTCCGGAATTCTGAATCCGGTGGATCGCCTCCTCGACCACCTCTTCCATATCGATCAATTTTTGCACCTCTTCATGTTCCAGAATTTTTTGGGCTTCCTGTATTGGCAACTTACGCTTTTTCTTTACAGGCGGCAATAATCCGGCAAAAGCCTCCTGAAAACTGATGTCCAGCTCTTCCATTTCCTGATTAGAGAAAATCTCAATTGTCGGGAAGGACCTCTGCTCGACTTCAACCTCCACTTTTTTATGGTCCAGCTTATTCTCATGTAGCATACGACGGATATTTTCTCTGACCTTGACTCTCTCCGTTTTTTTGGAGATGTCGATCGTCTCCATATCTTCTTCAACGACAGGCTCGGGCGCGCTCTTGATTAAAAGATCGATCAATCGCTCTACTGCCGCGGCTCGGGCTATTTTGTCCACTTCTTCCGTCTTCTCCCGACGAACCATATTGATCGACAAATCGGTCAGATCGCGCACCATTGCCTCTACATCTCGCCCCACATAACCGACTTCTGTGAACTTGGAGGCTTCCACCTTCATAAAAGGAGCACCGGCTAAACGCGCCAACCGTCGGGCGATCTCTGTCTTGCCCACGCCTGTGGGACCGATCATTATGATGTTGTTGGGCATAATTTCTTCTCGCAGGTTATCCTCCACCTGCTGACGTCGCCAACGGTTGCGCAGAGCGATTGCAACCGATTTTTTTGCATTGTGCTGACCGATAATATATTTATCCAATTCCTCGACAATTTGCCGTGGCGTTAATCCTTGCATGGCAGCCCCATTTGAACAATAAAATGAACAATAAAATGAACAATAAAATGAACAATAAAAAGAATTTGCCTCTCACAAAAAACGAGGAGACCGCTGAGAATTTTATTCATATTCCACGCGTTCTCAACCTCTTCTGCGAGATAAATATCAGAATTTGAGAATCTCGAAAAATTACGTGTCTCTACTTCACGGATTAGCAATATAAGTAACCACATCTGAATTGGCAAGAATAGATGTTTATTTTGTAAAATTTTAAAAATAGAATTGGGTGTGGCAAAAATTCGTCTAAAAACAAATTCATTGAGAGCATATTTTCCTAATATTAACTATTCACGTGCATTATCAACAGGTAATGACTTCTAATTTAGGTTTCTTCAAAAAATAGGCGACTTGCGATCATCCGGATTTGCTTTTTGTCCAGTTTGTGAATCTGCTCCATGATATTACTGTTCTGATTGATACTTGGGAACTGTTTTGAGTGATGATAGATATACTGTGCAAAGCCTTCAAAAATTTGAAAATTCGCCTGTGCATGAGCGGAGTTTCCATGAGTATCTGGGTTGATATCCGGCGTCATAAGCTCGGATAATACCAAAAAAGGAAATGGCGAATAATAAAGTTCCGTCAACTTCGAATGCTTTTCCATCTGGACTGGATTCAGGACAGAATCGTTCTCCCCAAGGTGAGCCCTCTCCAACGCGTGATATCCTTCATGATTGGAGATGCTCGATTCGATGATCTTATTCGAGAGATATTTGATAAATTGGAAAGGACGTTTTTTATCATCTGAATATCGATCGTTAATCGTTTCAGAGACCTCTTTCAGTTCTTTCAGCCGCATCCGACCACGGAGCCGGGGCGAGTAATAGATGGCGAATGGGTCTGCTGACATGCCGACCCCACTCCAGCGCACAGATCGATCATACCGACCACGCGTCGCAGAGTCATTGAGCAGCCACCAATCATGTACGGCTCGATGCAAAAATGGCGGATAGATGCTATACACAGTGTACATATTTTCCGAACTGCTGAATCCTCCGTTCTGAGTCTGATATTGCCAAGCCCAACTTCCGAAACCGTTGCTGACCATGTAATCCAGATAGATCGCGTGGATATCGCCCTGTTCCTCCCATAAGGAAAGCGACTTTTCCTCCCGACCCACGATATGTCCAAAATGACAATCGAACACATTATCCGTGATACCGACCACCACAGCGGCTCGAAACGTATTTTCGATTTTTTTTCGCAATGTATTGAAATATCTTTCCTTATAGCGATACGGCGGAGGGCCCAACTCAGGAAAAAATTTTGCCATCTTCTTGAACGCGCGCCAAATGTCCTGGCGAAAAAGGGAATCGTTAGGCTGCCCGTTGACCACCCGCGTATAATGGGCGTCCGTGATCATTTCTGTCTCATTCATCAAATGGATGTAGGCTCCAGTGATTTCCCAGCGTCGCTTGATGGATATAAAATGGGGATTTTTCAGAAGAATTTTTTCCAGGACGGAAAACGATTCATGGTATAAAAGCGCGCTGAAGTAGGCGACTGCCAATTGAATATACGCGTCGGTATCCTCTGGATTTGCTTCGATCATCCGGACAGCTTTCTCGATCTCTTGAGACCATTCCCAAAACGATCCGAATGTCTTGGCTTTTGCGGTCACGAGATTGTCGGTTCGCCACAAATCCAGTGCCTGCCGATAATGGTTCTGCTTGACCAATATCCGATGCAACAGCCGATTGGTCGGGCTATAATGGGGTTCAAGATCGATCCCCTTTTGGAGCGAGATCACCGCCTGCGTCGTGTCTTCCCGAGCCAAATGGCAGAGAGCTATGAGGTGATAATATTGATAGGGAAGCGAGGGGTTTAACATCAATCCGGATTGATAATAACGGATCGCTCGCTCATAATCTTTCCACCCTTCATAAATTTTTGCGATCACGAAATGAATTTCCGGCTCATGCGGGTCTAACTCATAGCTTTTACTCGCGTAGCTCAACGCCTTCGTATAATTCCGCCGGAAATAGCGGTAAATATCGGCTAATTTGCGATAACAAACCGCGTCTGCCGGGGCAACGCGTGAGACCTCTTCCAAACGATCGATCGCGTCTTCGATGTCGTGGCGATAATAGGCGATATCCGCCTGAGCATGCAGGAAGCGTGTGGATTGATATTGATCGTCTTTCAGGGTGCGGCAATCGATAGCGAACGCGGCGAGAGCGATGATGACAAGCAAGAGACAACGCCGAAATCTGGATGCCATTACTATCCTTTGGAAACGATTAGAGATCAAAATCCTGAAAAGCGAAGTAATTTGTATTAAAGGCTTCTGTGAAATCATAAATATTATCAAAATCTTCGATCTGATCCTCTTCTTGAGTCGCGAGAATTTCCAAATCGACAAGGTCAAATACAATATTGCCAAAATCTTTTGTCTGTCGGATTCCCCACTTCTCGAGGACCATCAGTGCCATGGGGCCAAATTCCTCAATCGCCAAATCACGGACCCCGATAGCCAGCTCTCTTCCAGAAATATGACGAGGTTTATCCAACTCCGACACGATATGATTGAGAGAGCTCAGCACAAAGCCATACGCCGATAACTTATATCTTTTATCGGTTTCTATTTTTTCCAGCAATAACAGAAATTTATCAAATTCGTCCGGAGGAAACATAGTTTTTTAATCCCGCTTAAAAATTTTCTAACTTTGGCAGCCAAAACCAGTATATCGCCAGACCAGTCGCGGCAAACAAAAAAATTCTAAAAAATCCGCCGAATACCAAACCCTCGATGACAAAAATGAAAAACATGGGGATAATCCAAAAAAATTCTCGAACTGGCGATTTAATTTTCAGCATCGGCGGAGGGCTATGCTGTATCACTTTTCCTTGTCCGGCTTCGATCCACGCGGATCCGGTTTTGGAATCGATGAGATATTCCACCCGATAAAAAGGAAGATGGTAAAGATAGGCACTTTCAACTTTCAGCCTAGGGTTCTGATTC
Organism: Candidatus Cloacimonetes bacterium 4572_55; assembly: GCA_002084765.1. Classification (GTDB taxonomy): domain Bacteria; phylum 4572-55; class 4572-55; order 4572-55; family 4572-55; genus 4572-55. Next base: position 24,459 of record NBMB01000005.1, on the reverse strand, counting down.
AGATAAAGGCTTCGCTGGTACGCCTCTTCCGGCTCCAATCTGCTATGCACCAAAATCCCGTCTGTCATCTTGTCGTCATCGAAATATTTGAAATCCAAACCAGGCAGAGCCAGTTGATAAAATTCCCCGATATGTGTGACGTACGCAGGAGCCATAAACTTTTGTCGATCTTGCTCATACTTCCAAAATGGAATATAATGCAACGCCAATTTCGTCACTTTTGGATCGTCGGACACGCCCATCTTATGAAATTCCCCGCGCAGGATTTTCGCCAGGCTCCGTTTCGGAACATGAGGCAGTGAGAACAGATGCCTACCTCCTCCATCGTCTTCCAAATAAAATGTCGAGGTGCAATAGTCACAGTGGACAAACAACATATTTTCGTCCAGGTGAATCGCGCCTCCGCATTGCCGACAACGTACTTCCATTTTATTATCTCGTGCTTATCATCTGCGAAAATCAGTGCAATCTGCGGATCAAATTATTCAGAATAGGTCAATCTCGGTTTGCTCCCGTCTCTCTTCCGTTCCCATTTCAGGCGAGCTTTCCATGATTCAATATCACGATAAAAATCTTTTTGATCCGAATAAATAAAAACATTGATATGCGTAGGATAATCATGATATTGAAACCCTGCTTTATAGGCGTATTTCAAAAAAATTCTGTTCAATACCTTCTCTAAAGCTGGATGGTGCGTCGTATTCGATAAAGCAAACAGGTTGATCTCTGTTTTTTCCTGTTTATCTGTGATCGTTTCACTGATCATTTGATAGCTTAAGTCCAGCTTGATCTTTGTCTCTTGATCTTGGGGTCTCGGGGGCGGTGCCCGGTGAACAATAGGTTTTTTTGACGAGCCTAACTCTTTTTCTCGCCACTTATCCATAAGCTGCGCGTGGGATTTTCTCAGATATTTCCGACTCTCAGAATGTTGGGGGAACCGCCACAACGACTCGCGGAATAGCTCAAAAGCGGACTGATATTCCTCCGCTTTATACAGCGCACTCCCCTGGGAGAAAAGTGTGTCCGCGGCGACCTGGCTGGCGTCGCTCAAATCCGATAGATGTTGAGACTCTTGCATAAGACGCCGCTCCTGTTCCTCCATCACTGCCAGATTTTCCCACTTTTCCCGAACAATTTTTGTCTGCCGAATGGAAAGCGCGGATTGATACGCGATTCCAGCCTTGTCATAATCGCCCTGAATCGCATATAAGTCGCCCAGCGTTGACAACTCGGCGATCCGACGGGACTGATAGTAGCTTTGATAGACAAGATACGCTCCGCCCAGAAGCGCGACAAGTAGAATTAGTCCGACCAAAAAGAACGTGAAGGAGATGAATTCTCGCATTGTTTTCTCATTTTCTGTCGAGGATTATGCTCTGGCGATCCGCGTGGAGGCAAGATCTCGGAGATAAGGCATAATTTTCTGAACTGCTCGCGCCCTATGACTGACGCTGTGCTTTTCATTCGGATCCGCCTCGGCGAATGTTTTGCCGAGTTCTGGCGAATAGAAAACCGGATCATAGCCAAAGCCGTTTTTTCCTCTGAGATCCTTCAGAATCACACCCTCGACTACACCTTTCACCGTGACAATACGAGGGGAACCGTCTGTTTTTTCCTTAGGGTTTATCAAGGCGATCACACAGCGAAAACGGGCAGTCCGTTCCACATCAGGCGTATTCTCCAAGTTTTTCAACAATTTCTTGATATTTTTGTCGAAATCATGTGGAGTCCCCGAGTAGCGGGCGGAGTAGATGCCCGGCTCTCCATTGAGCGCGTCGACTTCCAGACCGGAATCATCCGCTAACGCCAATTCTCCGGTATGCGTCGCCAGAACAGATGCTTTTTTGATAGCGTTTTCCTCAAAACTGAGACCGTCCTCTATGATCTCGCCCAATTCCGGAAAATTCGATAATGAAAAAACCTCAAATTCTGGAAACAATTTCCGAAATTCTTCTATCTTGCCCTGATTTGCTGTAGCAATCGATAGCGTGATCATCTATTTATCCTCCTGGCTGTGGGCTATTCAGGTGAGATTCTTATGATTTTTAAGACCGCGCCCAATTGTCTTTTTTGCCAAATTTTCTTCAGGAAAACAGAGCTTTTGCGCGCATTTCACTATATTCGCAACAGAGTCATAGAGAGTCGCAGAGTCAGCCCAAATAAGGGTTCTGAAATTCCCATAAAAACTGAGTTCTCTTGGAAATGTTGTTAAAAATCGAATCTAACCCACTAAATATCAAATATCTGAGACCTCTGGTTCCCCGAGGATTATGAATAATGCAGGATAGAGAGGCTTGGTCAAAAATCTTGAGATTCCAGAGATTTTTTTCCAAAATAGATTGGAATGAATGTCGCCAACAGGCTGATCAACATCACGATAGCACCGGCGATAAAGAGATACCGAGAGGAATAGGGGTTGCCGTAGAATATGCAGCGGAAGTAATAATGAATGGGTTGCGCCATGATGATCACCACAATCGCGACGTAGATCAGGCTGATCAACACAGTGACTAAGCCCCCGGCCGACGAGGCGATTTTTGACGGATTGCGTTCTTTAAAATAGGGAAATATCGCGCCCATACCTAAAGAGATCGACGTCAATGAGACGCTCATAACCGATGTGCCAAAAAATCCAACGTAGTAGATAATCGGATCCACCGAGAGCATGTAGTTGGAGATAACTACCAGAGCTTGAGCCGCCGAGAAAAATATGATAAATGTCTGCCAAAATTTTGCCCAAAATAGTGTGGAGAGCCGAATCGGGGCACTGCCGATCACCCAGAAATTCCGTCCCTCCAAGCTGATCGCAGGATAGACAAAACGCACTGAGACGGTCGCAAGGACATATCCGGTAAAGCCAAAGTTGAAAAATGATACCATAGTTTTCCAAAAAACATGCGTCACTTTGCTTGGGATGTTGCGTAGCGTGACCACATAGAAAATAAGCAGAACCACCAGCATCAGGAGCTGGGACCATTGCACAGGGTCCCGAAAAAAAACCATGCTGTCTTTCTCCAATAGCGTTTGGTAGGTCTGGGGGAAAAAGTGCCAGATTCTATTGTGTGTGATCCGGCGTCTCCGGGAAAAATCGACTGCCAGCAGTTCTTTTGCGGTCTGACTTTCCGCCCAACTGGCGTAATAGAACCGCTCTCCGATCATGTATGCAATCAGAAAGCACATAAGAGCTGTGCTGATCAGAACTAATGAATAGAAAACGACTTCTTCAATATGGAGATGGATCGCATTGTTGAAAATATTGGTCAACCAGGAGCTGGGGGAGAGATATGAGGATGAAACCGGTAAGGAGGCTAAAAAACGGTTGACTTCCGAGATGTCCTCTGTTTCTTCCAACATAACGACCTGAGGTTGGATATAGACCAAAAATAGCGTCAATAAAATGGCAAATAACGCGGCGATGGAGAATAGAATGTGTCGCAATTTGAGACTGGCAAGAAATCGTGAAAAAATGACCGTCGCGGATATGCTTAACGACGCGGGTATCACAATGAAAATCAAGAGACATGCGACCACTAAAGGATAGAAGAAAAAAGGCGCGTGAAGAGCCGCTCCGTAGGCGATCATTATCGGCGATCCCAATATCAGGATAGCCCAGGAGCTGAAAAAAAGATTTTCAATCGATTTGAGGGTAAAAATATCGGTCGCCGACGTGGGCGTGGTGAATAGATAGGTCACTTCTGGCGAGCGGTATAGAGTAGATATCGCGGTGATGACATTGCTGATCAGTAGCATGGAGAAAAAGGTCAAGAATCCGATGGAGAGGATACGATTCATCAATGCCGCGCCGATCTGCGGTTGATAGCTCAGATAGCTGAACGCTCGATAAAAAAAAGCGAACGCGCCAAGCATAAACGCCAATAAAAAGGCTCCATAAAAAAGACCTTTGATTTCACGTTCCCATTTCCCATGCTCGGAACGGGTGGGGAAATAGGTGCGCCATTTGGTTCCCATCAGATGCGAAAGTTTGGAGCGCATAGCAATATTTTTCCGGGGATGTTCTGGAAATGTGCATAAGCCAGAGATTCTCATAATTTCGACAATGGACGAGTAAGGAACACTTTCTTTGCCATAATGTTACAAGAATTACGAAAAAAACCAGGTTCCCGGAACAATTTTGAAAAAACCAGACCCTAAAATTTTTAGAAAATCGTATCCGCCTAAAACCTCTCTGCGCAATCAGCGCAATTGGCGTAATTTGCGGATCAAACCGAGGCGCGCGTATGTTTCAAAAATCCAATGCTCATAAATTTGTCCAGAAGAGTCTATTTTTTTACTTGTCGATCCTGCTTATTCTCGGATGCCAGGCTCGGGATCCAGAAGAGCCGAGCGAGGATCAAGTTTCATGGATTCCTCCATCGGACACGCCGTTGAGTCTGTTTGAAAACCTCCGGCGAGTTGTAGAAAGACATGAGAGTAGCTATTATTATCTGCTGGGATTTTCCGACACATTTGTTTATATTCCTTCCGAGTATGACCAGGATCAGTTTGAAGAAACGTATGGCACGGTATGGTCAAAAAATCAGGAGGAGCATTTTTCCTCAAATTTTTTCAATACTTTGCAGGATCAAGATCAGGTCTTTTTGACTTTTGATCGGACTGATATTGATATTGAGGATGTGGTTGACGATCTGGCGGAGACCGCTATCTTATATCGGCATTACGAGCTGAGCGTTCCCCCTGAGCGCACAGGATTTGTCGATGATCGAATCCAGGGGGTGGCTCGGTTAGACCTTTTTATTGGAAATGAGGGGTATTGGGTGATCGATCGCTGGGAAGATACAAAAATAACAGATGATATTCCTGATTGGGGAGAGTTACGTAACGCATTTAAATAAATAGAGATATATTAATATGAAAAATTCAAAAATTTTGATCGTTGACTTTGGATCCCAATATACCCAATTGATCGCTCGGCGGACGCGCGAGATGAAGGTCTATTGTGAGATTGTTCCATATCATCTTGCCGCAGAGAAGTTTTCGGATTTCCAACCGAACGGCGTCATTCTCTCCGGAGGACCGGCAAGCGTGTACGATCAAGGATCGCCTATGGTGGACACGGCTCTTTTAGAGATAGACGCGCCTATCCTTGGCGTCTGTTACGGCTTGCAGATTATTTCCTATCTGCTCAAGGGCAAGGTGCATCCTGCGGAGCAGCGGGGAATTTACCGAGAACTTTCAACTGAGCTCAGGCCCCCGCCGTCCGCTTCATTGATGGTTAACCAACATTTTCGATTCAGATTTTTCTGTGTCTGACATTATTCTGAAGCCATAAAAGAAATTCCTCATGGGTCATCTCGCCGGAAGCGAGATTCAGAAATATCTGCTCCTGTTCATCAGTATCCGCCGACACCTCCGTTCCGTTCAGAACAAGAAAAATTTCCATTGCGGCATGTCCGAATCTTAATCTGCGATAATCTGCGTAATCTGCGGACCGATTTCCGTGATGACGAATAATCCAGGCTTGGGAAGTTTTTACGGAAACTACAAAATTTGATTGAGATTAATCGATTCATTTGGTATTTTAATTGAAGCATTTTTGGTTCCGAGAACCCTGAATGTACACCGCGAAAAATATCTCTTATATCGGCTTTTATGTTGCCGAATTACGTCCGAAATTTGATCTATCGTCAATCTGAAAGGGACTCTTTCCTTATTCCTCCAAGCCGTGCCGCCGGACGTCGATCTTGAGGAAACCAAAAGGAAAATCCTGTCTATCCCAAAAGTTTTATTGATCCATCACACGCATATTTGGTCGTTGGACGGCGAGCGTCATGTCCTGACGACACATACTGTCGTGGAGCGGGATTGCAGCCGTGAGAGCGCGCTTGAAATAAAGAATAATATCCGAGAACTTGCCGCGGCCGGAAGCGTAGTTCACTTGACGATTGAGATCGAATTTGAGGGCGAAAGTTGCTCCATGAACCATGCGGCTGAGGTCGCATAGCGATGAAATTGATCGAAAAATTTGACTGTTTCCAGAAACCTGGCTCCTGATAACGCCTAATGAAAAAACATAAAAAACAAATATTTAGCATCAAAAAGACGCTTGCCTTATGTGGAGTTCTGTCGCTACTGATTCCGATTTCCGGCTTGCTCACTTTGGCGCGAAGTTTTTATGCCTTTAGCAACCCTCGCATTGTCTGCTGGTGTAGCGGCATGCCGAAAAATACCTGTAATTGTGGTATCAAGTGCCATCCTAATCAGGAAATAGCAACATCTACAAAAGAATGCCGTGAGAATCAATCAAAACCATCCGGAGAGATGCTGAAACGCTCTATTTGCTGTTCACAATTCAAACACATAATTGATCTGCTTTCTCTCAAGTATTGCATTCCTCAAGTGACAACAGAAATTCTTTTGTTGATAATCGGGTGGAACAGTTCCAAAGATCACCGATATCGCAATACTTTTCTAAGCGTGTTAGATAAGCCTCCAAACCGCCCCAGATTCCTTTGATCCTCATTTTTTTTTGATTTCTCTATTTTCAAATTCGGGTGATTCCGTCGTCGATAAGGCGCGTCCAATTGCCACATCGAAAACGGATACGCTCGCCCGTTTCAATAGCACAATTTTCTAATAAAGTGGAGGCTTTATCATGCTAAGAAAAGCACTATTTTCTTTTATATTACTGAGTTTTTCAATTCCCGGGGTCATTTTTTGTCAGGACCCCGGCATTATTACGGGGTTGGTGCAAGATAGCAAAACCGCTGATCGACTTCAACGTGTAAATATCACGCTAAAAGGAAGTTCTATCGGCGCGGTGACTGATGACAACGGCAAATTTACCATGAATGCGGTTCCTGCGGGCAATCAAACGCTTTTGGTTTCTATGATCGGGTATGGTCCCCAGCAAGAGCGAGTCGCTGTTTCTTCTGGGCAGTCGAGTTATGTTTCAATCGACTTAATCCCCGATCCAATTTCGATGGAAGAGATTCTGGTAACCGGAGCTCAGGATCACGCTGGACCCAATGTGAGACTTAATGAAGATACGCCAAAGGATATTGGCGAATTTTTCAGAAAACTCCCTGGCTGTAGTGCTGTGAAAAAAGGCAATTTTGCCATGGACCCGGTCATCCGATCATTTAAATATGATCAACTAAATATTCAGTTCGACGGCGGTATCCGATGTTTTGGGGGGTGCCCGAATCGCATGGACCCGCCCACATCTCATGTGCAATCGGAAGACCTGGAAAAAATTGAGCTGGTTAAAGGTCCGTTCAGTGTCCGGTTCGGACAGGCCATGGGCGGAGTAGTCAACCTGGTAATGAAACGACCGCGGCAAACTGATTCGTTTCGCATTCATGGAAAATTAGAAAGCAGATACGAAACCAATGGCGATAATAGACGCGGTCGTATCACTGTGTACGGAGGCGAGAAAAAGATCGATTTTTATGCTGGCGGCGGAGTAAAGGATTACGGAAATTATAAAACCGGTGCTGGTAATGAAACGCCATCCAGCTTTGATGTGACGGATTATTCATTAAAAGTGGGGTTCATGCCTCATCGTAACCATCGCATTCAGGTTTCATGGCGCCAATCTTTTGTCGGTCATGTCGATTATCCGGCTTTGCCTATGGATGCAGATTCTGACGATACGGATATTATCGCTTTGGATTATTCAGCGAGGTGCCTCAATTCGAGAATTATTTCCGTCAACGCCAAGCTCTATCGCTCGGACGTGGCTCATGTGATGTCCAATACAAATCGGAAAAATTATGAAATAGTTCACGCAGTGACGGACGCGACAGCCGATACGTATGGGGGTCGGGGCGAGATCGACTTGGTTGTGTCCAAAGACATTTTGGCTTATGTGGGGGCTGATTACTACCGCCTGCGCCGAGATGGCATACGCACACGAGATGTATACAAAATGGGTGAAATGACGTTCGATCCTCCGAAGCATTTCGACGACTATGTGTGGCAGGATTCTTCTATTGAGGATATGGGATTTTTTAGTGAATGGCACTTTGCATTATCTCCAGGAACAATGGTGACTGCCGGAGCCAGGATCGATCTGATATCATCGGATATAAAAGACCCTTCGCCGCAATTTTTGGAGGAATACGGGCAACTTTCTACATTTGAAGAGACCAATATAGGCGGAAATATCTCTGTTGCGCGCAAAATAAGCGGAGGAGGCGAGGTGAAATTATCCATGGGTCGCGGTACCCGAACAGCGGATTTGGGCGAGCGATATATCAACCATTTGCCGATCGGTTATGACGCGCATGAGCATTTTGGCAACCCTCATTTAAACCCTGAAATCAATCATCAGATCGAGATAGGATTGGGCGCGCGTCGAAACCGATTCGATGTGCAAGTCAACATTTTTTACTCTCTTCTGAAAAATTTTATATTCGCGGATGTCGATAGCGGATTGCCGCGTTTATATATGCCTGGAACTCCGCCAGAGTATGCCAAGCGTTTCTACAATATCGAAAATGCCAACCAGATTGGATTTGAGATTTTGATCAATGGAGTCGTGGGACATGGGCTGAGTTACCAGGGGGATATAGCGTACACCCGTGCGCAAAATGACGATTTAGACGAGCCGCTGCCAGAAGTTATCCCACTGGAAAGCCATTTGGCTTTACGTTTCGATAACGACGATTTATGGGGCGAGTTATCCGCCCGCGTTGTGGCTGATCAGAATCGAATTTCGGACACTTTTGGAGAAACAATGATGTCTGGCTTTTCTGTTTTTGCTGTGAGAGCCGGAGCTACTGTTTTTCGCACACTGGAACTGATGATCGGTGTAGAAAATATTTTCGATCGGAATTATTATGAGCATTTAAGCCGGAGATACAAAAACCAGCCAGATAGCTTCATGGTACATGAACCGGGTCGGAATATAATTCTACAAGCCAGCATCGGATTTTAACTGGAGCTAAAATCGCGTTCGAAACGCTGTTGAGAGAAAATCAAAGTAGCGTTTCGAACGCTCTGCATGATATCAGCAACTCGATTTATCTTGGGTTGGCATGATTTACGGTTGAGATCGAATTTGAGGGCGAAAGTTACTCCATGAACCATGCGTCTGAGGTCACATAGCGATGAAATGGTTATGAACATGTTTTTTGGACAGCTCGATCCACTATGCGAAATACAAGCAAAGTCATATCGTCATGTTGTTCGGCTTGACCCGTGAACTCAGCGACGGCGGAGAGTATTTGTTTTTGCAGGTTCGCTGCGTACGTTTTATCCGCCTTGTTGACCAGATCGACCAACCGATCGTCGCCAAACTCATCGCCATCCTGATTCATAGCTTCTGTTATTCCGTCGGTGTACAATACCAGAAAGTCATCCAGAGCCAACGATTTTTCTACAACGGAAAACTCATTTAAGAGCGGCACACCCAAGCCCGCGCCAGAGGGTGTAATCATTTCGACACACTGCTTCTCGGACGAATAATAGAGCAAGGGATTGTGTCCGGCTCGGGCAACCTGAATTTTCTGTGAGGGTTTATCATACACGACATATAGCATGGTGATAAAAACATGCGGCTCCAGATCAATCTTGATATGTTCATTTAATTTCTGCAATAGTTCGCCTGGATTATCCATAATTCCAGCAAGGATCCGAGTCATGCCCGTGATTCTAGTCATGTAAAAAGCGGCAGACAATCCTTTGCCGGACACATCGCCGATGCTCAGACCAATTTTCCTATTACCCAATTCGATCACGTCAAAAAAATCGCCGCCAACATCGATTGCCGGTTTACTGAAAGTGCAGCTTTCCATACCAAGCAAAAATTCCGGACAATGGGGCAATAGTCGATTTTGGATCGTTCTTGCCATGTCCATTTCCCGCTGAAGAAATTCCTGCTCTTTAATGATTTCGTAGCTTTTTTCCAGATTTCGTTTCATGTGCCCATAAATCATTATGAACACTAAGAAAGGAGCCACAAGCGTCAAACCCATCATGAGAGACGACCCAACCAGAGAGTAAATTTTTGGATATTCTCCCCAAATCAACAAAAAAATAACAACGAATACGATCGACCAGCAAACGATAAAAAAGAAAATTTGGGTATAGATATTTTTCCTCAATTCCGGTATATACCGCTGCAGAAAAACGTTATCGATTCCTTCATACATTACTACAAGAATAATGCCAATCAGGGCGCATGGAAAGGGAATTATATACACGGTATGGGCATACGTAAAACTGCTCAATGACGATAATAAAAACATGACCAAAATTAGAGCGAAATATATCCCGTAAATAGCGCTGGTGTAAGCATTTGGATCCTCGCTTTCACTGCGATCCGCACCTAAAAAAACAAATAATACGGTGAGCACTGTAAATTGTGATCCGATCATGAAGCCAAAAATGAGACGAAGATGAAATGCATCCACTCCATGTATAAAAGTTGAAGCTACAAGAATCGGCAAGATGGTCCAGGTGGATATAAATTTGGATCGGGTGAGCATTGAAAACCGGTAATCGCGCCATAAAAAAAAGATCAAAAACAATTGCAGAGGAATAAAAAGCCATTGAATAATATAAAATCCCTGCATGATTAAATTATGACGGGTAAAGTGAAAAAACCGGGGCTTCACATTGAATTTTAGATCAACGCCATCGCGGTTCACATGAAAGATCAATATATCGTTTAAGTGCAAGTTGTTGTAAATTAAAACAACTTCAGCAACGCTATAAACCTTTTTATCATTAATAGCTATCAATTCATCATTAACTTTAATTCCGGCAAAGTCACACGGACTTTTTTTCTCTATTTTTTCAAAATTTAGATGATTCTGTCCTGCCTTGACCTTTCCACCGGTACGAACTTGACGTTTTTCCAGCCGGGCTTGAGTCACATATTTGGATAAAATCAAAGTGTGTGATCCGACCCCGAAGAGCAGAATCATCATCAGAATAACGCGAAGTTTCATTCTTAAGCTCCATTTTGGTTTGTAGTTAACCTAATAACGGTCTATTCGCTTACTTTCGTATCAATTAATTTAGTTCATAGATAGCACCCTTTCTTATTTATCAAAATTTCCAGCGTAATCGCTCCAGAAAGGCGTGGTATCTATAATAATGAAACGGATTCGATCAATGCTATTAAAAAAAAATTTTAAAATACTGAAAAGCAAATTATCTGGGACTGAATTCCCACTTCCACTTTCTGAAAAATGCTGGCATTTTTTCTATTCCCCCCACTTTTCCATTTGACATTTGATTTTAACTGTGATAAAATATGTTTCTAATCGAGATTATCCACAATCATGGAGGCACCGCTGAGTTTTATATGAGGAACTTGTGATATGGCTATCTTGGAGATTGAAGGTCTAACAAAAACCTACCGCGTGGGATTTTTCAATCGTCCCTATTCCGCTCTGAACGGGGTCGATCTCAAAATCGAGCCGAACGAGATATTTGGCTACCTCGGTCCCAACGGCTCAGGCAAGACCACGACGATCAAATCCATACTGGGCTTGATCCGTCCTGATGGGGGAAAAATCAGGATGTTTGACCAGCCCTTTTCCGGCGTTGAGTCAAAGCGAAATATTGGCTACCTTCCTGAAAATCCCTATTTTTACACCTATCTGACCGCTTTGGAAGTACTCGATTTTTATGCCCAACTTTTCGAGATCCGTAAAGTAGATCGGGAGAAGCGGATCAACAACTTACTGGAACTTGTCGGCTTATCAGAGGCTCGACATCAGGTATTGCGGAATTTTTCAAAAGGGATGCTGCAGCGGATCGGTATCGCCCAGGCACTGATAAACGATCCCAAGCTGGTCATTTTGGACGAGCCGATGTCGGGTCTGGACCCCATTGGTCGCAAAGAAATGCGAGATATTATCCTTGATCTGAAGGACCAGGGGAAGACGGTTTTTTTCAGCTCTCATATCCTATCGGACGTCGAGATGATCTGCGACCGGGTGGGGATCGTCTTCAAAGGCAAAGTTATTAGCGTCGGCAAATTGGAAGAGATGCTCTCCTCGACAGTCAAGGCAGTTGAGATCACGGTCAAGCGGCTTTCTCATGCGGGATACGATGAGCTGCAGAAAAGCGATGAAAAAATGATCCACAGCGGCGAAAATACCCTGATCATACTCCGTAGCGAGGACGATATCGACAGGGTGACGACCATCCTGACCAAACATACGACAAAAATTGTTTCCATTATTCCACATAAAACATCGCTGGAAGACCTCTTTGTGCAGCAATTGGAGAAGGTTTTAAAAAATGAAAATTAGGGCGATCGCAATCAACACATTTCGAGAGGCGGCTCGAGACAAAATTCTCTACACCCTATTGATTTTTGGACTCCTGCTGATCGTTGCCTCAGAAGTCGTCAGCCCACTCACGTTGGGGCAACAGGAAAGGGTGATGAAGGATATTGGACTTGCCAGCATCTCCATTTTTTGCGTGCTGATCATCCTACTTGTCGGCGCGGGCTTGCTCTATAAAGAGCTGGATAAGCGGACCATCTACACCATCCTCTCCAAGCCAGTTCATCGCTATCAGTTTATCTTAGGAAAATATTTCGGTTTGCTGACAACTCTCCTGGTCATTGTCGCGGTGATGACCGTCACCCTGTACGCGCATCTTTGGCTGATGGGACAGAACCCCACCGCGGGTCTGCTTATTGCAATCTGCTTTATTTATATAAAATTGGCAGTCGTCACCTCGGTGGCGATCATGTTCTCTGGATTCAGCTCTCCCGCTCTCTCCGCCACGTTTACGTTTATCATATATTTTATCGGACATCTGAGCGCGGACATAAAAAATCTCACGCAACATTTGGACTCCCAATTTGTCCATTTTCTTACAAACGCCCTATATTATCTCGTCCCAAATTTGGACTACTTTGACCTGAAATCGCAAGCGGTTCATCAAATCCCCATAGATTCATCTTTCTATTTCTTGTCCACAATTTATGCGATAACCTATATTTTCGCAATGCTTTTGATCGCCATCATGGTCTTTGAAAGGCGGGACTTAAAATGAGAAAGCCGATCTTCATGATCACCATGCTGATCATCCTCATCTTTTTGACCACGATTTTTAACGACGCGCTTTACGAAGAACGCGAGCGCGTCAGAATCGACATGGAAATGGCGTATTTTCCAAACGGCGTTTTCCTGAAACAGGCAGTCATGGGGTACGATATGGTCGCCGCGGATGTTGTCTGGCTAAAAGCGATCCAATATTACGGCGGGCATAAGTTGGGGGACAAATTATTCATCTGGTTAGATCATATTTTCGGCATTATCACCGACCTGGACCCTCAGTTTATCAACGCCTATGTCTTCGGATCCCTGGTGATCTCCGAAGACGCGCGCAAGCCAGAACTCGCTATCAAGTTGTTGAAAAAAGGAATCGCTCATAATCCAGATTCATGGCGGCTATATTTTGAGGCGGGATTTATCTATTACCTGATCTTGAAAGAATACGATCTGTCAATTCAATACTTCACTCTTGCCTCCGAGCGGCCAGACGTCCCGCCTGAGGTCTCAAAAATGTGTAGAAGATGGGCGGCGTTTTCGGCAAAAAAGAGCAGCGATTTTTCCACATCCTTAGAATTGTGGCAAGAAATATATCAAAGCGCGACAGACGATTACACCAGAGATATTGCGGAGCGCTCGATCAGTTTTTTGTTGATCGACATAAATATGAGCTATTTAACGGGGCATGTTCGCCGATTTTACGAGATGCGCGGGCGTTATCCGAAAACGGTGTCGGAACTCTCTCTGGCACAGCCTATTACCGATCCATTGCAGGGATTTTATCTGATCAACCCGGAGACTGGAGAGGTTTTTTCCTCTATAAAACAAAATGAAAATATTCGCCAAATTGTTGGGAAAATCACCCGTCTGGCGCACGAATTTCGGAAAGATCGGAAAATTTTTCCAAAGTCTGTCAGCGAGATGAAAGAGGAGGGGATTCTGCCTCATAATTTGGAAATTCCGTACGGCACATCCTTTGTCTATAACTCCGAGACTGGTACCGCGAGACCTATTACAGCCGTTAGTCCTTGAAATAATCCGAAGATTACACGGATTTTGCGGATTATTTTTTCTTTAGATTGCGACTGCGATTGCGAGCTTGGCGTCGAGATTTTGCTTTTTTTTCGGAGAGCGACGGGTATAGACTATTTCCCCGAGACCCCTTTTCCCATGGACGCTCTTGATCATCCGAGTTTTGATCTCGTTGCGCTTTCAGGTCAAACAATTGATCGCGTAGGAGCGCGGCTTTCTCAAAGTCCATATCTTTTGCCGCGTCTTTCATCGCCTTTTCCAAAGCCTGCCCTCGGGCGTCAAAATCCAAATCCTCGAAATATTGGAGAGATTTCTCGGCAAGAACAGACCCTTCATCCGAGCGACCGCGCGTGCTCCCAATAGAGCGCATCTGCAAATCTGCGACATCTTTTTGAATGGTGCGAGGGGTAATATTGTGCTTTTTGTTGTAAGAAACCTGAATTTTTCGTCGCCGATTGGTCTCATCGATAGCATTGCGCATTCCCGTCGTAATTTTATCCGCGTACATAATCACCTTACCGTGGACATTACGGGAAGCTCGCCCGATTGTCTGAACCAGTGACCGTTCTGATCGCAAAAACCCCTGCTTATCCGCGTCCAGAATCGCGACTAAGGAGACCTCGGGCAAGTCCAGCCCCTCCCTCAGCAGATTGATTCCGACCAATACGTCGAAATCTCCCAGGCGCAGACTGCGCAGGATTTCCACCCGCTGTAGAGTATCGATATCAGAGTGGAGGTATCGGACTCGGATACCCATTTTATCCAAATATTCCGTGAGGTCTTCCGCCATTCGTTTGGTCAAGGTGGTGACCAGCGTACGCGCACGCACGCTCACCCGATCATTAATCTCACCGATAAGGTTATCGATCTGCCCTGTGACCGGACGCACGTCGATCTCAGGGTCTAATAAGCCCGTGGGACGGATGATCTGCTCCACAAAAACGCCACCAGATTTCTCCAGCTCATAATCCGCGGGAGTCGCTGAGACATATATCGCCTTATAGACAAAACGCTCGAATTCATCGAACTTCAAGGGTCGGTTATCCAGCGCGGAAGGAAGCCGAAATCCAAAATCTACAAGAGTTTGCTTACGTGAGCGATCCCCCGCGTACATTCCCCCGACCTGCGGCACTGTGATATGCGACTCATCCAGAATAAGGAGAAATTTGTCAGGAAAATAGTCCAACAAGCAGGCGGGGCGAGTCCCTGGCTCTCGCCCGTCGATATGGCGGGAATAATTCTCGATACCGCTACAATATCCCACCTCTCGCAGCATCTCTAAATCGAAACGGGTGCGCTGCCGCAGTCGCTGAGCTTCCAGTAATTTACCCGAGTTTTCCAGCTCGGTCAACCGCTTATTCAACTCTTTCTCTATTGTGATTACAGCTTGATCCAGACGAGGCTGGGTCGTGACAAAATGCTTTGCCGGAAAGATCACGATCCGTTCTTTTTCCTCGATTACCTCGCCGGTGATCAAATTTACCTTCGAGATAGAATCCACCTCGTCGCCGAAAAATTCGATGCGCACAGCTACGTCTTCATAAGCCAGATGAACCTCCACCACGTCGCCGCGAACCCGGAATACGCCTCGGTCAAAATCGAAATCATTGCGCGCGTATTGAATGTCGATCAGCTTTTTCAACAGGTCGTCTCGCTCTCGGATATTTTCCCCAGGTTCCGGTCCGCAACGGATGGAGCAGAGCATGTTTTTGTACTCCTCCGGCGACCCCAATCCGTAGATGCAGGAAACGCTGCTGACAATGATCACATCCTCTCGCTCCAGAAGCGAGCTTGTCGCCCGGAGTCGAAGTCGGTCGATCTCGTCGTTGATGGACGCGTCTTTTTCGATATAGGTGTCTGTCGGGACAACATACGCCTCGGGTTGATAATAATCATAATAGCTGGTAAAATATTCGACTGCGTTTTGGGGAAAAAACCCCTTGAACTCGCCGTATAGCTGGGCGGCTAACGTCTTGTTGTGAGACATGATCAGCGTGGGTAGACCGCATGACGCGATCACGTTTGCCATGGTGAAGGTTTTTCCAGTGCCGGTCGCGCCTAGCAATGTCTGGTGTCTTTCGCCTCGCCGAATCCCCTGGATCAGTTCCTCGATAGCTTGAGGCTGATCTCCCTGGGGTTTAAATTTTGAAACCAATTCAAAGTGTGCCATATAAAAAAAATTGGGTTAGCAGAACGCTGTTCTGCATGAAAAATTGTTATGAGTCTCTCAGGCAAAGCAGATCGTCGAACAGTTCCTTCGCCAGCTCGATCCCACGGAAATTATCCGAGCACTGGTGACGCATATTCTGCCAAAATCGGTCGAAATTCCCCTGCCCGCTCTGTTCGTAGCCGATGATCTTCACTGCCAATTGCAGCTTATCCGCGGCGCGAACCAAGCGCGCTTCCAAGGTCTTTCCTTCTTCAAATTCCTTCCAAAATTCGATATAGTCGCAGGTCAGTCCTCCGAATAATTCTTTGGCGGCTTTGACCTCTGCCTGTTCCTTATGCGCTTGGTCCATGTATGCAAAGCTGGAATTTGGGATGTCGGTCAAGAGGGATTCCGCTGTGTCATGGAGGATGGCAAGACGCAAGACGCGTTCGATATTCACCCGAGACTTGATACGGTCTGCCAATAGCATGGCGATCAACGCGACCCCGTACGAGTGCGCGGCGATAGATTCCGGCTGTCGGATTCCGGCAAAGAAATAACCGGTTCGAGGCAGTATCTCCAACTGATCAACTGTTCGTAAGAAGCGAACCAGTTCGGGGTGTTTAAATCTCGGCACGGTGTCTCCTTATTTAGATAATTCTAAAAAATTTGCGTTACCCTTTTCTCGCTTTCCGAGCATAATATTACTTTCCTGGATTATTCGTCATCACGAAAATCGATCCGCAGATTACGCAGATTATCGCAGATTAAGAATTGATAATTAAAAAATTATATCTTTTTTGCCAAATTTTTTTCAGGAAAACGGAGCTTTTGCGCGCATTCCACTATATTCGCAACAGAGTCACAGAGAGTCGCAGAGTCAGCCCAAACAAGGGTTCTGAAATTCCCATAAAAACTGAGTTCTCTTGGAAATGTCGTTAAAAATCGAATCTAACCCATTAAATATCAAACATCTGATATCTCTGGTTCCCCGAGGATTATGAATAATGCAGGCTTTAAAGGGCAGGCAGTTCGACAATAAAAGTCGCGCCCATATTCTCGCCCGGACTCTCCGCCCAGATTTTCCCCTGGTGTAACTCCACCAATTGCTTGACAATAGAGAGACCCAGACCAGACGAGCTTTCGTTGCCTGTGGGGATAGCGGAAAGACGCTGAAATTTGCCGAAAAGGAGTTTTTTATCTGCATCGGTCAAGCCGAGACCCTTATCGATCACCTCCATCCGGATCATGCTCCCTTCCCGCGCGACCTTGACGGAAATTGGTCTTCCTATGGGCGAGAACTTGATCGAGTTGCCCACCAAATTATCGACAATCTCATACAGCCAAGTTGGATCGCCCTTGACTAAGCAGTTTTCCTCAACCTCACAACTAAGCCCTTGTTCCTTCTGATCAGCTCTGGTTCGGTTGGCAACAACAACCTCCCGAATAACGAACTCCATAGGCACATTCTCTGAATTCAAGCGCAGTTTACCACTTTCCAACGCAGTTGATTTCAACAGATTATCGATCAGTTGGAACATGCGCTGCGAGACGTCGGCGATCTCGTCGGCAGCCTCCACGATCGGCGAACCTGTATCAGCCATTGTATGGATCACTTCAGCGATCAGCTTGATAGCGGTCAGCGGATTCTTTAGATCATGCGCGGCAATTCCAATAATATCGGTCTTCATCTTGCTGTCCGCCTCCGCCCTTTCCTTCTGTTGTTCCGTCTTTTTCAGCGTCGTGTTCAGCAATTTTCTGGCGTGGGCTCTCTCCGAAATATCCTCGCAAATCGTGACATTGCCAATAGTGTGCCCTGATTCATCTTTGATATTGGCAGAAATCAGTTGCACGTCGAATATGTCTCCATTCTTTCGAAGATTTTTGCTCTCCCGACGCCATTGTTCTTTACGCTTTATCTCATCGGGCGTCATCTTCCGATGCTGAGCTGGTGGGGAAAAAACGCGGGCATGTTTGCCGATAAGCTCCGAAGCTTCATAGCCGTGCATACGGGCGTCAGCCGGATTGGTGTAGACAATTTGTCCAGTGGTATCGGTAATGGTCAGGCCTAACCTGATATTTTCAACTGCTTTTTTCAACAAATAGAGTGTATTTTCTTTCTCATTGCTTCCTTTGATTTTTTCCTGAAGCCGGTCGATCTTTTTGAACAAAACGTTTGTTTCGACTGGTTGATTCGGAACGTTTTTTTGCTCCTCATAGAATCGACCATAATATTCCAACGCCCGATCGAAGTCGCTGATTCGATGATAGCTGGAGCCGAGTTCTAACAAGCAAAATTGCCTGGTCTCATTGTCATTCGCTTCTTCAGCTTCCCGGAAGCATGACTTCAGAAGCTCTATTTTTTCCGAAATCTTTTCATCATTACTCGGTAAACGAGATGCAGCGCGACAGGTATCTTTCATATTTCCTCCATAGTATTTTACGAAAGTTATCAAAAGACTGAACCGGAGTCGTCCGTTAATCGAAATTATAATATATAATTTTCCGACGAAAATATCAACCAAATTTATCGCCGTCTCGTAATACTGTAATACTGTTAGGACGAATAATCCAGGTTAGCGCTTCAACCAGAGAGATGGATTGACTGTCTTATCTCGATATCGGAGTTCAAAATGGAGATGCGACGATTCGGTAGAGCCGCTGTTGCCCACGGTTCCCACAGCCGCGCCTTGTTTGATCTGTCTGTTCCGCGAGGTTTTAATCTGATCCAAATGGGCGTAGAGCGAATAAAATCCGCCGTCATGGTCGATGATGACCAACTTGCCATATCCAGAAAACCAATCAGCAAACGCGACCTTACCGTCGCAGACCGCTTTGACGCCTGCGCCTTTTTTTGCCTGAATATTGATCCCTTTATTGAAGGTCACAGTTTGATAGCGAGGATGCACCTTTTTCCCATATCCCTCGAGAATTTTACCGCGTACGGGCCAGGGAATCCGTCCTTTATGCTTCGCGAGATAATGGGCACTTTCGCCAATATTTGTTGAGGGCACCTCCTCTGGAGCCAGGACTCCCTCCCTACGTTTGTTCAAATTTTTGATGAAGCTATCGACCCGCTGAGCTGCGGCTTTCAGTTCAATGATCATTTGCTCATGCTTTCCCCGATCGTTCTTGACGGACTTCAACAGCTGTTGGCGTTCGGTATGGCGCTGAACGATCCGTTTCTCATAGCTTTTTTTTTCCACGAGAAGGGTCTTAGCGTCCCCCACTTTGCTGTTTAATTCCTGCATTTTCGCGAGCTTCAGCTCCTGAGTCGATCGAATGTTTTCATACAACTCGTGATCCTGCTGGGATACCAATTTAAGAAATTCATAACGTCTGATCAAATCGACAAAGGAATCCGAGCCAAGAAGAACTTCCAAAAAGGTATATTTACCAGACATGAAAACCGCCCGTAACCGATGCCCCATGATCTGTTGCCGTTCGGTCAACTGTGCCGATATGTCATCCAGTTCAGCCCTCAGCTTTTTGATCTTCTTGTGATTCACATGGATAATCCAATTATAATCCAGGACCACTTTTTCGGCGCGACCCAATTCTCGGTCGATACTGCCCAGTTCCTTTTGAATATTTCGCTGTTTTTTGATCAAAGTGTTGCGCTTGGATTCGATATTGTCGATTTGCCGCCGAATTTTGTTTAATTCCTGTTTTTTCTGCTCCACTTCCTGATCCGTCTCCGCGTAGAGAGTCGGGATTATGGCAATTGACAATAAAATCGACAATATGAACGCCGCCGAGATTATATTTTTCAGCACACTTTAAACCAGGGATTGAGCAAATTTTTTTTGTTATAAACAACCTCTTCGGTCGAGTCGTACCGATAGACCTTTTTGCCCGCCTCATTGACAACTGCATGAGCCGCTGCGGTATCCCATTCCATTGTCGGTCCCAATCGGGGATATATGTCCGCCTTTCCATCCGCGACCAAACAGAGCTTAAGCGATGATCCCATCTCCACTTTTTCGCCGACGTTCAACTGGCTAAGATATTGCGTCAACGCGTCGCTGGGATGAGAGGAACTGACAGCCACCCGCAGGGGTTTGTCATCGGATGTGGGGTAAGGATCAGGACAAAGTCGCGCCGGAGTTTTGCCATTTTCCCGCTTATACGCGCCGTGACCTTTTTTGGCAAAATAGAGCGTATCTGGAACAGGGGCATAAACCACGCCAACAACAGGTCGCTGTTCCCAAATCAATGCAATGTTGACTGTAAACTGCCCGTTGCGCTTGACAAATTCTTTTGTCCCATCCAATGGATCGATCAGCCAATAATATTCCCACTTTTCGCGCTCGCTATAGGGCGTATGCCGACCTTCTTCGGAAAGTATAGGAATCGTTGGAAAAAGGTCGGTCAATCTCGCCACAATGTGGTTGTGCGACCGCTGATCCGCCTGCGTAATCGGAGAGTGATCCTTTTTTGTCTCTACCTCAAAGTCCTGCCTGTAAACCTCCAAAATTTTGGAACCGGCTTCCACGGCAATTTCAATTATTTTATTTATATTGATTTTATCTAACATAGCCATTCCTTTCTATTATTATGAATATTTATTACGGAATTTATAAATCTACGTGTGAATCGTTCGGGATAATTTGGCGCGAAATGAGATAATCGAGCACGCGACGCACACAGGCTGGGACGTTGTCATGGTCTGTGTCCAGCGTCACATCCGGTGCGACTGGCTCCTGATATGGCGCGCTGACACCGGTAAAGGAAGGAATCTTGCCCTGCCTCGCTTTTTTGTACAGCCCTTTGGGATCGCGCGTTTCGCACACCTTCAGGGACGCTTTCACAAAGCACTCGATAAAACGATCGGATCCGATAACAGCTTTGGCGTTTCTTCGGTCGTCAAGATAGGGCGAGATAAACGCGACGATAACGATAAAACCCACGTCTGAAAAGAGTCTGGCAACCTCGGCGACTCGGCGGATATTCTCCTTCCGATCTGCGGGATCAAATCCGAGATCGCTGTTTAAGCCGTGACGCACATTGTCTCCGTCCAGCGCGAAGGATTGATAGCCCAATCGGAAAAGCTCGACGTCCAGCGCGTCCGCAACGGTGGATTTTCCCGAACCAGAGAGACCGGTCAACCAGATCACAGCCGGTTTATGCCCGTTTCGGATGCTGCGCGCTTGGGTCGTCGTTTTATAATGTGATTGAATAATATGATGTGTGCTCATGGGACATAAAAGACGCGGTGGTTTTCTCTCAGCCATTCTTCAATATAGTTGACGATTGAGGGAAAGTCGGTTTTCTCGTTGACACAGAAAGAGTTATCCACGCCGAGATCGCGATTATCCAAACCGACTGCAAGCAGGGTATGGGGCGATATGAGCGTCTCTAATGATCTAACGTCCGAGTCGGTCAAATCTCGAGCGGTCGCTATCACGATCAGACCGGCGTCCAACATCAAATAAGCCACTCCGCCTAACCGTCGCAGAAATTCCGATCCTCTGTTGGACATGGGAGAAGTATCATCCAACACGCTATATTTGACGTTGCCGACACCGAGAAAATAGACCTTCTTACCGCTGTAAAACAGAGATTCCTCCAACAGCATTGCCGCCTCTTTTCGAGGAGCGTTTTCGCTACCGGTGATCAATATCAAGGTGGGAAGTTGGTGATACAATTCCGCTCGCTGATGGAAATGAATCCCGCTGCGAGCAAATTTCATTTCACGCTTCAGGGTCTGTTGCCGCAACCCCGCCTGTTCGTCTTCGATAGTCTCTCGGATGATTCCGCCGCCGGAAATTTCATATTGATCGACAATGACAAATCTTCCGCTGTTCGGCAGGTTCTGGCTCGGATCGTATGGAATGGGCGTCTGTGTTTCCAGAATACAATCCGCCGCGTCGTGCCGGTCGATCCGGTTCTTGTTCAGGTTCTTGTCGATCACGGCTCCATCGACAACCATATTGATCTTTATAAGTCTCGCCTGCGTTTTTGTTGTGCCGATTTTCAAAAAGTAGCGTTTTCCCAACTCCATGGGGCGGTGTCCCATCCAGAAAAGGTTGACGCGAAACCGAGTCCCAACCAAAGCCAGTTGCTCGTCAATCTTGCAGACCAATTCTCCTCGCTGGACATAAATTTGTTCGGTGAGCGTAAAGCCGATCGAGGCATCGGGATATTGCTTAAGAACCGGTTCTGTGGGGTTAAAATATTCGATTGTCTCCACTTGGGAGCGTTTTTTGGAAGGCAGGAAGATAAGCCGATCTCCTTGTTCCAGAGTGCCAGATTCAATCCGTCCCACATAGATGCGTCGATTATCGCCAAATTTTGTAAATTTATAAACATCTTGGAGGAATAAGCGGAAGGGTTTGTTGACCAAAGGCGGTTCTTTGATAAGATTGTCGATTTCTTCTAAAATCGTGCGACCTGTATACCAGGGGGTCTGTTCTGATTTAAAAACAATATTGTCGCCTTTTGTCGCGGAAACCGGCACAAAGTTGAGGGGTTCCAGTTCTATTTGTTTCAAAAAAAGCCGGTATTCTTTCTCGATATTATCAAATACCCGCTGATCGTGATCCACCAGATCCATCTTATTGACACAAACAACGATTTGACGAATTCCCAGCATGGATAAAAGATAGCCGTGCCGTCGAGAGTTTTCCCGAATGCCCTCAGATGCGTCGATCACCAGGATTGCCGCGTCCGCCTGAGCCGCGCCGGTGACCATATTCTTCAAAAATTCGACATGTCCAGGCGCGTCCAGGATAAGATATCGCCGTTTTTTGGTTTGAAAAAAACAGCGCGCCATATCGATAGTAATGCCCTGAGACTGCTCATCTTTGAGCGCGTCCAACAGAAAGGCGTACTCAAACGGTCTGGAGTGACGCTCGCAGGTCTCTTTGATCCGCTCCAGTTTGCCTTCTGGGAGGCTGTTGGTATCGGCGAGCATCCGACCAATTACTGTGCTTTTTCCATGATCTACATGACCGACAAATACGATATTCATATTTTCTCCACTATCCACGATCGGCAATTAATCTTATTTAATAAGAACATTTAATAAGAACGCGGTTAAGTGATCAAACGTGCGCTATAGAAACACCGCGCGAAAATCTCTAAACTACATGTATCCATCTCTGCGCAAGGTCTCCAGTCCGCCGCCGTCCTCTTTGTCCTGTTCACGACCGGAGCGCTCCGCTATATTGGAGAGCCGACCGCTACTCAACTCTTCGATGATCTCTCGCACAGTGCGGGATTCTGACTGTATGGGCGAGGTGCAGGGATAACAGCCCAATGAACGGTAGCGGGTTCCATCGCCCTGATTTTTATAGAGCGATACTGTGGGGATATTTTCCCGCTCGATATATTCCCAGATGTTCAGCTCTGTCCAATCCAAGAGGGGATGAACGCGCAGATGGACGCCGGGCGCAAAATCCGTCTTGAACTGGTTCCACAATTCCGGAGGTTGATCGCCTACGTCCCATTCGCTGTTTCGGTCACGCGGGGAGAAGTAACGCTCTTTGGATCGGCTGCCTTCTTCGTCCGCTCGGAGACCGACGATCACACCGGTGTAAGGCTCCTGGTTGGAATCTGGCTCGTACCGACCCGTTTGATGATCCAATTTGTATCGTGTCCATTCTCCGGATACGGTCTTTTTCAATGCGACGGTCTTGAGATTTTTGCAGCAATCAATGCGGCTTGCATTTCCGTCTGGAAAGGTCTGTTTATTCGCCAGCGCGTCCCTGTTTTGCCCATAGATCATGTTCAATTTCCATTCCATAGCCAACTTGTCCCGATAGCGAATCATCTCCGGGATTTTGAAGTTGGTATCGATATGCACCAACGGAATTGGAACATGACCGAAGAACGCCTTGCGAGCCAACCAAAGCAAAACTGTGCTATCCTTGCCGATGGACCACAGCATGACCAGGTTGTCAAATTGATTATAAGCCTCGCGCAAAACATATACGCTCCGGCTCTCCAACTCGTCCAGATGATTCATATTTGCCATAAGTCCTTTTCCTTAGGATTTGGAGGAAGAAAATTGGATGAGGTCGTTTTTCATTAGGAAAGTCCAAAGTCGGCGGTTTATCCGCCGCTATCTTCTTAGCCTGGATTATTCGTCATCACGAAAATCGATCCGCAGATTACGCAGATTATCGCAGATTAAGAATTGATAATTAAAGAATTATATTTTTTTGCCAAATTTTCTTCAGGAAAACTGGTGCATTTCACTATATTCGCAACAGAGTCACAGAGAGCGCAGAGTCAGCCCAAATAAGGGTTCTGAAATTCTCATAGAAGCTGAGTTCTCTTGGAAATGTCGTT
>NBMB01000073.1 GCA_002084765.1 Candidatus Cloacimonetes bacterium 4572_55 | reverse complement strand
AAGTTGGGCTGTAAAGCTGGGAGAAAAGTGATCTGCGGGTCATTTTCGACGCCGAGAGTGTTCATATCCAAGCGATAGATGCCATCATAATATGTGCCGGCAAAAAGAGTATTGGAATCCTGTTCGATAAAGAGAGTGCGAATCAGCCAGGTATCCAGCCCCTCATTAAGCGGCTGCCAGGTATCGCCGTAATCATTGCTCCAAAATAGGCCATAATTTCTATAGGCGCAAAAAATCCGATTCGTAAATAAGGGGTGCACTACCAGACCAAATGGATGATCCGACGGCACATCCGGAGTGATCACATCCCAGGTTTCACCCTGGTCACGACTGCGATACATCGCTAATGATCCAAGCGCATATAAAATATTGCTATCGGTCGGATCAATGGCCGTCAATGTTCGTTCTCCGGGATGGATGTCGAATACCTGCCACGTCTGAGCTCCATCAGAACTATAATAGACTTGGCCATCGTAGAATTCGCCGGCAAGTAAACGATCCGGGTCGCCAGGGTCGATTATCATGGAATAATAACGATCTGCATCCGGTTGGGGCAATTGCTCCCAATTTTGCTCGGCGTCGAGACGATACAATTGCTGTGATCCCGACCCTATAGCGAGGTAAATTGACGTTGTATCCTGCGGGCTTATGGCCAATATATCAGGTCTTAAGCTCATATTCAGCCCATCTTCCATTGCTGACCATGAGTTGCCGCCATCATAACTGATCTTAAAATGGCATCCATCCGTGTAGGCGGATCCCCCCTGATAAACAGTCGAGCTGTTTAATGGGTTGGCAGCCAAAACGGTTGTTTCCAGCCAGGGCTGGTTCTGGTTAATAAATTCCCAACTGCCGCCCAGGTCAGAGGAACGGAATGTTCCTGAAAGACCGCCGGCATACAAAGCGTCTGAATCTCCACTCATAGTGGTGAGATATGTCCCGCTTATGCCATTATCTTTTTCCTGCCAACTCTGGCCGTTGTCGGTCGATAGATAGAGAGTTCGATACGAATCGCCCATCCAGATTGTCGAGTCGTCGAATGGTGAATATGTGAGCGTCGAGGTCGAGGTCGCCAATGGAGCTGTAGCAAAATAATGCCATGACTGACCCCCGTTTGTCGTCTCGTACAGGCCGCTGCCCAGGTCTGAGACAAGCAGGCGATTCGAATCAGTCGGATCCATAATGATCTGCCACAACCACATCTGACTTGTTAGACCCGAACTGACACTGAGCCAACTTTGACCCCAATCGGTAGATTTATATACCCCCTGGTACTCCTCGAAACCAGGAGGTGTATCGACAATGATGAACCATGTTCCGGGGAAATTGCGATGAAAAGCGATATCTCGAACACCGGCGGCAAAATGCAATCCCTCCTGTCGGGGATGCCAGCTATTGCCCCCATCAGAGCTAAAGGATAATGGCGAATAAGGATTTGGGGTCATAAAACCAGTGGTGACAACTAATGTGTCCGGGCCAATTGTCGGTTGAACAATTCGACAGGAAAATGCCCCTTCAAACTCGTCGAGAAACTGCCAGGTCACCCCCTGGTCAACGCTTTTTGCCAGGCCATAATTTGCGGCTAACCAGACTGTCTGCTCATCGGCAAAGAGAAAATCATTTGTGTCCCAATGACCATTTTCCGTATAGATATGTTGCCAGGTCTGGCCCCCGTCACTACTGCGCTTTATGCCGTAAGTGCCATTAACCAATAGAAGCCCGGCTAAAATGAGTTGCGGATTGAGCGGCGACATGGCAATAGACTGACCTACCCAAAAAAATTGCGGGTCGTAGCCATCGGTTAAGCTTGTCCAATCGTCGCCCCGGCTCGTTGTTTGATAAATGCCGAAAGGACCGGTGATCAATATGTGATCCGGGTCAGTCGGATGAAAAGCCAAATCCTCAAACTGCAATGCGCCGGTCGGTTCATCCAATTCCTGCCAAACAGGATCGGCTTGAGTAAATCCGGCTACTAATAGTAATATCAGACAAATAAACCGTGACTTCATAATTCGTCCTTATTTGCTAAATTTTAAGTTAACAAAAGGAGGAGGTGCCTCCTCCTTTTGTTAGGATATTAATGCTCATTACCTTGTACTAGAACGCTTATCAGATATACATTTAGCTCCGGTTCTTGACCACCGAGCATAACTTCTGCCACAAGCTCGTAATCACCAGGCGGAACAAGATCAGAGTAAACGCTTGAGAAATTTCCTAATCCAGGGAAGTGACCCTCGTGAACGCGCCAATAAAAGCCGTCATCATTTTGGACATAAATTAAAGTTGGGCTCCCGCGTTGGGTTACTGTCCACTCGACACGCAATTGACATTCAGGTAAATCCTCAGCAGTATCCCAATCCTCAGCCTGAGCATTGCCATCAGAATTTGGAGGAAATAACTCTACATGAGCTACCGATTTTTGAACAAGCGATAATGAATATTGAGCCGTAAGTAATATGCCGATTATCGCAAAAGTGATAAGTATCGATAATTTCTTCGTATAAATCATCTTCTCTTCTCCTTTCTTCTCTTAATCTACTATAATTTTGATTGACAAACTACAAAAAAATGTCATGCCGCTTATATATTGAAGACGGCATTATTATGAGCTTATGCCATGCCTATCCAAAAGGCACTGAAAAAAATAAACGGCGCATCTGCATCACCCCCCTTTTTTCTGAAAATTCTGAAAAATGAACCTGTTTCCAACTTCAAGAGGGATCAAGATACGCGGCTTAGCCTGGCTTGTCAAGTATAATCCCATCTAAGTGCAAAAAGAAATATACTTACGAACTTTGCAAAAACCCTAAGGGTCTTCGAAGACCCTTAGGGTTTTAATAGAGTTTTAAAATAGATATAACTCTTTAATTATCAACTCTTAATCTGCGATAATCAGCGTAATCTGCGGATCGAATTCCATGATAACGAATAATCCAGGCTAATATGTAAAATCCTTAAATTTTACACGGAAAAAGATCGTGTATAAAACCGGCACAAATCCCAACGTTAAGAGAGTGGCGAACATCAGACCAAAGAGGATGACAACGGCCATGGCTTCAAACATGGCTCCGCCGCCTAACCAAAGCGGGATCAATCCACCCATTGTCGTAGCTGTTGTGAGCAGGATGGGTCGTAAACGACGTTGAGCTGCTTCGATGATAGCCCGCGGTGTTTCATGGCTATTTTCCTCTTCTTCGATTTTGATGCGGTCGATCAGCACAATGGCATTATTGATCACAATTCCGGACAGGGCTATCACGCCCAGCAGCACAATGGCATTATTGATCACAATTCCGGACAGGGCTATCACGCCCAGCATAGCCATAAATCCCAGGGGCTGTTGGGTAACCACCAGGCTGATAAGAACTCCTATCAATCCCAGGGGAACTGTACATAAGACGATGGTCGTTCGGCGGATTGAATCGAACTGCCACACCAGTAGCAGGAGAATGATCAGTATGCCAATGGGCACCTTTTCCACAATCGACGCCGACGATTCGCCAGAGGATTCCAACTCCCCGCCTTGTTCATATTGATAGCCGATGGGCCAGGTATCCTGGGCGTTGCTAAGCCAAATCTCCATCTCATTGGCAATAGCAATGGCGTTATAACCGGGTTCTAAGTGAGCCCCAACCGTCACAGATTTAAGGCGACCCCGACGCAAAATTTTTGAGGGCTGAAAGACCACCTCGATATCTGCCACTTGTTTGAGAGGGACAGCTTCCCCGGTAGATTGAACATAAATGTTATGACTTTCCAGCTTTCCGATGTCCTTCCGATCCGCCGCCACAGAGCGCATCACCACCGGGATGACGTCGTCTCCCTCGCGATAATCCGTTGTAGTGAATCCGCTTAGCACGGTTTGCAGGGAGATGGCAATATCCTCGCTGGTCAGTCCGGCTCGATGGGCCCGCGGCTGATTAATTTTTACCAGCAGCTTTTTGGTGCGATGACCCCAGTTATCACGAATATTCTTGGTTCCGGGGATATTCCCCAACTGCTCCTTTACTGTATTGACAATCTTAAAGACCTGGTCCGCGTCTTTGCCAGTGATACGAATCTGAATCGGGGCGGCGACCGGCGGTCCCAGTAAAAGCGGGGCCGCCGTAACCGAAATATCAGGAAAATTGTCCCAACAAAAGGTCTCCAATGCCGGGATAAAATCCGTATCCATTTTCCAACGGTCGGTCACATTGATTAAACTGTAAGCATACTCAGGGCTGCTGGCTTCCGGGTTATAGGGTAGTTGAAAACGGGGCGATCCAGCACCGATAAAGGTGGCATAATTGACCACTCCGTGTTTGACGATCTTATTATTTTCATCATACTCGGCGGTAATATTCTCTTTGATAAAGTCTCCGATTTTATTCGAAACCCGTTCGGTTTTTTCTAAGGGCGATCCGACCGGTAATTTTACCTCGAGAAACATCACCGGCTTATCATTTGGCGGGAAAAAAATGCTGGGGATATAGGGAATTAGCTGCAAAGAAGCAATAAAAATAAGAACCGTGCTCACAACGCTGAGATAAGGATGCCTTAACAATAATGACAAGGTGTTCCGATACCAATTGTAGAACGGTGAGTTGTAACTCTTATTATCTGATTTTTTTTGCACCCTTAAAAAAATGACGCATAACAAGGGGATCATCGTTAGCGCCAGAACCCAGGAACTGAGCAGGGTGATCGTTACCACCAGGAAAATGGGCGAGGTATATTCTCCGACAGCTGACTCGGCAAGGTAGATTGGAAGAAATGCGGCAGCCGTTGTTAAGGAGGAAGTCAGTAGGGAGACGCGCAATTCGTTAGCGGAATCGATAGCCGCGTCGATAGCTCGCTTTCCCTCTGCCATCTGCGTCATGATCGATTCTGACATGACGATTGCATTATCGACAAGCATACCGAGCGCGATAATGAGCGCGGCAAGCGACATTTGATCAAGACCAATGTCCATAAAACCCATGATCATAATTGCCATAACAATTGCCATAGGCACCAGGCTGGCGATCACTAAGCCTGTCCGCACTCCCAAAAAGATGAGCATGACAATGACGACAATCATAATTGCCTGTATCAAGTTGTTGGCAAATTCGCTAATCTTTTTCTCCACAAAATCTGCCTGGTAATAGAGAATATTAAAATCCACCCCAATAGGATAGACTTGTTGAAAACGGTCGATTTTTTCCCTCACCTCCGCGCCAAGCTGGATAATGTTTCCGCCTTCGCGTAGGCTGACGGCCAAAACCAACGAGGGTTTTCCGTTATATGTGACTTTTGAGTCAGCCGGATCCACATAACCCCGTTTAATCGTTGCTACATCTCCAAGATAGATGAGGTCAGGTTTGCCGGGTAACTGAATGACCGTCTTTTTAAGCTCCTCGATCGACTCGAAATTTCCGCTGGGTTCGAGAATAATCTGCTCATCCGATGTGAATATCTCGCCGCCGGGAAATATGATATTACGCGAACTCAGGATGTTTTTTAATTGACCGGGCGAGATACCCAACTCTGTCAGGTAAGCGTTATTGAATTCGACAAAAACCCGCTCCTCCTGATCGCCGAAAATGCTGACCTTGACGGCCTCATCAATTAAAAGTAGCTCATTTCTCACATCGTCGACGATTTCCTTTAACTCGAAATAGGTATATCCCTCACCGGTAAGGGCGATGACCGAGCCAAAAACATCGCCGAATTCATCATTGACAAAGGGTCCGATAACATCAGAAGGCAGATCTTGTTTCGCATTATCGACCTTGCGACGCAAGCTGTCCCAAATAGGGCGCATGACCGTGTATGTCTCTTTAATATCGACATAAACGATCGACACCCCCGGCTTTGAAATGCTGCGTATTTCGTCGATCTCCACCATCTCCTGAATCTCTTTTTCCAATTTATCTGTGACCAATAACTCCACCCGTTCAGGACTGGCTCCGGGAAATTGGGTTACGATCATTGCCGTGCGGATGGTAAAACCCGGGTCTTCATCTCGCGGCATATTGATATAGGTTGAAATCCCAATGACCAGAATTAAGAGCAAGACCACGATTGTAATTCGTTTATTATCAATGGCAAAACGTGTAATATTCATAAGTTCTCCACATCTTAGGAAAATGGTGTGTAGTGCATTCAGGCGTAAATAGCGTCCACATCTTACTTCTCATTTTTCAATCCCGTGAGCCCAAAAAAAACAACCAAGTCCTATTTAAATTTCACCTTCTGGCCTGGTCTGATCTGGGTAATACCAGCTGTCACGACGTTATCTCCATCCTCAAGTCCGTCAAAGATTTCGATCCCGTCTGCCGTCAGTTCACCGATTTCGACGGCTTTGCGCTCAATGGTTCCTATATGATTGCCCGCGGTCTTTACGACAAACACAAAACGCCCGTCCTGATCTTCGCCAACGGCAAAGGAAGGCACGACATACCGCTCCCGTTTATCGGACGACTCAAAATTGAAAGCCACCTCTACGGATAAACCCGAGGCAATTTCCGGGTCTTTTTGATCGAGAACAACGGTCACTGGAAAAGTCGTCCCAATCCCTGTGGAAGCCACGCCAACCTCGGTCACTGTCGCTGTAAACTCCTTGCCGGATGATATCCCGCTAAAAATAACCTTGACCTGAGCGCCTTCTTTAATTTTGGAAATGAGTGCTCCAGGAACAGCCACGTTCACCTCAAATCCGCTGGTCGAAATCAGTTGGACAATAGGCTCTCCAGCCTGAACATTTTCGTTTACATCCGCAGATACAGTCGCGATTGCCCCATCCGTGGGAGCTTTTAGCCGGGTATAGGATAATTGCAGGGTAGATAACTCCAACTGATTTTGGGCTGCATGCATAGCGGCCTGAGCAGATTCGTCACCCGCGCGGGCGCGGTCAAGATCATTTCGTGAGGTGCTATTATTTTCATATAATAGACGAATGCGCTTATAATTGGCTTTGGCGTTACGGGATTCTGCCTTAGCCTGATCCAGGGAGGCACTGGACCGCTGCTCCTGTAAACGGTAATCGACCGGATCGAGTTCGGCAATGACCTGACCGGTCTGGACCTTATCGCCGACTTGCATATAAATTTTGCTAATCGTCCCACCCACTTTGAAACTCAGCCAGGATTCTTCGCTGGATCGCGTTGAGCCAGAGAAGGTGCGGACTCGGCTGCCGCCCTGCAAAAACACTTGCTCATACCGCACAGGGCGGATAATCTTTTCAGCGGGAGCCTTTTCCTGCTCGCAGGAAATGACGCAAAAGAATAGTGTGATAATGAGTAAGATAAATCGTTTGACGTGGAAATAAAGCATTTTCTCTCCTAAGGAATTCTTAATTCGTGTGATAGCACTATCGCTTAATCGAGTCCGATGCGCCGGCATTTTCAAAGTAAGCGTCAAGGCGGTCAAAAAATACGTTTGTCTCTTCGTTGGTGCGAAGAACGGAAAATGATCCGACTGCCCGTTCTACACGCATCAGATCGATAATAAAGTCATAGACGGCGTTGGCAGCAGCCAAATTGGCGACAAGTGCCGTGTTTTGGGCGTCCACCAAATCCACAAGTGAGACAACACCGCGTGAGTATGAATCAGTGATAAGATCCAGGCTTTTTTTAGCTGCCTCGGCCGCGTCCTGAGCCTGACGAATGCTGGCGTAAGTCGCGCCAGCCCCATGCATATTGATCCGAATATTTTGCTCAATTTTTTCGACCAGAGATTCGCGTTGCACCCGGAGTTGAGAAAGTTCCTCAGCCGCTTTTTTTCGATCAGCAAACTTTGCCCCGCCTTTAAAAAGAGAAAAAGAGGCGTTTAAACCCACACTCCAATTCGTGTCTACGGATTCAACCAAAGGGTTGGGTTCGGAACCAATCCCATCCTCATAAAATTGGTTTTTCGCCTCTGCCTGGAGGGAAAGAGTGGGTAGAAAAAAAGCCCGTTTTGTGGTCCCTAAAAAGCGTTTCTGAGCTGCGATAGCCGCGTCCAGTTGTTTCAATTCCGGGGAGAGCTCCCGCGCGACTTCAGCCATAAAACTGCGTAAGACTCGGAAAGCATATGGGTTGTCCACATAGCTCAAAATCCGTTCGTCACACGTAATCTGGTTCAGGTTAACCGCGCCGGCTTCCTCCATAACAAAACGTTCCTCGGCAGGACGACTCAGGATTCGGTTCAGGGCAATTTCAGCTTGGTTGCGAGACGCGCTTGCCACGATCACATTCTTGCGATCTGTTGCCAGGTTACTTTGCCACCGATAGGTTTCTCCAGGACCGGCGTAACCGACAGCGACTCGCACCTCGGCCAACTCTTTATTTAAGCGGGTTGATTTCAAGTTATCGCTTTGTATATTTTCAGCGGCAAGAGCCTTTAGCACATTCAGATAGGCTTCTGCAACATCCAAAACCGTGTCCAGAAAAAGCTGTCGCCTTTCCTCTTCCAACACATTTTGCCGATACTTTTGAACGCTGTAATTGGCTAACGCCCCGTCGGAGAAAATGACCTGAGTCAGCGTGGCAGAAGCAGTTCCGGTTTTTTCTGGCTGAAACCCAGCCTGTTCCTCGTTAATTTGGACGCCGGTTGCGCTTAGATCGATCTGCGGCAATAAGTTAGACCGTGCGTCATTGATATTTTGTTCTCCCGCGGCAACTTCCTTATCTTTTGCTTTTAAATCAAGATTAGCGTGAACGACTTCTTTAATAGCCTGGCTCAGCGTTAATTTTCGGGCTTCCTCTTTCCGGTCGGGCCTGATGACTTTGGCCTCGGTTAAAATACTCCAGCTTGGATAAACGCCGATTTCCTGGCAAGTCGCCTGATTTAAAACAGGGCTATTTCCGATTGAAAAGGCGCAGGCAATGGTTCCAGCATCTTCACCCAGGAGGATGCTTTGAAGATTGAGTGCTGTGCGGCGGGCTAATTTTTTTAAAAAGTTATGAGGCCGTAAGCCATACATCATTCCCATTTCTACCTCTGCCTCACCCATCATCGAGAAACTCGGGAGCTTGCGGTCGATCAAGCCCTGAATAAATTGATTGAGCTCTGCATCGGATAGATGAATGAGCGGCGTGACATAAACGGCTTCCATATCTTCTGGGATCGCGTTTAGGGCGTCCTCTACAGAGTTGCCGACCGAAATAACTTGGATATCTAGATCGGAATTCAGCCCTCCGATATCCTCTTTTTTTAAATTTTTCAACGAGGGGATTCCCTCGAGCATGTATTCGGAGACGACAAATGCCATTTTTTGAAAGCTAACAACCTCTCGAAACAGGCGAATATCCGCCATCATTGTGGTGGGGAAGGCGATATAGGAAAGGTTGGTTATTCCGCTGGCACCGTCCTTTTCCGGCAATTTTTGAAAGCACTTATCCAGGACCATGGACGCGATAACCGGCTTGGGCAAGTCTCGTCGGGTCATCACATCATGAGAAGATAATATGCCGATGGTGACGATAATATCCACATTGGGGTCGGTTAGCAAGCGATCTATCATCGACTTGACGCCCCCAACAGTCCAATCCGCGCCTGTTCCGCTTTGATCGACAAAACGCGCCTCAAACTCATCGCCCAATAAGTCTTGTATCTCGCTTTTGAAAAGTTCGTATATGGGCTGTTGTTCATCCCAGGGCCCATCTGACGTCATCGCTATCGCCACCTTTGGGATATTTTCGGCAACGACAGGTCCGGATATGAATATAAGAGAGGCAGTCAGCCATAATAAAAATAAGCCGATTTTTATTCTCATAAAACAGTTCTCCTATTGCTAAATATAAAAAATCAATTCAAGATGAATTGATAATTAAAGAATTATATCTTTTTTGCCAGATTTTTTTCAGGAAAACGGAGCTTTTGCGCGCATTTCATTAATCCGAGAGGTTTCTTTTATAAACGTTGGCACCCGACTTTCCTATGTCTCCAAACAGACGCCAGGTTCGTCGATCTTGAGATTGATCGGGTGAAATCCCTCAGCTTTTACACCCTCTTCCACCCGAAAAAGTATCTCCTCAGAATCGGCGAAAGCCAACCCCAGATCGCCGCCGCCGGCTCCGGAGGGTTTGTATACGCCGCCTGATTGTTTGACAATTTTAGCCAATAGCGCATGGGGTCGGGAAATGATGGGAGTACGGGAGCTTTTTCCCAATCGACTCATAGCATAGTGATACTCTTCTGCCACGGATAGAAAATGTGTCACTCTCTGCAAGTTAAAATCACTACAGCCTTTTTCGGACAGACGGGTCAGTTCCCGCATTCTTCTTTGATATTCATCAGCGGAGCTATCTCTAAATTTATTCAGATTATGCAGCATACGTCGAGTTGACATAGGTTTTCCCGACCAGATTGGCAGCCAATAGAGTCGCTTTTTTTGATTTTTTTGGCTTTCTTGATAAGGTCGGCTTAGCCAATTCGTTACCCTCACCGGCATACGATTCATCCTGTGATAGAGGATTCCGCCAAAAACAGACGCCGCTATATCAATTCCGCTCCCCACTCGTCCTTGGGCCTGATGGTGCGCTTCCTGACAGAGACGGTATATGTTCATCTTTCCCGATGCGATATCCAATCCGGCAGCGGTAAGAATCGCCGCGCAGATTGCGGCTGTAAGTGCCGCGCTGGAGCCCAATCCCAATTTTTCGGAGACCTCAGAATCAAAAAAGCCGTCAGTGTTGGACTGAATTCGGAAGGGCGCAAGATGTTTCTGTTTTTTTCGCACATATCTCAGGGTCGTCTCAAACACAGAGATAAAGAATTTGAGCCGGACTCGAGCCACGTGGTCCACGTCTGAATCGAATATGATATTATGTGATTTTCCGATGTGAAATCCAGCTGATTCCACATTGATCAAGGGAGCGGATACGCTAAATTTTTCTGTGGGTTCGAGTGTTACAAAAGCGAATCGATCGACTGCCATGACCAACGATGGGGCTTTTTCCAGCACAGCATACTCGCCTATTATGATCACTTTTCCAGGAGCGCGTGTAATAATCATTGTTTTTTCTCGATAAGTTGCGCTGCGGGTCCGGCAGATGTTTGGATGATCCTTTTCACACCTGGGACGCTTTCCAACGCGTCCCTGATCAAATCCGTATCTTCCGGCAAGCAGACAGTTTTGACCTGAGGGCCCGCGTCAATTGTGAAATAGACGCGGAGACCCTCTCGTCTGAGTTGATAAATTTTGTGCATAACGGCTAAGGTGACGGGATTCCAATAGACCAAAGCCGGTTTGGTGGAAAGAGTCAACGCGTGCATTTTGAGGCAGCTATGCTCCATCAGCTCGCCCATTTTCTCGAAATTTTTTCTCAAAATTGCCTGACGCATTTGGTCCAGATCGCGGGCGGTTGCCTCAATCCATGCCCTGTAATAGGGAGATGTTTTTCTGGAAAGCTCCATGCCGTCAGTGGATCCGATCTTTTTTTTCAGATCCGAGGTGATGACAATGAGCCAGTTCAATCGCCAAAAATCAGGATCCGCGAGAGGGATCGCCACAGCGTCCGAGCCGT
The DNA here is from genome assembly GCA_002084765.1 of Candidatus Cloacimonetes bacterium 4572_55. GTDB lineage: Bacteria > 4572-55 > 4572-55 > 4572-55 > 4572-55 > 4572-55. Next base: position 12,215 of record NBMB01000073.1, on the reverse strand, counting down.
CGGATTCGACGCCTGGTTTCATTTCCACAAACCCGCCGAATATGGATCGAGCCGCGGATCCAGAGCCCCGTCGCGCCAGTTCCGAGACTTGAGCGGGTGTGAGGAAAACAGACGTGGCTCTGGATCCTGCAAGCGCGAGCGCGGCGAATCCTGACGCAGAGGATGCCAACCCGGCTCCAGTAGGAAAATTGTTCTCACTGATCACCTCGGCGCGAGTCGTGATACCGGCTTTTTTTCGTATCAGATCAAAAAAGCGGCTGACGCGGGTCAGTTGTTCGCCCTGCACCCTCTTGCGATTCAGGATCAGTTCATCCGTCTCCAATCTGTCGCTGAAAGTCACGGTCGATCTGGTATAAATATCTGACAGCGTGACAGATATAGAACCCATTTCCGGTAAATTGAGCCGGATGTCGCGTTTCCCCCAGTATTTGACCAGGGCGATGTTAGAATGCGCGATTGCCGTTTGTGTCACATCCATTTTTCCTTCTTATACATTTCCCTATTGTTATAGCGTCTCTATGGATCTTGCGCCATAATTTTAAGAAATTGTCAAACTTCCGAACTGCACCCACGGCAGGACAGAAAAACCGAAGTCGATGCGCTCTTTTGAGATATGAGGAATATAGAGACCATGACCTCGTTGATCGGATATTGAATCTTGCCGTTTTCAATATAATAGCTATTTTTTGCCACGCCGGAAAAATCACCGTTATCGCTGGGCGAGCCTCCAGAAAATCGGCACAGCATCACGCCTTTATCAATCGACTTGATCATGTCGTCAAACCGAGTGCATCCGGGTTCGACCACATAGGCGTCTCCATTATTTACAGCGCGTTCCATACCTGTTTTATTTGCGCCGTACAAACTCAACAGAAAGGTTTTCAGTACTCCGTGATCGATGATCGTGTTATCCTGCGCTTCAAATCCGTCGTTTGTGACAAAGTATCCGCCGGACATATCCTTTGACGTGGGTCGGGAATGCAGGGTCAGCTTTTGGTCAGCAATCGGTTGATTCAATTTATCCTTAAAGAGAGATCCGCCGCTGATCAACGCGTAATCTCGCAAGGTTCCCTCGATAGTGCTGAGAAAACTCTCCAAACAATCGGGCGTGACCAACACGTCTCCCACAAATTTTTGCTTGAGCGCCTGGGCGCTGATCTGATCGACGGATTGTCTCAAAAGCGTGTCAATCGAACCGACGTCCTTGATCGGCTTATCCAAATTATGAGCGGTGTATCCAGAATAATTGAAAGAGGAGGTCCGTTTACCTTCTTTCGAAGAAAAAAGCACCATAAAGCTATATTCACCAAGATGTTCCTCAAAGTCGACTCCGTTGGAGTTAAGCAAATGGGTTTTGGTTAACGCGTGGTTCAAAACGACAGTGCGAAATGTGGTTTTTGGAAAAGCCTCTGCCGCGTATCCCATAAACTCATCGAGTCGGTCGTACATCAGATCAAGATCGGGCGATTCTGGACCGGACTGGAAAACTTTTCCCGGTTGTCGAGGCGATATGTCGTTGGCACTATCCTGTTCAGACGACTGCGCCATCTCCACGACTTGCTCCACGCCTTTTTTTACATCTTCCATCTCCATTTTATTGATGCTCACCACACCTTTTCGATCCCCGACAATAGCGGTCAACTGGAGGGAGGCGTCAAAAGTGGAGCGGAGCAGATCTATCTTATCCAAATTTACGCTTAGTTCCCTTTTCTCCGTATTTTTCAGGAGACACTGTGCCTTGTCCACACCTGATTCTTTCATCATATTCAAGCATTCTATAGCGATACGTTTACTTTCCATCTTATTTCCCTCCGATATTGATTTTGCATTTGATTGCGGGACCGCCCATAGAAACCGGAATAGGTTGTTTTTTTCCACACATGCCGCCCGCTTCCCAAACCATATCATTCGAGATCATATCGATCGACTTCAGCACGTCAAAAGCGATTCCAGAGATGGTGGTATCCCGTATCCCGCGCCCCAATTTCCCGTTCTTGATCTCATATCCCAGGGTCACGCCGAACATGAATTCGCTGGTCGAATCCGCCTGCCCGTTGCTTGACTTGATCAGATAATAGCCGTCGTCTATAGAGGCTATCATGTCCTCCAACCGGTCGGTTCCTGGCAGGATCGCTGTGTTGCGCATCCGAATAAGCGGCTCGTCAGAATAGCTATAAGCTCTGGCATTCCCAGTCGGTTCTACGCCAAAATGCCGGGCACTTTGCTTGTTGTGCATATAGCTTTTGAGTACGCCGTTTTCGATAATCGCGACGTCCTTTGCCAGAACCCCTTCGTCGTCGATATAGACTGGAGTGCGGCACGGCTCCCCGAGCGCGGTATGTGCAAAATCGACCAAAGTGACCAGGGGACTGGCGACTTTCTGATTCATGTAATCACCCGCGACCGACCCGGAAAGCGCCAGATCGGCTTCCGTGGTATGACCGATTGCCTCGTGCGCCAAAATTCCGGCTAAATCCGCGTCCAGAATCACATCCTTTAGACCAGCGTCCGCATATACGCCCTCTGATTTTTTCATCAAATGGTTGTATATATTATCGATCTTCTCGTATAATTGGCTCGGATCGGAAAATTGATCCTCAAAATGTCCCAATCCGCCAAAAGTCTTCATCAATTCGAAAGGCTCGCCATTTTTTTCGACCGTCATCACCACAATTAAGATTGATCTCGGCGTCACCGAATAGGCAAAGGATGGGTCAGAAGTGACAAGTGATTTTTCCATATCCAAACATGTGAGAATTACAGACCGAGAATTGAGTTTCGGATACTTTTTCTCAATATAACCGTCGATCTCTTTCAAAAACTCGATCAATTCCCGCTGCGTTTTTCTCGGCTTCGCAGTTGAAAAGTCGTTCCTTCCAGAATTCGTCGTGATCTGAAGAGGCTCGTTATCCTGATTTGTATGCCGGTCTAAAAATACAGCGTTCTTCTTTGCCTCGTGGATCGCCAATTTTATATCGTCATCGCTCATATTACGGTTGGATGCAAATCCCCAAACACCATTTTTATAAACGCGAGCAGAGACTCCGCTCATCGCTTTTCTTTGGTTGCGCATCACCTGACCGTTGAGCATCACAATTAAAGTGTCTCGGTTTTCTTGGAGACGCAATTCCGTATATGCTGATAAAATATCAACATAATTGCTTAACTCCCTTTTTATCATCATTCCCTCCGGGTTAATTTTATCCGCAGAGTATCGCAAATTACGCGGATAATTCATAATTCGTAATTCACAATTAAATACGTTTCAGGACAATTTTTGTGATCTCGGGTCTGGCATTCAGCCGAATTTTTATCCGACCCCATCCCACGCCCTTGTTCACATACATAAAAATACCTTCCTCATAATGGAGACCCCTGTTCCGCCACCACTGCCTGACCGAGCGCGGGACGCGCAGAAATGGAATCTTGACCTGGCTGCCGTGCGTGTGTCCGCAGAGCATGAGATCGACGCGATACCGGCGCCAGAAATGGCTGATCGAGTCTGGATTGTGGGAAAGAACGATCACGTTTTTGTTTGGATTTACGCCGTTCATTGCCGCGTGCGCGTCGAAAAACCCAGCGTCCATATCGTCCACGCCCACGAGTTGAATAAAATCGGATTCTATCTCAATTTTTTTAAATTGGTTGCGCAGAACAGTAACGCCCGCTTTTTTCATAATCGATACCATTTCTCCCATCGCATTATCCGGGGTAGGATGGAAACCTCGGCTATAAAATGCGTAGTCATGGTTTCCCAGCACTGCGTATTTCCCAAAAGGCGCGTCGATTTTTTTCAGATAGGACGCCAAAAACCCCATGTCTTGCGCCACATTCTCGAGGTTGTTCAGGAAATCGCCGGTCAGTGCAAGCATGTCAGGTTGAATATCTGTCACAATATCGACAATTTTTTGTAGATAATGTAGGGGAAGCGTCTTGCCGTGTTGATAATGAAAATCGCTCAATTGTACGATTTTAAAGCCGTCAAATCGCTTGGGCAGTCCCGGTATCGAGATTTTTACCTTTTTGACTTGCAGCCAGGTCGGCTCGATGTGGGTTGCATAATACGCGATAGCGCAGCCACTAACCGCGCCGCCAATGAAATATTTCCAAAAATTACGCATGTGATTATCTCCATTTGGGTTGTGATCTCGGTTAACCAAGATACAAAGCCAGTAATCCGATCAACATATCATATTTGAGATAGCGGGCGATCCGTCCCAAGTTGTCTGTTCTGGGATCTCGCCACATCCTATATAATAGGTAGAGCAACGCCGCATCCACACCTATCAAAAGGACAATAAAATATCGCCATGAATAAAATCCAAGATAAAAAGGCACCCATGTCAATATAATAACAGCCGTATAAATCACAGATATTGCTATCATCGTCGTTTTTTTTCCGTATAGTATCGGGAGAGTCAATGCGCCTTGGGTCTTGTCTCCCTCCATATCTTCAGCATCCTTAACGAGTTCCCGTCCTAAGTGAAAAAAAAATGAAAAAAGAGCCGGAACAACGGTCTCTGTGATGCGATTCACGGCGAATCCCGCGTAGAGAAACGCGCACGCTGTCAAAAAAGCGACAATGATATTACCGACAAGGGGGCGATTTTTGTATCGGTAATCGTATGCGATCAGGCTCGCAGTGACCATGATTGCTATGAAAAAATTGGCTAATGTGATCATGCCCGCGGCTCCGCATCCCACGAAAAACAGGATCCCTGCCCAGAGTCGCGCGTCTCGCGGGGAGATTCTACCCGATGGGATGGGTCGCCGAGGTTTGTTGAGCCTATCCGCGGCAAGATCGCAACAGTCGTTGTATACATTTCCGCCAGCCGCGATCAATATCGCGGAGAATACCGCCAGAATTACGGGCATGGAAAAAGTGAGGTGCCCCGTCAATCCAATAGCCAATAGGATCGATAGACCCAGGATCAAATTGTTAAAAGGGCGCGTCAATTCGAGTAATGCTGCAATTTTAATGTTTATTTTGGAGTTAAAAATCATTTTGTAAACCGAAGTGCAGCTTTCCATTATTTAAACTATCGCCTTCCCCCAACCCATAATCCAAGCCAATCAAGCCCACTTTCGCCTCCAAGCGGACGCCGAGTCCATAACCGATCAGCGGGTCTTCCCACTTTTCTTGATGTTGCCCGGCATCAAGAAATATAAAAGCTCGCGAGCGTTGTGTCAAGCGATAACGAATTTCCTGATTTGTCCACACGACCCGTTCGCCTCGAAATTGCTGTTCTTCATATCCGCGAAGGCTGCGCGCGCCTCCCAAAGGAAATTGATCGAAATAGGGGATATCCTCCTGATCTTGATATACATGCGCAGTCAATCCGGCAAACCAAACCCATCGAGAGGAGATCGGGAGATAATGATCCAGTCTCAAACGGATAAGCCGTTCTCGTTTTTTTTTCGTCTCCGTCGAATCGCTGGAAAGGACTCGCCGACCCAGTCCCCAATTGATCTCATAATCGATTCCATACCCAGGATTGATCGGGTAGTCTCTCGTGTCCAGCCGCACCCCCCATTCCAGCCCATAGCTTTTGTCGTTGAGCGCGTAACCTTGCTGTTCGGTACGTCCTATAGACGCGCTGCCAGAGATAAACGCGGTGAGATTATGACGCACGCTCGCCTCGAACCGGAGTTTGCCGCCGGTCCGGGTGTAGATCGTGTCCTTGATGGATCGGAAAAAAGAAATTTCTCCGGAGATAGGGAGCCAGAGCAACCAGGGCTCGAAATAAGACACTTCGAAATCCTCTTGTTTTTTTTTCGGCTTGCTCCAATGGATAAAAAAACGTCTTGCCGATCCGAAAAGGTTGTCAAATTTTAGCTTGAGATACCCATTGAAATACCCGTCGCTTTCCCCTCGCCGAGGAATGTAACCGATAATACCCTCGCCGCGGTTGGCTTTTCCCTCTTCCAGATCGATCAGGATCGTCAGACTATCCTCGCCTGTCACGAGCAGGTCCACGCCTTCCACGGAGTTGATAAAGGGGAGGTTCAGCAGCCGACGTTCTCCTTCCCTAAGCTCTTTCTCCCGAAACGGTCTGCCCAACGATATGCCTGTTTGCCGCCGAATCGTTTCTGGATTCACGTCCATTTCCTTAAGGGGTTGGACGTCGGTTACGATATATCGCCCATTCTCGACGATTTTCATTATCAAAATAAGGCGACCTGAATCGACAAGATTGATCGAGGGCGAGATTTCTACAAACGGAAATCCGGAGTTTGCATAAAGATCCAGCGCGGATAGGAGATAGCGATCCATTTTTTCCGTTGAGATCGTATGGTTGGGTCGAAAATCGATCCCGCGCAGAAGCGCGTTATGATCGAAGAATTGATTACCGACGAACTGAACGTTGTCTACCTGCAGTCTTTTTCCTTCTCGGATATGAAGAACCGCTTTGATCTGATTATCTGGCTGACGGATTTTTTTGAGATCATACGTAGCGAGGAATCCATACTGGAGATAGAGCCGGCTCAAATTTCCCAGGCCCGCTGATATAGAGTCGGAGTTGACTGCTGTATCTCCAATCAAGATAGATTTAGGCAAATTTAGGCAGGATTCGATCTGTTCGACAGGGAGAAACGCGTTGCCTTTGATCTCCCATTTGCTGATCCAATTGTTTGTCATGCAGCTATCCATGCCGCTGGCTGTGGGCATCAGGAGAAAAAAAATCAATGCGAGCATATTTTTTCGGTTATTTCTGCCGGATAGGGATCGATGGGTTCCAAACTACGACCTGATTTTTGCCATGATTTTTGGCGTGGAACATCGCCGCGTCGGCTCGTGCGACAAACTCTCTCGGCGTGATATCCGCTGTATAGGTTGTCACTCCGACGCTGACAGTGACTTGCCGATATCCGGGTCTGAGAGGAGGCATTTCTTCGATAGTTTTTCGAAACCGCTCGCCGCTAATTAGCGCGTTTTTTTGATTTGTCTGCGGCAGAAGAGCCACAAATTCTTCCCCGCCAACTCGTGCGGGAATATCCACTTGCCGGATTGCCTCCTTTAGTTTTTGCGCCAGATTTTTCAAAAGTTCATCGCCCATTTCGTGAAGATAGGATGTGTTGTACGATTTGAAGTTGTCAATATCAAAATAGAGCAGCGAGAGCGATTGACGGTATCGTTTCAATTTTTGTATCTCTACCAGCAGAGATCTCTTGAAATAGCGACGGTTATATATAGAGGTCAACTCGTCGGTAATCGCCATTTCTCTTAACTGCTCGACCAGATAGCTGTTCTCCAGAGCCAAAGCGGCTTGATCAGCCAGCGCTTGCAGTATCTCAGCGTCATGCTCATCAAATTCGTTGGGCTTTTTGCTTTCCACATGGAACACGCCGATTAACTTCAGCTTTTCATCCGATTCTTCGGCGAACTCCCCATCTGGGATTGATCGATTTTGATCATTTACATTGGGCGACCAGCTCTTGGAACGGCTTGAATTGGATCGGTTTGGTAAAAAAATAGTCTCCACCGGTGAGCAAACCGCGCTGTCGTTCTCTATCGCCATCCAACGCGGTTAAGATGATAATCGGCACATGGCTGAAATAGGCGTCGTTTTTGATCAAACGGCAAACTTGATAGCCCGTAATCTCCGGCATCATTAAATCCAGCACAATGGTTTCGGTAGTCACCCTTTTAGATGGTCCCCTGCTAACAAAGGGATAAATCCGCCGCTATTACAAGGGGACAAAAAGAAGGTTATTTGGGCGCAATTAATAGGCTCCACCATGTCGGCTAATTCCTGCGCATATAAAAGGTAATTTGGATCATCGTTTCCGTCCGGCACCCATAGTTTGGCAAACGATTGTTGAACATCGGAGTCAAAATCGCCATGGTTCGTGATAAAAACGAATAACTGATCATCCGAACCTAACTCGTTCGCTAAATCATCAAAGGTATCTTCAATGTCGTGATAGTCCGGGTGAGACTGCCAGGAGGCATAATCAATATCATCTACGCCATCACCATCCAGATCTAAAGATCCATAGTTATGAAGTGCGGTTCCGTCTGTCGAATGAACGAAAATATTTTCCGGCAGGTAGCCATACTGTTGGGTTAACGCGCAGTAGACAACCGACAAGTGATTCCAAAAACGAATTTCCCTATTATCCGGGCCATATCGCCCGCCATTGATCAACATCGCATAGAGGTGGGGATCGGGTTCACGAGTGCGAAGATCGCGATCTTCATCGGATTCTGGTGGTGAAATCTCGATTGGATCGGGTCGAGCAGCCAATTCAATCTGTTCAAAATGATCCCAAAAGCGAGGGGGTTGAGTGTGGGCGATAATCTCATAATTTCCGCTATCTACATCCACAAAGATATAGCGGCAGGGATGTTCCCAATCGGCAAACCAGGTGTGGTCCACAAGAAATGCCCAGCTTTGTGGAAAAAAAGGGGCGGCATAGCCTATTCCCACTTTCACACCTGTGGCATCGACCGGGTTGTAACTTTGATAGATATCCACACTGCCCATCTCACCGGTCAGTGCCTGGTTCAGCACAATATCCTGCGCTTGATCACGGGTGACATCCGCGAATGCCGCCGAGGTGACCAGGGCGCAACTTATTAACAACACAACAGTTGTCATTTGAAAATAACGCATAAATCTTGCCTCCATAAGCATAATGTGAGTTTTAAAATCGAATGAGTTTATGGTTCAACAGCCTTTGTCCTTGCCACTTTACTTGCAACAAGTAGACGCCGGGGCTGCATAACCGATCCCGGGCATCTCGCCCATTCCAGGTTAGCTCATGCGCGCCTCTTTCCAGTTCGGTGTTTAAAATGGTGGTCACATAACGCCCGCCCGGATCGTAGATCGATAGCTCGACCAGGCCGCTGAGCGGGATTTCAAAATGGATAGTTGTTTGCTGAGAGAACGGGTTGGGATAATTGGATAATACAAAGTCGGTTTCTCCGGCGAGCGTTGGTGCTTCGATGGCCACCGGTTCCTCGACAAAATTGCCGCTGCCGTCGTTGAAGAGAATGGTCATATTTGCCGGCAACTCCAGCCAGTGATAGCGAAGGGTTATGACGTCGTCATAGCCGTTGTTATCTAAGTCAACAACATGACGGGATTGACCCTGTTCACCATAACTGGTCATCGGGAAAAATATTGGGTCCGTGAATGACATGTTACCTTGATTATAGAATGCATAAAAACCAGCGGGCGATCCGCAAATATAATCAATCAGATCATCTCCATTGAGATACCCGGGGAGTTCAGTGCCGACATAGTAGTCATAAATTGCTTCATGTTGCTGAAAGGTACTATTTCCTAAATTTTCATAAAAATGAATAACCGTGATTCCTATGAATAAATAAGTACTAGCAATGATGTCAATATCATTATCATTATCTAAATCCGTTGTGACGATATAGCCGTGATAAAAGTCATCCTCGATCACAAGAGGCGGTGAATTAAAGGGATATGAATACATTAAAATCTGCTGACCGGCAATCAGAATATCATCGTTGCCATTATTATTTATGTCCGCACAAGCTATCCATCCTGGAGGAAAATCCAGATCGAAATAGTACGGTTCGGAGAACTGGCCAAAGCCGTCGTTGTAGAGTACGCCCCAAAACTGAAATTGATTGGAAACAACGACAATATCAATGTCCTGATCGTTATCAAAATCACCGAAATTAATATCGGAAAAAATTTGCCCATTGTTTAAGGGGTAATCTACAAAATTGTTAAATTGACCAGCTTCATTGAAATAAACACGAATGTACCTGTCGGCTTCACCTGAGGAATGATCCGATCGGAAAGCGACGATATCCGGGTAATCATCATCATTGATTTTTGCAGTGAAAATATTCTTCTGATATCCACAAAACGTCATCGTTTCAACCAGGGTAAAGTATCCGAACTCATTGTTTTCTAATATGGATAATGTGGGATTTGTATATCCCCAACCAGTTTTATGACCCACTGCAATATCGTTATCCCCGTCCAAATCGAAATCATCGGCATAAACAGACCTGGCTTTAATCGGTACATTGTAGTCGGCAGCCAGCAGGGTTAGCGGACTTAGCAGGATGATTATCAAAGCGATAGTTATGCTTTTCATGGCGGATCTCCTTTATTTGAGCAATGTGATTTTGCCTGTTTGCGTCATTTGATCGGTTTGGAGGTGGAGCAGGTAGACGCCGGGGCTGCATAACCGATCAAATGACGCATCTCGCCCGTTCCAGGTTATTTCATGAGCACCTCCTTTCATTTCGGTGTGTAAAAGTGTGGTTACATACCGCCCGGCCAGATCGTAGATCGATAGCTCGACCTGACCCCTGAGCGGGATTTCAAAATAAATGGTTGTTTGTCGAGAGAAGGGATTGGGATAATTGGATATAACAAATTCAGTTTGTCCCGCGAGCACCGGCGCTTCGATAGCCAGCGGCTCCTCGACAAAATTGCCGCTGCCGTCATTGAAAAGGATGGTCATATTTGCCGGCAACTCCAGCCAGTGATAGCGAAGGGTTATGACGTCGTCATAGCCGTTGTTATCTAAGTCAACAACATGACGGGATTGACCCTGCTCACCATAATTGGTCATTGGGAAAACTCATCGGTCTGACCGCTGACCCGGGAAACAGGCGGCGTAACCTGTCCCGGTTGAAACATAACAATCACCTCCCGTTCCGGATCAATGGACGGGCTGTCTTGCGCCGTCACAGGCGAAACACAACAGACCCACATTAAGAAACATATTATCAATATATTTTTATAGCTCATTTTTACTCTCCTTTTCAGATATTAATTAAGATATAAGCAATGAGTCCACTTTAAAAAGGGTCTTTTTGCGAAAATTACTGAAAACGTTTGTTGATATTGTTGAACTTACGACACGTAAATTTAGCAAAATCACCCAAATTTTTAGTTTTTAGAGGGGACTCAGCAATCAATGAAACACTAAAATGATTGAAAAACGGCGGTCTTAACCTCCACAAGAGAGCCGGAGTACTCAAAATTTGTCAGTTGCCGCAGTCCGCTACCATCCGCATTGATCAGCCACAGTTGACCATTGCCAGGGTCATTCAAATCTTGATGATTTACATACGAAAAAATAAACTGCTGACCGTCCGGGCTCCAGTCAAATTCATAAATGCCTTCCGGCGAAATTTGATGCAAATTTGACCCATCCACATTCATAACCCAGATAGTGCCCGGGTGGCCAGCCGATTGAGAATAAAAAGCGACCTGATATCCGTTTGGTGAATAGCGAGGGTATAAATCAAATTTTACATCATTGGTCAATAAGTGAAGATTTTGACCATCAGAGTCAATAATAGCAATATCGCCTCCGGCATAAGTGTGATAATTTTGATGCACAATGGAATTTCCATCCGGCGACCAGTCGGGCATGCGCCACTCTCCGACTCCATGTTGGCTAATATCCGTTTTTTGGCTACCATCTTGGTACATTTTCCAAAGCACATTCGCTCCACTTGGGTCGTTCACATTTGAATCATAGACAATCCACTGCCCATCCGGACTCCAAGCGGGAAAAAAATTGCGCCCTTCAAACGTCAATTGCAACAAACTGCTTGAATCAATTTGGGCCGGTTCCAAATTATTAACACCAATTGTAAAAATTTGGGTGCTCCCAACCATAGCTAACTTTGTGCCATCCGTATTCCAGGCGGGCAATGTAAAACCTTCCAGAAGAGGTTGCTTTTCCGCTGTTTCAGCGTGGATTAGCCAAATGCCAAAGAAAAACCGATCTTTCTTCCCGTCGCCATCCGTATCCAGACTGTCGCTGTGCTGAACAGCAATCCATTCGCCCCCGGGATGCCAGGCAAGATAAGAAAAATATCTCCATGGCTGCTCCGGTTCCGGACCGCCGCCGCCGTTTTCCGTCGGGCTTTCCGAGCATGAGCATAAAACAGAGCCAATGATAAGATACAATCCAAGTAATCGTATAGTATGAATCATAAAACAACTCCAGTTATTTAAATAACGCCCACACACCCATCTTTCTTGCATAAGCATACAGATAAGAAATGGAGGTCAGGCAAGAAATGATCACGTAAAAAGAGAGTCTTCTTCTTACTCATAACATGTCCCTGTAGCACTATGGATAGCGCGAAAATCTGCGCATGGTCATCACCTCCTTTCAGAATTTACAACGTCACCATTTTTCCCGATTATAGACAAAAAAATCCCCATACACGTAAATTACGCGCACAGGGATTTCAT
>NBMB01000072.1 GCA_002084765.1 Candidatus Cloacimonetes bacterium 4572_55 | reverse complement strand
CTGCGATAATCTGCGTAATCTGCGGATCGATTTGATGACTCTGCGCTCTCTGCGATAATCTGCGTAATCTGCGGATCGATTTCCGTGATGACGAATAATCCAGGCTAAATAAAGGGCTCTGGGATCATGCTGTCGCCTCGATCACATCGATTAGTTTATTCACAGCCTTATTTCTCCTCCTATTTTTCATCCGCTCAGCGAACATCTCTCGTTGTCGGTAGAGCTGTTCGATTTGGTCGATCAACCGATCCTGCGTGAGGTCTTCCTCCGGCAGGATCTTGCTATATCCCTGTTTCTGAAAAGAACGGGCGTTGCGTATCTGGTCGCCTCGACTGGCTTTCTTAGAGAGCGGGATCAACAGATTGGGTTTTGCCAAGCTCAGGAGTTCGAACAGGATAGTCGCGCCTGCTCTGGAGACAACCAGATCAGCCGCGGCAAACAAGTCAGCGAGCATTTTGTTCTCATGGTCAACAAATTCAAACTGACAATATCCTTCCATTTGATCTAACGAGCTGTCCAAATTGCCGTTGCCGCATATATGGCAGATTTGATACCGCTCCGACAGGCTGCTCAGACTCTGGCGAACAATCCGGTTAAGAACTCTCGAACCCAGACTGCCGCCTATGACCATGATCACAGGTTTTCGATCCGTAAATCGGCACCTTTTTCGCCCTTGATCCGCGTCTCCTTGCAAAAGTTTGGGGCTAATCGGTATGCCGGTAAGAACACGCTTATCTAAAGGGAAATACCCAGCGGTTTCTGGAAAGGTGTAACAAACCTTTCGGACAAAAGGCAATGATATCCGATTAGCAAGACCGGGAGTCATGTCCGATTCATGAATAACTATCGGGACGCGGCGCAGCCATGCCGCAGCAATAACTGGCACAGAGACAAAACCGCCTTTTGAAAAAATGACGTGAGGTTTGATCTCGGAAAGAATGCGCCATGACCGATAACAGCCCATGATCACGCGGAATATATCTGTCAGATTTTTTATAGAAAAGTACCGTCGCAATTTTCCCGCGGGAATGGGGTGATAAGCGATGTTCAGCGGTTTGATGATCACTCGCTCGATCCCCCGCGCGGTTCCGATATAATGAAGCTCGTATCCTCTCGCCAGCAACTCTGGAATGATCGTCACAATCGGGGTCACATGTCCGGCGGACCCGCCTCCGGTCAGTGCTATTTTTTTTGAGCCACAGGATAGAACGCCCTTTGTCATGTTTTTCACCCTATCCGGCTATTTTCAGGTTAGAGAAAAAAATGCCGAATTTTTTTCAAAATTTGCGTATACACCGATTTCTGAATCCTTTTCGAAGATTCTTGATGCTCGATTTTTTTAGAATCGGTTTCAAGTTTTCGTTGGGTGAGTATCTCGCTCAGTCGTTCCGATATACGGGGATTCTTTTTGATAAACGGAGCAATATCATCCTTTGTCAACTCATAAATTTTCGTCTCTGTCAACGCGGAAATAGAAGCGGATCGCACCTCTCCGGTCAGCAAAGCCATCTCGCCCATAATATCGCCGATGGAACGCCGAGCCACCTCGATCACCTTTCCATCAGGCAGAGTCACCAGGATTCCCACGCTTCCTTCCACAATCACAAACATGGAATCGCCTTGATTTCCCTGTTCCACAATCATATCTCCCGGCTGAAAATTTCGGAGCCTCATCCTTTGAGAAAGAATCCGTTTCGTTTCAATCGAAAAAATATCGAATATCTCCATAGATTCCAATACTTTAGAAGGATCTGGGAGATTTTTTGCCTGCGGGTCGCCTTTTTCTCCTTGAAATGTGTAAACCTCTCGACTCTCGGTGCCGAGCGCGATTCCCGCGTGATCCAAATGATACCACATTGCCTTCCATATAGCCGACTCATATTCAAATCGTTTAGAATAATCTTGCACACAAAAAGCAACTGTATAATCAACCGACCATACAGCGATTGTCACGTGCACCTCAGGCGCGGGATCGCTTGTCACACCCTGGACCGACAGCGCGGAGTCCATCAAAATCTTCTTGACCCGATCAGGCGGATGACACGGGTCGATCTGAATCGTCAGCCAAATCCAATAGGTTTTATTCGGAAAATTGAAATTGTGGATCACCGACTCTGACGCTACGCTGTTTGGAATGCTGACAATGTTATCATACCAGGTTTGGATGCGGGTGGAGCGCCAGGTGACGTCCACAACCTGCCCCTCATCATAATCGCCAATTTTTACCCAATCGCCAATGCGGAAAGGTTTCTCGATATTGATGGCAATTCCCGAAAAAATATTGGAAATATTAATCTGTATCGCTAAGCCAATAATCATCGCCACCATACCAGAAGTGGCAAGCAAACTCGTAATCTTTTGATCGAAAACAAAAGCCACAATACCTGAAACAGCAAGTAAATAGATCATAAACGTCACCGCGTGGCGAAGAATATTGGGAATCTGCTGCCCTGTTTTCCTCTCGATAGAAGCCCAGAGAAATCGCTCCATGATTAATGATAATAATGAGGCTGGAATCAGCCACCACAGTATATCGAATATCCGAATAATGATTTCCAACGAGAAGGCATCGATCTTCTTTGTGAGATAATTGATCAAAACAACTTCTCCGGTCAGAAGTATCAGGATCGTAAAAATAATCTGAAAAAGCCAAACAATCTTAAGCAAAAAATTTGGCTGTGGCGTTGTTAATCCTGGCACATCCGTTGACAGACCCTGTTCCTTTTTTCTGGACGAATTTTCCTGCGCGTCCCTTAATTTTCGGCTCATTCTCCATAGTAGAATCGTGACCAGCAGACAGATAACTAACAGATTTTTTACCAGATACGATGGAAGCAACCCGCGCAACGTGAATTCATTTTTTGTAATCGGAAGATTGGCATTGAATTGTGAATAGAGATCGGTGCGTTTATTGAGGCTGAGTTGTTCCGGGTCTCCCAGGGAGCTTTTTCTGGCTGCGCTTTGATAAAAATCAACGCTCAACAGTTTCCATTCATGTGGCAAATTAATCGCATGATCTTTCATCAATTGTTCTGGATCGCTCATATTCAGACCAAGCATATCGCTCACATAGATCAGGTTGTTTCTGTTCAAGGTTCGGTGGTGAAAGCTTACGCTGATATCATGCTTACCGAATGCCTGATATCCTGTGTGGAAATCAAAAATAAACTCGCCCACAACGTGATAGGAGCGATACGAGGCGTTGCCGACGCGTTTGGATTCTACCGGATCTCCGAGTTCAATTGATTTGACGGCATTGACAAATTTAATATTTCCGACATCGACGTCGCCCTGGTAGCGAAACCAGATATTAAAGTCCACAGTGCAGATAAAATTTTCTAGACTCACATCTTTGATCTCATTCACCTTAATTCCCGTATAAACGATATTTGTTTTGTACATGCAAATATCGCCGACAATCAAAGTCCGACCCGCTTCAAATTCATTGTTTAAATCAATAACGCAATTCCCTTTGCTCAGTGGTTGCAACTGCGTCATCCCAGAAATAAAAAGCTGATTTTGAAAATAACCGATACTGATTGGTTTCACCATATCGCCTCGGTCGTCAAAATAGATCTCGTCTGTGAGCCCTGTTATAGCGCGCTGCGGCTTATTAAAAGAAGCAATATGATTGCGCATCTTTTTTCGTATTTGCCGGAGATCGTCCCAACTGTCGCCGGTCTCCATTTCCTTCTTAATCGCCGCGACAATCACCGCTGCCGCGTCATAAGAGGTCGCAGCCACCCAAGAGGGAAAAACGCCGTAAGTCGTGACATAATCGTTGCGAAACTTCTGAGCCTCCTCTCCTGCCACGTCGAACATAATAGGAGAGGTCGCAAAAATCCCATCGGTGAAATACCCGGGGTGTGTTATTTCTTCAAAATATTTTCCGAATCGCTGCGCAAAATCGATACTGGAGATAGCGTCCCCGCTCATAATCGGAACCGATATATTATTGCGCCTCAGTAACGTGATAATATCCTCAGCCTCATTTGCTTGAGTCGCAAGTAAAATGGTCCCGATCTCCCCCGAGGAGCTGTTCTTCATACCTTGAATAAATTCGCTAAAGATTTCATCCAACCTCTTGTCGTCGGATTTAAAGCTCCATATATAGCTGATGCTTCCGCCCAAATCGACAAAAGCTTTTCCGAAATTTTCCGCTAATGATGCGCCGTATTCATCTCGGTCATAGATCACGCTTGCATTCCGGCATCCCATAACTTGATACACATAATTCGCAAGAAAAATGGATTGCGCCTTCGTAGTGGGAACCGTTCGGAAATACCAGTCATTATCAGTGATAACTTCCGCCGTGGCTGCAGGCGTCACAGCCGGCACACCATATTCCTTATAAATCTCGCCTCCCACTTTTGAAATGGAACTGAAGCAATGCCCGATCACAGCCGTAGCCGGGCTTTGCGATGCCTTGATAGCCATTGCCCTTGCCTGCGCGTCATTGTTTTGATCATCGAACATCAGTAGCTCGATCTTATGACCATCCACTCCTCCTGATTTGTTGATCTCGTCGAGATAGATTCGAATCCCGTTCGCCATATCTTGACCATCTTTTCCATCTCTTCCCGTCATCGGACCCACCCCGGCGATGTAGATAGCCGGTTTTTCATCCCAGATCGATAGATAGCCGATGTAAGCTAAAATCAGAATAATTAGCAAACCTGATAAGCTGAACAGCCATATTCTTTGCTTCTTAGTCATATCTTTCAGCATATCCAACGAAATCATTGGAAATCCTCCTTGCTATCATCAGTTGGCAGCTTAAATTGGCCCACGATATGCCGGAAAGTTTCGGCGGATCTCGATATGGACTCCGTCGCTTCTGTTATCCGGCCGAGAGGATTTTCCAGGAGAGCTTGGTCGTCCGTGGAAATCTTTTGATTGCTTTCCGTCTGAATGGTGGCTTCATTGATCATTTGAACCAAATACCGAGCTGATTTTTCCATGTGCACGATCGCTTCGGAAATATTCTCGACCCGACGATTCGCTTGCGCCAACATTTTTCGGACATCCACCATTTCGCTTTTTTCTCGAATCTCGCGAGAGAATTTGTCAGCAAGCTGGGTTGCCGCATTTTTTGCCAACAGATTCATCTCTCGGATCACGCCCTCGATCAGTTGCGCCGCCTTTTCGGTTCCCTTACCCCGTTTGGATAGGATGAGCGATATTCTCGTATCTGTCTTAGCCGCCTCACGGATGTCTTGCACAGCCTCTGATAACATAAGCGACGCGTTGCGAAGATCCTGGCTGTTCCTCGCCGCGATTCTCACCCATTCCCTGAGATTTTCAATAATCTGGCTCAAACCCGATCCAATAGCGTCATGGTCAGGATCGAGCGTTAAGTCGGTCCGCAAGTCGCCGTTCGATATACGTTGTATCCTCTCGTTCCGCACAATCAGATAATCGCTCATGCGATGAAACGATCCGAACAACGTCGCCATCTCGCCATGCCCCTCAAACCGGATTTTCTGGCTAAAATCTCCAACAGATAAACACGTTGCCGCCTGTCCCAGTTGAACCAACGGCGCAAGAATGCCTTTGGCTATGATCCAGGTAAAATATCCAATACACAACGTCAGCAGAGTGCCGACCAACGTCAATATCAAGATCATGCGTAATTCTCGCTTTTTTAAGCGAGCAAACGCTTCTTGAAAATCATCCTCATACGCGCTCACGCCGATCACCCAATTCCAAGGCTCATAATAGGCGATACGCGTAATTTTCCACCTCGGCTCCAATTCTTTCGGATTCTGCCACGCGTATCGCTCCGTGGCAAATTCGCCTTCTTTCAGAACGATTGCCTTACTGACAATCGATTGGATAAAAAACAGCCCATCCGCGTCCTGAGAGTCCCAGATATTTTCTCCATCCCGTTCACCGTTTCGAGAGATAATATAACTGCCTCGAGCCTCGCCTTTGCCCTCTAAGACAAAGACATACCCGGTTTTACCCACTTTGACGTCGAGAATCGCCTCCCGCAGGGTGCTGATACTTTCCTGCGTAATGCCAATATATAACGCGCCAATGACCCCGCCGTTATTATCAAAAATTGGCTCATAAGCAGTTAAATACCAGTCATTCACAACATAAGATAAGCCACGATAAACTTCCCCGCGCATCAGGGCTGATACAACTGGGTTGGGAGTGCCCCCAGGATGCGAGGTTGGGAGAGATTTTCCTATAGGATCCGGATCAATAGCCGGGATAAATGAGCCGATCGCCCGCTGGCCGTCTAATTTTTTGACATCCGTCGCAACCCGCAACATGTCGCCCCGCTCGTTTATCCGCTGAAAAATCGCGGCAGTTCCGCCGACCAATTTTGTGACGTCGTCCACCACCGGGGTCTTTTTGTCAAAGTCATAATTTTGACCAATCCAATTGTCTCCAAGAACCATTTTCGGCAGCGTCACCGAGACAGTGTCTCTCGTAAACTGATTGACAGCTTGCCACTCAATTTGCTGGGAAGATAAACCGATGAGTCCATTTTGATTGAGGACATAATGAGCCACTTTCAGATTATCGTTGATCCGCTTCCGGATGGCTTCGTCCAAAGCGTGGACCAGATTGTAAACGCCCTCGGTAATGTGATCCAGGTCCTCGTTATAGAGATATTCAATATCGACGATGGTCTCTCTACTGAAGATGGCGTTCTGCCAGACGTTGACAGAAATCAAAATAATGAGCGTGAGAGCCACGCCGCCCACACCTACCATCTGTAATTTTGTCTGGATAGTCAAATTATCCAGTTCTTTCATCTTTTTTTTAAAAAAATTGGATACCATTACCGCGACTCCAAATACTTCATGAGCAGAAATGTGATAGGTATTAATTATGTGAATTCAAAATAACGCAAAAGTATCAGACCACGAAAAAGCCAATGACTTTTCGTAATTCGTCCAAAAAACTGGGTAGATCATCTTTGGAAATAACAATCTTTTGCCGCTCGAAAGTGCCTTTTTTTGTCGCCACGCTTTGCATGATCGTTAAATTGCGCTTCTCATCTATATCATGCACATCGAAAAAATAGGTTACCCCTTTTGATTCAAAAAAGGTGGAGATCACCACCTGATCCTTATGTTTTAAGCGTTTATCAGCCAGTTTGCTGACTTTCAGACTGCTTGGAAGCCGTTGAATCTCATCATTTCCGAGAAAATTCTCCAGTGTATTGAACCGCTTCTCTCTATCCTTTGCGATTTTTTCTTTGACAGCCTTTTCCGGTGAGGGATTTGGCTGTTGTTTCGACTCGCCGCTCTTCGGTTTCCGAGAGCGACTTCGTCTGGATTTTCGTTTATTCATAAGGGATTCTCCAAGTAGGTCCCCTTGACACGATCTCAATACCGCTCATTATTTTATGGCTAAAGAATCCGCAGATTACGCGGATTATCCGCGTTTTTTGAGCGGATATATCTATCTCAATATCAAGAAGAGGGATGAAACAAAGCCAATCCGACGCTATAATCGCGGCGGGATTTATTTCTATAAAAAAATTTAAAAAAAAGGTCATCAAGAAATGAATCAGGATTTTGACGACTCGATCAGTTTCTTTGCCCTTTCGGCGTGATACGAACTTCTGACCAACGGCGCAGATTCCATCTGTCGAAAACCCATTTTATAACCCTTCACTCGATACATCTCGAACTCATCCGGTCGTACGTATCGATCGACCGGAAAATGGTGCCGGGAAGGTTGCAGATATTGACCGATTGTCATGATGTCGCACCCGAGCTCGCGTAAATCCTCCATGATCGGAAACACCTCCTGCGGCTGCTCTCCAATGCCGACCATAATACCGCTTTTGACGATCAATCCGCCTTTTTTTGCCGATGCCAACAAATTCAACGAACGGGTATAATCGGCTTGGGGTCGGACTTTCGGATAGAGCCGCGGCGCGGTCTCCAGATTATGACCCAGCACATCGGGACGAGCCTCGATCACCCGATTCAGGGCGGAAAGGGAGCCGTTAAAGTCAGGGATTAACAGCTCGATATAACAGCCGGGGATATCTTGTCGGATTTTTTCTACAATGCGGGCAAAGGTGTCCGCGCCCCCGTCATCTAAGTCGTCACGGGTCACAGAAGTGATCACTGCGTACTGGAGATTCATATCCTTTATCGCTTGTACGACTCGATCCGGCTCGTTCAGATCGAGCGGATTGGGGTGACCCGGTCCCACCGCGCAAAATCGACAATTTCGCGTGCAAACGTCCCCTAAAATCATGATAGTCGCTGTGCCGTGACCCCAACATTCGCCCATATTGGGACAGCGCGCCTCCTCGCAAACGGTATGCAGGCGACCGAATCGGATCACTCGGTTGACCTCGACAAATTCAGCACCTCTGCGCAACGTGGTTTTCAGCCAATCGGGGCGCGGCTCTCTCTTTGATTTCGATTTTATATTATTCATAATCAAAAATTTATCGCCTCTCCCAGCGCGTCCGCCACTGCCTCCTTGATCGCTTCGGCTTGTGTTGGATGGGCGTGCGTAACTTGCAAGATAGACCTCGCAGTCGCGCCCAAACCCTTTGCCATGCCCAATTCAGCGATAATTTCGGTCGCATCCGAGCTGATAATGTGCGCTCCGAGCAGTTTTCGATCCCCAAATTTGTCAAAAATCACTTTGACAAATCCGTCTGTTTTGTTCGTAGCGACCGACTTCCCGTTTGCCCGAATCGGAAATCGTCCAATATTCAGCTTATAGCCAGCCTCATTCGCCTTCACCTCGGTCAGCCCGACGCTCGCCACCTGCGGCTGACAATAGGTGCATCCCGGAATCGATTGATAGTCAATATCCTGCGGATTCAATCCAGCGATCCGCTCCACGCAGTTAATCCCCTCACGGGAGGCAACATGCGCCAACCACGGAGGACCGTTGACGTCGCCAACCGCGTACACGCCAGGAACATTGGTCATATACTCGTGATCCACGTTGATATATCCACGATCCAGTGTGACGCCGATATCCTCCAAGCCGATATTTTCCGTATTAGGCTGCACCCCGACCGCAACCAGAGCCACATCAGCGACAATCAATCGATCCCCTTCAGGCGTCTCCACCGTCACCTCGACTGAATCGCCGACATTCTTGATCCTGTTCACCTGGGTTCCCGTCAAGATCGACATCTTGCGCCTCTTGAAAATTCGCTCCAATTCCCTGGAGACATCATTATCCTCGATAGGAAGAATCGAGTCCAGCATCTCTACTATCGTAACTTTCGCGCCAAATGTATGATACAGATGACCGAACTCGACTCCGATAGCACCCGCGCCGATAATCGCCATACTGCTCGGAATCTCCTTGAGCGTCATAGCGTCCGTACTGTCGATGATCCGCTGATGGTCAAACCCCATCCCAGGAATCTCTCGCGGTCTGCATCCGGTCGCGATTATAATATTTGGCGAGATCAATTCGTCGATTTTATTTCCGTCGTTGTCGATCACTTCAAGCCGATCTTTGGTGATAAATCGAGCTGTGCCGACCACCCTGACGACTTCTCTTTTCCTGAATAAGTATTCCACGCCTTTTGATAATTTTTTCGCTGTCACTCTGCTTTTTTTTATGATCTTAGCAAAATTTACTTCCAAATTATTGAATTTAAAGCCCATTGAAGCGGCTTCGTTTTTCAAAAAATGATAATGCTCCGCGCTTTTTAATAGAGCTTTTGTCGGAATGCACCCCACATTCAGACAGACGCCGCCGAGTTGGCCCCTCTCCACGACTGCAGTTTTCAGCTTTAACTGTCGCGCCCGAATTGCAGCCTCATATCCTCCGGGACCCGCTCCCACAATAATCAAATCAAATCGTTTTGTCATATATTGACCTCCAAATAAAACGCTTATCACACGACAAATAAAGAACTTCCCAAGACAGACACCTCAAGCGATGCTTTCATAATAATAGTAGGGGCAAGAACGCGACAAAATATTCTAATGCCAATTAGATAGAAATGCAAGTACATTTTTTTTTTTGATCATGCTCGCAAATCGGTTTATCTTGACAATAGACCTCACGTTCGCCACTTTTTAAAAGTCTTTTTTAAATTCATTATTTATTCAGAGATATTGACTATTATAATATCAAACCTTATTTTATAATTATATCGTCAACAGGAGGTGGTACGATTTATGGAAACGGGTTGACTTATGATAGTGGGAAAATAGAGGCCACCACGTTAATTCTTTAAAAAACTGAGAAAAAGTCTTGCGTAAATGGAATTTATATGAAAAATTGACAGAGTCGCGTCGATAGAGCCGATATCTCAAGCTCTATCCAAAAACCGTCTATGCTAAATATTAGTAACCAGTTCTGAATCAATGAGGAATTAAACATGAGAAACTTTTTATTTTTAATAACTCTTATCACATTTATGTTTCTATGCCTAATATTTTTAAATACTTCGCAATTAAAAATTTACCTTTATGCCGCGGTTATCATTTTTTTTGCCGGTATCGCCGCTTTCCTGATATTTTCCCCGCAATTTGGTGCCAAGTCGGACGGTGATCGATTACGACGTATCGAGCTGTCCGACAATTATCACAAGGGTCGGTTCCGAAATCCAGTAAAAACGGATATGATGACCGGTGCCTTGGAGTCTGTCAAGTCTATGATCGATTATTTCAAGGGAGCCGAGAATCGAGAGCCGAGGGAACCGATTCACACTGCGCCAATCGATTTGTCGATTTTCAGCCCGTCGGATCGGAGCCGCGCGGCGATTACTTGGCTTGCGCATTCGACAGTTTTGATTGAGATAGAGGGTTGCATGTTTTTGACGGATCCTATATTCGGCGGGAGAGCCTCGCCTCTCTCTTTTATGGGACCCAAAGCATTTGCAGGCTCTGAGGTTGTGTCTGCACAGGATATACCGCGCCTTGACGGGATTCTGATCTCGCATGATCATTTTGACCATCTGGATTATCGGACGATTATCGAACTGAAGGATAGGACGGAGACCTTTTTTGTTCCATTAGGCGTTGGAGCGCATCTGGAAAGGTGGGGAGTCCCCCCGGAGAAAATCGTGGAGCGCGACTGGTGGGAAATCGCTCAGTATCAAGGGATCGAGTTGACCGCTGTGCCGACTCGACATTTTTCTGGACGCGGGCTGATGGATCGATTCAAAACTCAGTGGTGCGGTTGGGTGATCCGAAGCGAGAATAACCGCATTTTTTTTGGCGGGGATTCGGGTTATTTTGACGGATTTAAGAAAATCGGAGAAAAATTCGGTCCGTTTGATCTCGCCATGTTGGAGTGCGGCGCGTACAGCAAATATTGGCCGACAATCCACATGATGCCTGAAGAGACTCTCCGTGCCTCTATGGATCTGCAAAGCAAAATATTGATGCCGATCCACTGGGCAAAATTCAATCTGAGCCTGCACTCCTGGACTGAGCCGATCGAGCGTCTGAACGCCGACGCTTTGAGATCCGGCGTAGACCTGCTGACGCCAATGGTCGGGGAACGGGTATTTTTGGATCAAGATATATCTACAATAAATTGGTGGCCCGGATCCAATAACTTTTTTGTTCGTCCATGACTCTTTTCCTTTAAAAAAAAATGGCTCTTGGGAAGTTTTTACGGAAACTACAGAATTTGATTGAAATTAATCGATTTATTTGGTATTTTAATTGAAGCATTTTGATCCATTTTTTTACTATTTTTCAAGTAATCGGAGTGAATTGGCTATGACTTCACCATCAGATTTAAATAAGGTTTTTGAGATCATTCTTGAGTTACCGGGCATAACCGTAAAACGCTCAAACGCAAATCGAACTCTGGGTGGAGAAAGCCAAGAAATTAGATAATCG
>NBMB01000106.1 GCA_002084765.1 Candidatus Cloacimonetes bacterium 4572_55 | reverse complement strand
TGTTGGCAACCTACCGATGACATTATTCACTGATACCAATGACCTGGCCGCTGCCGCTGGATGGATAGCGAACCAAAGCGGTGGATGGAATACAGATGCGACAGTCTCTTTTTTGAAAAATGTTGCTGCAAATTGGGAGTTTGAAAATATCAATCAAATCCTGGCCGCGATTGGATGGGTCAAAGATCAAGCCGGGTCATGGACTGCTGATGCTACCATTTCCTTTATTGCCGAGTTGATGGGCGGCACTGTTCCGATCGATCATATTGATTATTGGTTGACACAAATGGGCATTGTCGATGCAGACCTTCGCAGGACCATGACTGTAACTCTGGTCTATACTATGGTCGAGGAAGGCAACATGGACTTGGCGAATGTCGCAGATTATGTGTATAAATCAACCTTGTCTGCATGGATGATGGCTGCCGGCGACCCTGATGCACAGAGTATTTTAAGGACAATGCAAGCAATAGGGAGCATGTGGGGTAAAAACAACGCCTATGATCTTGGCGCTGCAGTAAACGCTCATGGTAGTACTCCGACTAACCCATCTACGTGGGCAGGTGCATGGACTAAACACGGAATGCCATCTTACTGGGCGGAAGGTGGGATCATCAATTCCCCTACATATGGCCTTGTTGGTGAAGCCGGTTATCCTGAAGCCATAATCCCGATGAAAGACGGCGTGAATATTCCGGTTAAATGGGTCAATGGTGGTTCAACTCAGCAGGGTTCCACGGATATCAACATCACACTTGAAATAGATGGCGCACCTCTGGATGTCAAAATCAAATCCATATCTGGCAATACAGCAGAAAGTCACAGAGTAAATCTTGTTAGGTGGGGTAAACAAAACTCTGAGCAGAGGCAACCAGTCTAATGTTACTCATCGAATTCCCCATAAACGGCATACCACAACGGATTAGTGATCAGCTATTGACGCTGGAGAATCCGTGGCGGCCTTATGTTATATCGTTTTCTCCTCCCGCTTGGTCGATGGATAAGCCCTATGGCGGCATGGTTCGATTTGGTGGCGGATCAATCACAATCAGCAATCAATTATTTGTTGATAATGATGAATGGCCCCCGCCGGTTCAAGGAACATTAACGGCAAAATTTACAGAAACAAACGAAGCAGCAGCAGTGACACTATTCACAACCCAGGCTCATCTGGTTTCTTATACGTCTACGGAAGTGACTTACGATGTCAGAGAGGCGGTGTGGGAAGACGAGCTATTAAACGAGACAACAAATGTCAGTGGTGATGATGCTGTCATCCCTATGGCTATTGGGACTGTGACCCATGTAACCCCCTTACAGATTGAGAACGACAGCGTGAGTCGTCAAACGTATCATCTCAGTGGGATTCAAACAGGAACAACCCCATTTGTTATCTTGGGTATCACTGATGTAGCTGGTGGGACGAAATTCATAACGGACGGAAATCATGGGTTCAACAATGGTCAATCAATAACCATTGTCGGTCTACAACTATTAAGTGGGATTTACACTATTAGCGATGCTGCCACCAATGAATTTACAGCACCGGTTGATTTTCTGGAAGAACCTATGCCTCTTAGGGCACAGTGTTATGCGGTCGGGGCTTTTTCTGTGTATGAAGGTGGGATACCGCTTGACACAGTACTTATAAATGGAGACGGGACATTCTCTTTGACTAATCGTGCAGATGGTCCGGTTACAATGACAGGGACATCGTTGTACACAACAGTTAGTGAGGTTGCAGACTATATTAAAACAAAACTAGGAATTACCACATACACTAATACATTCGCCCGATCCCCTTCACCTGCTGTAAATAAATGGATAACTGATCAACAACCCACTGTTGATTTTTTGAGTGACCTTTGTGCCTCCATGACGCATCTATATTATATCAAGGCTGACGCCCTGGTCCTGGTCGATATGTTCCAGGATAATGGATCGCGGACATTGACTGGATATCAATTTTTTGCTTCTCCCAGATACAGTAAAGTCAACCCTCTCAAAAAGCTGATTGCGACATGGCAGACAAGATTCCATACAGTTGGATTTGTTGATAATGATACGACCGGCGCTCAGCAACACTATGTAAAAACAGTGGATCATGAAATAGAAGAATTGCTTTTTGAGTATGGATCTGAAGAGAACGTTAATGTGTTCCATGATATTGAGGCGAATGTAAGATCCGCCTTAATCTGTATCCGGTCTGCATACTATGAAAAAGATCAGGCCACGGTTTCAATCCCAATCTCAGGCGCGTTACCTAACCCCGGCGAAAAGATTTCATGGACGGATAGCAATTTACCCCTGGATACGCCTGGCTTTATTCATGCCTGTAATATCAGTTATGATTTTTTGGGGCATGAAATAACCATAACGGGGCCGGGGGTGTTTATCAGGGTTGACAGGACCGCAACAACTGGCGACTCATCGATTTCAGGGGCTGTGCCATGACAACCCATATTGATTCTTTTGACATGTCACTTGGTAAGGGCGCTGTTTGGAGATATGTGATTGACGGTGGTTCCGGGGCAAACATGCGAGTTGGTATTATCCAAGCTGTATGGGATCAAGTTTCTAGTGGTGATGTGGAGTATCTACCGGATGAGCACTCAGATGATATCGGGGATACAAGCGCTGTGGAGTTATCAGTTGAAAAAGTAACTACCACAATTGGGTTGCGGGTAGTTTCCTCCGGTGGTGATTTCGACATTTACGTTGTAAGGACGATCATAGGAGCGAGTTTCTAATGGCGTTAATCCATCAAGGCACACGGGACACACTTCAAGCGATTGATATAGCAGATATCAATGATAATGATACAGCTATTATCTATTTTCAAAGTCGATCTAGGACATTTACATTCGACAATGCATCAACTGAAGCTGAGAAAATAGTCCGTCCTGGCCCGTTCTACCTCCGTCCACATGATTACTCAACTGCGGGCGTGTGGGTTGAAACGATTGGAAATGACTATGATGTTTTTAATGCGGGCCAGTTAATCGGTTCTAAATTAACGTCATCGAATTGGGGCTTATCCCTTGGCAGCGAGTTCGATCTTGATGCTGGGACTATTAAGTTGGGTGGTTCTGCAATCCCGGAATTTTCAGTCACAGCGGCTGGAATCTTGACTGCCACGGGAGCCACAATCGCCGGAACAATTACGGCAACGGCGGGTGCTATCGGCGGTTGGGAGATTGGGGCGGATACCCTTGAAGCTTCCTCTGGCGAGGTAGGGCTGTCAAGTGCCGTTACAGGCTGGGATGATATCAGGATATGGGCCGGTCACGCAACTCCCAGCAGTGCGCCGTTTAAGGTGACTGAATCTGGAGCTTTGACTGCTTCCTCTGGTGCTATCGGCGGTTTCACTTTAGGCGCGACCACACTTACTGCAACTGATCTTATTTTGGACTCCGGAAACCAACGCATAAAATTAGGGTCGGGTAATGATTTGATTGCGTTGGATGCCGACGATGCTACTTATCGCTTAACAATCGGTCATGCCACTTATGCTTCTGCGCCATTTAGGGTCACAAAGGCTGGAGTTTTGACAGCAATTGGTGCCACAATTTCTGGGTCACTAACGTCTGGAGCTCTAACAGCTACCGGTGGGACAATTGGTGGATTTACAATTAACTCTACAGCTGGTCTTTATGCTGGTTCAGGCGCAACCAGAGTACAAATGAAACCTGGCGTTGGGATTTGGACTGGCGCTACGGCACAGACAGATGCAAAGAATTATCTTGATGTAGACGGTTCTGGGTGGTTGGCCGATGGGAATATTTCGTGGACTGCTGCGGGGTTGTTGACACAGACATTAGCCGATGGTGGGTCAATCACACTTGATGCTGGTGCAGATATTACATTAGAGGGTGATGATGCTATCGGTGATAAAGGTATCATACAATTTGGTGATGATGTGAGAATGGGAGCCATAGATTCGACCCCCTTTTTTGATTACTATGTACGCAGACGGCCAGGTTTCTATGAGTGCATCCTCATCAGGTGCTGGCACTGCTGCGACTATTGATGCAAGCTCTGATACGACATCAGGTGATTGTTCATTTACCACTAAACACGATGGAGGGACTCAACTCGTTGCGCATATGGTTCATGCTTCATCGGCAATCAATTATATTGCTCACTTTGTTCGTGTTGCAAATGTGACAAAAGTTCCGTTACTGGTGGAACATCAAGATGTTACGATCACAGCTGACCTCTATGTTTCTGGGGATGTTTCCGCACTCACCTTTACAGATCGGACGCCTTTTTATGAGGGTGATGCTATTGCTGAAATAAAAAAAATTAAAGGGAATGGAGGAGAGATCGATCATGAAAGCCTTCCGGGATTTGTCAAGAAAATAATACGGAAAAAAGCAAAGGTTGATCACGCAAGCCTTTCAGGACTTTCAGGGAAAACAGCACGAGAAAAAGCAATTAAAGAGAGTGTAAATAAAACTGCCACGGAAATTGTAGTGCGTGATATTGGGGCGATGGTATCGATGTTAACCGTTGCCATACAACAAGTATCTGACAGGCTAGACATCCTTGAAAGGGGGAGATAAGATGGCATCAAAACAATTAGACAACTATCCAAAACAAGAAATTTCGATACAAGAAGCATTAAACTCTGCATGGGCAAAGGTCGGTCAACTTATATGGGAAATTGATATACTTAGGCAGCAAGTGATGATTCTTGAAACTGAAAACAAGGAATTGAAATCTAAGGCGAAATAAGATGGCAGCCTGGGATGACACTTATCAGATTACAACTCGCGCAAATGCTACTTGTGATACCGGAATAACAACCGTTGATTCCTTTGGTGACACCGAGGCCAGGGCTGTTGAATGGCGGTACACAGTTGACAAGGGCAATGGTGCCAACATGAGGACTGGTGTGATTCGGGCTGTCTGGGATACTGCATCGGATAGCACCCCTGTAATGACACCGGATGAATACTCAGGCTCTATTGGAACTGTGGCTATCACTTTTTCTGTGGACAAGTCCGGCAATTCTGTAAGACTTCGGGCCACTGTTGCTAGTGATGGCTGGCGGGTAGACGTAATTAGAATGTTTATCGGAGCCGCATCATGAAAATAATTACGTTAGATCAAATTACCGGGGTCTTGGCTTCAAGTGAGAATCCTGCATATCCAGATGACAATGTGTTGGATAATTTCAGGGGAGTGCCGTGGAAAAGCAATGTATCTGCCGCGTCAACCTTGGTGCTCGATGTTTCTGCAAATAGCAATGCACTCATGTTGTCGAATATGAATTCGGGTACAATTGGGGTTGAGATCAAGGACTCCGGTGCGTCTACCATTTATGGCCCCACAAATCACACAATTGATTTGAATAACCCGAATTTGTGGGTTGATTACGATCTTGAATCAGGGACCGCTGAGATCACTTTGACATTCTCTGATCCTGGGACCGCTGTTCCTTATTGTGGCATTGCCAGAGCTGGGTATGCTCATGATTTTCCTGCCTTCAAGTATGGCCTGAGTGAGGGGTTTAATGATCTTTCGATTTCCAAAACATACAACAATGGCGCGGATTATTACTATTTCATTAGTATGCTCCGGCAATTTTCCGGATCATTCTTGGTAGAACGAGATGATGATTTTTATACATTCATGTATTCGATTATCCGGAAATATGGGCGTGGTCCATACGCTATGAAATTGACAGATTTGTCCAACTATGATTGGGCTGTTTTTGGATGGATGGATACATCTTTACCGAAAGGATCGCATGGGTTTTTCAGTCATAGTGACATCAGCGTAAGTATTGGGGAGGGATTGTAATGAAAAGAGCATTAATAACAGTTGCATTGATTTTTGGGTTCGTCGGGTTGGCTTGTGCCGCTGGTAAAACTATTGATGGGGATTTGACGGTTACGGGTACTCTCGCACCATCCGGTAATGTGACCCAGGCAGATGCTAAATACATCGCCACGGATGAGACTCGCGCTCGGGATTCAGGTGGACTGAAGCTGTATGACGATGGTGGGAATGGGATATTTGTTAAGGATGGTGGTAACGTAGGCATTGGGACAGCAAGCCCATCACAATCTTTACAGATAGTCAAAGACCAAAACTCTGCGACAATGGTGCAAGTTGCTAATGCGAATTCTGCCGCTGGCTCTGCTGCGGGCATTCAGCTCAACGTAGATGCGGGTGCTGCAGGTGGGCTTCTGTTATTCGGCCCAAACGATGCCGTTCGCCCAGACACAATGGTATTTTATGCAGGCTCGGGGGTTAGTAATGGGCTCAAATTTGAATCCGATGTTGGGCATATTGTCTTTATGCCAAGCAGCGGCAACGTGGGCATCGGGACGACGTCGCCGGGCTATGAGCTGGAAGTTTCCGG
>NBMB01000036.1 GCA_002084765.1 Candidatus Cloacimonetes bacterium 4572_55 | reverse complement strand
GCGATAATCCGCGTAATCTGCGGACCATTAATCTTTTACGCGTATGGCATTCAAAACCCTATATCTTAAAATCAGCGATAATCCGCGTAATCTGCGGACCATTATCCGCGGATCATTTTTTTGAGTGAATTTATATGTAAAATCTGAGAAAAGGAGTGTTTTATGAACAAGCATTGCGTTCGTGTGCTGTGTGGTATGTTGGTTTTTTTTCTATTGTCGTCAACGGGCTACGCGCAACCCTGGATGCGCAATATCGAGAAGAATGACCCCAATTTTTATGAGATTCAACAGGAATTCGAGGAGTATTGGCAGGACAGGGATCCGGAAAAGGGCAAGGGATGGAAGCAGTTCAAACGTTGGGAATGGTTTATGGAGTCCCGCGTGGATGAGAACGGGCGTTTGGACGCGATGTCTCTCTGGAAGGGTTGGCAGGAAAAAGAGGAGCTTTTTCGGGATAAGAGTACCCGAGAGGATGACCATTGGACTGTATTAGGTCCCGAGGCTCAGGTTCCGATTAACGGGGGCGCGGGTCGTTTGAACTGCATTGCGTTTGATCCTGGGGACAGCGATATTATCTGGGTCGGCGCGGCTTCCGGCGGTTTATGGAAGTCTATAGATGGCGGCGAGTCCTGGTCTACCACCACGGATCATCTGCCTGTTCTCGGTGTGAGCGCGATATTGATCCATCCGACAGACAGCGATATTATGTATATCGGGACTGGTGATGGAGACGGGGGCAGCACATACAGCGTCGGGGTTCTGAAATCAACAGATGGAGGCGAGACCTGGGAGCTGACCGGTCTAAACTGGGAGGTTTTCGAGGGAACGCTTATCAACAAGCTGAAGATGCATCCGGAGAATCCAGACATTATCTTTGCCGCGACCAACGACGGAATTTTTAAGACATTGGACGCGGGAG
Source organism: Candidatus Cloacimonetes bacterium 4572_55 (assembly GCA_002084765.1). Classification (GTDB taxonomy): domain Bacteria; phylum 4572-55; class 4572-55; order 4572-55; family 4572-55; genus 4572-55. The sequence continues at coordinate 28,793 of NBMB01000036.1, read as the reverse complement.
AAACGTGGGAGCAGAAGACGTCCGGTAATTATAAGGATCTGAAAGTTGATCCCCACAATCATTCGATTTGGTTTGGCGCGCGGGTATCTTCTGGAATCTATCGCACTGTTGACTCTGGAGATACGTGGAGTCAGCTCATTCAGGGGCTGCCGGGCGGGGGTTATGGCCGGATAGCACTTGCGATTTGTCCATCGACAGAGCCTGCTATGATCTATGCGCTTTTTGCCTCGAACAGCGGTGGATTTTATGGCGTGTATCGGTCTCAAGATCTCGGCGATACATGGACGGTGCGAGCCACATCGCCCAATCTGCTCGGATGGCAAGCCGACGGTTCGGACAGCGGAGGACAGGGGTTTTATGACCTGACTATTGGGGTATCGCCTTCTGACCCAAATGTGGTCTATGTCGGGGGCGTCAATCAGTGGAAATCAACAAATGGGGGATCTTCCTGGAACCTCATGTCGCACTGGTATGGTAACGGCGCGCCTTATGTCCATGCGGATCATCACGCATTTCAATTTTTGCCGGAAGATGACGATGCCATATTCAGCGGCAATGACGGCGGCTTTTTCAAATCAACCAACGCGGGGGACAGTTGGACAGATTTGAGCGAAGGTCTGGGCGTTCATCAGATCTATCGTATGGGAGCCTCTCTCACGGACCCGTCCCTTATGTACTGCGGCACACAAGACAATGGCACCAGTCGCCGGAACGCTACGGGATGGGCGCAAGTGATCGGCGGGGATGGAATGGAATGCCTGGTCGATTATTCCAATTCCAATATCGGCTATGGATCAATCTACTTTGGAAATTTTTACCGCACCACAAACGGCGGCGAAACCTTTCAAGCGATTAACAATGGGGTGGCGGAAAATGGGGGATGGGTCACGCCTTTTATTATAGACCCAGAAAATCCTCTGACATTATATCGCACCACAACAAGGGTCTATAAAAGCACAAATCGAGGGGGTATATGGACGCCGATCAGCCCTCCGTTCACAGGCATGTTGGTATCGCTTGCGATTGCTCCGTCGGATCCGAATGTTCTCTATACCTCGCATCGGGAATCGATGTATCGCACCACAAACGGGGGGGAGGAATGGGGAATCCTTCATGGTGCGCCTCCGGGAATCGGGTATATCACAGTGCATCCGTATGATCCGATGACTGCCTGGGTCGTTTATGGAGGCTATAATCCAGACCGGAAGATTTATAAAACAACAGACCTCGGCGAAACGTGGTTCAGTCAGCGCGGCGATCTGCCCAATGTTCCGATCAACTGCTCGGCTGTGGATCCAGAAATGCCGGATCACATCTATATTGGCACGGATTTGGGCGTATTTTTCTCACCCAACTCCGGGGAGAGCTGGATCGAATTTGGCGGCGGGCTTCCAAATGTGATCGTAAACGAGCTGGAGGTTCATACGCCCAGCTCCAAGATTCGAGCCGCTACGTATGGGCGCGGGATATGGGAATCTCCCCTGAACAAGGGCGCAGTGGCTGGATCGGTCACTCTGGCTGGTAGCGACGATCATTCTGGGGTCCGGATATTTCTTTCTGAATATCCCTTTATCTCGACTCTCACCCATGGGGATGGCGGATTCAGTCTGGATCCAACGCCGACCGGTTCTTATACCATCATAGCTCGTAAGCCCGGGTATCAATTCGGCGAAGTGTCAGACGTGACGGTCGATTTTCTGGCAGCCACTCCGAATATCAACTTTACGCTCGAACAGAGCGGTCCCGCTCCGTTCGATTTGAACGCGCTAAGCGACTATTCCGATATTGTGCCGCTCACATGGCAGCCGCCGATCGACGCGTCTCCATCAAGCTATGCGATTTATCGCAGCCAATTGGAAGACGGACCCTTTACGCTAATCCACGAAGGCGAGTCCGAGATTGCATATAACGACGTCATGGTGGAAAACTATGCGGTCTATTACTATCGAGTCACCGCGATTTATGACAATCCAGCTGGAGAAAGCGAGTTCTCAAACGAGTCTATCGCGTCTCCGGGACCTGTGATGGATTTTCCCTTCTACGCCTCTTTTGAGCAAAACGACGGCGATTTTCAAGTGGTGACAATCCGAGCCGGTGAAGGCGACGTCTGGGAATGGGGCACTCCAAGCGATGGTCCCGACGAGGGGTACGCCAGCGATCGATGCTGGGGGACCGGTATTTCCGGATCGTACGCTGTCGATTGCGAAACCCGCCTGGCAACGCCAAAAATTGACCTGACCAGTATGGCTTCCCCAGAAACCGCGTATCTCTCATTTCATTCCTGGTGGGACATTCAAGCCCAGACAGGGTTTGGGATTGACGGAGGTCGTGTTGTGATCTCGATCGACGGAGGAGAAACATGGGAGGTCGCTGTCCCGATAGGCGGATACCCGTATGAGAACATTCTTGTTTTTGACACCGGTCCCGGGATTTCCGGCGTAAGCGATGGATGGGAACAAATTAATTTCGATCTCTCTCCCTATTTGGGGGAAAAGGTGCGGATTGGTTTCCAGTTTATATCGGATGCATCGGTGCAGAATTCCGGCTGGTTTATCGACGAGATATCTGTCCATTCATCCTTGCCGGTCCAAGATGAAGATCAATCAAACGCGACTGTTTTCGCTTTGCATCAAAATCGGCCCAATCCTTTTAATCCGGTGACAACAATCTCTTTTTCGATCCCGAAAGCCTCAATGGTGCAACTGAAAATCTACGACGTGACCGGGCGAGAGATCAAGACGCTACTCGATGAGAAACGAGACGCAGGCACTCATCATATTGAGTTTTCTTGCGGGAATTTGCCATCCGGAGCCTATTTGTATCAATTGGAAACCCCAGACAAAAAGGCGACTCGACGAATGACTTTGTTGAAATAAGGAAAATTTTCCGGTAGGAGAGATCGATGCTGTTTCTATCTCGCTTGCAAATGCTGGTCCCGAGGGCTCTTGCCCTCGGGATTTTTTTTTGTTAGAAATAACATAATCCGCGTTAATCCGCGTAATCTGCGGACTCTTCACTCTTTAACTAATCCGCGTTAATCCGCGTAATCTGCGGACTCTTCACTCTTATCGATAATCCGCGTTAATCCGCGTAATCTGCGGACTCTCTTCCGACTAACGAAGCAACGTCATGCGTCGGGTTTGCTTTTTGTCCCCAACTCGCAATTGATAGAAATACGCGCCGCCGGCAACTTGGATACCCTCTTCGTTTTTTCCATCCCAACTCTCGACATGGAACCCCGCGCTCACAGCCTGATCCACCAGCGTTTTGACCAAACGACCGTCAATATTATAAATCTTCAGAGTCACGGACACGCTTGTTGGGACTTCATAACGAATGCGCGTGGTCCCTTGAGCCAGGAAGGGATTGGGATAATTTTGATTCAAGCGAATTTCCGCAGGCAGAGCCGTCGGCGTCGCGTGGACAGGCCCGAACTTGGTCTCACTTCCGTCGATATCCGTAAGTTTCAACCAATAATAATACGTGGTCCCACCTTCGATATCCTTGTCCAAATAGACAAACTGGGAGCTATTCCCAAGCATGGGTTTCTGAGCCAACCGAACTTGCTCCGCAGTCAATTCGTCTTCGGATCGATATATGGCGAATAACGTCGGCGTGGAATGCGCGCCCAACTCCCATGTCAAGATCACCTGACCGATATCCGCTTCAGCCGTGAATGAATTCAGCTCGACCCCAACAGCCGATTCCCCTCTCAGAGCGACCTGCGCTTCCGGCGTATCCGGGTCGTTGGAAGTGATCAAAATCGCTCCAACGACAATAGAGTCTCCCGGATCTGGGTCAAAAATGATCTGCACAAACACGCTATCCTGAGGCGCAATCATATCGGTCGGCGGATTGACCACAAGAAAGCGGTCGTCCGTGGATATGACGTCGTATATTCTCAGTGCCGCGTTTCCGATATTATGGATCGGCATGTCCCACATAGCAAATCCAGAATCACCAAAGTCGTAAGCCATTACCGGGAGGTAAATATCGGGAGAGACTCCGACGCCGCTCAGATAGATAGCGATCTCCTCTTGATCGGGATCATCTGACAAAATGACCAGTTCGCAGCTATATTCTTGAGTCTCTACAGGCGTAAAATAGACCGTGACAAGCACGCTGTCTATAGGCGGAATGTGCATGGGGAAATCGTGGTCAGAGAGAGTAAAAAACTCACTATCTATACCAATTTCATTTACATGAAGGGTATCGTTTCCACTGTTTCGGATAGCGAAAAACCAGGACTCGGTCTGCGCGACTTCCACCTGTCCAAATTCGTAGGTCGTATCGGACACGGCAATATCCGGTGCCAACCCAATACCTGACATGTTGACCAAGATTATAGGGTGCAGCAGCGCGTTGGAAGAGATCGTCAACGGCGCGTGGTAGGTTCCATGACTTGTCGGTGTAAACGTGACAGTGAGGTCAATTTGCTCGCCGACGCCCAGAGTATCTGGCAACTCCCGAATTTTTTCATCCCGCCCTGGGTTACGCTGTTTCGTGGGAAACAGGAAAAGATCAAATTCTGAGTTTACGCGGGTTCGCGTTATGCTATTGATCTCAAACGCCGGATTTTCGATCAGAAATTCGTTGAAAATCAGCGAGGAGGTTCCAGTATTCTCCAGAGTCAGTTGTCTGCTTTCAGACCCGGGTATTTCTATCTGCCCGAAGTTCAAGCTGGTCTGATTCACAGTCAGTTCCGGCGCGATACCCTCTCCGGTGAGACTCACGTTGAGACCGGATCCGTCCGGTAGGTTGGTTCCCATAGTCACAGAGCCGACATAGAGACCCCGATCTATTGGGATAAAGTAAACCGGTATGTACGCGGATTGGTCTTCCGGCTCGATAATCACAGGGAAAATCACGTCGGAACCAAATCGAAAATCGTCGTCTGAAAGGACTGGATTCGACAAGATCAACGGCGCGTCGCCGTAGTTGAAAACGATCAATTCGAGAACGCGAGAACTGTCTACCGATACGTGACCGAAATTCAGACTATCCGAGAGAACCGACATGATCGGCGCAATTCCCTGGCCTTGCACAGATAGGGTGATCGTGGGTTCATCTGGATCGTCGCTCATCACCGTGATATGGCTCAAATAATCCTCTCGTTCCGTAGGCACAAAACGGACGGTGATCCCCAGTGACCCACCAGCGGGAATATTCGTTTCTCGAATCTGATTCGACCTTGTCATATACTGAGAGTCGCGCTCCAACCGAGCGGATCCCGCGTCCCTCCCCCAGCCCATCACCTCAAATATGGCGTGATCCGAGACGATATTTTCTATGATCAAATCGGCTTGACCCTGATTCTCGATATCAAACTCCCAGGTCTCGTATTGACCCAGGACCACACTACCGAAATTGTGCGCGTCCTCAGAAATATCGATATCAGGAATCGTTCCGCGCCCCACGAGATCGATCTGCTGTTCCGGAATATTTTCTGCGCTGGAACTGATAAAAACTGTCCCAGCGAAATCGCCCGCGCTCGTCGGGGAAAACGTCACGACAATGGGCTGACTTCCACCGTCGATAATCTCAAATCCGGGTTCTGGCATGGATGTGATCCCAAACCCCGCGCTGACCAACTGAATATTCTGCACAGTGATCGGCACGTTCCCCACGCTATAAATCACCAATGTCCAGCCCCTGGTCTGACCCACCTTGACCGATCCGAAATCATAGGAGATCGCAGAAAAATCGATCTCCGGCGCGGCGCGTTCTCCCCGCAACAGGATCGTTATCGAACTCTCGTCAAAGTCGTTGCTGATAATGGTCAAGTTCGCTGTAGTTTCCATGTTTTGAGTCGGGGTGAACCGAACGTAAACCTGCATCACCTCGCACGGTTGAACGGTCTGGGGGAAATCGACCGGATGAATCAGATCGAACGCGCTATCTCCGTTGATATTTATATCATAGATGATCAAGGGACCTACGGATTGGACGCCAGAATCGCAAATATTTTCCACGAGAAAGCTCCATTCCACTTCACCGGCGACCGGTCCAAAGTCATATTGATAAGAAGGCGGATTCAGTTGGATTTCCGGAGGCGGGATCGGAATGCCCCGTCCCATCAAGTCCACAGGAAAATTGTCGAGATCCAGGTCGTTGTTCCCGATCGATAGCGAGGTCGTATATTGAATCTCCTGCGTTGGGGTGAACTCCAGAACCACGTCAATGGACTGACCCGTGTCGATCAATTGGGGAAAAAGCGTAGGCGATTTGACGTGATAGACAAAGCTCCCTGAGCCGCTAAGCGACAGCGACGATATTTCCAACTGCGCGTTTCCGTAATTGGACAAGGTCAAAATCGCTTCAGCGGACTCGCCGATATAGACCGTACCGAAGTCGATTGCGGTCTGCGAGACGATCAGGATCGGCTCGGGTGGGACTGGCGCGTATCCGGTCAAAGCGAGTGAGACCGAGCTGTTTTCCGTATCATTAGATTGGATGGAGAGGCTGCCGGAATAACTGCCAGGATCTGTCGGACTGAAACGAACCGTCACATATATATGTTGACCCGGATCCAACAAACGGTTTTGCAGCGATCCCTCAGGCTCGACGCCTACGATGGAAAAACCCGAGTTGACCGCGCTCAGCGTCACGCTTAACTGTCCGGTCGCGGACTCGTGATTTCGGATATCAAAGGTAAATTCTGAAGTCCCGCCCATAGCCACGCTGCCATAGTCGTGGCTCGACGGGGTATAGCGGAGATACGGCGTCACGTCATAGCCAAACCCCACCACATCCACGGTCATAGAAGGAAGGTCTGGGTCGTTCGACGCGATCGCTATCTGATCCGAATAGAGCTGAAACTCTACAGGTCGGAAACGCACCGTGACTGATAGGTCTCCCTCTGCCGGAACGGTTCGAGGAAAGGAGGTGGGCGAGGTGATCTGATAAACGCCCAAATTCGGCGCAATCGACGTAATCACCAGGTTGACGCTGCTGGAATTGTGGATCGTAAAAGTCCAGCTTTCTGTCCCATTGATCGGAATATGACCAAAGTTGTGATATGGATTTTCCACAACAATAGTCGGGTCTCCCTGGAGAATACCGAACCCGTTGACTTCAAGAGTTGTGGTTGGACTTTCCGGATCATTGCTTATAATCGTGATGATCGAGGAATCGTAACCCAGCACGGTCGGCGCGAACGCTATATAGGCTGTATAACACTGCCCTGGCTGCAACGTGAGATTTATCAAAGGAGTATCGATCTCAAAATTAGAATCGCTCGACGTGAAACTGTCGATAACCAACGGTTCCGCGCCTGCATTGCACAACTGCATCGCGTGGATTATGGACGATTCCAACATCACGTCGCCGAAATTTGGCGTGATCGAGGCTCTCAGGGTGGGATAGTAGGGATCGGTCGTCACTGTCGCGTTATTTGAGACGTTGGACCAAATCGCCTCGTCCCGCGATCGGATAGCAAAATAATAGGTTGTATTCGGTTGTAAACCATGCACAGTCACAGCCTGCGAAACGCCAGCCGGAGCCGGAGTCGGCATGCCGCTCACTGGATTTGCATTGTAGAAATTATTCTGATTGATCTGCGATGTGGAAAAACGGCAATCATACAGCGAGGCTTGACCCTGGTTCCCGTCGTCTCCAGGCGCAGTCCATTGCAGTGCCGCGGAATTATCCGTATGAGAGGTCACAGTGAGATTGGTGATTGTCGCGGGTGCCGTATCATCCTCGTTATCGCCGGTGAAAACCGAGACCACATTGGATATTTCCGATATGTTATTCGCATCGTCAATCACTTTCAGGGCAAAATAATAGGTCTGGTCAGATTGCAATCCATCGACCTCGTGAGTCTCATTCACTCCGGCTCCGGACGGTATCGACACAGAGAGATCGCTGTCTGACGTTGCGAAATTATCCAGGGTGATCTCTTCATTCATCCGGTAGCGGAGATCATACTCGGCGGCTCGTCCGAATATGGAGTCGTCGCCGGTCGCTATCCAGCTCAATAGTGCTGACGACGAGGTGGAACTAACGACCGTCAGCGTCAGAATCGGGTCGGGCGGCTCCGCGTCGATATATTGAAATATGCCGACGCTCGAATTATTCTGCCCAGTGCCGATGCAAGGGGAGTCGCTCATCAAGTGGTAATCGCCGCCGCCAAAATCGACAAAACGGGGATCCGCGCTAAAATTGGCGTGACCGACCGGATCGTTCAACCCGTTGAAATCCCCAGAGTTGTTGTCGTACGCGTTGCAATGCGTGATAAAATCCGAGCTTCCCGCGAGATGGGAGATTCCATATCCAGAATGGAAGCTACTGATAACGCTGTGGATCGTGGGGCTTGCCTGCTGGACATAGATGCCGTTTCCAAACGAGCGCACAATATCGCAATGCTCGATTGTCACGTCGTCGCTATTGATATAGAGGCTGGCATAAGGATACACATCCCCGCCGAATTCGATGAGGCAATACGCCATTCGAGACAGCCCGGATGTTTCGCTAAAATGTATGCCGCCCCATGTCCCGCTCATAGTATCGATCGAGGTGAATCCAATATGCTGGTCCGCGGTGAGAATACCGCTGCCAATGGCTTGGAGAGAGCCGCCGTTGGTCATCCGCAGGGAGACGTGATCGTCTAACAAAATCTCGGCTCCGGCTGAAATCGACAGCTCTGAGGAGCATTCAATGTCGCCAAAAATGTAATAGGGTCCGATTTCCTGCTCCAAATTCGCCCAATTTAGGAAGCGGTCAATATGGGTTCCCAGAAATTTGATCCCTTTTTCTCCGACCCACTGCGCATAATTGTTGGGGCTGACCGTGGACATAGCACCCACTTGGAACGGGAAATCGCCATGTCCGATAAAAATATTGTCCATTAGAACCGGGTTGCTCTCGCCGGTGGACGCGCACACAGCGTAAAGCGTGTCGCTGCGCAGGGTGCAGGAGTTGATGACAGGGGAACTCTGATCCAGATAGATCGGATAGGTTTCCTCCGCGTAGTTGATCACGCAGTCCGATAGTGTGGCAAGATCGGATCCGCTGAAACGCACAGCCGCAAATCGTTCGTTGCCAACCGGATTCTTGGCGCCGGTCATCACCAGTTGATCCACTGTCGAATTGTCAGTATGCTCTGTGAAATAAAGACCGCGCCAGCTCACGCTCAAATCGTCGTCAAAGGAGGTGAAATATGCGGGTCCATCAATAGTGAGAGATCCGGGCGTCTCGTCGGCTCGGTTCCCGACAAAAAGCGCGGCGTCATCTTCCCACATAACCTGGACGTTGGGTTGCATGGCGAAATTTTTGTGGCTCCCAACGATGAGACTTGCCTTGACATAATACGGAAGCCCAGCCACCGCGTACCAGACCGCGTCTCGATTGATCACAGTCCCCCAAACTTGAATGTAGATTCCATTTTGCCATCCGATAAAATTATTCGATCCGCCCAGATTGGCCATAGCACCCATTACGATCGGCGCGGTTCCGGAGCCGATAAATGTGTTGTTTTGTATAAGAGGCGCGCCGCTACTTTCCAGGCAATAGACCCGACCATACAGCGTGCTATTCCGGATCGTACAGGAGGACTGATTCAGCGCGAGCGCGTGCGCTTCTCCCACTGGCTCGATCATGACGTCGTTGAACTGCGTATCGTCCGCCTGGTTGACTGATATAGAGCAGAATTGCCCGTTGAACGCTGAGTAAGCCTGCTGAATATCGGTATGATTCACCCATGAATCTGTCGCGGATGCGGTGAATTCGATACCAGACCAAAACAGGTTGGAATTCGTGGGATCGCATGTCATCAGACAGCGACTGCTTGAGACTCCATGGACCTGAAGGGTTCCGCCCGATTCTCTCGCGGCGTCGGGATCGCCCACTTGCAACGCGCTTCCTGACGCCCAATAAATATGCACGCCTGAATCGATAATCCATTCCGCGTTATTTTTCACGACAATATCGCCCAAAACTTTATAGGGCAAATTTTGCGGCGCTGTCCAGTTCGTATTCTGATCGATCTCAGTCGCCCAAATCCGGATGCCGCCCGACCAATTATTGAAGCTGTTTGCATTGAGATAACCCATTGCTCCCATTGTGATTGGGTCGATCCCGCTTCCGCTGAAGCTATTGCTCACAATCGATGGCGAGGCTGTGTGATCCGCTCCATAAATCGCGCCGCCCAGTGTATTTCCTTCGATTCGGATCGATGAGTGGTCCAACAGGATGCTGGAAACTCCAGGGTCTGGAGTCACGGTGCAGTTGAGAATAGTCACATTTTCGGTTCGCTCCACGCTGATCACAGTGGGATGATACGCTCCCGCGACCAAAAGGCTCTGATAAGCCTGCTCGATCTGGCAATATCCCAGACTCGACGACGTGGTATATTGGGTGAATCGGACGCCCGCCCACCTGGATTGGCTATTTTGCGGATCGCCTCGAAGTTGTATCTGATCCAACGCGCCCACGGCATAAAGCGCGCCGTAGCTGTTGTTTAGATCATTCCCGATAATCAGTCCAGCGTTCGCGACCCAGCGCAGCGTCACCCCAGGGTGAATCGTCAGCAGCGCGTCGTTATATACCGTCAGGTCGCCTTGCACATAATAGGGCAGCTCGTCCGGCAGCGAGACGTCTTGAATAATATCGGTCCCCCACAAACGAATATACCGGTAACTGAGCCAGTCCGTAAAATCGTTTGCCTCGGTTTCATCATAAGTCTCACCAGAAGAAAATTGGGTCATTGCGCCGACAGTGATCGGATAATCGTCGCGACCAATGAACTCGTTATGCATGATTGTCGGATTGGATCGGCTATCCGATGCGTAGATCGGCGCGCGCAGGATGTTGTCGGTGATCACGGGCGAAGCGTTTTCCAGATAGACCGCGTATCCGTTGGAAATATTTTCAAACGTGCAATCCGAGATAGTCAACAGATTCCCGTTTTGTAGACTCACAGCCGATCCTTGAATATTTCGAAATTGGGTATAATTCAGCGATGACGAGGCGGGATTCTCAAAAATGAGCCCTCCCCACTGACTCACGCTTGCTTCCATACGGATCGGCAGAGTGGCTGACCCATAAGCTTGTAGCGCGCCGTTTTCTCTGATCGTCATTTTTTTGTTGTCAGCGATACGGATATAAACCCCAGGTTGTATGGTCAGAGTCGCTCCGTTGCATATCGAGACGTCCTCTTGAATCAGATACACATCGCAGGAATAGGGATACCAGATCGTACTTTCGCATATATCCTGATCAATGACGCAGGGGTTTTGCTCCGAAGCGGTCAGCGCGTCGACCACATTGGAAATCGGAGACCAGTTATACTGCTCGTCCGCTGTCTTGACCGCAAAATAATAGCGCGTATCCGGGTCTAATCCGCCAATAGAAAAATTCTCGGACGATCCCGCGGACTGCGGAGTCGGCTCATTCGACGCAGATTGCGCCTCGGCAAAGTTCTCCGCCGTGATGGGAGAGATCGAATATCGCGCGTCATAAACAAAAGCTCTGCCTTGATTTGCATCAGCTCCTGGAGCTGTCCATGCCAAATCGATATAGGTGTTTCCAGTCAAATTTACTCGCATATCCGAGATGGCCGCGGGCGCGATATTGTTGGTGTCGATCACTCCGAACGCCTGAATCTCATACCACGCGACCGGAGCTGGAGAATGCACAGTCTCCACCCGAAGTTTTTTGACGCTTGTGAGTGGAACCGGGAACCCGTGGGTGAGAAAAAGTCCGTCGTACGACCGAGTAGGAGAAAAGATATGGGAAAGAGTCACATCGCCGTTTCCATGAATCGTATAGATATGGTGAATTGTCTGCCCTGACGGATTTTGCGCCACTTTCAGAGCAATTGAATCGATTGTCGCTGAGCCGCGCAGATCGATTTCAACCCACTGTGTGAAATAGGCTTCGGAATTCCATTGGGTATATGGGTCCCCATCGACGGCCAACGCGCTGCTCCAGTCATTGGCAGACACAGTTGCTGGTTTGTTCAGACAGAGATTATCGGGCTGAAAAAGAACTCGGGTTTGACCCATAGCCGTGTTGGATATTTCTGAGCGATTATTGACATGGTCCAAAGAAAAAATCACGAAGTAATAGCGCGTATCCGATTGCAATCCAGCAATTGCGTACGTTTCCTGCATGTCTGGAGCCGATGGCGTAAAAGGATTTTCGATCAACTCTCCCAGCATGTAGTTGGTCTCGTCCAACGGGAGATTATCCGCATAATAGATCTGATAAGTGCTCACAGCCTGGCTGTTTCCATAGATCGTGGTATCCGTGGGCGCAGTCCACGTCAGGGTGATAAATTGGGCACCGATATTGGTCGTATCCAAATCTGTGATTTGATTCGGAACCGTAACGTCCGCGGGCAAATTCGTCCACGCGGTGTCGTTGACAGATACAGCCGACCAATTGGGAATTTCGTCCGCTGTTCTGATGGCAAAATTATAGATCGTGTTTGATTGCAGTCCGTCTATGACCACTGACTCAGGCGCGCCTCCCCACGCGGGTTCAGGCGGATTGACAAAGGTCATACCGCTCTCGAAATTCCCGTTATTTAAGGGAAATGTCGCGTATCGAATCTCGTAAACCGACGCGCGACCAAATCGTCCATTGTCTCCGGGCGCAGTCCATGTCAACTCCACATGATTGCTGGTGATAGCAGTCGCGGTCAGGTCTATAATCTGCGAGGGCGGCGTGGTATCAAAGCTACTTTGGGTTACAGAAAATTCGCGTCTGACCCAGACTTGAGAATGATCGATTGGCATACTCCAGACCCATTGCGCGGACGGATCTTGCCACCCCGTAATGGGTGAATAGCCATAGCCGTACGGCGCGATAATTTGTTCGGATTCCCAGCCGCTATCGTTAAAAGATAGGTGATTCCATTCAGCACCGGGATACGCGTAATCGTAGAGCCAAGTCCCGTCGCCCTGGGTATTAAAAACTACCTCGCCAGAGAGGGGATCCGAGACGCTGGTCAGATGCGCGCCACTCGGTCCTCCGATATCGCTGACTCGAATGGAAAGCACGTAGAGCGAGTCCGGGATAAAGCCATACTCTGTCCAGGAACGTTGCGGCTGAAAGTCGCTTGCCCACAGGAGAACCCCGTCAAATCCGGGACCGCTGAGATAGACTTCTTCCGCGTCGTCAGACGTTGATTCGATCACCAAATGTCGCGTCAGTTGGGTGTATGCCGAGCAGACTCCCGCTGCGCAAAAATCGGAATAGTTGAAAAAAGACGCGCCCAGGCCGTCATAAGCCTGGATCGCAAACCAATACCAGGTACTGTCCTCTAAGCCGGTAATGGTCAGGAATTCCCGTTCTCCAGCCGGTTGCGGAGGCGATGGGGGATTAGGCCATTGCGTCGCGAGATGGAAGTTACTCGCGGTGATGGGACCAGTGCTGTAACGCATATCGTAACCCGTTACATCTCCGTCAGTTCCGTCGTCTCCTGGAGCGATCCATGTCAAACGGACACTATCCGATGTCACCTCGAACGGTCGCAGATCGCAGATGGGATCCGGCGGGATCGGATCTGGCGTATAGGCATACGGAAGGTTGGATATCATAGACCAGTTGGGAACCTCGTCCGCAGTCTTAATAGCAAAATAGTAGAGGGTCTCCGGGTCTAAATCTTCAATGCTGTATTCAGCGATCGAGCCAGACGCGCCGGGAATAGGCTGAGTTTCGACCTGAGTTGCGTCGTCAAAATTCAGAGATGTGATCGGCTGCGCCGAGTACCGCAGATCATACTCAGTCGCTTGACCGTCGTACCCGTCGTCTCCGGGCGCGGTCCAAGAAAGCGTCATGGACACTGAGGTCGCGCGGATCGGGGTCAAGTCTGAAATAGTCGCGGGTGGGATCAAATCTATAGGATTGCAGGGGTCGTATGGGCTCAGAATCGGTGGGGAGATTTCGGAAAGATTCGGAGCTTCGTCATGTGTGCGGATAGAAAAATAATAGGCACCGCACTCCAGACCCGTGATAGTCGCGGTCTCGATGGTTCCGGCTGTGTCTGGCGGATCGATAAGGAAACGGGTCGCATTATAAAAATCCAGTTCTGTCAAGATGAGAGAATCGCTGTATCGCAGATCGTATTCGTCTGCGCGTCCATACGTGGAGTCGTCGCCTGGAGCTGTCCAGGATAGGATTACAGACATTGAGTCGGGTCGTCCGGTGACTGCCAGATCTTCGATACGAGCTGGCGGGATCGTGTCGCCAACCGCATAGATATAGCCAAACACCTCGATCTCAAACCAGGACGCGGATGAGGGAGACTGGGTTGTCTCGACATTGATCTGCGCCGCGCCGGTTAGAAATGGATCAAACGCGTAAGTCAGCCAATTGCCTTGCGCGGTCTGCCCAGAAAAGGTATGGACTAAGGTTGATTCATTCTCTCCATCGATTATCGAGACGTTGTGCAAGGTGTATCCGTCGGAGTCGTGATTGATCTTAAAAGCGACCGAGTCGATATGAGCCAGCCCCTGAAAGGCAATGGTAATCTCGTGTGGCAGATCGTCGGTTCCAGCGTTCCAGTCCGTGTCATAATCGCCGTCAACGGCAAAACTTGCGGGCCCATCAAGTTGGCTGGAAGCGACAACAGGCTTGAATAGAGCGATATTCCAGCGAGGCCAGGTCGGGATATTTGTCGTGGCAATGGGAGATCGATTGCCAGCCTCGTCGATCACCTGAATGGCAAAGTAATATGTCCGATTCGGATGTAATCCCGAAACCGTGACCGAATCCGGAGAACCTGAAGGGGACGGAGTCGGAAGGTCCATAACCTGTTGCGCCGCGTTAAATTGCGCCTGTGTGGAGATCGGAGAGGTCGCATACCGGACGTCATATTCGGTTGCGTCTCCATCATACCCATCGTCGCCAGTCGCTATCCATCGGAGGGAGGCGGTGTGAAACGTTGTGTCGGTCGCAACAAAATCGACCGCCATAGCCGGAGGCGTAATATCTTGCATATCCTCGCCGGTTACGAATTCATAACATTCACGGACAATCGTTTCGCCGCTCGTCGCCTGCACGCATACCCGAATCGTCGTCTCAGCGGGAAATGGAACCGGCGGGGTATAGAGCAGATGCGCGATGTCGTCTTGCGAGGTGATAATCAGGTCGTCAGAAGGAATACCCTCTTCATTGATAGTGAGTTGGATACTTGCCGGATCTATAGAGCTATCAGGACAATAATCGACTAAATCCAGCTCGATTGCCGTCGATAGACCCACATCGTTCTGATCCAGAGCGGGCGAGTGATTCGCCAGAAAGGACCTCATGGTCAGGTCAATGTCATGGATAGAACCGTTCGCGTCCCATATCCCGTGCAGAACAAATCCAGGAATTCCGCCAGTTCCGGGCTCCCAGTCGTCTGCGGGCCAGCCATTGATAGTAAAGCTGAGCGTGTCCCCGGGCAACGCGCCTTCGTCCTCGTCTGGCGTGTAGTTATCATCTTTATACACAAAGAGAAAAAAGAATCCCCCCTCCGAGCTAAGGGTGTCCGCGCCGCAAAAAGTTCCATCCGGATCGTATGCGCGAATCACCGAACCGGCTGGCGCGAGCGTTCCATCGCTGTACGTCACATTTTGGCTGGTGATCTGAATTGATTCATTTGTGGGAATCAAAGTTCCTGGATCGCTATCGCAATCGTCGCCGGATGCGGGTGCGGCGCAGATTGCTATCAATCCCGTTAAAAAATATGTGAAAAAAGGGTGTAAACGACTATATTTGAACATATTCTCCTCCCGTTTACTTTACATCGTAAGTGGTTACACGATTTAGGATTATTTGGTGGGGTTATTGGATCGGCTTTTTTTTGTCACAGTTCATCGACGTCATACAGACCACCTCTCCTTCCTGAGTATATTCAATGCGAAAATCACGATTTTTCCGACAAAACCTCATAAGGTCTATTATTGCTCATCGGGAATGCGGGCTTCCCGTGGATCCGTATGCTATTAATAATAGACGATTCAGGGGGAAAAATCAAGCTATTTTCTCTTAAAGTAATTTCTTAAGTGGACTCTATAATGTGATAATCTGTCCAATGGAAAGCCGCTGATAAACGTTGCAAACACAAAAATTTTCAATCGATTCTTATCGCCATTTTCACGAAAAATTCCCGTCCGCGATAGGGATACGAATACAAGCCGTCATCCATTAGCGGCATTTCCCAATCCGCGTCGAAAAGGTTTCTGCATCCAACAATATAATTGACAGCATTTTTCTTGTATCTCATGGACAATCCGGTCAAAAATGGATGGGGATTGTGATCCGTGTACCACAATTGAACCTCGACATGTTCATCAGGGTTGGAAATATTCAAGGAAACATCGAAACTCGGATCGATTCCATCGGTGATTCTATCCGCGTCTGGCAACATGTCGTTTGTATATAAATTGTCTTTTTGAGTCGCTGGATAGCTCTTTCCGTGATCAAAAAAGTATTTTCCTTGAAAGCCCACCCTCCAATCGCTCTCTTGAATTTTGCTTTTATGCAAGACATAGAGACTCGCCTGATTGCTTTTGCTTCCCGACATCTCAAAGACCGTCTCCGGCGACGCGTCTGTATCTCGTGTGATCACGTTTATCACCGCTGAAAAAGCATTGCCGCCATACACTGCCGAGCCGGGACCCCGCATAATTTCCACACGCTCGATCATGTCGACATTGATGCGAGTGGACATGAAAGGCGAGGCGTAAGTAAAGTCATTAAAACGGTTTTTGCCATTCAACAATAAAAGGACGGTCTGCGAAAAAGTGCTCAAAACCCCTCGACCGTAAAACCCATCCAGCGGCTCTCCCCAACCGAGACTGCCTTTGCTGAAATCCAATCCGGGCGTCATACGAATGAGGTCAGCGAGCGTCTGGGCATTAGAACGCTCAATGGTTTCGCGGTCGATTACGGTCACAATCGCGGGACTTTCGTCAAGGGTCGAGGCACTTTTTGTCGCCACATTCACCACAACGTTAAACTCCGTGAGAATATCCAGCAACTCGTCCAAGTCGTCCAACCCGTCAATTTCCGAACCCAAATCGTTGTCTTCGATCGCTCCTGAACCCGACGTATCCTGAGAAAAAATCGGAGAGTGTTGAAATATAGAGAGAGAAATAATTATGATGAAAAAATAACGCAAGATCCCTTTTATTGGGGCTTCCGCCTTTACTGGGGCTTCCGCCAGAGAGAATAAAAACATAACGCTCTCCTTATTATCCGATTTTATCCGAAAGAGTCCGCGTAATCTGCGGATAGATCACCGAATCACCGCAAAACGCCCAATATGATCCTCGCCTCCATCCGTCTTGACAACATAAACATACAGCCCGTACGCGACATTCACATTGGAGCTATTTTGCAGATCCCAAAATTCATAGTCGGTTTGCCCGTCATGGTGCAGAGTGACCAGATGGTCGCCCGCCACAGTATAGATCGCGATATCGCATTGTGGCGGAAGCCCCGTAAATTGCAGTCGTCCTTGGTTGGAGTCTGTTTCCCAACCTGCGCGCACGATGTACGGATTCGGCACGACTTTGATGCGATTCAGATCGGTTTTCATCTGATTATAGTCTGGCGCGTGGGTCTCGAATTCGTAATAGACGCCAGTGCGAAACAGTTTTTTGGCGATAATGGTAAATTGATCCCCCTGTTGCGGCGGAATCGCGGGCTGATCCACAGGATTTCCATACTGATCGGTGTAGCTATCCGGGTAATTTTGGGTGATCAGCAAAGCCAGATATTCTCGCTCTAAACCGGTGATCGGGTCTGTGACAATATAGCGCGGAGCGATGATATCAGGCCAAAGGTAGGAAAATACCGGCGTATTGGGATTATAGCCTGTGCCTCCCGGCTCCAAGTCCCAACCAAACGGGCTAAAATATATGTCCCGATTGGGAAATGAACCGAACAAATCATACTCCATCAGTTGAGATTGAGAGCTGATATCGATCGGGTGATCCGGGTCTGTGATCAGTTCAATTTTGAGCGGGATATGCATCGTTGTATCCGGCACAATTTCTCCGAAAAATAGGTCGTACCATTCCACCTCGTTGCCCGCGTCGTAATCCACTGTGACGCGGAAATCGTGGCTACCGTCCATGCCGTCGGGACCGACGCTCGTGTTATCTACGGCCTGCTCAAAGTTTGTCATTCGCCATTCATAAGTCGTTGGCTCGCCATGTTGTAAAGTCCAGTCAGCGAAGGCTGCTCCCGACTCTGTTTCCTGAGCCATAATCCGAAAACCCTCGGTAACCGGCACGTTATCCTGGGTATTGTTTAACGGGGGGCAGTTGCGCAAAAGCGTATCTCCAGTCGATAGGTTGATCAAATCGAACGTCGCGGTCAGCGCGCTGTCCGGAAAGCCCTCGTCATCTGGAGTGACTACCAGTCCTAGATCTCGAAATGCCACTTGATATCGGTCGCCGGTCAATTGGCCCTCGTCGATCACCTGGACAGAAACTCGGGAGTCGCAGGGAAGACCAAGCGATGACAGAGAGTCGCCGAACGCTATGGGTAGCGGCGCGTAGTCTGGGAAAGGCGCAGATGGGATGACCGAGACTGTATGCGCCTCGTCTGTCGTGACGCCTCGGCGGCTCTCCAACGCGAGAATGCCGGTCTCAATATCGCCTCGGTCATAAGCGGTGACTGTGTACCAATACTCGACTCCGTTTAATACGGTCGAATCGATAAATGTATGGCGCAATCCCGTGTTATTTCCCAGATAGAAATTGGAGTTCGGGTCCATGCCCGATATGTCGTTATCCAAATCAAATTGGGCAATGGGCACAAATCCGACCGGATTCCCAAAAACGTCCGTGACGCTGGTTCCCCATGACCTGCCTCTGTCTTGACTTCGATAAATTCGGTACCCCTCAAAGTCCATCAATCCGGTGAGCAAATCGCGGGAATTTTCCGACGCAGATCCGTCCCAAACGATTGTTGTCCGTTTATCGCCCGGAAATGCCTGGACAGAGGGCGAGACCGGCGCGTTGGGACCAAGATAGGACTGAGCCGCCATGCTTTTGACAATGCCCACATTTGCCAGCAACTCGGATTCGCTCTCGCCCATGACGATCGCAAAAGCGGTATGAACCGAATCTCCGGGAGCCAGATCAATGGAACCTGTGGAGATGATAAAAACAAAATCCGTTCCCAGACCGTCGCCGTCCGGGTCCATATCTGGAGCCAGCGCGTCGTCGTCGAGACGGTGATTTTCGCCGTGAAAATAGTTTGACGCGGTAATATGCGAGCCAGAGGTGTCGCTGGTCATAATTTCCCAGATTTGATCGTCGGTTGCCGGTTCGTAGATATTGTCAAAGTAGTGGAAATCGGTGATCCCCCTGTTTCTCGGAGTCGCCAACATGAGAAGTCCGATATAACCGGTCACGTCCCAATTTCCAGAGTTGGGGTTCGAATCCCATAGGTAGACCAAGTCCTTTCGTTGCGGCGGGTTGCCTTCAGAGTTTGTAAAGCGAATCAGGTCGCTGTTGTCATAGTCTACCTTGAAATCCGCGAGGTACCCGATCCATATCGAGTCAAGCGGAACGTCTCCGGTATTGACAATCTGATAATCAAAGATGAGAAAATCCTCGGCGTAACTGCGGCTGAAGGAATACGTATTTTGCCGAACCTCCAGACCCCGTGCGCCTGTGATATTCTCTTGGTCTGTAAAAACCGAATAGATGTCCCGCTCCGAGACGAATTCGCCAGGGACCTGCTCGTCAGTATCCGGGTCCAGCCGAAACGATCCAGGCCAAAAAGCCGATCCGTTCTGATCCAGCGGCCATGTTTGGGCATTATCCGAGCTTGCCAATACCGGCGTCCCGTCTGAGACCGTCACATCTCCGGAATGGAGGTCGCCTAAGGAGCCGTCTTTTGCTTCCCAATCATAACTTTCCGCGACTGTTGACGGATCAAACGTGGAGGAGATCACATCGCCGTCGCTCCCGATCAGCATGTTTAACCCAAAACTGTATTGGTGACGGTCGTCCGCATATCCGGGCCAATGCAGCGCGGGAGCGAACAGGTGAAAATTGGAGATAATGCCGAAATTACCAACCACATTAGAGAGTTGACCCCGATCCGAAATTCCAACGGCTCGATCCGTTTTTGATAAGGGATCCGCCCACCGGGACTGGTTCGATTCATACGCTTCATACGTCAACGCGCCTTCATTCCGATCGTTACGCGCAATTTGAGCGGAGATGGGATGCGAGTTCAATAAAAAAATCATTATTAAAAAATATAAAATTTTTCGCATATTTTCCTCTTTAATCATAAATTTCCCATAAAAAATGTAAAGGACTCAAAACATTTTCTATTTTAACGGATTCGGTATATTTTGTCAAAGAAAATCCGAGATAATTCGCTACAAAGAGGCTGAGAGTCGCCCGCGCCTCTGGTCATAAACAATGCAGGACAAAAATATGAATTTTTTGCTCAATAGCTCTTGCGTTTTGGCACCGTGGGCGCACACTTTCTCTGTGGCGATACATATTCGGAAAGCCCGTGGGAAATTCTCAACAAGGAGTTATCAAAATTGGAAATCGCGTTTCTTAAATCTGTGATAACCTGCGTAATCTGCGGATCGATTTTCAATTCTTAAATCTGCGATAACCTGCGGATCGAATTCCGTAATTTTATCTCAACATGTCGATAAGTAAGATCAAATCCTGAACAGTAACCAGGTCGTCGTCGTTTATATCTGCTGACCAAATTTGATAGGAGGTTGGGTTGTCGATCAATTCAAGAACCAAATCACCGAATATGGTTATATCCTGAAGGTTCTGTTGTTGATCGCCATTTATGTCTCCCTTTTGACCGCTGATAATCTCAAACCCACTGCTGCATGAGAGGCCGTCGGGATCGATCACAGTCCCGACCACCCCTTCCACGCCGATCCAGCCATCTGGATTGATCACGCGGAAGGTTCGGTTGTTTTCCTGGACAATTTCCAGATGCGTTGCGCCGTTCAGGCTACATGTCCAGGAGCTGGACGGCGAGTCCAGATCATTTGCATACAGTGCAAAATCAATGACCATCTCGTCATTCGGCAGGAAGCTCAGTCGTTCCGGGAAGAGTCCGCAATTCGGGGCCATGCCTTGTCCGCCTCCGCTCCCAGACTGGACGCCGGTGCGATAGACATTTTGCCGATATATAGGCCACGGTTTGAGATAGGGCTGACCGATCGGGTCTGGACCCAACTCGTAACATTTCACACGAGCGGGCGAATTTATCCCTCCGGGTCCGCCGATCTGGGCGAATGTCGCGGCCACCAGTTCCAACTGCCCGTCATAATCAATATCGCTGATCGTCGGACTCGCCTGAAGATGGGAATGATATATATTCGTATCAAAAGTGTCGATCCCAGCACTGATGATCCACTCTTCAAGGATATCGCCGTCTGCCCGAATCGGGACGATCACGCCGTTTCGAGAGATAGGCGCGAGTACTTCCACCATATAGTCGCCGTTAATATCCACGACCAATGGATCCATAAATAGGGAGTTCGCGCGTTCCCCTCCTATGTATGCGGATAGGTCCACGGGCCACCCTTGCACCGGATTTCCATCCTGCTCCAAAGCGTGCACCTTGGCATCGGACGTGATGACGATAATCTCCAAACGGTTATCCAGATCAATATCGGCTAATATAGGGGAAGTGTCCACGCTGGAGCTCAATTGTCGGGGCCATCCCATGATGTTGCCGCCGCTCAATCGCAGCACATGAATTCGAGCGTCTGCCGTAGCCACCACAATATTACGCGTGCCGTCGGAGAAATTGTCGATTTTACCGATCACCGGAGATCCGACAATCGCTGACCCAAAACTATGGGGCCAGCCCGTGAGATACTCGCCAAATCGGTTGAGTACATGCAGGGAACTGTCATCCGTCGCGGCGACGATTTCCGGGAAACTGTTGGGGTCGATGTTTCCCACCGCGAGGTTCAGCAGTGTGACCGAACTATTGAGCGAAATCGGAAATCCGTTGACAAGTGTCGGAGAAAAATCGTCCAGGTTCCATGCGTAAAGATTTCCCATCCTGTCGATTGCGACAATCTCCTGCCAGTCGTCTGTATCCAGATCAGCCAACACTGGTGCTGCGTCGATTCCGGCTTGACAGGGAACTGTTTGAGGAAGACCGGAAGATACAATGCACAATCCGTTCGAATCTCCAAACAGAATCTGCGCGGTCCCGGTATTGGCAAAATAATCTCCAGTCGGAGACGAGCGGATCACGCTATCAAATTGAATATTGTTGATGGGAGTTCCATTCGACTTGAGCTGAAACAGCACGCTGCTTGACGAAGCCGCATACGAGACGAAAACCTCTTGTCCGTAATAAGCCGATCCTGGATATTGCGGAGGACCATACAGATCCAATAGCAACGGAGAGGTCAGAAATCCCCCCTCCATACCTGCGTTAACCGACCATTCTTTCACTGGCTGGGCCAATGCGACCGCGGTGATACTAAAGATCAAAAACAGGTTTGTCAAGATCGATTTTAACATAAATTTTCCTTTTTTTAATTGGATATCAACGCGGTCATTTGATAAGCGTCATCCACTTAATCCGCCTGAACCCCTCAGCTTTCATTTTGTAGAAATAGATTCCGCTACTCACGGTCTGGGCGGCGTTATCTGTCCCATCCCAGACCGCTTCATGTTGTCCGGCAGAGACGTTGCCATCCACCAGTGTCTTGACAAGTTGCCCAGAGGCGTTGTAAATTTTGATGGTTACGGTGGATGCTTTTGTCAAGGAGTAGGGGATGGTGGCATTGAGATTGAAAGGATTTGGATAATTCTGACGCAATTGAAACAAAAATATATTGTCCAAATTGCCTTCTGTTCCTATAGAAGTAAGGTCGATCGGTTGTTGTTGCGTGACGCAATGGATCATGCCTCCGCCTGCGTACATGTTGCGCACATCAACTCCGACCACAGTTCGATTTGGGTATAAATTCTCCAAAATTGATATGACAACATCGTCATTTGGATCGCTATAATGGGGAACCAGAACAACGCTGTTGCCAATGTAATAATTTACGTACGACCCTTTGTAGCCAAGATTTTGACCGTATGCGGTGACCACATTGTTTTGAGTTAAAGGTAAAAAAACAAAATCGTAATCATTTCCTTCTATGTTTTGGGCACTCAACAAAATATCGATATCGCTATCTGGAGTCCCCCAATCAACTAAGCCAGCCTCGTCCAAACAGACAATTGTGCTCGAATCGTAAAATCTGGCAAACCCATCTATGTGAAAGTCGGTAATGTCCAGGTTGGGAACTCCATCCAGCCAAATAAAGTGGGAGATTCCCAAATAAATAGTCAAATATTCTTCGATCTGACTTTGGGACAAATCCGGGTTCCGGTTGTTATTGATAATGGAACTCCGCGTCGCCATGAGCGTTCCATTCCCATCGACTTCGATGGATCCGCCTTCTAAAACCACAGCACTCAGATCAACCCGCGGTATGCCGATGTCCTCGCTTACCAGTTCGGGAATAATATCGCAGTTTTCGTATGGATACCTATTACCCCATCCGTTAAATCCCCAATCAGTAATGAGTTGGTTGCTCTCATTATCATAAACAAAAATAGGACCATTATCTCGCACCCAAAAATCGTCTGTGGGATAAATATAAAAATCAATGCGAGTTAAAGGCACATTGGCGTTTGTTAAAACTTGGATAATATGCAATTCTTCTTGATTATTATAGGCAATGATATGCACATTTTCACCCGTTACCAGCCCCCGAGTCATCTCGATCCAGGTGCTCTCAACATCATCACGATACCCCGCGCCATACGTATAATCGTGGGGCCACTGAAGCCAGGTTCCTTCATGCTGTCCAGTCTCCTCCGGCATTCTGAAGAGTATCTCCTGCGCGTGTAATTTCATACTGGGTCTGGGTATTATTGATATTAGAACTATTAATATTAGAAAATAAATTGGTTTCAATTTTCCTCCTCAGAAAAATGCGGGTGTTCCATAAATCTCAAAAACGTTTGTTAAATTTATACGCGGACGCCGGATCCCCAACGCCCGCGGTTTTTCCATCTTACAGAGAGAGCGATTCGTTCGGTTTCAGCGCGACTGCTTGCGCCGGACTTTCCTTCAACAGATCGACAAATTCTTGCGGATTCGCATTGATGATTTCCCATGTATTATAGTGCATAGGCACGACATATTTGGGATTCAGGAACTCGACTGCTTTGACTGCGTCGGCAACGCCCATTGTAAAATTATCGCCGATTGGCAACAGAGCCACATCGATTTCATTCATTTCGCCGAGCAGCTTCATATCGCCGAACAGACCGGTATCTCCAGCATGATAAATCGTTTTGCCGCCCATAGTTAGCAAGACGCCTGCCGGCATACCGAGATAGACAAATGCGTCGTCTTCGATTCGAGACGAGCCGTGGAACGCGGGAGTTAGTTTGACCTTACCAAAGTCAAATTCTCGCGATCCCCCGATGTGCAAGGGATGCGTCTTGGCCTCCTTGCGACCGAGATAGGAACTGATCTCGAAATTGGCGACGATCATTGCGCCGGTTCTTTTGGAGATCGCCAAAGCGTCTCCGATGTGGTCGTCATGTCCATGCGTGATCAAGATCGCGTCGGCTTCCACCTCTTCGGCTTTCAGAGTCGCTTGTGGGTTGCCAGTTAAGAACGGATCGATCAAAACTTTGTGCGAATCGGTTTGTACCATAAAACAGGCATGACCGAGAAAGGTAACCTTTACCATTAAAAAGACCTCCTTTTAAAAATTTGAATGGAAATTTGAACGTGAGTTTGAGTTCAATTATAAAACTCAGGCTTACACGCGCCTGGGTATGATAGCGTTGGTCAAACGGGTCGCTCCCGTTTAAATAACACCGCGGACATGTAGCCCACGACGCGGCTGTGATCTCCGTTGACATATCCAGAATTGATGTAATTCAGAACTTTTGCGCTGTCCGCGCCGAGCTGTTTTGCCGCGGTCATCACAGCGAGCATGGGACCTGCGCCGCACGCCTCGCACTTCCGATTGCGGACGTCGTTGCGCAAACCGTCGATGTCGTACGCATTGACCCGATCCAAGATCGCTTTATCCAAATCGACCGCGGTTTGATAGTTATAAAAATGGGACAGGTCTGTGCTGCCAATGAGAAGGATTTTTTTATTTTTCATCGAGGAAACCACGGAAGTAATCACCTCGGCGAGCCGCGTCCACGTCTCTTCTACCTGTCTGCCCATGAGAATCGGCGTCAATTTGAATTTTTTGAGCCGTCCTTGTAGCAAGGGCAATTGCACTTCCAATGAATGTTCTTTTTTGTGCGCGTCCTTGTTAAAGCCTATAATGTCATCGGCTTGCATCATTCGCTCGATAATTTCTTCATCCAGGTCGATCGTTCCCAAAGGAGTCCGATATCCGCCAATATGGTACAGAGAACATCCATCAAAGGGAACGTTATGGCTGGGAGCAATCACAATAACGGAATCAAACGCGTCCGGTTTCAGAAGTTTATAACCGTACGCCGAGACTTGACCCGAGTAATAATATCCTGCGTGAGGAGAGATCAGCCCCACGATCCCGCCACGTACCGATTCTGGGCGAGCGTTTTTATAGAATCGATTGATTTGACTCTGCAGTTGCTCGCTGTTTTCCGTGTAAAACATGCCCGCTACAGCAGGTTGTCGTACTGTTTTTTCCATTGTCAACGCCTTTGTGAAGTGAAAAAATAGTGTTACATCAGATCGGCAATTCGGTTCGGGATATCCTTTAACGGCAACTCCTCATCCACGCATCCGGTCTTTATCGCCGCGCCTGGCATACCAAAAACTACGCTGCTCTCCTCATTTTGGACAATGATAACCGCGCCTGTTTCCTTCATTTTTTTACATCCATCAGATCCGTCCGACCCCATCCCGGTCAGGATGACGCAGATGGAGCGGGGATGATTCAACAGCGCGGCAGAGCGAAGGGTAACGCTCATCGAGGGTCGGACTCCATGCTCTTTTGGACCGTCGTCAAAGTGGATACCAATGTCGTTTTTCTGTTTTTCTAAAACCAGATGGTGCCCAGCCGGAGCTACATAACAGGAGCCGGGAGTCAGAATATTTCCAACTTCAGCTTCGGTCACATTCATTAGGGAGAGGTTGTCTAAGCGTCTGGCGAACGGCAGGGTAAATCCCATAGGCAT
Source organism: Candidatus Cloacimonetes bacterium 4572_55 (assembly GCA_002084765.1). Lineage (GTDB taxonomy): Bacteria > 4572-55 > 4572-55 > 4572-55 > 4572-55 > 4572-55. The sequence goes on along the minus strand of NBMB01000036.1, from coordinate 2,631 downwards.
GTGCTGGATGATGAGGAACGACCCGACAAGAGCGGCGACAGGGAGATGCTGGATCAGGTAGGAAATCGCTCTCGGTCCTCCAGTAGACGCGCCGATGATCACCAGTGGGAACGCCTTATGGGACAAATCGGGCAGGGGTATGGAAGAATCTGGTGATTTCTGAGAAAGAACAAACGGCAATTTTTTTAGATCAACGTGCACGACTGTGCGTATCTTAGCGATCAGTTCCTTTTCAATTGCTCGGATATTGAGAGAAATTTGACCGGCGGGCTTGGCGATAAAATCGACAGCTCCGTAGTCCAGAGCCTTCATTGTGGTTTCGGAATTGCGATACATGACGCCGCTGATGATGATAACCGGTGTGGGGCACTCGCTCATAATATAACCAAGCGTGCCAATCCCGTCCAGTCGAGGCATATCAATGTCGAGCGTCACCACATCAGGGTTTAAAAGATGAATCTTTTCTATCGCATCGTATCCGTCGCGAGCTGTTCCTACAACTATGATGTCGTCGTAGCTTTCCAAAATGTTGGAGATCAGTGTCCGCATGAACAGCGAATCGTCAACTACCAATGCTTTTATGAGTTTTTTCTGTAAAGTCATATTTATTTTTGGTCGCGGGCTATGTGTAAAAAAATGAAGTACTATCGAAAAAATTAAGCACTTGTTTAAATCATTAAATTTTAAGAATTCGCGTCGTTAATTAGACGTTATCAAAATTCATTCGCAGAAATGTGACACGCGAGAAGGATACCATCTTATCGATTTTATGTCAAAGGAAAAATTATACCTGTACAAAAAATAACCATAGAACTGAACCCATAGTTCCCTATAACGCAATCATGAATAATTTATAAAACTCGCCACGCAATCAACATCACAAAAAACGCTCCTCCAAACACTCCGGGGATGAGGTAGAGCAACACGCTGCGCCACCCTGAATCAGAAACGTGTTCAGTAATCAGCTTACGCACGATAGATAGGCTCAGCAGTATTGCGACGCTCATAAAAACCAGGGAAAAGAGTGTGATCATCGGGTCGCGCCAGACCGGTAGTGGCGCAAGTTGCGTGGTTTTATCAAGAATGCCGCGAGCGGTCTCCGCGCCGATCGGATCGGACACCGTATATTTCCAATAGGGAATGCGTGAAGTCATTTTGAGCAGTGCCTTAGTGGCGTGGGCGGATGCCATGATCGGGATGAAAGCAATGCCAAATCGGAGCAGGTAGTCGCTCAACCGGAGTCGTCCGCCAACCAAACGGAACGCGCCATAAGGAAATAGCCAGACACACGCGGGGAAAACGACGAATAACGTCAGCGACTTGATCAATCCGTGGCTCCATGCCCCGCTCACACCCAGTTCTTGCTCTAATCTCGTCGGCAGCCACAGTAGCAATTGTTTGGTCACAGTCCACTCGGTAAACACCTCATAAACCACAAAACCGGATACAATGAGGACAAAAGCGGCTTGCGCTGCGGTGAATGGCTTAAGTTCCAACATATCCTTGAACCAGCGTCTCGGGAACCACCCAGGATTGGGTCGTCCGACGATACCGGGATTGTTGCGGTCGCAAGCTTTCAGGCATTGCCCGCAAAGGAGGCAATCGCTGTTGTCGTCGATATGAGTGGGATAGAGACCAACGCCGCAGCTTCGCCCCTGGAATTTATATGCAATTCTGTTTGAAACGCACGATTTATCTTTGCACCCCGAACAGACTGACTTGTCCTTCACGCCCCAACTCATGGGGGCGAGCCTTGCGTAGACACCCAGAAGATGGCCTATGGGACAGATGTAAGCACAAAAGGCGTTGCGAGAAAACAATAGACCGCTCACGATAGCTACGGAAAATAGCGTCGCCATGTAAAGTGCCATGCGAAACGGAACGCGATGGATGGCCAGTGTATGGATGCCGACAAATAGGATGAGGACATAAAAAGCCGTTATCACCCACCCAGAACGCAGGAAAGCTGGAGGCTTTTGCTTTAGTCCAACTTTGGCAGCCAGCGAAGTTACCAGTTCCATCGGACACACTGTGCACCAGACGCGACCGAGAAATATCGATGATAGGATAATCAGGGGCCACCAATATGACCAGACAATCAGGTTTGCCAAGTTCGTATTGCGCAACACTTTGGCAAAGACCATGTCCTCGGTGTTGGCAACAAAGCCTCCCGCGATCAGCAGGATGAATACGCCGAACGAGATTATTTGTAGGACTAACGGAAACCAGTTGAATTGAAATAATCGATTGATAATGTTTAGCATAGGTCTCCTACCCTTTATTCGACTTCTAATTTTGTCATAGGCGCATACGATTATGAGACGAGACGCACTTCACCGCATCTTGCATCTTTTAGCAATTTATCATGGATTCAGAATAATTGCAAGTTGTAATTCCTGGTAGTCACCCTTTTATGTGTTGTCACCCTTTTATGTGTTGTAAATTATTTTTTGAGGAATGGTGCGGGGCACTCACCATAAATAATAGTTCTTTGACATTCCAAATATGATCAGTCAATTTGGCAGCTATTGCGGGTGTTTGTTGTTTCCATCGCCGTTTGGGATCACCCTCGATTTCCATTCGCAATGCCTTATGGGGTCGTATCCAGTTGTAATAGGCGTCTTCCCAAGC